>NZ_ARVW01000001.1:2400000-3000000 GCF_000384315.1 Amycolatopsis nigrescens CSC17Ta-90 | reverse complement strand
CCGCGACGACGAGGAGCACGCCTCCTACCCGTGCAGCAACGGCAAGGACGCCGACCCGAACCTGAACACCCCGAACGGCACCCTGATCGTGATGACCAGGGAGCCGGTCGGCGACTTCTCCAACCCTCAGTACGGCTACACCAACGTCAAGAAGAAGTGGGCCTGCCGGATCTCCAACCACGGTGAGTTCATCCACGAGAACGAGGAGAACCACGGCAACATCGGCAAGGCCAACACCTCGCACGGCTGCGTGAACCTGTACGAGAAGGACGCCAAGGCGTACTTCGACTCCGCGCTGATCGGCGACCCGGTGGTGATCACCGGCTCCAAGGCGAGCATGCCGACCACCTCGGATGTGCTGGACTGGCTGCTGGACTGGAAGACCTGGCAGTCCAAGTCGGCGATCTGACGTTTCCGCAGGTCAACGGTCGTGAGTGAAAAGTGTTGCTCCAGCAACGTTTTTCACTCACGAGGTCGTGGGTAGGGAGTGTGTGTTGCTGACCGAAGTGATCGGTTCCGGTGGTGTGCGGATCGGGTTGCGGGTGGCCGGTTCCGAGCGACCGGCCACGGCCGCCGCACCCCCCATCGTGTTCGTGCACGGCTGGGCGCAGTCCTCGCTGGCCTGGTCCTACCAGCTGGCCGACCCTGGACTGGCCGGGGCGCACCTGCTCGCCGCGATGGACCTGCGCGGGCACGGTACCTCGGAGGTGCCCGCAGAGGGGTACGACAGCTCCCGCGCTTGGGCCGGTGACCTGTTCTCCGTGCTGGAGTTCGCCGGCACCCCGGCGATCGTGGTCGGCTGGTCCTACGGCGGACTGGTGATCACCGACTACCTGCGTACCTACGGCACCGCCGGGCTGGCCGGGATCGTGCTGGCCGGCGCGATCACCGAGCTCGGCCGCAACCGTCCCGGCGCGCGGACCGGCCCGGCGATGAAGGCCGCGCTGCCGGACGCGCTGTCCGATGACCTGCGGCGGGCGGCGACCGCGCTGACCGAGCTCAGCGTCGGCATGGCCGCCGAGCCGGTGCCGGGCGCGCTGGCCCAGCAGCTGCTCGGCGCCAGCCTGTCGGTACCGCCGGCGGTGCGGTCCGCGCTGTTCCGCCGCGACCTGGCCAGCGCGGACGTGCTCGCCGCGGTGGACGTGCCGGCCCTCGTGCTGCACGGCACGGCGGACCAGGTGGTCGACATCAGCGCCGGCGAGTACGCCGCCGGGAAGATTCCGGGTGCCCGAACGCGTTGGCTCTCAGGTGTGGGCCATCTGCCGTTCATCGAGCAGGCCGCCGAGTTCAACTCGGTGCTGCGGCAGTTCGCCGAGGACTTGTCGCGGTAGTCAGGAGTAACCAAGGTGACCATTTCGCCCTTACGTGCGTCTCGCCGTGCCCAATCGCAGCGTCCGCGCCGGGTCGCGGTGCTCTCGGTGCACACGTCACCCCTGGAGCAGCCGGGTACCGGCGACGCCGGCGGGATGAACGTCTACATCTCGCAGACCGCGGTCGAGATGGCAAGGCGCGGGGTGCAGGTCGAGGTGTTCACCAGGGCGACCTCCTCGGACCAGCCGCCGGTGGCCGAGCTGGCGCCGGGGGTGCTGGTCCGCCATGTGCCGGCCGGGCCGTTCGAGCCGCTCGGCCGGGATGAGCTGCCCGCGCAGCTGTGTGCGTTCACCTCCGGGGTGCTGCGGGCCGAGGCGTTCCACGAGCCGGGTTACTACGACCTGATCCATTCGCACTACTGGCTTTCCGGCCAGGTCGGCTGGCTGGCGCGGGACCGGTGGGGGGTGCCGCTGGTGCACACCGCGCACACGCTGGCCAAGGTGAAGAACGCCGCGCTCGCCGAGGGGGACACCCCGGAACCGAGGACGCGGGTGATCGGCGAGGAGCAGGTGGTCAGCGAGGCGGACCGGCTGATCGCGAACACCGCCGTGGAGGCGAGGCAGCTGGTCGGGCTGTACGACGCCGACCCGCGTGCGGTGCACACCGTGTCCCCGGGGGTGGACCTGGACCGCTTCACCCCCGGCTCGCAGGTAGCCGCCAGGACCGCGCTCGGCCTGCCGCAGGACGCCGTGGTGCTCGCCTTTGCCGGCCGGATCCAGCCGCTGAAAGCCCCGGACGTGCTGCTGCATGCGGCGGCGGGGCTGCTGCGCGACTCCCCGGAACTGGCGAGCCGGCTGGTGGTGCTGATCGTCGGCGGGCCGTCCGGTACCGGGCTGGAGCAGCCGCAGGCGCTGCGGGAGCTGGCGGTCTCGCTCGGCATCGAGCCGCAGACCAGGTTCCTGCCGCCGCAGCCGGGTGCCGCGCTGGTGAACGTGTTCCGGGCCGCCGACGTGGTGGCGGTGCCCAGTTACAACGAGTCCTTCGGCTTGGTCGCGCTGGAGGCGCAGGCCTGCGGCACGCCGGTGGTTGCCGCCGAGGTCGGCGGGCTGCCGGTGGCCGTCGCGCACGGGGTCTCCGGGCTGCTGGTGCCCTCGCACGAGCCGCGGGACTGGACCGCCGCGCTGGGCTCGGTCGCGCTGCGCCCGCACCGGCGGGCCGAGCTGGCCGGCAATGCGGCCACGCACGCGCGGCGGTTCTCGTGGCAGCGCACGACGGACGCGTTGCTGGACACCTATGCTGAAGCCGCGAGTTCGTTCCGGCTCGCTCTGCAACCGGAAGTGGCGGTGTAACCCGGCGGATGAGTGTCGATTCGGTAGTTCAGTCTACTTTGGACAAGGCGGGGCTGAAGTACGAGCGCAAGGGCGCGGGGCGGTATTTCGTCACGCTGCCCGGCACCAAGAAGCTGCAGACGAACTGCTGGTTGGTGGCCGGTGAGCACGCCTTCTCGGTGGAAGCCTTCGTCTGCCGCCGCCCGGACGAGTCGCATCAGGACGTTTACCGATTCCTGTTGCGCCGCAACGCGAAGCTCTACGGCGTGCACTACACAGTGGACGCCATGGGGGACATCTACCTGGTCGGCAAGCTCGGCCTGGAAGGCATCTCCGAAGCCGAGCTGGACAAGGTGCTCGGCCAGGTGCTGGAAGCCGCGGACGGCGACTTCAACATCCTGCTGGAACTCGGTTTCGCGACTTCGATCAAGCGCGAATGGGACTGGCGGGTCTCGCGCGGCGAGTCGCTGGCCAACCTGCAGGCGTTCAAGCACCTGACCGAACCAGCAGGCGGGCACGAGCCTGGCCGGCTGGCGGATTCGTGACCGGGCGCGTGCAACCGGGCTGACCCCGTTCTCCGTCTCCTCCGCACAACTGGATGGGAGACGTCAGATGAGAGCGAAAACGGTGGCCGGGCTGGCACTGGTCTGCGGTGTGCTGCTGGCAGGTTGCTCAGGGGGCTCGGGAGGCTCAGACAACAGCACCGCGAGCGTCGCCGGCGAGACCGGCAACGCGGGCTCGGCCGAGATCGCCCCGGCGGAACCGCCGAGTGCGCAGAAAACCGACCCGGGACAGGAAAAGGCGGACGAGAGCGCGGGGTCCACCCAGGACGTCCCGCTCGGCGACCTGGACGCGCCTGGGCGGCAGCTCGCGCGCAACGCCAGGCTCGGGCTGACCGCTCCGGACGTGGCGGTGGTGGCCGACCGGGCCAGGGAGATCACCGCGGCTGCCGGCGGCTATCTCGGCTCGGAACGGACCAGGGGCGAGTCCGCCACGCTGAACTTGACCGTGCCCAGCGACCGGCTGGACGGCACGCTGGCCGAGCTGTCCCGGCTGGGCACCGTGACCAGCCGGGAGCAGGACGTGCAGGACGTCACCGAGCAGGTGGTGGATGTGCAGGCGCGGCTGGGCACCCAGCGCAAGAGCGTGGAGCGGGTGCGCGCGCTGCTGGACCGGGCCGCCACGGTCAGCGAGATCACCTCCATCGAACGGGAGCTGACCAGCCGGGAGGCCGCGCTGGAGAGCCTGCAGGCCAGGCAGGACAAGCTGGCCGGCAGCGTGGCGACCTCGAAGGTGGCGCTGACCGTGCAGACCGCCGGCGCGTCCGGGGGTGCACCGGAGGACGACGGGTTCGGCGGCGGGTTCGGCGACGGCTGGCGCGCTTTCCTGGACTTCGGCAGCGGGGTGCTCACCGTGCTCGGTGCGATGGCGCCGTTCCTGCTGATCCTCGGCACGCCGGTGGTGGCCGCAGTCTGGTGGGTGCGCCGCCGCCGGACGCGGGTACGGGCGCAGGAGGCCGCGCTGCCCGCTGTGGAGTAGCCGGAGTAGCCGGGGCGGGCGGGACGGCTCGAGGGAGGGGGAGTCGCGAACTCGAGCCGCCCCGCTGACGCTCCCGCCGCGATGGACCCGGTGGCGAGGGGGATGCCAACGGGGCCGGCGGGGCCGCAGCCCGGCAGGGGGGAGACGAGCTGCGGTCGTAGCCCGCGATCGGCTGGGGAGTGCGTGGAATCCAGCCGAGCGGGACGTAGTCAACTTGTCAGAAGGCACCCTGTAATCACAAGACTACTCACTACTCCATTCGAGTGAACTTCATCTGTACCGTTAACGGAGTGCATCGTCACGTGTTGTTGCACGGTCGAATTAATGGCCCTTTGCGGGCGAGAGTTGTTCACTAAATTACATTTGTCACACTGTGCGTAGAAGTGCTGTTCAGCCGCCGTTCACCCTGGCCCGCCACGGAGGCCGATGCCGGAGCGGACGGGCATTCTGGCAGGCTTGCGGGCATGGCCGAACTTGGGACCTTGGTGCTGCTCCGGCACGGACAGAGCACCTGGAACGCGGAGAACCTGTTCACCGGCTGGGTCGACGTGCCGCTCTCCGAGCAGGGCGAGGCGGAGGCGCGCCGCGGCGGTGAGCTGCTGGCGGAGGCCAAGCTGCTGCCGGACGTGGTGCACACCTCGCTGCTGCGGCGGGCGATCTCCACCGCCAACCTCGCGCTGGACGCCGCCGACCGGCACTGGATCGACGTCCGCCGCGACTGGCGGCTCAACGAGCGGCACTACGGCGCGTTGCAGGGCAAGAACAAGAAGCAGGTGCGCGAGGAGTTCGGCGACGAGCAGTTCATGCTGTGGCGCCGCTCGTACGACACCCCGCCGCCGCCGATTGAGGCCGGCGACGAGTTCAGCCAGGACGCGGACCCGCGCTACGCCCTGCTCGGGCCCACCGCGCCGCGCACCGAATGCCTGAAGGACGTGGTGGCCAGGCTGCTGCCGTACTGGGAGGCCGAGATCGTGCCGGACCTGCGGGCGGGCCGGACCGTGCTGGTCGCCGCGCACGGCAACTCGCTGCGCGCGCTGGTCAAGCACCTGGACGGGATCTCCGACGACAAGATCGCCGGACTGGACATCCCGACCGGCATCCCGCTGCGCTACGACCTGGACGCCGACCTGAAGCCGGTCAACCCCGGCGGCAGCTACCTCGACCCGGAAGCCGCCAAGGTCGCCGCCGCGGCCGTCGCCAACCAGGGCCGCTGAACCGGCAAATAGCCGACTTTTCGCCCTCCCGTGAAAGGGCAAGAAGTCGGCTATTTGCCGCTGCGGCTAGATGATGCCGAGGTCGCGGGCGCGGGCGCCGGCCTGGAAGCGGGACGTGGCGCCGAGGGCGGCCATCAGCTCGGCCACCCGGCGCCGGTAGGTGCGCAGGCCGAGCTCGAGGGTCCTGGCCGCGGTCTCGTCCTTGCAGCCGGACGCCAGCAGCTCCAGGATCCGCGGGGCCAGCACGCACAGCTCCGCGTGCCGCGCGTCGTAGACGGCGAGGTCGGTGGCCGCCAGCCAGGCCGCCTCGAACAGCGACGCGACTCCCTGCACGACCTCGGGCCGGTCGATCACGCTGTAGCCGCGCACCCCGTGCTTCAGGTCGCCGGCCAGTATCGCCACCCGCCGGTCGATCAGGATCGTCTCGTTGATCTCGGCCGGGGTGATCCGGACCTGCGCGCCGAGCCTGGAAACCTCCCGAAGGTGCTGCGCGGAGGACGGGTCGAACAGCACGCCGGGCCGGAACAGCTTGCGGATCCGCTTGCCCGCGTGCCCGTGCCTGGCGACGGCCTTGCCGATCTCCTGCCGCGGCCTGGCCGGTGCCCAGGTGAACAGGTCGTGCGCCGCGCAGGTCATCTCCTCCGCGGTGGCCATCAGGTGCGCCGCCCGCTCGAACAGCTCCTGTTCGCCATGGACCAGCACGACTTCACCGGTCAGCTTCATGCCCCCAGTCTCGTCCTGGCGCGCGACCGGCGGCAACGGCTGGCAGCAAGTTGCCAAATCCGGGCGTGTCGGATCGGCCGTGCGCAGCCTGGGGGCATGACGACAGAAACGATCTCCGCGTCGGCCGCCGGCACCTGGCGGCTCGGCGACCGCACGGTCAACCGGATGGGCTTCGGCGCGATGCGGCTGATGGACCGCGAGCACGCGGTCGACGTGCTGCGGCGGGCGGTGGAGTTGGGCGTGAACCACATCGACACGGCCGCCTTCTACTTCTCCGCGCGGCAGTCGGCCAACGAACTGATCAACCGGGCGCTGCGCCCGTACCCGGAGGACCTGGTGCTCGTCACCAAGGTCGGCGCGCACCGGGACACGTCCGGGGAGTGGCTGCCGCAGGCCACCCCGGAACAGCTGCGCGGCCAGGTCGAGGAGAACCTGCGCCAGCTCGGCCGCGACCACATCGACGTGGTCAACCTGCGCATCGGGATGAACCTCGACCGCGGCACCGGCTCGCTGGCCGACCGGTTCGGTGCGCTCGCCGAGCTGCGCGAGGAGGGCCTGATCCGGCACCTCGGCATCTCGAACGTGAGCCCGGAGCACCTGGCCGAGGCGACCGCGATCGCGCCGGTGGTCTGCGTGCAGAACCAGTACGGCCTGCACGCGCGGCGGGAGGACGACGAGTTCGTCCGGAGCTGCGCCGAACAGGATGTCGCTTTTGTACCGTTCTTCGCGGTGACCAGCGGGCAGCCGGACGATCGGGTCGCCGAGGTCGCGGCGAAGCACGGGGTGACCGCCGCGCAGGTGCTGCTGGCCTGGACCCTGCACCGCGGGCCGAACGTGCTGGCCATTCCGGGCACCGGTGACCTCGGACATCTGGAAGAGAACGTCGCCGCCGGCGCGCTGCGGCTGTCCGAAGAGGACCTGGCCCGACTCGACCCGATCTGATGAGCCTCGTCAGGGGATTTCACGACGCAGAGCAACCAGTACGTGAACGAGGCCTGAATCGAGGGCGAACATGTGCCCTGAAGGTGTCACAGCCGTCACGACTGGGCTTCCAGGACTAGGCCAACAGGCTACCTCCGCGCTTACGATTCCCCCGTGACCGTGCTCGCCGCAATCGCACTGGCCGTCGCCGCTTTGGTGGCCGGTGCGATCGCCGGTTTCCTGCTCGCCCGCGCCGGACGGCGCCGGGCCGAGCGACCCCCGGAAGGGCCCACCGTGGCCGAGCTGCTGCAGCGGCTGGTCCAGCTGTCCAACAACGGCGTGGTGGTGCTCAACGGCTTCGGCGACGTGGTGCTGCACAACCCGCGTGCCGAGGCGCTCGGCCTGGTCCGGGACAACCAGGCGGACCCGCGCGCCAGGATCGCCGCCGAGCAGGTGGTGGAGTCCGGCGACCCGGTCGAGATCGACCTGTCGCCGCTGGAGGCCCGCGGCCGCCAGCCGGAGGCGGTGCTCGGCGAGGTCCGCCCGCTCAACGACGGGTTCGCCGTGGTGGAGGCCGTGGACCACTCGGACGTGGTGCGGCTGGAGGCCACCCGCCGCGACTTCGTGGCCAACGTCAGCCACGAGCTGAAGACCCCGGTCGGCGCGATCGCGCTGCTCACCGAGGCCGTGCTGGACGCCGCCGACGACACCGAGGAGGTCCGCCGGTTCGGCGGCAAGATCCTGCGCGAGTCGACCAGGCTCGGCCAGCTGGTCACCGAGCTGATCGCGCTGTCCAGGCTGCAGGGCGCCGAGCGGCTGCCCGATCTGAACGTGGTCGAGGTGGACGCGGTGGTGCGGGAGGCGCTCGGCCGCAGCAAGCTCTCCGCCGAGTCCGCGGAGATCAACGTGACCACCGATTCGGCCAGCTCGCTGCTGGTGGAGGGCGACCGCACGCTGCTGGTCACCGCGCTGTCCAACCTGCTGGAGAACGCGGTCGCCTACTCGCCGCCGGGCAGCCCGGTCTCGATCAGCAGGCGGCTGGTGGACGCGCATGTGGAGATCGCGGTGACCGACCGCGGGATCGGCATCGCGGAGGAGGAGCAGCAGCGCGTGTTCGAGCGGTTCTACCGGGTGGACAAGGCCCGTTCGCGGGCCACCGGCGGCACCGGGCTCGGCCTCGCCATCGTCAAGCACGTGGCCGCCAACCACGGCGGCGAAGTGCGGTTGTGGAGCAGTCCTGGCACCGGCTCCACGTTCACCCTGCGCATCCCCGCGCACCTCGGCCCGGAGGCCGACCCCGAGAACGGTGCCGTCAAGAAGCAGGCCCCGCCCGCGTCGAAACCGGACGTGAAGCAGGAGAAGACCCCCGAGCGGATACCCCGACTCGTGGCGACCGGGCAGGACAGCCCCGATCATGGAGGAAAATTGTGACCAGGGTGCTCATCGTGGAGGACGAGGAGTCGTTCGCCGACCCGCTGGCCTTCCTGCTGCGCAAGGAGGGCTTCACCGCCGCCGTCGCCGCGACCGGGCAGCAGGCCCTGGAGGAGTTCGACCGCAACGGCGCGGACATCGTCCTGCTGGACCTGATGCTGCCGGGGATGAGCGGCACGGACGTGTGCAAGCAGCTGCGCCAGCGCTCCGCGGTCCCGGTGATCATGGTCACCGCCAGGGACAGCGAGATCGACAAGGTGGTCGGCCTGGAGCTCGGCGCCGACGACTACGTGACCAAGCCGTACTCGGCGCGGGAGCTGATCGCGCGGGTGCGCGCGGTGCTGCGCCGCGGCGGTGAGCCGGGCGCCGACGGCGAGCTGGCGCCGCTGGTGCTGGCCGCCGGACCGGTGCGAATGGACGTCGAGCGGCATGTGGTCACCGTGGACGGTGGCGACGTCTCCCTGCCGCTCAAGGAGTTCGACCTGCTCGAGTACCTGCTGCGCAACGTCGGCCGGGTGCTCACCCGCGGCCAGCTGATCGACCGGGTCTGGGGCGCGGACTACGTCGGCGACACCAAGACGCTGGACGTGCACGTCAAGCGGCTGCGCTCGAAGATCGAACCGGATCCCGGCTCACCGCGGCACCTGGTCACCGTCCGCGGCCTCGGCTACAAGTTCGAAACGTAGCCGGGCCATTCCAGCCGGAGGGTACGCTGGCCCCTTGTGCGCCTAGGGGTACTCGACGTCGGCTCGAACACCGTCCACCTGCTCGTGGTGGAGGCGCATCGCGGTGCGCACCCGACGCCGATGCATTCGGAGAAGACCGTGCTGCGGCTCGCCGAGCAGATCACCAGGCACGGTGAGCTGAGCAAGGCCGGCGCCGAGGACCTGGTCCGCGCGGTGGAGTCGGCGAAGGCGGCGGCCGCCCGGCTCGGCTGCGAGGACGTGATGGCCTTCGCCACCTCGGCCGTCCGCGAGGCGCAGAACGCCGGCAAGGTGCTGCGCAAGGTGCACGAAGAGACCGGGGTCGAGCTGCGCGTGCTCTCCGGCGCCGACGAGGCGAGGCTGACCTTCCTCGCGGTCCGGCGCTGGTACGGCTGGTCCGCCGGGCAACTGCTGGTGCTGGACATCGGCGGCGGCTCGCTGGAGGTCGCGATGGGCATGGACGAGGAGCCGGCACTGGCCGAGTCCCTGCCGCTCGGCGCGGGCCGGATCACCAGGACCCGGTTCGAGCACGACCCGCCGACCAGGTCCGAGCTGGTCGCCACCTCGGCCTGGCTGGAGGACCAGCTGTCCGGGCTGGCCAAGAAGGTGGCGAAGGTCGGCAAGCCCGACCGGGTGGTCGCCACTTCGAAAACCTTTCGTTCGCTGGCCAGACTGACCGGGGCCGCGCCCTCCGCGGCGGGCCAGCGGGTACGCCGTACCCTCACCGACACCGCACTTCGCCAGCTGATCGCGTTCGTCTCCCGGATGACCGCCCCGGACCTGGCCGAACTCGAAGGAGTGAGTTCGAGCCGGTCGCACCAGCTGGTCGGCGGGGCGCTGGTGGCACAGGCCACGATGCGAGCGTTGTCACTCGAAGAGCTCGAGATTTGCCCGTGGGCGCTGCGAGAGGGTGTGATTTTGCGACGACTGGACCGGGCGAACGGGACCGACCAGACTGCACCGGGAAAACCTGCGGTTCGGCGCGGCCCGGCCACCGGTGACAGCAGCGCGCTGGACGCGTACGACGGGCAACGGGCACGGTGAAGGGGTGACAGACATGCGGGAGTCGGTGGTGAACCAGTGCTGCGTGCCGACACGTGCTGCCACAGGTGAGTCTTCTATGCGTTTTTTGGACAGATCAGCATGACGCGAGACAGCGGAGGCGAGCAGCCACAGAAGACCGTGGCCGAGCTACTCGCCCAACACGGCGCCTCGGTCGACGGTGGACGCCGCCGGCACCGCCGTGCTGCCGAGGACGACGAGCCGAACGCGACCGATCCGCCGAGCCGGGAGCGGGGCATCGGCGACACCGCACCGCAGGCGATCATCGACAGGGTCACCGGCGACGGCGGGACCCCGCCACCGGCCAACCGGCCCGCCGGCGCCCGGCGGCTGCCGGGCGGCCAGCCCCAGGACTCCGGGCACTTCCGCCGCCCGGACGCGCCCCCGCAACCGCCGAACGCCCAGCCGCCCCAGCCGCAGGAACCGCCGCGGCCGAGGGCACAGCCGAACGACTCCGGGCCGCTGCGTCGACCCCGCCCGCAGGACTCTGGCGCGATGCCGCGTCCGCCTCAGGATTCCGGCGCGATGCCGCGTCCGCCTCAGGACTCGGGCGCGATGCCGCGTCCGCCTCAGGACTCGGGTGCGCTGCAGCGCCCGCAGGATTCGGCCGCGATGCGCCGTCCGCCGGCCGGCCCGCCACCGCCGGTGCACGACTCCGGGCATTTCCGCCGCCCCGAGCCGCCGCAGGAGTCGGGCGCGTTCCCCATGCCGGAGCCGCAGGACGACCCCGGCCGTCCGGGTCCGCCGCGGCCGAGGGGACCGCGCCAGCCACCACCGGCGTCACCGGACGCCGAGGACACCCGCGCCGGTATCGCGCCGGCCAGGCCGCCGCGCGCGGTTCCGCCGCCCCAGGCTGCCCCACCGCCTCCGCCACCTCCGCCGGGCGGTTTGGCCGCGCGGCTGGACGGGCTGAACGCCGCCGAGCCGGAGGCGCCGGAGGCAGGCCCGCCGCCGATGGGCAGCGGGCATTTCCCCGCGCCGCCGCGCCGTCCGCGCAGGCCGCGGCCGCCGCGCAAGCCACCGCAGGAAGAGCCGCACACCGAGCAGTTCGCCGCGGTCGGCGACGACCAGGACGCCCCGGAGCTGGACGAGCCACCCGCCGGCCTGGCCGGCTGGCGGCAGCGCCGTCGCCAGGCGCAGAGCGAGGACACCCAGGTCGGCGTGATGCCGGCGGTCGGCGGTGACGACCTGGACGACCTTGACGACGAGCCGCCGCAGGCACGCAGCGGTTACGCCGTGCCGCCGGGCAACCAGCCCTACCCCCCGGCCGGGCCCGGGTATCCGGGCGAGATCGACGACGACGACCTGCCGCCGACCGGCTATCACGAGAACCTCGCCGCGGACCTGCGGGACGAACTGTCCGACGAGGATCTGGTCAAGGACGAATACGGCGAATACAGCGAATACAGCGATTACGAGGACGAACCGCTCGACGATTTCGACCGGGACCCGGCGTCCGATGTCGACGCGGCGGCCGACGAGGTTCATCCGGACGAACTGGACGAACCGTCGCCCGGCAAGCAGTGGGCGGCGATGGCCGCACAGCTGGCCGCGGGCGTGGTCGGCGGTGCCGCGGTGTGGCTCGGCTTCAACTGGCTGTGGGGCCGGATCCCGGCGGCCGCGCTGATCGGCGCGCTGGTGGTGATCGTCGGTCTGGTCTGGATCGTGCGGAAGATCCGCCGCGCGGACGATCTGCAGACCACCGTGCTCGCCGTGCTGGTCGGCCTGGTGGTCACCGTTTCGCCGGCCGCCCTGCTGTTGTTGTCCAGATAGGACCGGCGCGGGTGACCGGATCGGTACCGATCGGACTGTCCACGGCCTCGGTGTGGCCGTTGCGGGCGAACACCGGTTTCGAGCTGGCCGCGGACCTCGGCTACGACGGGGTCGAGGTAATGGTCTGGACCGATCCGGTGAGCCAGGACGTGGCGGCGCTGCGCCGTTGTTCGCGGCGCACCGGGATGCCGGTGCTTTCGGTGCATTCCCCGTCGCTGCTGATCACCCAGCGCGTGTGGTCACCCGATCCGGTGGTACGGCTGCGGCGCAGCGTGGAGGCTGCGCTGGAACTCGGCGCGCGCACCGTGGTGGTGCACCCGCCGTTTCGCTGGCAGCGCCGGTACGGCGACGGTTTCGCCGATCTGGTGGCCGAACTGGAACAGCGCAGCGGGATCGAAATCGCGGTGGAGAACATGTTCAAGGTGCGCCCGCCCGGCGGCGGCCGGAACTCGAGGGTGTCCGCGTTCCGGCCGTCGATCGATCCCACCGACGTCGGCTACCGGCATTACACACTGGACCTGTCGCACACTTCGGCGGCGCGGATGGACGCGCTCGCGCTGGCCGCGCGAATGGGGGACGGGCTGACGCACGTGCATCTCGCCGACGGCAGCGGAATTCCGAAGGACGAGCACCTGGTGCCGGGGCGTGGCGACCAGCCGTGCGCCGAACTGCTGGAATCCCTGTCCGCGAACGGTTTCGGCGGCCAGATCGTGCTCGAGGTGAGCACCCGGCATTCCCCGCAACCGGTCCGCCGCGCCAAGGACCTGGCCGAGGCGCTGCTGTTCGCCAGGTTCCACCTTGGTCAGTGATCAGGGCCGCCGGCTGTCCTGCCTATTTCGCCGACCGGCAGTCTGACCGGCAGTGACCGGCCAGGCGGCTGCTTTTCCGATTTGTGAACCCGTAAAGTTTCCGCCGTGAACCCGCTGCGCTCGTTGATCCTGGCCGCCGCCGGTAGCGACGTGATCCGTCGTGCCGTGCTGGCCACCCCGGGGAGCAAGGGCCTTACCGAGCGTTTCGTGGCCGGTGAGTCTTGTTCGGACGCCGTGGAGGCGGTCCGCAGACTCGCGGCCGACGGGTTGCACGCCACCCTGGACTACCTCGGCGAGGACGTCCTGGAGAAGGCGCAGGCCGAACGGACCGTGCAGGCATACCTGCGGCTGCTCGACCAGCTGCACGCGCAGGGGCTCTCCGGCCGGGCCGAGGTCAGCGTGAAGCTGTCCGCCACCGGACTGGCGCTGGACGAGAAGCTGGCGGTGGACAACGCGTGGCGGATCTGCGCCGCGGCCGAGCAGTGCGGCACCACGGTCACCCTGGACATGGAGGACCACCACGCCACCGAGGCCACCCTGCGGGTGCTGGCCGAGCTGCGGCACACCTGGCCGTCGGTGGGCGCGGTGCTGCAGTCCGCGCTGCGCCGCACCGAGCACGACCTGGCCGGGCTGACCGGTGCCGGCTCACGGGTCCGGCTCTGCAAGGGCGCGTATGCCGCACCGGCCGGGATCGCCTTCGAGGACCGGCACGACGTGGACCTCGCCTACGTCCGCTGCGCCAACCGGCTGCTCGCCGGCGAGGGCTACCCGATGTTCGCCACCCACGACCCGCGGCTGATCGCGGTGCTTGGCGAGCGGATCCGCTGGTACGGCCGGGCGGCGGGAACGTATGAGTACCAGCTGCTGCACGGTGTCCGGCCGGAGGAGCAGCGCCGACTTGCCGGGGAGGGCGAGACCGTGCGCGTGTATGTGCCCTACGGCGAGCAGTGGTACGGCTACCTGCTGCGCCGGCTCGCCGAACGGCCAGCCAACACCGCCTTTTTCCTGCGCGCGCTGGCCAGCCGTTCGTGAGTACCTTGGATGATCCCGCGTCCTTCGGCGCGGCCTGTGCGGTGCGGTCGCTCGGCGACGGCACCCTGACCGCGGACCTGCGGCCGGAGTGGTCCATCGGCGGCCACCCGCACGGTGGGTTCCTGCTCGCGCTGCTGGCCAAGTCGGCGCTGGTGATGCTCGGCGAACGCGGCGAGCCATCGGCCGACCCGCTGGCCGTCAGCGCCGAGTTCCTCCGCCCGCCCGCGGTCGGCCCGGTGCTGCTGCGCACCGACGTGCGCAAGGTGGGCAGGCGCGCCACCGTGGTCGCGGTCGTGCTGGAGCAGCGCGGCCGCAGCTGCGTGGAGGCGCGGGTGACCACCGGCAGGCTGCCGACCCGCCGTCCCGACTGGTCCGAGCTGCCGCCGATGTCGGCCGAGCCGCCGGCGAACGCGGTGACGGTCAGCGGCGACACCGGGGAAGGCGCCTTCAACCTGGCGAAGGGCTGCGACGTCCGGCTCGACCAGTCGACCGTGGGCTATCTGTCCGGCCGGACCGGGGAGCCGCCGCGGATCCGGCTGTGGGTGCGGCCGCGGCACGGCAGCCCGGACCCGTTCTTCGCGCTGCTCGCCGCGGACGTCAACCCGCCGGTGGTGTTCAACCTCGGCAGGCTGGGCTGGGCGCCGACCGTCCAGCTGACCGCGCTGCTGCGCACCAGGCCCGCGCCGGGCTGGATGCGGGTGCAGGTGGACAGCCGGTCGGTGCAGGAGTCCTGGTTCGACTCCGACGCCGTGGTGGTGGACTCGGCAGGGCGGCTGGTCTGCCAGGCCAGGCAGCTCGCGCTCGCCCCGGCGCCCTGAGCCGCCGGCCGGTTTGGCACGCTGAGCGGATGAGCGTGATCGCGGTACTCGGGGCCGGGAAGATCGGGGAAGCGCTGCTGTCCGGGCTGTTGCACGGCGGACGGCGCGCGGACGACCTGCTGTTCACCGAGCGTCATCCGGAGCGGGCCGAGGAGCTGACCCAGCGCTACGGCGTGCGTTCGGCCGAGGTGGCCGAGGCCGCCCGCCGCGCCGACGTGCTGGTCGTCGCGGTCAAGCCGCAGGACATCGACCCGGTGCTGGCGGAGCTGGCCCCGCTGCTCGGGCCGCAGTCGCTGGTGGTGTCGCTGTGCGCGGGCCTGCCCACCGCGCTCTACGAGCGGCGGCTGGCCGACGGCGTGCCGGTGGTGCGGGTGATGCCGAACACGCCGATGGTGGTCGGCGCGGCGATGAGCGCCATCTCGGCGGGCCGGTACGCGACCGCCGAGCACATGGCGCTGGTGGAGGAGCTGCTCACCTGCGTCGGCAAGGTGGTCGAGGTGCCGGAGGCGCAGCAGGACGCGGTCACCGCGCTGTCGGGTTCCGGCCCGGCGTACTTCTTCTTCCTGGTCGAAGCCATGATCGACGCCGGGATCCTGCTCGGCCTGCCGCGCGCGGTCGCGTCGCAGCTGATCATCCAGTCGGCGGTCGGGGCGAGCAAGATGCTGGCCGAGACCGGCGAGCACCCGGTGACCCTGCGGGAGGCCGTCACCTCCCCGGCCGGCACCACCATCAACGCCATCCGCGAGCTGGAGAACCACGGCGTGCGGGCCGCGATGCTCGGCGCGATCGAGGCCGCCCGCGACCGTTCGGTGGAGCTGGGCAAGGCCCACGACTGAATATCCGGCCTGGATATCCGGTGCCGACCGCATCGGGCAGGTCTCGTCGCGGTTGCGTTGTCGCTGGTAAGGGCCAATCTTGGGGCCAGCCGTCGCATTAGCCCCATCCGCACCAGTACTCTCGCGTAGAGCACGTGCGTGTCGGTACCACAGGTGGGGAAGCCTCGTGGCGCGACACGTGTCGAAGGACGCGGTGAACTATGTCGCCGAACAAGAAGGAGGACGTGCCCGCGGTAGGGCAGGTCCAGTTCTTGACGGTCGCCGAGGTGGCCACGCTGATGCGGGTCTCCAAGATGACCGTCTACCGTCTGGTGCATTCGGGAGAGCTGCCGGCCGTCCGGGTCGGCAAGTCGTTCCGGGTACCGGAAAAGGCAGTGCACAGCTATCTCGAGGGCGCCTATTTCGACGTGGGCTGAGCACAGGCGCGGTGCCGCCAGGGAAAACGGGCAGCCCCGCGGCCCCCACTGCGGGTACTCCAGGACCTCGCGGGTAACCTGGAGTACCGCTCGTGCCTGTGCGCTCCACCCGTTGGACGCTGCGCCGGGCAGCGTGACCGACGACGAGAAGGAGCACCCGTGGGCTCTGTGATCAAGAAGCGCCGCAAGCGCATGTCCAAGAAGAAGCATCGCAAGTTGCTTCGTCGTACTCGTATGCAGCGCAGGAAGCAGGGCAAGTAAGTCCAGCGTTCGCCGCGGCCCGTCCAGCTACTGGACGGGCCGCCGCCATTCGAGTGACCTGCACGCATACAGCAGGTGACCTGCGTTAATAGCAGGTAAGACGTCATGCCGGGCAGCGCGAGACCGGCGTCGGGCGGAGTAGCATTCCGGGTGCGTTCAGTCGACCACCTCAAGTACAAGTTCGTGCACGCAGCGCCCGGTCGCGTTGCCGGGCACCCGACACACCCGCACAGGGGGTCGAATGCCGTCCAACATCGTGCTCGTCACCGGAGTCGGCGGTGAACTCGGGGGCAGGCTGCTGGCCAGGCTGGGCAATAACCCGGAGTTCGAACGGGTGATCGGGGTGGACACCACCCCGCCGGCCAAGCAGGTGCTGCAACGGATGGGGCACGCGGAGTTCGTCCGCGCCGACATCCGGAACCCGCTTATCGCCAAGGTGATCAGCACGGCCGATGTGGACACCGTGGTGCACGCCTCCACCACCGCGCACCCGGCGGGGCCCGGCAGGCGGATGGCGATCAAAGAGGTCAACGTCATCGGCACCATGCGGCTGCTGGCCGCCTGCCAGCGCTCGCCCAAGGTGCAGAAGCTGGTGGTCAAGTCCACCGCTGCGGTCTACGGCGCCGGTGCGCGCTCACCTGCGGTGTTCACCGAGGACTCCGAGCTCATTCCCGCCTCGTCCAGCGGCTACGCGAAGGACGCGGTGGAGATGGAGGGGTACGTGCGCGGGCTGACCCGGCGCCGCCCCGACATCACGGTCACCATGGCCAGGTTCGTCAACACCATCGGGCCCGAGGTGGACACCGTGCTGTCCAGGTACTTCGCGCTGCCGGTGGTGCCGACCGTGCTCGGCTACGACGCGCGGATCCAGCTGCTGCACTCCTCCGACGCGCTCGAGGTGCTGGAACAGGCGACGCTGCACGACAAGCCGGGGGTGTTCAACGTCGGCGGTGACGGGGTGATCGCGCTGGCGCAGGCCATCCGGCGGGCCGGCCGGGTCGAGCTGCCGGTGCCGCGCGGGGTGGTGCCTTCGGTGGCGAAGGTGCTGCGCGGCGCCAAGGTGGTGGACTTCTCCGCGGACCAGGTCCGGCTGCTCAACTTCGGCCGGGTGGTGGACACGACGCGGCTGAAGGAGGTCTTCGGCTACACGCCGAGGTGGACCACCAAAGAGGCTTTCGACGATTACGTCCAGGGCCGCGGGCTGCGCCCGGTGCTGGACGGCGACCGGCTCGCCGGCCTCGCCGGCAAGGTGCTGATCGCCGCGGCGACCGGCCAGGCGAGTACGAGATGAACGCGATGCGGGACACCGGGAAGGGAAGCGAGGCGAAAAAGGTGGCGACCACCGTCGAAGCACGGGTCATCCCACTGCACGGCCCCGGCCGGGAGAAGCCGGGCGCCGAACAGGTCGGCCGGCCGGAGCGGCCGGTCGAGGTGGAGGAGGCCGCGCGACGCCAGGACGCGCCGGTGGTCAGCTTCCCCGTGCCCGCCGCCGCGCCCGACCCGGACCAGGTACCCGACTCGCTGCCCGAGGCGCTGGTGCACGCGCTGACCGTGCTGCGGCACCGGCTGACCGGCGACTACGCGGTGGACGAGTTCGGCTTCGACCCGGAGCTGACCGAGACCCTGCTGCTGCCCCCGCTTCGCGCGGTGTACCGGAAGTGGTTCCGGGTGGAGACGCATGGCGTGCACAACCTGCCCGTCGAAGGCGGCGCGCTGATCGTCAGCAACCACTCCGGCACCTTGCCGCTGGACGCGCTGATGACCGCGGTGGCGGTGCACGACGAACACCCCGAGCACCGCTACCTGCGCGGCCTCGGCGCGGACCTGGTCTTCCAGCTTCCGTTCGTCGGCGCGCTGGCCCGCAAGTCGGGGCAGACGCTGGCCTGCAACGCGGACGCCGAGCGGCTGCTGCGCGCCGGTGAGCTGGTCGGGGTGTGGCCGGAGGGGTTCAAGGGCATCGGCAAGCCGTTCGCCGCCAGGTACAAGCTGCAGCGTTTCGGCCGGGGCGGCTTCGTCGCGGCCGCGCTGCGCGCCGGGGTGCCGATCATTCCCTGCTCGATCGTCGGCGCCGAGGAGATCTACCCGAAGATCGGCGATTTCAAGCCGCTGGCCAGGCTGCTCGGCCTGCCGTACTTCCCGATCACGCCGCTGTTCCCGCTGCTCGGCCCGCTCGGTGCGGTGCCGCTGCCGACCAAGTGGCACATCGAGTTCGGCACGCCGATCCAGCCCGAGGAAGCCGGGGCGGACGCGGACGACCCGATGCTGGTGTTCAACCTGACCGACCAGGTCCGCGAGTCCATCCAGCAGACCCTCTACCACCGCCTGTCCCAGCGCCGCGGCGTCTTCCGCGACTGAGCACCGCGCACATGCGGCGGTTATTCACCAACCGGCGGACCGGCCCGACGTGACGTTTGGCCAATAGAACGAGCCGAACGTCACGTTGGGCTCGGGCGGGCGAAACGGTCAGCGGCGGCGGTAGGCGAGGCCGGCGGCGACGGCACCGGCGAGCGCGCCGGCGCCGAGCACCGAGGGGACGCCGATCTTGGCTGCCTTGCGGCCGGTGCGGAAGTCACGGATCTCCCAGCCCCTGGCCCGCGCGACCTCGCGCAGCCCGGCGTCCGGGTTGATCGCCACCGCGGTACCCACCGCGGACAGCATCGGCACGTCGTTCTGCGAGTCCGAGTACGCGGTGCAGCGGCGCAGGTCCAGCCCTTCGCGGGAGGCCAGCGCGCGCACGGCGTGCGCCTTCGCCCTGCCGTGCAGCAGGTCGCCGACCAGCTTTCCGGTGTACACCCCGTCCACGCTCTCGCCAACCGTGCCGAGCGCGCCGGTCAGCCCGAGCCGCCGGGAGATGATCCCGGCGAGCTCCACCGGGGTCGCGGTGACCAGCCAGACCCGCTGCCCGGCGTCCAGGTGCATCTGCGCGAGCGCCCTGGTGCCGGACCAGATCTTGTCCGCCATCAGCTCGTCGTAGATCTCCTCGCCGACCTCGATGATCTCCTTCACCGTCTTGCCGGCCACAAAGGACAGTGCCTGCTCGCGGGCCGAGCTGACGGTGTCCTTGTCCTCCCGGCCGCCGACCCGGAACTTCACCTGCTTCCAGGCGAACCCGGCCAGGTCCGAGGTGGCGAAGTACTTGCGCGAAGCCAGTCCACGGGCGAAGTGGAAGATCGACGCGCCCATCATCATGGTGTTGTCCACGTCGAAGAACGCGGCCGCGGTCAGATCCGGTGGCGGCGGCGGTGAGGCGGGCTCGATGATGGGCACCGGGAGGTTGGCGGACTCCATCGCGACGGCAGCGTCCGCCGACGCCTCACCGGCCAGGGCGGCGAGCCGTTCGAGTTCCTGTCCCTTATCCCTGCCACGCCACGGTGACACGCACACCGCCTCCAGGTTCTCCCATCTCATCCGGCGAACCGGACGTCTGAAGCACAGGGTAGCGAGCCCTAGCCGACACCGATCCCGGGGAGCCCGGGGACCAGCGGTGGGATGGATAACAGCGGGCGGGGCGAAGGGGGCGAATCGGGCAGCCGCGGTCCGGTCGGGCTGACGATCGGCGGCGCCACGGCGACCGGCTGGGCGCTGCTCGGCGTCGTTGTGGTCGGGGTCCCCGGGGCGGTCGTGGCCGGTGTGGTCGTCTCGGGCGAGGTGAGCGGCATGGACGAGGTCGGGTGCACCGAGACGTTGCGCAGGTCCGGGTCCGGCGAGCTTTCCGTGGCCGGTGGCGGCTGACCGCGGTCCAGCGGCTGGCCCGCGCCCGGCTGTGGCTCGCAGGGCCCACCCGCGGGCAGCGCGCCGAGGTCGTCGGACTCGCCGGAGGTGATCCGGTAGCAGCCGAGCCGCCCGGCCAGCGCGGTGAGGCGGTCGTCGATCCGGCCCAGCAGCGCGTAGGACGTCCGGTAGCGGGCCAGCGCGGAAGGCGGGATCTCCGGCCGCACCACGGCGAGTTTGCCGGTCTGCGCCAGCACCCAGACGCGCAGCTCGCCGAGCTGCTGGCCGCCGGTATCCACCATCAGCTCGTTCAGCCTGCGCACGCCGGCACTGGCGTCGCGGTCGAAGTCGTCCAGCGCGATCCGGTATGCGTCGTCCCCGGCGCCGGTCTCGCGCAGCTCGCCGAGCTCGTCCAGCCTGCCGGTGGCGAACTCCAGCTGCTTGAACGCCTTGGCCTGGTCGCCGAAGGTCAGCCCGAGCGCGGCCGTCTCCCCGGCGCGCTTGACGTCGTAGAGGGTGTCGCCGGGCAGCGCGCTCCCGGAGAGCAGCATGCCCAGCCCGCCGAGCGCGACCAGCAGGGTGACCGCGGCCGCCACCAGTCCGGCCAGCCTGGGACGGCCGCGACCGGCAGGGCCGGGCTCGGTCTCCGCTTCGAGTCGTTCGGTCACGCCGAGGTGGATGCGGTGGCGGGCGGCCTCGTCCGGCGACAGCGACGCCCCGGTCGCGCGCAGGGCGCCGACCACTGCGAGCTGGCGGTTCAGCTCGGCGTCTTCGGGCTCGGAGCCGGTCGCCGGGTCGACGAGACCGCGCTCGACCGCCCGGGCGAACCGGTCACGCTCGGCTCGCTCGCGCGGGGACCACCCGGGCAGGTTCACGGCATGAGCAACGATCGGCGCGTCACCGGAGTTACGGCTTTCGCGATCTCTCAGCAAAAGGTGTCGACCCGGACGGCCGGGTTGCGCCGGTCAGCGCAGCCCGGTCGGCAGCAGCTGCGCCAACCGGCGCACCGCCCGGTGCTGCAGCGCCTTGATCGCGCCTTCGTTGCGTTTCATGATCGCCGCGGTCTCCGCCACGGACAGGCCCTGCATGAACCGGAGCACGATGCACTCGCGCTGGTCCTCGCCGAGTTCGCCGACGCAGCGCAGCAGCTCGGCCCTGGTCGCCCGGCTGAGCACCTGTTGTTCGGGGCCGGCTTCGGACTGCGGCCCGGTGCCGGAGAACGGCGCGGAACCGGACTCGGTGACCTCGTCGGTGACGATCTCCAGCCGGAACCGGCTGGACTTCACGTGGTCGAGCACCAGGTTCCTGGCGATGGTGATGAACCAGGCGCCGACGTCCCGGCCCTGGTAGCTGACCGAGGTGATCCGGCGCAGGGCGCGCAGGAAGGTTTCGCTGGTGACGTCTTCGGCCAGGTCCCGGTCGCCGAGGCGGAACAGGACATAGCGGAACACGACATCCACGTAGCGGTCGTAGAGCAGGCCGAAGGCGGCGGTTTCGCCGTCCTGCGCGGCACGCACCAGTTCCCATGCTTCGGCCTTGGCCGCCTCGGCGGCGGCATCGTCGGCCGGCTGGCCGGCGATGTTCGGCCGGCTCGGCCGTGCGACCGTGCTGCCAATGCCGCGACTGCCGATCAAGCCGGCCGGACCGCGAGCGGTGGCGACGTGCAGGCTCATAGTGCACCTCCGGAGCCCCTGGAACCTCTGGAACCCGACTGCCCCCAGATTTCGAACGATCCCTGCCGAGCCCGAACCGGTTCGACCACCTTGTGAGCGGCTGGCCAGTTCGTCACGGCGACTCCCTTTCCTCGCCCTCTCGTGATCAACGCCACGTGGGGACGGAGTGCAGCATACGGGTTGCTACCGAAAAGTAGGTAGTGGTGTGCCGGTTGCGGAACTACGACGTTCGCGCGACCACCCCATGACGGGCCCGAGGATGACAAACTGAACAAGGTTCACCACTACCCCGAGGGAGGCCCCGGAATTGACCGCTGAGGCGAGTGCCGACCAGACCGGTGCGGGGGACACCGGCAACATCTCCGGGCTGCTCACCGCCGCGGCGGGCCGCTGGCCGGATGCCGTCGCGCTGATCGATTCCGCCTCCGGGGCCGTGCTGACCTGGGGCAAGCTGGACGCGGCCGTGCACGCCGAGGCGCACCGGTTCGCCGGCGCCGGGCTGGTCCCCGGCGACCGGCTGGCCATCCGGCTGCCGACCTCGGCCGAGTTCGTCATCGCGCTGTTCGCGGCGGCGCGGGCGGGCGGGATCGCGGTCCCGGTGTCGCCGCAGGGACCGCCGGTCGAGCTGCACACCCTGCTCGAGCACAGTGGCGCGAAACTGCTCGTCTCTGTCAGTCCGGAGGACGGGCCGGACGGGGTCACCGTGCTGGCGCCGGCCGAGGTCGCCGAGGGCCGGCCGTCGGCCGAGCCGTTCGAAGAAGCCGGCGGCGGCGAGGACCTCGCGGTGCTGTCCTACACCTCCGGCACCACCGGCCCGCCGCGCGGCGTGATGCTCTCGCACCGGGCGCTGCTGGCGAACCTGGCGCAGCTCGCCGCGGTCGGCCCCGGGGTGCTGGAGCATGCCGACCGGGTGCTGCTGGCCATCCCGCTGTTCCACGTCTACGGCCTCGGCCCCGGCCTGCTGCAGGCCACCGCGACCGGCGCGACGGTGGTGCTGGCCCAGCGCTTCGACGCGCGCCAGGCGCTGGCCGACTGCGCGCGCCACCGGGTCACCGTGATCGCCGGGGTGCCGGCGATGTACGCCGACTTCGCCGATCTTTCCGCGGACGAGCTGGGCGAGGGACTCGCCACCGTGCGGCGGCTGACCTCCGGCGCCGCCCCGCTGCACCCGAAGGTGCTGGCCACCATCCGGACGGCCACCGGGCTGGGCGTCTACGAGGGTTACGGGCTGACCGAAACCGCGCCGGTGGTGACCACCACGCTGGTCACCGGCTACCCGAAGCCGGGTTCGGTTGGCCGTCCGCTGCCCGGGATCGAGCTGCGGCTGGTGGAGTCGGACGGCGACGGCGAGCCGGTCCCGTCGGACCCGGAGGACCTCGACGACACCTTCGACGAGGAGGACGGCGGCACCGGGCTGGTCGCGGTGCGCGGGGCGAACCTGTTCTCCGGGTACTGGCCGGACGGTGCGCACGGCCCGGACGCCGAGGGCTGGTTCCGCACCGGCGACGTCGGCTACCTGGACGTCGACGGCGACCTGCACCTGGTGGACAGGGCGAACGACCTGATCATCGTGAACGGGTTCAACGTGTACCCGCACGAGGTGGAGGAAGTGATCGGGCTGCTGCCGGAGGTGGCCGAGGCGGCCGTGGTCGGCGTGCTCGACGAGCGCCGCGGCGAGGCGGTGAAGGCGGTGGTGGTGCCGGTGGCCGGTGCGTCGCTGTCCGGGCAGCAGATCGTCGAGCACTGCGCGGGCCGGCTGGCCGGGTACAAGGTGCCGCAGACCGTGGAGTTCGCCGAGTCGCTGCCGCATTCCGCGACTGGCAAGCTGCGCCGGGTACGGCTCAGGTAGGGGAAGCGGATGTCGCATCAGGTGACGGTGATGACCAGGCAGGGCTGTTCCGCCTGCGTGCGGGCCGAGCAGGACGTCGAGCGGATCTGCGCCGAGCTCGGGGTGGAGTGGGCCAGCGCGGACGTGGACAGCGACCCGGAGTGGCGCGCGGAGTACGGCGACCGGGTGCCGGTGATCCTGGTCGACGGCGACGAGCACGGCTACTGGCAGGTCGAAGAGGACCGCCTCCGCCGCGCACTGGCCGTCGTAAGGAGTCGGTAAGCGGCGGGGACCCATCGGAGCGGCGGATCGCTCCGAAGATAGAGGTGTGAGCACCGACATGAATGCCTCAGCCGCCCGCACCGACAACCGGCCGCCACGGCTCGGCGCCGCGGTCGCCGCGCTGGTCGGCGTGCTCGCGCTCGCCGCCGCGCTGGCCGCCGGTCACCTCCTGGCCGCCTTCCTCGGCCCGAACGCCTCGCCGTTCCTCGCGGTCGGCAACGGGGCGATCGACCTGACCCCGGTCGAGCTGAAGGACTTCGCGGTCCGCACCTTCGGCACCTACGACAAGCTCGTGCTGCTCAGCGGGATGGCGGTGACCATGCTGCTGGCCGCGGCGGTGGCCGGGCTGCTGTCCCGGCGGCACGCGCTGCCGGGGCTGGTCGTGATCGGGCTGTTCGGCGCGGTCGGCGTCTTCGCCGTGTACAACCGGCCCGACCTGGGCGCGGTGGCCCTGCTCGCACCGGTGGCCAGCCTGGTCGCCGGGGTGCTGGTGTTCCGCTGGCTGCACCGGCGGGCGCTGGCCGCGCTGACGGACCGGTCGCCGGAGCCCGCGGACGCGGCCGTGGCGCCGAACCGGCGGAGCTTCCTGGTCGCCGGTGCCGGGGTGGCGGTCGGTGCCGGGGTGGCCGGGCTGGCTGGTCAGCTGGTCGGGTCCGGCAAGGACGTGGCGGGTTCCCGCGCCGCGGTCGGCAAGCTGGTGCCGGCCCGCACCGCGCCGCCGATCCCGGCCGACGCGGACTTCGCGAAGCTGGGCACCCCGCCGTTCATCACGTCGAACCGCGACTTCTACCGGGTGGACACCGCGCTGGTGGTGCCGCAGGTGACCACGGAGGACTGGAGCCTGCGCATCCACGGCATGGTGGACCGCGAGCTGACCTTCGGCTACCAGGACATCCGCGGCCGGCCGCTGGTGGAACGCACCATCACGATGACCTGCGTGTCCAACGAGGTCGGCGGGCCGTACATCTCGACCGCGAACTTCATCGGCGTGGAGCTGGCCGACCTGCTGGCCGAGGCCGGCGTGCGGCCCGGCGCTGAACAGCTGTTCTGCACCAGCGTGGACGGCTGGAACTCCGGTACGCCGGTGGCCGCGGCGATGGACCACGGCCGCGGCGCGATGCTGGCCATCGGCATGAACGGCGAGCCGCTGCCGGTCGAGCACGGTTTCCCGGCGCGGATGGTGGTGCCCGGGCTGTACGGCTACGTCTCGGCCACCAAGTGGGTCACCGACATCGAGGTCACCACCTGGCGGGCGCGGCAGGCGTACTGGCTCAAGCGCAGCTGGGCCGAGCAGGCCCCGATCAAGACCCAGTCGCGGATCGACTCGCCGAAGGGCTTCGAAAACGTGTCCGGCGGCAAGGTGCGGGTCAGCGGGGTGGCCTGGGCGCAGCACACCGGGATCGCCGCCGTCGAGGTGCGCGTGGACCAGGGGCCGTGGCAGCGGGCGACGTTGTCCGCCGAGGTGAACAAGGACACCTGGCGGATGTGGTGGACCGAGCTGGACGTGCCGCCGGGCACCCATCAGGTGTCCTGCCGCGCCACCGACCAGTCCGGCGCCACGCAGACCGACCGCCGGGCCGGCACCGTGCCCGACGGCGCCACCGGCTGGCACACGGTGTCCTTCAACGCGGGCTGACCTGCCCTTCTCCCGAATTGCCGAAAGATTCCCGAATAACTCCGAAGAGTGGCAATCCGATCGCTCCTCCCGTTCCGAATACCCGGTGACAACAAAGTCAGGTGACCGAATAGTCGCCAGTGGGCGTGAATGGAGTGATCCTCAGTGAGCAATCTGCGACGCGTTGCCGGGCTCGGTGTTGCGGCGGCAGCCGCCCTTTCGGTAGCCGCCTGCGGTAGCAGTGACGACAGCGGCGCGGCCCCGAGCAGCGCCCCCAGCTCGGCCAGTTCGATGCCGAGCAGCTCGTCGATGGCGGCAGGGGCCGGCATGACCACCAACGCGGACGTGTTCGGCCCGGCCTGCTCGAAGCTGCCGCAGGGCAGCGAACCGGGCAGCCTCGACTCGATGGGACCGCAGCCGGTGGCCAGCGCGGCCAGCACGAATCCGCTGCTCACCAAGCTGGTCGCGGCGGTCAAGGCGACCAACCTGGTGGACACCTTGAACAGCCAGCAGGCGATCACCGTGTTCGCCCCGGCGGACGCGGCCTTCGACGAACTCGGCGACGCGAAGTTCAAGGAACTGGCCGCTAACCCGAACGAGCTGTCCCCGATCCTGCAGTACCACGTCGTGCCGAAGCGCTATGACGCGAAGGGCCTGGAAGCGGCCAAGAGCGTGGAATCGCTGAACAGCGGCGGTGGCCCGGTGAAAATCGAAGGAAGCGGCGACAGCATGACGGTGAACGGCGCCCCCGTTCTTTGCGGCAATATCCCGACCAAGAACGCGACCGTTTTCGTGATCGGCAAGGTGCTCACCCCGGGCACCAACAGGTAACCCGTCTCACCCGATACTCCGAAAACTCGAAGCCCCCTTCACAGCGTCAGGTGCTGTGAAGGGGGCTTTGGCGTACGTTGGTCAGAGAGCGGGGTCCTGGGGTCATGTGCCGCTGATTACGTCTGCGACCTGTGACTTTGTGCCTGCGTTCACAAGTGGCTACCGTATTGCCGTACCCCTTGCCGGGGGGCCGGGTATCGAACCCGACTCCGCCCGCTGGGTCAAGGGGCAAGTTTTCATCGCGGCTCGCGGTGTGGTCTGTGGTGTTGATCGGATGAGGAGAGGGCCAGCGTGGTGTCACAGCGGGGCCGGCGGAACGGGGCCCATGCCGCGTCGGCGAAGCGGGGCTCACTCTCCAACGGGCACCCGGACGCGGACAACGCTCCCACCGCCGAGATGCCGGCGGTGCCGGCCAACGGCGCCGCCCCGGAGGCCGCCCGCGCCAGGTCCATTCCGGAGGCCGCGGTGGCCAGGCTGGCCGTCTACCTCCGGGTCCTGTCCGGACTCGCCGAGCAGGGCGCGACCACGATCGCCAGCGAAGAGCTGTCCGCGGCCGCCGGGGTCAACTCGGCGAAGCTCCGCAAGGACCTCTCCTACCTCGGCTCCTACGGCACCAGGGGGGTCGGCTACGAGGTCTCCGTGCTGGTCGGCCAGATCGAGCGCACCCTCGGCCTGACCCGCAAGCACAAGGTCGCCGTGGTCGGTATCGGTAACCTCGGGCACGCGCTGGCCAACTACGGCGGGTTCCCCGGCCGCGGCTTCCCGGTCGAGGCGCTGTTCGACCTCGACCCGGACCTGATCGGCATCCCGGTCGGCGGCCTGCCGGTGTCGCATCTGGACGAGATCCCCACCGTGTGCGCGGAGCGGGAGATCTCGATCGGTGTGATCGCCACCCCGCCCACCGCCGCGCAGTCCGTCTGCGACCGGCTGGTGGCCGGTGGCGTGCAGTGCATCCTGAACTTCGCCCCGGTGGTGCTTCAGGTGCCGGAGCACGTCGAGGTGCGCAAGGTCGACCTGGCGGTCGAGCTGCAGATCCTCTCGTTCCACGTGGCAAGGCGCGCGGACAGCGCCGCCGCGGACGCAGTCAATGGTTCCCAGCCTGAACCCGGAGTGGGGCTGGGTAACGGAATGGTGGTGCGGTAATGAGCATTCTGGCCATCGGGTTGTCCCACCGCACCGCCGATCTGAATACCCTCGAGCGGGTCGCGGTGCCGGCCACCGAGCTGACCAAGGTGCTGCACGAGCTCCAGCAGGCCGAGCACGTCAGCGAGGTCATGCTGCTGTCCACCTGCAACCGCATCGAGGTCTACGCGGTGGTGGAGACCTTCCACGGCGGTCTCGCCGATGTCTCCGAGGTGCTGGCCAGGCAGGCCGGCATGGAGCCGTCCGCGCTCTACGACAACTTCTACGTGCACTACGCCGGTGCCGCGGTGGAGCACGTGTTCTCGGTGGCCTCCGGGCTGAACTCGATGGTGGTGGGGGAGACCCAGATCCTCGGCCAGGTCCGCGCCGCCTACGCCACCGCCCGCGAGGCGGGCACGGTCGGGCGCATCCTGCACGAGCTGGTGCAGACCACGTTGCGGGTCGGCAAGCGCGTGCACACCGAGACCGGGCTGGACAAGCTCGGCGCTTCAGTAGCTTCCGAGGCGCTGGCCGCGGCCGGGGACATCGCCGGTAAGCGGGCGCTGATCCTCGGTGCCGGCTCGATGGGCGCGCTGGCCGCGTCCCAGCTGCGCAAGGCCGGGATCGCCGGGATCACCGTGGCCAACCGCACCTTCGCGAACGCGGCCAGGCTGGCCGAGGCGAGCACCGAGCAGGGCGTGCCGTCGACCGCGGTGGAGATGACCGAGCTGGCTGCGGCGGTGGCCGAGGTGGACGTGGTGGTCTCCTGCACCGGTGCGCAGGGCGCCGTGCTGACCGAGGCGCAGGTGCCGCCGCGGGCGGGCCGTCCGCTGGTGATCTGCGACCTCGGCCTGCCGAGGGACGTGGACAACGCGGTCGCCGGGCTCGAGCACGTCCGGGTGGTGGACCTGGAGACGGTGCGCCGCCGGATGGACGAGGCGGGCGGGGTGAGCAGCGCCAGGCAGACCGCGCGCGCCACCGGCATCGTGCTGGACGAGGTGCGCGAGTACCTGGCGAGCCAGCGCAGCGCCGAGGTCACGCCGACGGTCACCGCGCTGCGCCGCCGGGCGTCCGAGGTGGTGGACGCCGAACTGCTGCGGCTGGACAACCGGCTGCCGGGCCTGGACGGCGCGGCGCGGGAAGAGGTCGGCCGCACCGTGCGCCGGGTGGTGGACAAGCTGCTGCACGCGCCGACCGTGCGGGTCAAGCAACTCGCCGCGGAGACCGCCGACACCGACTACGCCAGTGCGCTGCGCGAGCTGTTCGGGCTCGATCCGCAGGCGCCCGCGGTGGTGGCGAGCCCGTCGGCGACCAAGAACGAGCAGTCAAATGTCCGCAATGGACAGTCCAGTGTGGACGGCGAAGGTAGTGGTCATGGATAGCACGATAAGGATCGGCGCCAGAGCCAGTGCGCTGGCGCTCGCCCAGGCCAACCTGGTCGCCGACGAGCTGCGCAAGACCGGGCAGCGGGTGGAGATCGTCGAGGTCGCCAAGCCCGGCGCGCTGCCCGATGCGCTGCTGAACAAGCAGGTTGACGTGATCGTGCGCTCGTACAAGGGCCTGCCGATCGCGGCCGTGCCCGGGATCGTGCTGGCCGCGGTGCCGACCAGGGCCGACCCGCGGGACGCGCTGGTCGCCAGGGACGGGCTGACCCTCGGTGAGCTGCCGCCCGGCGCGACCGTCGGCACCGGCTCGGCCCGGCGGATCGCCCAGCTGCGCGCGCTCGGCCTCGGCCTCGAGCTGGTCCCGGTCCGCGGTGATATCCAGACCAGGGCCGGAAAAGTCGCCGCCGGTGAGCTGGATGCGGTGGTACTGGCCAGGGCGGGGCTGGCCAGGATGGACAGTCTCGACCTGATCACCGAGACGCTGGACCCGATCCAGCTGCTGCCGGCGCCGGCACAGGGCGCGCTGGCGGTCCAGTGCCGGGTGGACGATGTGGACGTCGAGCACCTTCTTCGGTCCACTGTGGACGACGAGTCGACCAGGGTTGCGGTGACCGCGGAACGGGCCATGTTGGCCGCGCTCGAAGCCGATCGCGGTGCGCCGGTCGGTGCGCTGGCCGAGGTGGTCGAAGACCTGGACGCGGACGGTGCGGTGCTCGAACGGATTTCGCTGCGCGGTGCCGCGGCGGCCGGTTTCGACATCGAGACCGCCGACATGCTGCGTGCTTCGGCGATCGCCGAAAAGCACGAGGCGGAAAAACTGGGCCGCGAGCTCGCGGCCGAACTGCTCGACCTGGGTGCCGGCGCGTTGTCCGGCCCCGGACGCACGCAGCACTGACCTGGTGCCGCGCCGACGCAGGCAGCGGCGTAGATGGCCGAATCCGGCCGACTTTGAATGAGGAGAAACGCACAGATGACCCCCGCGCGAAAGACCACAGGGCGTGTCGCCTTCGTGGGCTCGGGCCCCGGTGATGCCGGACTGCTGACCGTCCGCGCCCAGGAACTGCTGGCCAAGGCCGAGGTCGTGGTGACCGACCCCGACGTACCGTCCGGTGTGCTGGCGTTCACCGCCGCCGGCGCCGAGGTACGACCCGCGGTCGGCGAGCCGTCCGAGGTGGCCAAGGACCTGACCGCCGAAGCGAAGGCGGGCAGGCTGGTGCTCCGGCTGATCGCCGGTGACCCGCTGACCCAGCCCGCAGTGGTGGCCGAGGTGCAGGCCGTCGCACGGACCAGTGCCGTGTTCGACATCGTGCCCGGCGTCTCGCCCGGTGCCGCGGTGCCCGCCTATGCCGGCGTCGCGCTCGGTGGCACGCACACCGAGGTCGACGTCCGCGGCGAGGTGGACTGGCCCGCGCTCGCGGCCACCCCGGGCCCGCTGGTGCTGCACGCCACCTCCAGCCACCTGGCCGAGGCGGCGTCCGCGCTGGTCGAGCACGGGATGGCGGCGGCGACCGCGGTCGCGGTCACCTGCAACGGCACGATCAACACCCAGCGCACCGTGGACAGCACCCTGGCCTCGCTCTCGCAGGACGCCGGCGAGCTGGTCGGCCCGCTGGTGGTGACCGTCGGCCAGGCCGCCGGTGCCCGCTCGAAGCTGTCCTGGTGGGAGTCCCGCGCGCTGTACGGCTGGAAGGTGCTGGTGCCGCGCACCAAGGAGCAGGCCGGCGAGATGGCCGAGCGGCTGCGCGGGCACGGCGCCACCTCGCACGAGGTGCCGACCATCTCGGTCGAGCCGCCGCGCAGCCCGGCGCAGATGGAGCGCTCGGTCAAGGGCCTCGTCGACGGCCGATACCAGTGGATCGTGTTCACCTCGACCAACGCGGTGCGCGCGGTGTGGGAGAAGTTCGAGGAGTTCGGCCTGGACGCCAGGGCCTTCTCCGGGGTGAAGATCGCCTGCGTCGGTGAGTCGACCGCGGCGAAGGTGCGCTCGTTCGGCATCATCCCGGAGCTGATCCCGTCCGGTGAGCAGTCCAGCGAGGGCCTGCTCGCCGACTTCCCGCCGTACGACGACGTGCTGGACCCGGTCGACCGGGTGCTGCTGCCGCGGGCGGACATCGCCACCGAGACCCTGTCCGCCGGTCTGCGCGACCGTGGCTGGGAGATCGACGACGTGACCGCGTACCGGACCGTGCGCGCCGCCCCGCCGCCAGCCGAGACCCGCGAGATGATCAAGACCGGTGGCTTCGACGCGGTTTGCTTCACGTCGTCGTCCACGGTGCGGAACCTGGTCGGCATCGCCGGCAAGCCGCACACCCGGACGCTGGTCGCCTGCATCGGCCCGAAGACCGCGGAGACCGCGGTGGAGTTCGGCCTGCGGGTGGACGTGCAGCCGGAGAAGGCGGACGTCCCGCACCTGGTCGACGCGCTCGCCGAGCACGCCGCCCGGCTTCGCGCCGAGGGCGCCCTCCCCCCGCCGCGCAAAGCCAAGCGCGCCCGCCGCTCCTGACCCCAATTGCAGCGAAGGCCACCTTGCCTGCGTCCAACGCAGGCAAGGTGGCCTTCGCTGCAATTGGGGGAAGGGGCGGGAGTAACGTCGGGGGCATGTTTCCTGAGCATCGTCCTCGGCGGTTGCGGGGCACGGCGGCCATGCGCCGTCTGGTGAGTGAAACCACGCTGCGGCCCCGGCAGCTGATCCTGCCCATGTTCGTCGCCGAAGGCGCGGACGCTCCCCGGCCGATCGCCAGCATGCCGGGCGTTGTCCAGCACACCCGCGAATCGCTGCGCAAAGCGGCGGTGGACGCGGTGCAGGCCGGCGTCGGCGGGCTGATGATCTTCGGTGTGCCCGAGCGGCACGACGCGATCGGTTCCGGGGCCACGGACGAGAACGGCATCCTCAACGTCGCCCTGCGCGACCTGAAGTCCGAGCTGGGCGACCAGACCGTGCTGATGGCGGACACCTGCCTGGACGAGTTCACCGACCACGGCCACTGCGGTGTGCTCGACGCGAACGGCAACGTGGACAACGACGCTTCGCTGGCCCGCTACGCCGAAATGGCCGTCGCGCAGGCCGAAGCGGGGGCGCACCTGCTCGGCCCGAGCGGCATGATGGACGGCCAGGTCGGCGTGATCCGCGGCGCGCTCGACGAAGCCGGCTACGCCGACACCGGCATCCTCGCCTACACCGCGAAGTACGCCAGCGCCTTCTTCGGCCCGTTCCGGGAAGCGGTGAACTCGCAGCTCAAGGGCGACCGCAAGACCTACCAGCAGGACCCGGGCAACGTCCGCGAGTCGCTGCGGGAGATCGAGCTGGACGTGGCCGAGGGCGCGGACGCGATCATGATCAAACCCGCACTGTCCTATTTGGACGTCATTCGCGCGGCAGCCGAGGTGTCCCCGGTGCCGGTCGCCGCGTACAACATCTCCGGCGAGTACGCGATGGTCGAGGCGGCTGCCGCGAACGGCTGGGTGGACCGGCAGCGCACCGTGCTCGAGGTGCTCACCTCGATCCGGCGCGCGGGCGCGGACATGATCCTGACCTACTGGGCCGTCGAGGCCGCCGGCTGGCTGGACTAGTCTCCAGGCTCATGGCGACTCCAGACGAATCGGACGACCAGCGTCGATCCCAGGGCCTGCCCCCGGCACCCCAGTTCAAGGGGGACCAGCGGCCGCCGGTCAACCCGCCGACTCCGGTGAACGTCTCCTTCGGTCTCTGGATCGCAGCCGGGGTGGTGTTCGTCGCCGGTTTCGCGGTGACCTACTTCGGCAAGCAGAGCATCGTGGACGAGCTGGTCCGGGTGAACAAGGACCCGAAGATCACCGCGGATCAGATCGCGTCCGGCACCAACGCGCTGCTGCTGGTGCTGCTGGTCGGTGCGGTGATCTTCGCCGTGCTGTTCGCCCTGTTCGCGTACAAGGCCAGGGAGGGCACCCGGTCCGCGCGCACGGTGTTGACCGTGCTGCTGGCGATCACCGTGCTGTTCCAGCTGTTCCTGTTCGCCAGCCTGATCACGCTGGTGTCCATGCTGCTCGCGGTGGTCGCGCTGGTGCTGATGTACCTGCCCAGCGTCGGCGGCTACTTCCCCAAAGTCGGCCGCAAACTGCCGTGACCGAGCAGGTCCCGCGCTACCAGGAGCCCGGTGTCGGCTGGGTCGCGCTGGTGTGGGGCCCGTTGTTCGCGCTGCTCGGCTACCTGTCCGAGCTGCTCACCGGCGGGCCGACGCACTGGCTGGCCTGGCTGGTGGTCGGTGCCGGCCTGGCGTTGTTCACCGTGCCCTGGGTGTACGCGCGCCGCCGGTATCTGACCGTGGAGGTCACCGACAGCGTGCTGCGGCAGGGCGCCGAGGAACTGCCGCTGACACGGATCTCCGAGGTCACCGACGTGGAGGCACCGCCGGGTGCCAAGGTGCTCGGCGGCGGCTGGAGCGTGCCGCGCAAGTACGAAGAGCTGCCCCTCCGGCTGGACGACGACACCGTGGTGCTGGCCTGGGCGAAGGATGTCGAAGCGCTGCGCACCACGCTGCGGGAGCAGCGCGGAACATGAGATGCTTCCCGCCGTGACCACCTCCAGCGGCGCCACCAAGCTGCCCCCCGAGCAGCGGCGCGAACAGGCGCTGCCCCGGCTGCACCGGCCATGGCGGGCGATGATCGCGGTGGTCGAGCTGGTGCTAGCCGGTCTGGCCGTGTGGGCCGCGTTCGCCTGCTGGGGCAACGCGGTGGACGACGTGGTCACGCGGCTGTCCGACGGCACCGAACTCACCTCCACCCGCTACGAGGGCGATCTGATCGGCGCCGCCATCGGGCTGGTCACCCTCGCTCTGTTGTTGCTGGTGGACGCCGTGCGCGAGCTGCTGCTGGCCTTCTACGCCCGGCACCGCAGGCCGCGCAAGGAAGAGGAAGAGGGCGAGTTCGAAGACCACCCCGAGCTCTACGGCGCCCACGCCTCCGGCCACGTCGCCGAATAGCGTTCAACTCGGCAGGGACCGCCGTGCCGCGGTGAGGACCTGCTTCGAGAAGCCCGGGACGGTTTTAGCGAGCTGGGTCAGGAAGGACTCCAGAGTCTCGGCCGGCCGGCGGCGAACCGCGACGAGATCGACGACGCAGCCGACGGTCTCGGCGGTGTACAGATCCAGCTGATCCAGCAAGAAGTCGTCCGGGTGGATGGCCTGCACGGCGTACTTGGCGAGAGCCGTGCTGGGGAAGTCCTTTGTGTTGGCCGTGACGATGACCTCCGCGTTCGCGCGCACGGCGGCGGCGAGTACGTGCCGATCCTTGGGGTCGCAGGGCATTCGCGGCACCATCGGCTCGTAACCGGTGACCATGGCATCCAGGAAATGCCGTCGCATCACTTCGACTCGTTTGGCCGCTTTCTCCGGTGTCACCCGCGAACTGGCTCTTGGGATGTTTCGTTCGACCTCGGCTAGCACGTCTGGTGACCACAACGGTCGGTAGGTGTGGCTGCCGGCCAGGCGGAGCAGCACGTCAGCCAGGTTGATCGGCACCAGGACGCAGGCATCGAGGAACGCGGAGAATGCCATGGTTGCAGAGTGTGCACCAGTGTTAGCTGATTGTCGCCGCAGTGTCAGGCGTGATTGTCACCGCGTCGGGATGAAGCCCTCGGTTTCGTCGGCGCTGCCGTCGTGCGCGGCCGCATAGGTCAGTTCGTCCAGCGCGGACTGCCGCTCCTGGGTGGCCTTCTCCTCGTAGGCGAGCAGGTCGGCCAGGAACACCCGGCGATGCCGCCCGTGCTGGTGGAACGGAATCTTCCCGTCTTCCAGAAGTTTCACCAGGGTCGGGCGGGAGATGTGCAGTTTGTCGGCGGCCTGCTGGGTGGTGAGCACCGAGTTCAGCGGCTCGATGGCCACCGCCTGACCGTGCTGGAGGGCATCCACGACCTGGCAGAGGACTTGGTAGAGCTCGGCCGGCAGCTCCACGCTGGTAGTGCCATCCGGGCTGATCAGGTGTGCGTGGCGCGTTCGCGGCGCCCCGCTGGGGTGCGCGAGTACGGCTGCGACCTGCTCGACCTTCTCTTTCTCTCGCCCCTCAGGCGGGAAGAACGTCCTTTCCTCGAGAGGGACGGACATGGTGACTCCTTCCTGGGGGCTGAGTTCGATCTCTACCCAACCAGTCTATTCGAAAAAAACGAAAGAGGCCACTCCGTTCGGGTGACTTCGACCGCGACGGCTGCCCGGCGGGGGTGATCGCGGGTTTGGGAGACTGGCCGGGTGACGCAAGGAGTCGAGCAGTCCAAGGCATGGTTCGAACGGGCCGCGGCGGCGACGCCGGGCGGGGTGAACTCCCCGGTGCGCGCCTTCAACTCGGTCGGCGGAACGCCCAGGTTCATGGTTCGCGGGGAGGGGCCGCACCTGTGGGACGTGGACGGCAACCGGTACATCGACCTGGTCTCCTCCTGGGGGCCGATGATCCTCGGGCACGCACACCCGGCGGTGGTTTCGGCGGCCCGTGAGGCGGCGTCCTCGGGACTGTCCTTCGGCACGCCGACCACCGGCGAGGTCGAGCTGGCCGAGGAGATCATCGCCAGGGTCGAGCCGGTGCAGCGGGTCCGGCTGGTCAACTCCGGCACCGAGGCGACGATGAGCGCGATCCGGCTGGCCCGCGGGTTCACCGAGCGCGCCAAGATCATCAAGTTCGCCGGCTGCTACCACGGGCATGTGGACGCGCTGCTCGCGCAGGCGGGCTCCGGGGTGGCCACGCTCGGCCTGCCCACCTCACCCGGGGTCACCGGCGCGCAGGCCGCGGACACGATTGTCTTGCCGTACAACGATATCGAGGCCGTGCGACAGGCCTTTTCGGAGAACCCCGGTGCGATCGCGGCGATCATCACCGAGGCCGCGGCCGGCAACATGGGCGCGGTGGCGCCGGGGCCCGACTTCAACGCGCAGCTGCTGGAGCTGGCGCATGCCAACGGCGCGCTGCTCATCATGGACGAGGTGATGACCGGGTTCCGGGTGTCCAGCGCGGGCTGGTTCGGTTTGGAGCGGGTGCGCGGCGACCTCTACACCTTCGGCAAGGTGATGTCCGGCGGGCTGCCCGCCGCGGCCTTCGGCGGCCGTGCCGACGTGATGGCCAAGCTGGCCCCCGGCGGGCCGGTTTACCAGGCCGGCACGCTGTCCGGGAACCCGGTCGCGGTGGCCTCCGGGCTGGCCGCCCTCCGGGCCGCGGACGCGGAGGTCTACCGGGCGCTGGACGCCAACTCCCAGCAGCTCGGTGCCCTGTTCACCGAGGCGCTGACCGAGGCGGGGGTGGCGCACACCGTCGCCTACGCGGGCAACCTGCTGAGCGTGTTCTTTCGCGAGCAGCCGGTGCGCGACTACCACGACGCGACCAACGCGGAGACTTGGCGCTTCCCGCCGTTCTTCCACGCACTGCTGGAACGCGGGGTCTACGGGCCGCCGAGCGCCTTCGAGTGCTGGTTCGTGAACGCGGCCATGGACGACGCGACCTTCGAGCAGATCGAGAACGCGCTGCCGTTCGCGGCCCGCGCCGCGGCGGCCGCACAGGTGCCCGCATGACGACGATCGTGCACCTGCTGCGGCACGGGGAGGTGCACAACCCGGACGGCATCCTGTACGGCCGGCTGCCCGGTTTCCGGCTGTCCGAGCGGGGCCGGCGGCAGGCGCTCACGGTGGCCGAAGCGGTGGCGGGGCACGACATCCGGTACGTGGTGGCGTCCCCGTTGCAGCGCGCGCAGGAGACCGCCGGTCCGATCGCCGGCGCGCACCGGCTGGACGTGCACACCGACGACGGGCTGATCGAAGCGGACAACGACTTCGAGGGCCAGCGGGTGGCCGTCGGCGACGGCGCGCTGCGTCAGCCCCAGCACTGGCCGAAGCTGCGCAACCCGTTCCGGCCGTCCTGGGGCGAGCCGTACGTGGAGATCGCGCACCGGATGCTCGGCGCTGTGCACCGGGCGCGGGCCGCGGCCGAAGGGCACGAGGCGCTGTGCGTTTCGCACCAGCTGCCGATCTGGACCGTGCGCCGGTTCCTGGAGGCGCGGCGGCTCTGGCACGACCCGCGCCGGCGGCAGTGCTCCCTGGCGTCCTTGACCAGCCTGGTGTTCGAGGGGGAGGAACTGGTGCAGATCGTGTACAGCGAGCCCGCCGGTACGACCGACCCGAAGGTTACGGGCGCATGAGGCGCACTGTGCCGAGTCGCGGCACCCAAGATGATTCCAACGCGCGCACCGGCCGACAGGCCCCGCTATCGGGGCGGCAGGGCGCCTGTGCCAGAAATGCTTGGTATGGGCGGATGGTGCGCCCTGTCGACACGATCGCGGATGCGCGCAGGCCGGCGGAGGACACAGCATGAGGCGCACTGTGGCGGCGGTGCTGGTGGCGGTGCTCGCGTTGGCCGGATGCAGCACCGGCAAGGACGCGGTGACGTCGGGCACGACCTTCGAGTTCGTGTCGCCGGGCGGCCAGGTCGACATCCGCTATCCGGTGGCGGAGCGGCAGAAGATCCCGAAGCTGTCCGGCGACGACCTGATGAACGAGGGCAAGCAGCTCTCCGTCGCGGACTTCCCCGGCAAGGTCGTGGTGCTCAACATCTGGGGGCAGTGGTGCACCCCGTGCCGCACCGAGGCGCCGGAGATGGAGAAGCTGTACCAGCAGACCAAGGACGCCGGGGTGCAGGTGCTCGGGCTGGACGTGCGCGACCCGGACCGGAGCGTGGCGCAGGACTTCGTGCGGGACCGGAAGCTGACCTACCCGTCCATCTACGACGAGGCCGGCCGGTCGCTGCTGCAGCTTTCCAACTACCCGCGCAACGTGGTGCCGTCGACGATCGTGCTGGACAAGCAGCAGCGGGTGGCCGCGATCTTCCTGCGCGATCTGCTCGCCAGTGATCTCTTGCCGGTGGTGCAAGAGCTTTCCGCCGAGAGCTGACGCTTCAGCGCAGCGCGCGGATTCCGGCGAGCACGACTTCGAGGCCGGCGTGGAAGCTGCGGTCCCGGTCCCGCCTTGACCAGCCGTCCACCTTGCGTGCCTGCTCCTCGATGGTGAAACCGTTGACGTAGCTGGTGAGCACGTCGGTGCCGACCTCCGCGGTGGCCTCGCTCAGCCCGGCTTCCCGGAGCACCGCGATCGGGCGCTGGTAGAAGGTCCGGCCCTGCGGGCCCGGCGCGCTCATGGTGGCGATCAGCCTGGCGCCGTCCGGGTGCGCGAGCATCGCTTCGCGCTGGGCGGTCGCGATCACGCGCAGCCGCTCGTCCTGGTCGCCGCCCGGCAGCGGCACGGCCGCCGCGTCCCCGATGATCTGGTCCGCGATCGCGTCCAGCAGGGCCTGTTTGTTCGCGTAGTGCCAGTACAGCGCGCCGACCCGGACGCCGAGCCTGGCCGCCAGCCGCCGGGTGGACAGCTCGTCCAGGCCGACCTCGTCCAGTAGCTCGACCGCGGCCGCCAGCACGGTGGCCTGGTTCAACGACATGCGTGCAAGTCCATCACGGCTGGCGGACTGAACAGCGCTCAGGTACCTTGAGCGGTGTTCAATTGAACAGTGCCCAGGAGGACTTGATGCGTGTTGTGGTGATCGGGGCCGGGCTCGGCGGGCTCTGCCTCGCCCAGGGGCTGCTGCGGGCCGGTGTCGAGGTGGCCGTCTACGAGCGGGACGCCGCGATCAGCGCCCGCTTCCAGGGCTACCGGATCGGCCTCGCCGAGCAGGGCGAATCGGCACTGCGGGACTGCTTGCCCGAACGACTGCACCCCCTGCTGACGGCCACCATGGGCGATCTCGAAGGCGCCAGGCCGGTGCTCGACCACCGGCTGAACCCGGTCGGCGATCTCGGACCGGCCGCCGCCACCGCGATCGACCGGCAGGTGCTGCGGCAGCTCCTCGCCGCGGGTCTCGGTCCGCACCTGCGGTTCGGTCGTGAGTTCACCGATTACCGGGTCCGGCCCGATTCGCGGGTGTCGGTGTCCTTCTCGGACGGCACCGAGACGGTCGCGGATCTGCTGGTCGGCGCGGACGGCGTGAACTCGGCGGTGCGCGGCCGGCTCAGCCCGGAGACCCGGCCGTTCGACACCGGGGTGCGGTTCGTGGTCGGCCGCACCCCGCTCGACGAGCGGTTCGCCAAGCTGGTGCCCGGTTTCGGCACGGTGATCAAGACGCCGGAGCTGACCCTGATGCTGGGGCTGATGAAGTTCCGTGAGCCGCCGAAACGGGCAGCAGCCCGGTATGCGCCCGAAGTCGTGCTATCGGACACCGCGGACTATCTGCGCTGGGTCACCATGCCGGGTTCGCCGAAACCCTTGGCGGAGCTGATGGCCGGCTGGCACCCGGAGCTGCGGGCCGTGGTCAAGGCGACCGACGCGGTGCAGAGCGCGGAGCTGTCGATCCGGGTGGTGCGGCCGGGCGCGCGCTGGCCCGCCGGTCCGGTGACCCTGCTCGGGGACGCGATCCACGCCACCTCGCCGAGCGGCGGCAACGGCGCCAACACCGCCCTGCACGACGCGAACCTGTTGCGGCGCAAGCTAACCGAGGTACTCCACGGCCGGCTCGACCTCACCGCCGCCCTCTCCGCCTACGAACGCGACATGTTCGATTACGGCACCACCGCCGTCGACCACAGCCTCCAAGCCCTCCCCGCTTTCACCCCTCAAAGGACAGTCGGTGCGCGCATCGGTACCCTGCCCGGTTCTCAGGAAGCACGTTCCCTACCCTCATCAGGGTGAACTCCGTGACCGAGCTGGCCACCTCCGGTCCGCTGCTGCTCGCGGCGGGTGTGGCGCTGCTGGCCGGAGCGATCTCCTTCGCCTCGCCCTGCGTGGTGCCGCTGGTGCCGGGCTACCTCGCCTACCTGGCCGCGCTGGTGGGCGCCGAAGCGCCCGCGGTCGGCGCGGACGAGGAGCGCAAGAAGGGCCGGTACGCCGTGGTCGGCGCGACCGGCCTGTTCATTCTCGGCTTCACCGTGGTGTTCACCGCCGGACTCGGCAGCCTGGTCTGGCTCGCCGACGCCATGCTGGTCAACCAGGACCTGCTGCAGCGCATCGGCGGGGTGCTGACCATCGCGATGGCGCTGGTCTTCCTCGGCCTGATCCCGGCGCTGCAGCGGGACGTCCGTTCGCACAAGGTGCCGCGCGGCGGGTTGTGGGGCGCGCCGCTCCTCGGTGCGGTGTTCGGCCTCGGTTGGACCCCGTGCATCGGCCCGACCCTGTCCGGGGTGATCCTGCTGGCCAGCTCCACCGGCGGCTCCGCGGTCCGCGGCTTCCTGCTGGTGCTGGTCTACTGCCTCGGCCTCGGGTTGCCCTTCCTGCTGATCGCGTTCGGCACCCGCTGGGCGGTGCGCGCCACCGACTGGCTGCGCCGGCACGGCCGGGGCGTGCAGCTCTTCGGCGGCGGGCTGCTGCTGGTCGTGGGCATCCTGCTGGTCACCGGGTTGTGGGGCGAGCTGGTCGGGGTGCTGCGCAACACGCTGGTGAACGATGTGAGGCTCCCGCTGTGACCCCCGCCGACGCACTCCCTCCCGCGGAGGCGCAATCAGACTCAGCCGCGACGGCGCCGCCGGCCGAACCCCAGCGGCCCTACCGCAATTCGCGGGCGAAACGCGTGCTCGCTTTCCTGCGCAACACCTGGCGCGGGCTCACCTCCATGCGTACCGCGCTGATCCTGCTCTTCCTGCTCGCGCTCGCCGCGATGCCGGGTGCGCTGCTGCCGCAGCGCACGCTCAACGCGACGAAGACCGACGAGTACATCGCCGCGCACGGCTGGTGGGGCAACCTGCTGGACCGCCTGCAGTTCTTCGAGGTCTACTCCAGCGTCTGGTTCTCCGCGATCTACCTGCTGCTGATGGTCTCGCTGGTCGGTTGCCTGCTGCCGCGCAGCGTGGAGTACGTCCGGTCGATGCGCGCGAAGCCGGTGCTGACCCCGCGGCGGCTGGCCAGGATGCCGCACCACCGGCGTGCCGAACTGACCGCGGACGCGGACGAGGTGCTGGCCGACGCCAAGGCCCGGTTGTCTGGCTGGCGGAAGGTCGAGCGCGAAGAAGCGGACGGCGTGCGCAGCATCAGCGCCGAACGCGGCTACCTGCGCGAGACCGGCAACCTGCTGTTCCACTTCGGCATGCTGGGCGTGATCGTGTTCTTCGCGCTTGGCAAGCTGTTCAGCTACGAGGGCCACGTCATCGTGCAGGCCAACGGTTCCCAGTTCTGCAACTCCGGCATCTACGCCTTCGACTCCTTCGTACCCGGCCTGCAGGTGGACGGCACCGAGCTGAACCCGTTCTGCGTCAAGGTGAACGACTTCGCCGCGCGCTACACCGCGGACGGGCAGGCGGAGCACTTCGAGTCCCATCTCGAGTACCAGTCCGGGGCGGACCTGGAAAACGGCACCTGGCGGCCGTACCGGCTCGAGGTGAACGAGCCGCTGCGCACCGCGGGGGACCGGGTCTACCTGCTGGACAACGGTTTCTCGCCGCGGTTCACGGTGACCTACCCGGACGGCGAGACCAGGACCCAGGCCGTCCAGTGGCGGCTGACCGACCCGGTGACGCTGCTTTCCGAGGGTGCGACCAAGTTCGACCCGCCGGGGGTGACCGACGCCGAGCAGCGCCGCACCAAGCAGCTGGCGATCACCGGGTTGTTCGCGCCGACCGCCTCGATGCAGGGCAAGGTGCTCTCCTCCCGCTTTCCGGCGTTGACCGACCCAGCGGTCGCGGTGGACGTGATGCAGGGCGACCTCGGTCTCGACTCCGGGCGCGGGCAGTCCATCTTCGAGGTGGACAAGGGCATGGTGGACCAGGGCAAGCTGAACAGGGTCGCCAGGGAGAACCTCAAGGTCGGCCAGGAGATCACCATCCCGGACGGCACGAAGATCAAGTTCGACGGGGTCGGCCAGTGGATCCGGCTGCAGGTCTCGCACGACCCGACGCAGGGCTGGGTGCTGGGCTGCGCGGTGGTGATGCTGCTCGGCCTCGCCGCGTCGCTGACGGTCAAGCGCCGTCGGTTCTGGGTGCGCGTCACCCCGGTGACGGGCGAAAATGATGTACGACTTACCGTAGTAGAAGTGGGCGGTCTGGCCCGTACCGACCAAGCCGGTTACGGGGAAGAGTTCAACCGGATCGCGGACAAGCTGCTTTCAGCTGAGAAGAGGACGGGTTGATGCCGGTCAACGAGACGTTGTCGCAGTACAGCGACTACTCCTTCACCACCGCTACCGCGATCTACGTGCTGGCGCTGATCTTCTTCCTGGTCGAGCAGTCCTTCGGGGCCAAGGGCAGGATGGCCGCCGAGCGGGCGAAGTCGCGTACTCGCGAATTGGTCGGCGCGGGCGCGCCGGTCAGCACCGAAGACGGCGGCAGTGACGACCGGCCCACCCCGGTCGTGCCGGAGAACGGCAGGGGTGGACGGGCCGAGCGGATCGGCCGGATGGGCGCCGCGCTGACCGTGCTCGGCGCGCTGCTGCACCTGTCCGCGCTGGTGCTGCGCGGCCTGGCGACCAGCCGGGTGCCGTGGGGCAATATGTACGAATACATCATGGCGGTGACCTTCATCGCGGTGGCCACCTGGCTGATCGTGATCAAGAAGTTCCCGGTCCGGCACCTGTCCGGCTTCATGCTGCTGCCGGTCGTGATCCTGATGTTCGTCGGCGGCACCATGCTCTACGCGGTGGCCGCGCCGGTGATGCCCGCGTTGCAGTCCTACTGGATGGTCATCCACGTTTCGGCGGCGATCATCGGCTCCGGGGTGTTCCTGGTGCCGGGCGTGGCCAGCGTGCTGTACCTGTTCCGGTCCGCGCACGAGCGCGATCCGGCCAAGTTCGCCAAGTTCGGCCCCCGGCTGCCCGCCGCCGAGATCCTGGACCGGATCGCCTACCGGGCCACCGTCTTCGCGTTCCCGGTGTTCACCTTCGGCGTGCTCTGCGGCGCGGTATGGGCCGAGGCGGCCTGGGGCCGGTTCTGGGGCTGGGACCCGAAGGAGACCGTCGCCTTCGTGGCCTGGGTGGTCTACGCGGCGTACCTGCACTCCCGCGCCACCGCCGGCTGGCGGGGGAACCGGGCCGCGATCATCAACACGATCGGTTTCGCGATGACGGTCTTCAACCTGTTCTTCGTCAACCTGGTGACCGCGGGGCTGCACTCCTACGCCGGGGTCTGAGTCCGCGGCCGTTTCCGGACCGGTGCGGCGTCGCGCGCCGTTGACGACTACCGTCGTCACCAACGCGGTGGGGAGGCGTTGAACAGGGCGCGACGATGTTCAGGAGGAGTTCACCGGTGACCGGACCCAGCGACGAGTCGGCTCCAGGGCACCAGGAACCCCAGGAGGGCCTGGCCGCCGAGGCACCGACGCAGTGGCAGGCGCCGCCGTCGGCCGAACAGGCCGCCGCGCAGCAGCCTGCGGACCCGTTCTCCGAGGACCGGACCGACTCGGCCCCGCATCCGGCGGCCGGGATGGGGCCCAACCCGAGCGCTTCCGGGCCGCACCAGCTGCCGCCGAACCCGGCGGTTTCCGGGCCGCATCCGGTGCCCGGCGCGCAGCAACAGCAGTACTACTCCGAGGCGACCCCGTCCGGCCCGCAGCAGCAGCTCCCGCCGCAGTACACGGCGCCGTACGACCAGCAGTTGCCGCCGCTCCAGCCGCCTCCGCAGTACACCGACCCGCAGGCCGTCCAATATCCCGAGCACCAGTACCCGCCGCAGCCGGGCCAGCCCGGTCAGCCTGGTCAGCCCGGTCAGCCACTGTTGCCCCAGCCGCAGCAGCACGGCAGGCACGCGCTGGCCGGCGGCGAGGACCTGACCAGCGCGCACCTGGTCCGGCAGGTCAAGCGGCGCCCGCAGTCCGGCTGGCGCAAGGCGGTCTACGTCGGCACCGGCAAGTTGATCAACCCGGGGGAGAGCCCGGCCGACCGGCAGCGCCGCGAGCTGATCGCGCGGGTCAACCAGCCGCTGCGCGGCTGCTACAAGATCGCCATGCTGAGCCTCAAGGGCGGGGTGGGCAAGACCACCACCACGACCACCCTCGGCTCCACCTTCGCCTCGCTGCGCGGTGACCGGGTAGTCGCGGTGGACGCCAACCCGGACCGCGGCACGCTGTCGCAGAAGATCCCGATCGAAACCACCGCCACGGTCCGCCATCTGCTGCGCGATGCGGACAAGATCACGCGGTACAGCGACGTCCGGTCCTACACGTCACAGGGTTCGAGCCGGCTGGAGATCCTGGCCAGCGAACAGGACCCCGCGGTGTCCGAGGCGTTCTCCGAGGAGGACTACCGGCGCACGGTGAACCTGCTCGAGCACTTCTACAACATCGTGCTCACCGACTGCGGGACCGGGCTGATGCACTCCGCGATGAAGGGCGTGCTGGACGTGGCCGACGGGCTGGTGCTGGTGTCCTCCGGTTCGGTGGACGGTGCCCGCAGCGCCTCGGCCACCCTGGACTGGCTGGACGCGCACGGCTACGGCGAGCTGGTGAAACGCTCGGTCGCGGTGATCAACTCGGTGCGCCCGAAGGGCGGCTCGGTGGACCTGGACAAGCTCGCCGCGCACTTCGGCGCCAGGGTCCGCGCGGTCTGCCGCATCCCGTTCGACCCGCACCTCGAAGAGGGGGCCGAGATCGAGCTGGACCGGTTGCACGCGGACACCCGGCTCAGCCTGCTCGAACTCGCCGCCACCGTGGCAGACGCGTTCCCCCGGAAGTAGGAACCCGGGGGAACAGGCGGCTGTCGCTTTTCGGCTACTTCTCGTCTTCGTCGCTGCGGTGGCGCTGCTGCTCGCCCAGCTTGCGCAGAAAATCCGGGTCGTCGTCCGGCGCGATCGGGGCCTGACGGGTGGGCACCCCGACCCGTTCGGCGCCGAAAGCCCGCCACAACAGTACGGCGATGGTAAGCGCGCCGATCGCCGCGAGCAGGTAGATCATGCTCGGCCCCTTCCGTTGTGGTGCACGATGCCGCCTTGCCCCACGAGGTTAACCCTTTTGTCGGGATTTGGGGCGAGGGGCCCGCCCTGGCACCTGGGGGAGCCGCTCAATCTTGACCTCAGACGTGCCGGGTGGGTTCGCTGGCATCCGTGGTCAGCTCGGCCAGCAACTCGTTGACCTCGGACTCGCGGAACCGGCGATGCCCGCCAGGGGTCCGGATGGAACCGATCCGGCCGGCGGTGGCCCAGCGGGTCACGGTCTTCGGGTCAACCCGGAACAGTGCGGCCACCTCACCTGGTGTGAGAAGCCGTCCTCCCATGGTCGCGGTCATCTTTCCGCCTCCTTAACGACCTCACTGCTATACCGGAGAGCGGTCCGCACGTCCGGCATCCAACAGGGCAATCGTTGCATCTCACCCGACAGGTACTCGAACGGTTGTCAAAGAGTAAAGAGGTAGTAATGGGACAATTAGGACAGCGCGCGATCGCGATCGCGTCGACAGGGCGCTAGTTGGGGAAATGGGGTTTGACCTGGGGGAAGGCGCCCTGCCGCCGCGATCGCGAGGCCTTCGGCCGGGGCGCGCCATGAAGTCTTCGGGCCGTGGGCGGCCCGAAGACGTTCCTACCGGACTTTAAAGAAACGTGGTGCTGTGACCAGGGTCGCTCTGGCGGACTTTAAAGAAGGCTTGGGTGTGACCAGGGTCGCTGCGAAGCGGGTGGTTAGGGTCGGCGGATGGATGCGGTGGACAGGAAGATCATTGCGGCGTTGCGGGTGAACGGGCGGGCCACTTATGCCGAGCTCGGGCGGACCGTGGGGCTGTCCGCGTCCTCGGTGCACGAGCGGGTCGGCAAGCTCGAGTCGAACGGGGTGATCACCGGGTACCACGCGGTGGTGGACCCGCGCACGGTCGGTCTGGACGTGACCGCGCTGGTCGGCATCCAGCCCACGGACACCGCCGCGGACGACGATGTGGCGGACGCGCTGGGCAGGCTCGACGAGGTGGAGAGCTGCTACGCGGTGGCCGGTGACGAGGCGTTCGTGGTGAAGGTCCGGGTGGGTACCGTTGCCGAGCTGGAACGCACCCTCGGCAGGCTGCGCCGGATCGACGGGGTCGCCCGCACCCGCACCACGGTGGTGCTGTCCACCAGGTTCGAGGCCAGGCCGAACAACGCCGAGCTGGACCACCCGGCGACCGCGGACGGGGCCGGCGCGTAACCTGGCCTCCGTGAGCGAGACTCGGGATGAACGCCAGGAAGCCGCAGGTCACCTGGGCCGGGACCTGACGCTGTACGTGCTGGCCCGGTTCGCTTTGGTCGCGGTTGTGGCCGCCCTGCTGACCTTGGTCAAGGTTCCTTTACTCGTCGCGCTCGCGGTGGGGATCGTGGCCGGCCTGCCGCTCGGCCTGCTCCTGCTGCGCGGCCTCAACGCCAGGGTCACGGCCGGGCTCGCGGTCCGCAACGAGCGTCGCGCCCGTGAGCGGGCGAAGCTGCGCGCGCAGCTTCGTGGTGAAGAGCCCGCCCAGTCGTGAGCGGTTTGCAGAGCCGCAGCTGGGTGCGGGAGGCTGTCCGGATCATCGAGGCGGACGCGAACCGCAGCGCGGACACCCATCTGCACGTGTTCCCGCTGCCCGCGGACTGGGGTATCGACCTTTACCTGAAGGACGAGTCGGTGCACCCGACCGGCTCGTTGAAGCACCGGCTGGCCCGGTCGCTGCTGCTGTACGGGCTGGTGAACGGCCAGATCGGGCCGGACACAGTGCTGATCGAGGCGTCCAGCGGCTCCACCGCGGTTTCCGAGGCCTACTTCGCCCGGATGCTGGGCCTGCGGTTCGTCACCGTGGTGCCGCGCAAGACCAGCCCGGAGAAGGTCGCGCTGATCGAGTTCTACGGCGGGACCTGCCATTTCGTGGACACGCCGCCGATGATGTACAGCGAGGCCGAGCGGCTGGCCGCCGAGTGCAACGGGCACTACCTCGACCAGTTCACCTACGCCGAGCGGGCGACCGACTGGCGGGGCAACAACAACATCGCCGAATCCGTGTTCGCGCAGATGCGCTCCGAGCGGCATCCGGTGCCCAGCTGGATCGTGGTCGGCGCCGGCACCGGCGGCACCAGTGCCACCTTCGGCCGGTACGTCCGCTACAAGCGGCACACCACGAAGATCGCCGTGGTGGATCCGGAGAACTCGTCGTTCTTCGGTGCCTGGGAGACCGGTGCGATGGACTACGGCACCGGGATGCCGTCCAGGATCGAGGGCATCGGCAGGCCGCGGGTGGAGCCGTCGTTCGTGCCCGGCGTGATCGACGAGATGTTCCAGGTGCCCGACGCCGGTTCCTTGGCCGCGATCCGGCTGTTGCGCGAGCGCACCGGGCACTGGGCCGGCGGTTCCACCGGGACCAATCTCTACGGCGCTTTCCAGCTCATTTCACGGATGCTCGCCGAGGGCCAGGCCGGCAGCATCGTGACCCTGCTCTGCGACGGCGGCGAGCGCTATGCGAACACGTACTACAGCGACGACTGGCTGGCCGGGCACGACCTGGACATCGCCCCGCACCGGGCCCGGATGGACGAGTTCCTGACCACCGGCAAGTTCTCCCCACCGGACTGACGGCCGCCCCGGAGTTGTCCACAGTCGCTCCTGCCTGTGCACAACTCGCCTCGACCAGCGAAAACGCCGGCTGGGGTCGGTAGACTGGGCTTGGGGTCGCCCCCCGGGATCGGGTGGGGGCTGCGATGGCGCGGGGTGCTGATCTTGCTGGTTTCGAAAACTGTCTTACAAAGTATTGCCGCGTTGAGCAACGGCAGGACCGAATTCTTTGCACGGTTCTCTCGGTCGGCTAGGAGAGGGCCAGCGCCGCGCCGGTCAGGACGGCCCACGCGAGCATCGCCATTCCGGTGTCCCGCAGCACCGGGATCAGGCCGGGGCCGGTGTTGCCGCCGGCGATCGCCCGCACCGGCACCACCAGCAGCGCGGCCGCGAGCAGCCCGACCAGGGCGAGCGGGCTGCCGAAGCCGAGCGCGACGGTGACCACGAACGGAACGGTGACCAGCGCCAGATAAAGCCGGCGGGTGCCGGTGTCGCCGAGGCGGACCGCGAGGGTGCGTTTACCGGCGGTCCGGTCGGTCGGGATGTCCCGCAGGTTGTTCGCGGTGAGCACCCCGGTGGAGAAACAACCGACCGCAACCGCGCAGCCGAGCGCGGCCAGGCTGATCTCGCCGGCCTGCACGTAGACCGTGCCGAGCACGGCGGCGAGGCCGAAGAACACGAAGACCGCGATCTCGCCGAACCCGGCGTAACCGTAGGGCCGCTTACCGCCGGTGTAGAACCAGGCGCCGACGATGCAGGCGGCGCCCATGGCCAGCAGCCACCAGCGGCCGGAGGCGACCACCAGGACGAGGCCGAGCATCCCGGCCACCGCCAGGCAGGTCAACGCCGCCGCGAGCACCGCCTTCGGTGCCGCGGTGCCGGAACCGACCAGTCGCAGCGGGCCGACCCGGTCGGAGTCGGTGCCGCGGATGCCGTCGGAGTAGTCGTTGGCGAAGTTCACCCCGATGATCAGCGCGAGCGCGACCAGCAGCGCGAGCAGCGACTGCCACCAGGTGAACGCGCCGAGCTCGACGGTCGCACCAACCCCGGCCGCCACCGGTGCCACCGCGTTGGGCAGCGTCCGCGGGCGGGCGCCCTCGATCCATTCGGTCATCGTCGCCATGGGCGTCATTCTCACCCACGGCCCCTGGCGCTACGGGATCCGGTCGACCGGGACAGGCAGCGCGACCGGTTTGACGGACCAGGTGAGGGTGCCGCTCGCCGGCGCGCCCGGGTCCGCCGAGGCCGAACTCGCCAGTGCGGTGAGTGCCAGCACCGCGGCGGCCAAAGTGGTCAGTACGCCTCGGTACAGCGCCCGCTTCGTCATGTCGCTCCTCCTCGCCTTCCCCAATTCCTGGGTCGAGCCAAAACCGAGCGTGGTTATCTGTCAACCAAGTGTCGAAAAAAGCCGGAAAAGTGCCGACGATAGTAGCTAGTAGGCGAGCAAATGGTCCAAATGCTGGGAACGAGATCCCGGATAGGGGACGCTGCTAACTCGACCGTGGGTCCGCCGGTCAGTAGTAATACGGGAATTCGGACCAGTCCGGATCGCGCTTCTCCAGGAAGGCGTCGCGGCCTTCCGCGGCCTCGTCCTGCATATACGCCAAGCGAGTGGTTTCCCCGGCGAACACCTGCTGGCCAACCAGGCCGTCGTCGGCCAGGTTGAACGCGTACTTCAGCATCCGCTGCGCGGTCGGCGACTTGCCGTTGATCTCCCACGCCCAGCGCAGCGCCTCGGCTTCCAGCTCGGCGTGCGGCACGGCCGCGTTCACCGCGCCCATCGCGTGCATCTGTTCCGCGGTGTATGCCCGGCCGAGGAAGAAGATCTCCCGCGCCAGCTTCTGGCCGACCTGCTTGGCCAGGTACGCCGAACCGTAGCCGCCGTCGAAGGAGCCGACGTCGGCGTCAGTCTGCTTGAACCGCGCGTGCTCGGCCGAAGCCAGCGTGAGGTCGCACACCACGTGCAGCGAATGGCCGCCACCGGCCGCCCAGCCCGGCACCACCGCGATCACCACCTTCGGCATGAACCGGATCAGCCGCTGGACCTCCAGGATGTGCAACCGGCCGGCGCGCGCCGGGTCCACCGTGTCGGATGTCTCGCCGCTCGCGTACTGATAGCCCGACCGTCCGCGAATACGCTGGTCCCCACCGGAACAAAAAGCCCATCCACCGTCCTTGGCGGACGGGCCGTTGCCGGTGAGCAGGACACAGCCCACGTCCGAGCTCATCCGCGCGTGGTCCAGCGCGCGGTAGAGCTCGTCCACAGTGTGCGGGCGGAAGGCGTTACGGACCTCGGGCCGGTCGAACGCGATGCGGACGACTCGCTTGCCTGAGCGGCTCTCAGATGAGCGGTGGTAGGTGATGTCGGTGAAACCGAAACCGTCGATTTCAGTCCACCGGGTCGGGTCGAAGAGCGCGGAAACCTGGGCGTCATGCACGTTTGGGAGAATAGGCGGAGTGTTTGCGTCCATGAGCACCACTGTGGCAAATTCCGCGGCCCCTGGAGGAGTGTGGTGAATCCGTCCACCGCACAGGCGCGGGTGATCGTCGACGAGCTCGCACGCAACACGGTTTCCCATGTCGTGCTGTGCCCCGGCTCCCGCAACGCACCGCTGGCGATCGCGCTGCACGACGCGGCCGCGGCCGGCAGGCTGCGCATGCACGTGCGGATCGACGAGCGCGGCGCCGGGTTCCTGGCGCTGGGCATCGCGGCCAGGACCGGCCGTCCGGTCGCGGTGGTGTGCACCTCGGGCACCGCGGCGGCGAACTTCCACCCCGCCGTGCTGGAGGCCGACCGGGCCGGGGTGCCGCTGATCGTGCTCACCGCGGACCGCCCGCCCGAGCTGCGTTCGGCCGGTGCCAGCCAGGTGATCGACCAGCAGCACCTCTACGGCGACGCGGTGCGCTACTTCGACGAGCTCGCCGTCGCCGAGCGCCGGGCCGGTCAGAACTCGTACTGGCGCAGCCAGATCTGCCGGGCCTGGAACGCCGCGTACGGCGAGTGGCGCTGCGGGCCGGTGCACCTGAACATCCCGTTCCGCGATCCGCTGGTGCCGGACCTCGGCGAGGACGCGGACGACTGGTACGAGTCGCTGGAAGGCCGCCCCCGCGGCGGCCGCTGGACCGAGCTGCCCGATTTCGGTGCGCTGCCCGCGTTCGTGGTGCCGTCCGCCCGCTGCGGGCTGGTGATCGCCTGCGACACCGGGGCGCAGGCGGCCAGCGAATGGGCCGAGCAGCACGGCTGGCCGGTGCTGTCGGAGACCGGCGGGCTCGGCCTGACCGGCGGCACCGCGATCGGCTCCGGCAACTGGCTGCTCGGGGTGCGCGAGTTCATCGAGACGCACAAACCGGAACAGGTGCTGTGCATCGGCAGGCCGACGGTGTTCCGCCAGGTGCAGAGCCTGCTTTCGGACGCGGCGGTGGAGGTGCTGCTGGTCCGGCCGGACTCGGACTGGCCGGCGCCCGCGCACAACGTGCGCCAGGTCGGTCAGTGGTTCGCCGAGCCGACCAAACCGGCCGACCCGGACTGGCTGGCCGGCTGGCAGCGGGCCGACGCGGCCGCCGGCGCCGCGGTCACCGCCGTGCTGGCCGAGGAGCCGTGGCCGACCGGGCTGAGGCTGGCCGCCGAGTTGGTGGACGCGTTGCCGCCGGAGGCGCTGCTGGTGGTCGGCTCGTCCAACCCGACCAGGGACGTGGCGCTGGCCGGCGGGCTGCGGCCGGACGTGCTGGTGCACCGCAACCGCGGGGTGGCCGGGATCGACGGCACGGTGTCCACCGCGATCGGCGCCGCCATCGTGCACCGCGGGCCCGCCTACGCCCTGCTCGGCGACCTGACCTTCCTGCACGACACGAACGGCCTGCTCACCGGGCCGGCCGAGGAGCGGCCGAACCTGACGATCGTGGTGCTCAACGACGACGGCGGCGGCATCTTTTCGCTGCTGGAGCAGGGCGCGCCGGAGCACGGCAGCAGTTTTGAGCGGGTCTTCGGCACCCCGCACGGCGCCGATATCGGCGCATTGTGCGCGGGCTACCACGTGCCGCACGTGGTGGCGGGCACGCTCGAGGAGTTCCGCGAGGCGCTGCGCCCGGCGCCTGGGCTGCGCGTGGTGGAGGTGCGGGTGGACCGCTCGCGGCACCGCGACCTGCACGCCCGCCTCCGCGCCGCCGTCTCCACCGCCGTCCTGGGCAAATAGCCGGCTTTTTGCCCCTCGACCAAGGGGCAAAAAGCCGGCTATTTGCCGGGGGTGGTGAAGGGGGCGAGGGTGACGCCGGCGGACTGGAGGGCGTCGCGGACCGCGCGGGCGATGTGCACCGCGCCCGGGGTGTCGCCGTGCACGCAGAGGGACTGGGCGCGCATCGGGAGTACCTCGCCGTTGACGGCGGTGACCGTGCCGTCCCGGACCAGCTCCACACAGCGGGCGGCGATCGTCTCGGCGTCGTGCAGGACCGAGTCGGGCTCGGTGCGCGGCACCAGGTGACCCTCCGGCGTGTAGGCCCGGTCCGCGAAGGCCTCGGTCACCGTGGGCAGCCCGGCCGCTTCCGCGGCGGCGAGCAGCGCCGAACCGGGCAGGCCGAGCACCGGCAGCCCGCCGGCGAACCGCCGGACGCCGGCCACCACGCCTTCGGCCTGTGCGACGTCGGTGACCGCCGTGTTGTACAGCGCGCCGTGCGGTTTCACGTAGGCCACTCGGCTGCCGGCCGCGCGGGCGAACGCGTCCAGCGCGCCGATCTGGTAGGTGACGTCGTCGGCCAGCTGCCCGGCCGGCAGCTCGATCCGCCGCCTGCCGAAACCGGCCAGGTCCCGATAGGACACCTGCGCGCCGATGGCCACCCCGTTCGCCGCGGCCCGCGCGCAGGTGTTCCGCATGATCGACGGGTCGCCGGCGTGGAAGCCGCAGGCCACGTTCGCGCTGGTGACGACGTCGAGCAGGGCGTCGTCGTCGCCGAGGGTCCAGACCCCGAAGCCCTCGCCAAGATCACTGTTGAGATCGGTCGTCAAAGAATTTCCGACCACATTCCCAGATATCAAGACCCTCCTTACGGATGTTTCTGGCGTCACTCCGCCGGGTTAGGTTCAGCCAGCTCTAGCAACAATCAGGAGGCTATCCATGAGTTTGCGTACTCGCGCGGGCCAGGGGGGCGTGGCCACCGGTATCGCGGCGATCCTGTTCGCGTCGCTGTCGGTACCGACGGCCGCCGCCGCGCCAGGTCCAGGTGCCGGAGGAGTGGGCGATCCCTACTACCCCGGGGCCGGCAACGGCGGCTACGACGTCGCCCACTACGACATCCGGCTGACCTACCAGCCCGCCACGGACCTGCTGTCCGGCAGCACCACCATCCTCGCCACCGCCACCCAGGACCTGTCCAGCTTCAACCTCGACTTCGGGCTGAAGGTCAAGTCGGTACGGGTGAACAACGCGGTCGCCAAGTTCGCCAACGATCCGAAGGACCCGAGCGAGCTGGTGGTCACCCCGGCCAAGCCGTTGGCCAAGGGCAAGCCGATCACGGTGGTGGTGAGCTACGCGGACACGCCGTCCCAGGTGAAGATCGACGGCGTCACGGCGTGGAAGAAGACCCCGGACGGCGCGCTCGCGGTGGACGAGCCGCAGAGCGCGGAGTGGTGGTACCCGTCCAGCGACCACCCGACCGACAAGGCGAACTTCGACGTCTCGGTGGAGGTGCCGGACAACGTCTCGGCGCTGTCCAACGGCACGCTGACCGGCAAGACCAAGCAGCGCGCCGGCTGGACCCGGTGGAACTGGCGCAGCACCCAGCCGCAGGCCACCTACCTGGCGTCGCTGGAGATCGGCGCCTTCGAGGTGCTGGAGTCGACCACGCCCAGCGGCCAGCAGTTCATCACCGCCTACGACCCGGCGCTCGGTGCGGCGCTGCCGTCGGCCAAGGTCAGCATCGAGCGGTCCCCGGAGGTGGTGGAGTTCCTGGAGACGCAGTTCGGGCCCTACCCCTTCGACGCACAGGGCGGGGTCGCGTCGAACGGGATCGGTTTCGCGCTGGAGAACCAGACCCGGCCGGTGTACGGCAACGGCTTCTGGCGCCGGGGTGCGAACACCTCGGTGGTCGCGCACGAGCTGGCGCACCAGTGGTTCGGCGACTCGGTCTCGCTCGGCAGGTGGAGCGACATCTGGCTGAACGAGGGCTTCGCCAGCTACGCGGAGTACCTCTGGTCCGAGCAGGAAGGTGAGGGCACCGTCGACGAACTGGCCGAGTACACCTACAACCTGTACCCGGCGGACAGCGACTTCTGGCAGGTGCTGCCCGGCGACCCCGGTGCGGAGAACCAGTTCGACGGCGCGGTCTACGACCGTGGTGCGCTGGCCGTGCACGCGTTGCGCAAGGCGGTCGGCGACGAGGCGTTCTTCCAGCTCCTCAAGACCTGGCAGGCGCAGAAGAAGGGCGGGCACGCCAGGATCAGCGAGTTCATCGCGCTCGCGGAGAAGATCTCCGGCAAGCCGTTGCACGAGCTGTTCCAGACCTGGTTGTTCCAGAAGGGCCGTCCGGCGACCAGCCCGAACGGCGCCTCCGCCGAGGTTTCCGCCGGTTCGGTGGCCCGTAGCGCCGGTGGCGCGCTGGTCCAGCCGAAGTCGTTCCCGGAGATCCAGTTCACGCACCAGCAGCTCGCCGCCCACGGGTAGTGAGCTGGGACAACGCTGAGTAGCCGGAGTCGCCGGCTCTCCGCCCAGCGCGGAAAGCCGGCGGCTTCGGTTCTATGCTCGGCTCGTGACGGCGAAGAGCGAGCGGCGGCGGCGGATCGGCGCCCGCTTCGTGTTCGGGATCGCCATCGCGATCACGGTGCTGTGCGTCTCGCTGCTGTTCGCGGCCATGAGCAACGACCGCGCGATCACCGGTCAGCGCGGCACCGCGGACGCGCAGGTCGACTCGGTGAGCTTCGACCGCACGATCATCCGCTTCGAGACCCCGGACGGCATCGTGCACAGCCCGGCGAACGGGGTGCTCTACCCGGACGGCCTGGTCGCGGGCGACCTGGTCCGCATCGAGTACGACGCCGGCGACCCGGAGCTGGCGCGCGTCGCCGGCCGGTCGGCGAGCCTGACCCTGATGCCGCTGGGCAGCACGGTGCTGGTCACCTGGCTGGTGGCGGCGCCGGCGTTGTGGTGGCTGCGGCGCCGTGTCTCCGGCCCCAGCGAACCCACCGAACCCACTGAACCGTCCGAGCAGGAGCCGCAGCCGGCCTAACCGGTCTGCCGCTGATCCTGCTGGTACTGCTGCGAGTTCGGCACCTGCCGCGACGCCTGCGCCCGCAACTGTTCCGCCTCGGCCTTGGTGACCCGGTTGGTCGCGCCGCAGAAGGTGCACTGCGTGAAGTACTTCGAGTTGACCGGGAACAGCGGCACGAAGAACAGGGTGAACTTCGTGACCGCACGGCGCAGCGCGTGCGCGGCCGGGTTTCCGCAGGCAGCGCACAAGAAGGTGGCCATGGCCAGCTGCAGGACCTTCTGCCGGAAACCAAAAATGATCATGTTCGCGCCGCTCTCCTCGAGTCCGTGGTGCTGGGACGTGGTGGAGTGCGTTTCGGCTCCGCGCGGCGGGTGCCCGTCAGCCGATGGTCGCGGTCTCCTGCCACCAGGACAGTACCTCTTCGGCCACGCTCGGCGCCGCGACCAGCAGCCCGTCCGCGGGCAGCGCGGAGCCCGCCCCGCGGCGGTCCAGCACCACGGCCCCGGCCTCGATCGCCATCGCGACCGAACCGGCCACGTCCCACTCGTGGTAGCTGTGCAGCACCGCAGCTATCGCGTGGCCGAGCGCGACCTGTGCGATGGAGAGCGCGGCCGAACCCAGCACCCGGACCCCGGCGTGCGCGGCGGCGGCCCGCTCGATGAACTCGCCCATGCCCGGCCACGGCCCGCTGCGCGCCAGCTCGGTGCAGACGAGGGCGCCCGCCGTGCTGCCGCGGTCCACCAGCCGCACCGGCGTGCCGTTGGCCCTGGCGCCACGGCCACGGGCGGCGGCGTAGATCTGCGCGCGGTACGGGTCCGCCACCACGCCGACCACCGGCCCGGACGCGTCGATCAGCGCCAGGCTGTACGCGCACCACGGCACCCCGGCGACGTAGTTCGCGGTGCCGTCCACCGGGTCCACCACCCAGCGGTACTCCGCGACGTCCGCGCCGAGGTCGGCGCCGAACTCCTCGCCGACCACCGGGATGCCGGGGAACTCCGCGGTCAGCACCCGGCGCGTGTGCCGTTCCAGGATGCGGTCGGTGTCGGTGACCCAGTCGAACGGCGAGTCCAGCGAACCGGGCCGGGCGCCACGGCCGGCGGTCGCGGTGATCACGTCGGTGGCGTCGTTGGCCAGCCGCCCGGCGACCTCGAGCGCCCTGGACAGCAGACCCGGTTCGACCGGCTGGGAGGGGCGTGAGGACAAGAGGGTCACGCCTCCTTAGCCTGCGCGCTCCCGGTGTCCGGCACGCGACGCTGAGGTGACATGTCATCTATCGCGAGACCAAGTTCTGGGCCCCGGCTACGGCCGGAAATCCGGCAGGTTCGTGAGACAGAGTGTTTCGGCAGCGTTGGCCGGGTGGTCACGCGACCTTCTCCAGGCGAGCCGGGCCGGGTGCGACAGTGAGTTCCGTGCGAGTCGCCATCGTCACCGAAAGTTTCCTGCCCCAGGTGAACGGCGTGACCAACTCCGTGTTGCGAGTGGTCGAGCACCTGCGCGAAAGGGCGCACGAGGTGCTCGTCATCGCACCGGGAGCCGGTCCGTCGGACTACCGCGGTGCCCCCGTCGTCCGTATCCCGGCCGTTGAGCTCCCGGTGGTGAACTCACTGCCGATCGGGGTACCGACCAGAACCGTGCTGACCGCGATGGCCGCCTTCGGCCCGGACGTGGTGCACCTCGCCTCGCCTTTCGTGGTCGGCGCCCGCGGGCTGGCCGCGGCCCGGCGGCTACGGGTGCCGTCGGTCGCGGTCTACCAGACCGACATCGCCGGTTTCGCCACTGCCTACGGTCTCGGCCTCGGTGCGCGGGCGGCCTGGCGCTGGGTGCGCCGGCTGCACTGCAAAGCGGATCGGACCTTGGCTCCCTCCTCGGAGTCGGTACGCGAGCTCCAGCTGCACGGGGTGCCGCGGGTGCATCGCTGGGGCCGCGGGGTGGACATCGAACGTTTCTCGCCGTCACACGCCGACCCGGAGCTGCGCGCCCGGCTGGCCCCGAACGGCGAGCTGCTGGTGGGCTTCGTCGGCAGGCTGGCTCCGGAGAAGGAGGTCGACCGGCTGGTCGCACTCGCCGGGGTGGACGGTGTGCGGCTGGTGGTGGTCGGCGACGGCCCCGAGCTGGAGGGCTTGCGGGAACGGATCCCGCACGCCGCCTTCCTCGGCGCCCGCTACGGCACGGAGCTCTCCGCGGCCTACGCCAGCCTCGACGTGTTCGTGCACACCGGCCCGCACGAGACGTTCTGCCAGGCGGTGCAGGAGGCGATGGCCTCCGGCTTGCCGGTGCTCGCCCCCGACGCCGGCGGACCGAAGGACCTGGTGCTGCCCGGCCGCACCGGGTACCTGCTGCCCACCGGACGGGCCGCGTTCGCCGCCGAGCTGGTCGCCAGGATCGAGGACCTGCGCGATGACGCGCTACGGGCCAGACTCGGCCAGAAGGCGCGCAAGGTGGTGACCGGCCGGACCTGGCCGGCGGTGTGCGAGGAACTGCTCGGGCACTACGAGGCCGTGACCGGCCGAGCCGCCCGCGCCGCCTGAGCACGCGGTCGCCGTGCACATCGTCCAGCTGGCCAACTTCTACGGGCCCCGTTCCGGCGGTCTGCGCACCGCTTTGCACCACCTCGGCGCCGGCTATGTGGCCAGCGGCCACCGGGTGACGCTGGTGGTGCCGGGCCGCCGGTACGCGGACGAGCGCCTGCCCACCGGGGTGCACCGGTTCTCGCTGCCCGCGCCGCAGATCCCGGGCACCGGTGGCTACCGCGCGGTGGACCCGCACCGGGTGCGCGGCCTGCTGAGCGGCCTTCGCCCGGACCGGCTGGAGGTCTCCGACCGGCTCACCCTGCGCGGGATGGGGACCTGGGCGCGGCGCAACGGGGTGCCCAGCGTGGTGATCTCGCACGAGCGGCTCGACCGGCTGCTGGAGCAGTTCCTGCTGCCGCGGCCGGTGGCGAGGCGGGTCGCCGATGCCGCGAACCGCCGGATGGCAGGCAGCTACGACACGGTGGTGTGCACGACCTACTTCGCCCGCGCGGAGTTCGACCGGCTCCGGGTGCCGAACGTGCAGCGGGTGCCGCTGGGGGTGGACCTTGCCGCCTTCGACCCGGCCCGCCGCGACTACGGCTGGCGGTACTCGCTGGCCGGTGATGCGGACGCCTTGATAGTCCACTGTGGACGCCTTTCGCCGGAGAAACACGTGGAGCGCAGCGTGGACACCGTGGCCGAGCTGACCGATCTCGGCGCGCGGGTGCGGCTGGTGGTCGCCGGGGACGGGCCGCGCCGCCGCGCGCTGGAACGCCGGGCACGCGGCCTCCCGGTCACCTTTCTCGGGTTCCTGTCCGACCGGCGCGAGGTGGCCAGGCTGCTGGCCAGCGCGGACGTCTCGCTCGCGCCCGGCCCGCACGAGACCTTCGGCCTCGCCGCGCTGGAGGCGCTGGCCAGCGGGACCCCGGTCGTGGTGTCCGCCTCCTCCGCGCTGCGGGAGATCGTGCGGCCGGGCTGCGGGGCGGCCGTGGACGATCACGCGCCGGCCTTCGCCTCGGCGGTGACCGGCCTGCTGGAGAGCCCGGAGGACGGCCGGCGCGCGGCGGCGAGGGCCAGGGCGGAGGAGTTCGCCTGGCCGGTGTCGGTGCGCGGCATGCTGGCCGCGCTGGGTGGGGAGCGGTGACGCCTGATTCCTGCATGTCCCCGACCCTACGCCGAAATCGAACGCCTGTTCGAACACGATCGAGTGGTTCCCGCGTCCGCCACATCGCGCGAATCGGAGAGTCCTAAGTGGACAAGGTGAATCGCTTTCAGGGCAAGGGAAACGTCTGCCACCTGGCCGAACGGCGCCGTTGTGGCAGGCTCGCGAAGTCCGGCGGGACCTTCGGAACCCGGACACCTGCGCACGGTCGGCGGACGGCCGGGCTAGGCTCGGTTCATGTCCCGAGCGAGTCTGGACAAGGATCCACACGAAGTCGCCGCCATGTTCGACGGCGTCGCGCCCGGCTACGACCGGGCGAACTCCTTCATGACCTTCGGGTTCGATCGGCGATGGCGGGTCACCACGGCGAAGGTGCTGGACGCCCGTCGCGGTGAGAAGGTGCTCGACCTCGCCGCCGGCACCGCGGTGTCCACCACCGAGTACGCGCGCAACGGCGCCTGGTGCCTTGCCGCGGACTTCTCCCTCGGCATGCTGCGCGCCGGGTTGCACCGCAAGGTGCCGATGGTCGCCGCGGACGCGCTGCACCTGCCCTTCGCCGACGAGAGCTTCGACGCCGCGACCATCTCGCTCGGCATCCGCAACTTCGTGGACACCAAGGCCGCGCTGGTGGAGATCGCCAGGGTGGTGCGGCCCGGCGGCAGGCTGGTGATCTGCGAGGTGTCCACCCCGACCTTCCCGCCGATCCGGTTCGTCTACCGCAGGTTCATCCTGCGCACCATGGCCTGGATCGGCCGCCGCGCTTCGAGCAACCCCGAGGCGTACGGCTACCTGGCCGAATCGATGCTCACCTGGCCCGCCCAGCGCGAGCTGGCCGAGATTATCGCCGCGGCGGGCTGGGGCGAGGTGGAGTGGCTCAACCTCACCTTCGGCGTGGTGGCCATCCACCGGGCGACGAAGCCGGCGGAGCAGGCCGCACCCGTAGACTGAGCACCATGAGCAGCTCCAGCCGGCGCGGTCCGGACCAGGATGCCGAGGTCATCGTCGTCGGGGCCGGACCGGCGGGTTCGACCGTGGCCACCTACCTCGCGCGCGGTGGGGTCGACGTGCTGCTGCTGGAGAAGACGGCCTTCCCGCGGGAGAAGGTCTGCGGTGACGGGCTCACTCCGCGCGGGGTGAAGCAGCTGATCGACCTCGGCATCGACACCAGCCAGGAGGCGGGCTGGGTGCACAGCCGCGGGCTGCGCATCCTCACCGGCGAGCTGACCCTGGAGCTGGACTGGCCGAACCTGTCCAGCTATCCGCCGTACGGGGTTTCCCGTACCCGCCACGACTTCGACGATCTGCTGGCCAAGACCGCGCAGAAGGCGGGCGTCCGGCTCTACGAGCGCACCACGGTCACCGGCGCGATCACCGACGAGCGGACCGGCCGGGTGATCGGGGTCGAGGCCAAGGCCGGGCCGGACCGGACGCCGGTGAGCTACCGGGCGCCGTTGGTGCTGGCCTGCGACGGGGTGTCCGCGCGGCTCGCGCTGAGCGTCGGCATCGACAAGCACGAGAAGCGCCCGATGGGCGTGGCGGTCCGCCGGTACTACAAGAGTCCCCGGCACGAGGACCCGTTCATCGAGGGCCACCTCGAGCTGTGGGACCGGAGCGACCCGCGCAATCCCAAGCTGCTGCCCGGTTACGGCTGGGCGTTCCCGCTCGGCGACGGCACGGTGAACGTCGGGCTCGGCATGCTGTCCACGTCGAAAGCCTTCCGCAGCACCGACTACCGCGCCCTGCTGCGCCAGTGGTTGGACGGCACCCCGGAGGAATGGGGCTACCGCGAGGAGAACGCGGTGGGCAAGGTCGGCGGGGCCGGGCTGCCGATGGGTTTCAACCGCACGCCGCACTACCGCGACGGGCTGCTGCTGCTCGGCGACGCCGGCGGCATGGTGAGCCCGTTCAACGGGGAGGGCATTTCCGCGGCGATGGAGTCCGCGCAGCTGGCCGCGGAATGCGTGCAGCAGGCGCTGGCCCGCCGGGAGGGGCCGTCCAGGGAGCGCGCGTTGCAGGCGTACCCGCTCGCGCTCAAGGAGCAGATGGGCGGCTACTACCGGCTCGGCAACGTGTTCGCGAAGCTGATCGGCAAGCCGGCGATCATGCGGGCCGCGACCAAGTACGGGCTGCGCATCAACAGCCTGCTTCCGTTGGTCTACAAGGGATTGTCCGGTTGCTACGACGCGCGTGGCGGGGACGGCGTCGACCGGCTGATCGCGGCCGCGGCCAGGGTCACCCCGTCCCCGCGCTGACGTGGGTTAGCTCACAGGCTGGGCCAAACGTGTCCGGTCCGGATCGCCGATCATGACAGCTTTCGCGCTGGTCTCCGGCTTGTGCACGGTAAAGGCTGTCTTATGTCCGCCGGCCGAGTTAGGCAACCCTTAGAACGCCTTATACCACGGGGTGTGGCGACAACGTTGTGAGTCGCGTCCTACACTGACCCCATGCTTTGTGAACCGCTTCACAACGTCGACGAGGAGCTTGTGAACTATTTCACAAGCTCGCCCGTCGGTGGGAGCGGCTGAGCACAGCCAGTAAGGGTGCCCTAACCCTCGGACGTGTGACTTGAGTCCCTTAGGGTGCCGCCGAGGTAGTTACAACGGATCACTTCGTTCAGGCAGCGGCGCGGAAAGGACGGCGAAACCCGTGCTGATGTTGGAAGCCACCACGCAGCAGGTGGCACAGGGAACCCCGAACCCGGGGCTCGGCATGTATCTACCGCTCGTTCTGCTCTTCGTACTGGCCGCCGCTTTCGCGGTCGGGTCCGTGCTGCTCGGCCCACTGGTGGGCCCGAGCCGGTACAACAAGGCGAAGCTCTCGGCGTACGAGTGCGGTATCGAGCCGTCGCCGCAGCCGGTGGTGGGCGCGGGCCGGATGCCGGTCGCGTACTACATCACCGCGATGCTGTTCATCCTGTTCGACATCGAGATGGTCTTCCTCTACCCGTTCGCGGTCTCGGCGGACGCACTGGGCATGTTCGGCCTGGTGGAGATCGTGCTGTTCATCGCGACGGTCGGTTTCGCGTACGCCTACGTGTGGCGGCGCGGCGGCCTTGACTGGAACTGAAGATGAGGAATACGGGAGTGTCCATGCCCAGCGGAACCCCGCGCCGCGCGCCGCAGAAGACACAGGACTAGGGGCGTAAAGATGGGTCTCGAAGAGAAACTGCCCAACGGAATCCTGCTGGCCAGCCTGGAAGGGCTGGTCAACTGGGCGCGGAAGAACTCGCTCTGGCCCGCCACCTTCGGCCTGGCCTGCTGCGCGATCGAGATGATGACCACCGGTGGCTCTCGCTACGACATCGCCCGCTTCGGCATGGAGCGCTTCAGCGCCACCCCGCGCCAGGCGGACCTGATGATCGTGGCCGGTCGCGTCACCCAGAAGATGGCCCCGGTGCTGCGGCAGATCTACGACCAGATGGCCGAGCCGCGCTGGGTGCTGGCGATGGGGGTCTGCGCATCCTCCGGCGGCATGTTCAACAACTACGCCGTGGTGCAGGGCGTCGACCACATCGTGCCGGTGGACATGTACCTGCCCGGCTGCCCGCCGCGGCCCGAGATGCTGCTGGACGCGATCCTCAAGCTGCACGCCAAGATCCAGGACGAGCCGATCAACGCGCGCCGCGCGGCGATCAGGGCCGCCAGCGGCGAGCGCACCGAGCTGATCGCCTCGTCCATCAAGTACGCGAAGAAGTGAGCGGCATGGCTGACGAGAAACCAGAGCCCGGCGGCGAGCAGTCCAGCGCCGAACGCGCCGAAGGCGGCCTGGAGCCCACCGGCGTCCGGCCCGCGTCGCCGGCCGAACCGGTGGTCGCCGGCAAGGAGCGCAAGGGCATGTTCGGTGTCTCCGGCACCGGCGACACCTCGGGCTACGGCGGCCTCCGGCTGCCGGCCTACACCGCGCCCCCGGCGGAACGGCCCTACGGCGGCTGGTTCGACGAGTTCGCGGACGAGTTCTTCGCGGCGCTGTCGGACAACGGCATCCCGGTGGAGACCGTGCTGCAGGTGACCGTGGACCGCGACGAGATCACCTTCTACATCGCCCGCGAGCGCCTGCTCGAGGTCTGCCGCACGCTGCGCGATGACGCCGGGCTCCGGTTCGAGCTGTGCAGCTCGGTGTCCGGTGTGGACTACGGCGTGGACGTGCCGCAGCGGCTGCACTCGGTGTACCACCTGACGTCGATGACCTACCGGCGGCGGATCCGGCTCGAGGTCACGATGGACGTCGAGGACCCGCACGTGCCGTCCATCGTGGAGGTCTACCCGACCGCCGACTGGCAGGAGCGGGAGGCCTACGACATGTTCGGCATCGTCTACGACGGCCACCCGGCGCTGACCAGGATCCTGATGCCGGACGACTGGGACGGCTTCCCCCAGCGCAAGGACTACCCGCTCGGCGGGATCCCGGTGGAGTACAAGGGCGCGGAGATTCCGCCGCCGGATCAGCGGAGGTCCTACTCATGACCACTAGCGACCGGATCGCCGACGCGAGCACCGGCACCGACACCACGGCCGAAGGCGCCAGGAGTGCCGACACCGCCGACACTTACGCCGACGCCAGGGAAACCACCGAAGGCCGCATCTTCAACGTCAGCGGCGGCGACTGGGACGACGTGCTCAGCGACGGTGACCACGACGACCGCATGGTCATCAACATGGGCCCGCAGCACCCGTCCACGCACGGCGTGCTCCGGCTGGTGCTGGAGATGGAGGGCGAGACCGTCACCCAGCTCCGCTCGGTGATCGGCTACCTGCACACCGGGATCGAGAAGAACTGCGAGTACCGGACCTGGACCCAGGGCGTCACCTTCGTGACCCGGATGGACTACCTGGCCCCGCTGTTCAACGAGATGACTTACTGCCTCGCGGTGGAGAAGCTGCTCGGGATCAAGGTGCCGCCGCGCGCGGAGCTGATCCGCGTGCTGCTGATGGAGATCAACCGGATCGGTTCGCACCTGGTCTACATCGCCACCGGCGGGATGGAGCTCGGCGCCACCACCGCGATGACGCTCGGTTTCCGGGAGCGCGAGGAGGTCCTGCACCTGCTCGAGCACCTGACCGGGCTGCGGATGAACCACGCGTTCATCCGCCCCGGCGGGCTGGCCCAGGACCTGCCGGACGACGCTGTCGAGAAGATCAGCGAGTTCGTCAAGGTGATGGACAAGCGACTTCCGTTGTACGACAAGCTTTTCACCGGCCAGCCGATCTGGCGCAACCGGCTGAAGAACGTCGGTTACCTGCCGGTGGACGCGTGCCTCGCGCTCGGCGTCACCGGCCCGGTGCTGCGTTCGGCCGGGCTGCCGTGGGACCTGCGCAAGGTCGAGCCGTACTCCCGCTACGACGAGTTCGAGTTCGACGTGCCGACCTCCACCGACGCGGACTGCTGGGCGCGGTACCTGATCCGGGTCGAGGAGATGCACCAGAGCCTGCGGATCATCCGGCAGGCGGTGAAGATGCTCGGTGAGCCGGGCCCGGTGATGGTCGAGGACAAGAAGGTCGCCTGGCCGGCGCAGCTGTCGGTGTCCAGCGACGGCATGGGCAACTCGCTCGAGCACGTCCGCAAGATCATGGGCCAGTCGATGGAGTCCCTGATCCACCACTTCAAGCTGGTCACCGAGGGCTTCAAGGTGCCGGCGGGCCAGGTGTACACCCCGATCGAGTCGCCGCGCGGCGAGCTCGGCGCGCACCTGGTCTCCGACGGCGGCACCAGGCCGATGCGGGTGCACTTCCGGGAGCCCAGTTTCGTGAACCTGCAGTCGATGCCCGCGATGGCGGAGGGCGGCCTGGTGGCCGACGTGATCGCGGCGATCGCGTCGATCGACCCGGTGATGGGGGGAGTGGACCGATGAGTTCTCCGGACGGAATGTCCCAGGTGCCGGAGCCGGGACCGCGCCCGAGCGCGCAGACGCACGTTTCGGCCGGTGGTGACACCGACGTGATCGGGATCGCCCCGGCTGGTGCCGCGGCCCTGCTGGAAGACGTCGTGCCGGCGGACCCGTTCGGCGACGACATCGTTGCCAAGGCGCGGAACCTGATCGTCCGGTACCCGCAGTCGAGGTCCGCGCTGCTGCCGATGCTGCACCTGGTGCAGTCCGTGCAGGGCTACGTCAGCCAGGAGGGGATCGCCTTCTGCGCCAGGCAGCTCGAGCTGTCCGACGCCGAGGTCAGCGCGGTCGCCACCTTCTACACGATGTACAAGCGGCGGCCGTGCGGGGAGCACCTGGTCAGCGTCTGCACCAACACGCTGTGCGCGGCGCTGGGCGGGGACGCGATCTACCAGAAGCTGCAGCAGCACCTCGGTGAGGACGGCAAGCCGCTGGGGCACGAGGAGACCGCCGGCACCCCCGGCGAGCCCGGCTCGGTCACCATCGAGCACGCCGAGTGCCTGGCGGCCTGCGACCTCGGCCCGGTGCTCCAGGTCAACTACGAGTACTACGACAACCAGACGCCGGAGAAGGCGGTCGAGCTGGTGGACGCGCTTCGCCGCGGCGAGCGCCCGGCGCCGACCCGCGGTGCCCCGCTGACCGACTTCAAGGGCGCCGAACTGCAGCTGGCCGGGTTCTTCCCGGAGGACGAGCAGACCTACCGCGCGGAGGTCGACGGGCCGTCGCAGGCGGTGGAAACCCTGCGGGGCGCGCAGATCGCGCAGGACCGCGGCTGGACCGCCCCGGTGCTCGGGGACGTGCCGTTGCCGACGCTGTCCGCAGAGGGGGAGAAGAAGTGACCACCGACCCGATCACGCCGGTCCTCACCAAGCGCTGGCTGTCGCCGAACTCCTGGCGGCTGGCCACCTACGAGCAGCTCGAGGGCTACACCGCGCTGCGCAAGGCGCTGCGCGGCACGCCGGAGCAGCTCGTCCAGCTGATCAAGGATTCCGGCCTGCGCGGTCGTGGCGGCGCCGGCTTCCCGGCCGGGGTGAAGTGGTCCTTCATGCCGCAGAACGAGGACAAGCCGCACTACCTGGTGATCAACGCGGACGAGGGCGAACCGGGTACCTGCAAGGACATCCCGCTGATGATGGCGGACCCGCACTCGCTGATCGAGGGCTGCGTGATCGCCGCCTACGCGATGCGCTCGCACCACTGCTTCATCTACGTGCGGGGCGAGGCGCTGCACTGCATCAGGCGGCTGAACGCGGCGGTGCGCGAGGCGTACCAGGCCGGTTACCTCGGCGAGGACATCGTCGGTTCCGGGTTCGACCTGGACATCACCGTGCACGCCGGCGCCGGGGCCTACATCTGCGGTGAAGAGACCGCGCTGCTCGATTCGCTGGAGGGCCGCCGCGGCCAGCCGCGGCTCAAGCCGCCGTTCCCGGCCGCGGCCGGGCTGTACGCCGCGCCGACCACGGTGAACAACGTGGAGACCATCGCCAGCGCGCCCTTCATCGTCAACGGCGGGGCCGACTGGTTCCGCAAGATGGGCCGCGAGAAGTCGCCGGGCCCGAAGATCTACTCGATCTCCGGGCACGTGGAGAAGCCGGGGCAGTACGAATGCCCGCTCGGCACCACGCTGCGCGAGCTGCTGGAGATGGCCGGTGGCATGAAGGACGGCATCCCGCTGAAGTTCTGGACTCCCGGCGGTTCTTCCACGCCGATGTTCACCGCCGAACACCTGGACACCCCGCTGGACTTCGAGGGCGCCGCCGAGGCCGGTTCGATGCTCGGCACCACCGCGGTGATGGTGTTCAACGAGACCGTCTCCGTGCCGTGGGCGGTGATGAAGTGGACCCAGTTCTACGAGCACGAGTCCTGCGGCAAGTGCACCCCGTGCCGCGAAGGCACCTACTGGCTGGCCAAGGTGCTGGAGCGGATGGTCGAGGGCAAGGGCACCGAAGAGGACATCGACACCCTGCTCGACGTCTGCGACAACATCCTCGGCCGCTCGTTCTGCGCGCTCGGTGACGGCGCGGTCTCGCCGATCACCAGCGGCATCAAGTACTTCCGGGACGAGTTCCTGGCGCTGTGCGAGAAGAACAAGAACAAGCCCGAGCTGGTGGGAGCGCAGGCATGACGATCGCACCCAGTGAAAACACCGAGGCCACCGCGGAGACCCCGGTCCCCGAAGGCCACGTCAAGCTGGTCATCGACGGCGAAGAGGTCATCGCACCGAAGGGCGAGCTGCTGATCCGCACCGCGGAGCGGCTCGGCACGGTGATCCCGCGGTTCTGCGACCACCCGCTGCTCGACCCGGCCGGCGCCTGCCGCCAGTGCCTGGTCGAGGTCGAGATGGGCGGCAGGCCGATGCCGAAGCCGCAGGCATCCTGCACCATGACGGTGGCCGACGGGATGGTGGTCAAGACCCAGCTCACCTCGCCGGTGGCGGACAAGGCGCAGCAGGGCGTGATGGAGCTGCTGCTGATCAACCATCCGCTGGACTGCCCGATCTGCGACAAGGGCGGCGAGTGCCCGCTGCAGAACCAGGCGTTGGCGCACGGCCGGGCGGACTCCCGCTTCGTGGACGAGAAGCGCACCTTCCCGAAGCCGCTGCCGATCTCGTCGCAGGTGTTGCTGGACCGCGAGCGCTGCGTGCTCTGCCAGCGCTGCACCCGGTTCTCCGCGCAGATCGCCGGCGACCCGTTCATCGAGCTGCTCGAACGCGGGGCGCACCAGCAGATCGGCACGGCCGAGACCGCGGACGTGCTGGACATGGCCTCCCGTACCACTTCGGGCCAGCCGTTCCAGAGCTACTTCTCCGGCAACACCATCCAGATCTGCCCGGTCGGCGCGCTGACCAGTGCCGCGTACCGGTTCCGCTCGCGGCCGTTCGACCTGGTCTCCTCGCCGAGCGTGTGCGAGCACTGCTCCTCGGGCTGCGCCGAGCGCACCGACTTCCGGCGCGGCAAGGTCACCCGCAAGCTGGCCGGGGACGACCCGGCGGTGAACGAGGAGTGGATCTGCGACAAGGGCCGGTTCGCCTTCCGGTACGCGCAGGCCGCGGACCGGCTGCGCCGTCCGCAGGTGCGCAACCCGGAGACCGGTGAGCTGGAGGAGACCTCCTGGACGCAGGCGCTGCGGGTGGCCGCGGACGGGCTGGCCAAGGCCCGCGACGGCCGCGGCGCGGCGGTGCTGCCGGGCGGCAGGCTGACCGTGGAGGACGCATACGCGTACTCGAAGTTCGCCCGTCTGGCCTTGCGCACCAACGACATCGACTTCCGGGCCAGGGCGCATTCGGCCGAGGAGCTGGACTTCCTGGCCTCGCGGGTGGTGGGCGGCACGCCCGATACCGCCGTCACCTTCGCCGCGATCGAGGCCGCGCCCGCGGTGCTGTGCGTGGCCTTCGAGCCGGAGGAGGAGGCACCGATCGTCTTCCTCCGGCTGCGCAAGGCGGCACGGGACAGGAAGGCCAAGGTCGTCCACTTGGGACAGTGGACGACCCCGTCGGTGCGCAAGACCTTCGGCGAGCTGCTGGCCTGCGTGCCCGGCGGTGAAGCGGCCGCGGTGGACGGTATCGAGCAGCACGCCAAGGACCTGGACGAGTCGCTTTCCGCGGCCGGCGCGCTGGTGCTGGTCGGGGAGCGGGCGGCCGAGGTGCCCGGCCTGTTCTCCGCGCTGCACCGGCTGTCCGAGCGCACCGGCGCCAGGCTCGCCTGGATTCCGCGCCGTGCCGGCGAGCGCGGCGCGCTCGAGGCCGGTGCGGTGCCGACGCTGCTGCCCGGCGGCCGCCCGGTCGCCGACGCCTCCGCCCGCGCCGAGGTCGAAGCCGTCTGGGGCGCTTCGCTGCCCACCGAGCCGGGGCGTGACGCGGCCGGCATCGTGGCCGCCGCGGCGGCCGGTTCGCTGGACGGGCTGCTCGTCGGCGGGGTGGACCCGAACGACCTGCCGGACCCGGCGGCCGCGCTGGAAGCCCTGCGGCGGACCGGTTTCGTGGTCAGCCTGGAACTGCGGTCGAGCGCGGTCACCGAGCTCGCCGACGTGGTGCTGCCGATCGCGCCCGCGGTGGAGCGCTCCGGCAGCTACCTGAACTGGGAGGGCCGGCGCCGCGAGTTCGGCGTCACCCTGGAAGGCACCGGCGCGCTGCCGGACTGCCGGGTGCTGGACACCCTGGCCGTGGAGATGGACACCGACCTGTTCACCCAGTCCCCGCAGGCCGCGGCGGGCGAGCTGGCCAGGCTGTTGAACGCGGGTACCGGGCGGTCCCCGTTCAACGCGGCGAAGGTGGCCACCGCCGCCAGCCCCGGCGAGGGGCAGGCGGTGCTGGCCACCTGGCGGCAGCTGCTGGACGACGGGTCGCTGCAGGACGAGGAGCCGCACCTGGCCGGCACCGCGCGGCCCGCGGTGGCCAGGCTGTCCGAGAAGACGGCCAACGGGCACCGCTCGGTGACGGTGTCCACCGAACGCGGCGCGATCACGCTGCCGGTCGAGGTCACCGACCTGCCGGACGGGGTGGTCTGGCTGCCGGGGAACTCCGCCGGGTCGAACATCCGCGTGGCACTGGGCGCGGGACACGGTTCGCTCGTGTCGCTTACCGGAGGTGAGCAGTGAGTCCTTTATTGGCTCAAGCGCCTGAGGAGCTGACGCGCGCGCAGCTGCTCGCGGACGACCCGTGGTGGCTGATCCTGATCAAGGCCGTGGTGATCCTGCTGATCGGCCCGATCCTGACGATCTTCCTGATCGTCTGGGAGCGCAAGGCCGTCGGCCGGATGCAGAACCGGCCCGGCCCGAACCGGGTCGGCCCCGGTGGCTACCTGCAGTCCATCGCGGACGCGATCAAGCTGCCGTTCAAGGAGCAGATCATCCCGGACACCGCGGACCGGAAGGTGTACTTCCTGGCCCCGGTGCTCTCCGCGGTGCCGGCGCTGGTCGGGCTCTCCGCGATCCCGTTCGGTCCCGAGGTCTCCATCTTCGGCGAGCGGACCGTGCTGCAGCTGGTGGACCTGCCGGTGGGCGTGCTGGTCGTGCTGGCCTGCTCCTCGATCGGGGTGTACGGGATCGTGCTGGCTGGCTGGTCTTCCGGCTCGCCGTACCCGCTGCTCGGCGGGCTCCGCTCGGCGGCGCAGGTGATCTCCTACGAGATCGCGATGGGCCTGTCCATCGTGGGTGTGATCCTCTACGCGCGGTCCATGTCCACCGGGGACATCGTGCTGTCGCAGCAGAGCGGCTGGTACTTCTACCTGCTGCTGCCGAGTTTCGTGATCTACCTGATCTCCATGGTCGGCGAGACCAACCGGGCGCCGTTCGACCTGCCAGAGGCCGAGTCCGAGCTGGTCGGCGGGTTCCACACCGAGTACAGCTCGATGAAGTTCGCGATGTTCTTCCTCGCCGAGTACGTCAACATGGTGATCGTTTCGGCGTTCGCGACCACCCTGTTCCTCGGCGGCTGGCTGTTCCCGTTCGTCGGCGAGGACAGCGCGCTGAACAGCGGCTGGTGGCCGGTGATCTGGTTCTTCCTGAAGATGTTCCTGCTGCTGTTCGGGTTCATCTGGCTGCGCGGCACGCTGCCGCGGTACCGCTACGACCAGTTCATGCGGCTGGGCTGGAAGATCCTGGTCCCGTTGAACCTGGTCTGGATCGTGGTCATCGCCGCGATCAGGGCGGTGCGCAACAGCGGTGGCCTGAACACCACGCAGATCCTGATCGGCGGGGCGATCGTGGTGGTCATCGCGATCGCGGTGGCGATGCTGGTGCCGGAGAAACGGCTGCCCGAGGACGACACGGTGGAGGTCACCGGCGGCGGCTACCCGGTTCCTCCGCTGGATCTCCGGGTGCCGTCGGTGCCGGACCGCAAGAAGGCCCGCCGCAAGGTACGGGCGCGCGCTTCGCAGCACTCCGAGCCGGCTGCGGTCGGTGGAGGGAAAGCAGAGGCCGGGGATGAATGATGTGGTGAGCCCCCAACGTAAAGCGACCACTCGCGACCGTTTCCGACTGCGGTCGGGCCATGGGAAAGGGGTGTCCGATGGGAATGTTTGACCCCATCAAGGGTTTCGGCGTCACCTTCGGCACGATGTTCAAGAAGGTGGCCACCGAGGAGTACCCGGAGGCCGGTGCGCCGGCCGCGCCCCGCTACCACGGACGGCACCAGCTCAACCGGCATCCGGACGGGCTGGAGAAGTGCGTCGGCTGCGAGCTGTGCGCCTGGGCCTGCCCGGCGGACGCGATCTTCGTCGAGGGCGGCGACAACACCGACGAGGCGCGTTACTCGCCCGGTGAACGCTACGGCGCGGACTACCAGATCAACTACCTGCGCTGCATCGGCTGCGGCCTGTGCGTGGAGGCATGCCCGACCAGGTCCCTGACGATGATCAACTTCTACGAGCTGGCCGACGACGACCGGCAGCGGCTGATCTACACCAAGGAAGACCTGCTCGCCCCGCTGCTGCCCGGGATGGAGCAGCCGCCGCACCCGATGCGCCTCGGCGAGAACGAGCAGGACTACTACGTCAACGGCCCCGAACTGGCGCGCCAGCAAGGCGTTCCGGCGGGCACCACGGTAGAGACCTCGCACGAAGAGTTGATGCAATGATGCTCGCCACGTTCCTGGCACAGGCGCCCTCGCTGGAAAGCACGGTCTCCACCGGCGAAGCCATCGCGTTCTGGGTGCTCGGCCCGGTCGCGCTGGCCGGAGCGCTGGGCATGATCTTCGCCCGCAACGCGGTGCACTCCGCGCTGTGGTTGGTGCTGACCATGCTCTCGCTCGGTGTGCTCTACATGATCCAGAACGCGCCGTTCCTCGGTTTCACCCAGATCATCGTCTACACCGGCGCGATCATGATGCTGTTCCTGTTCGTGCTGATGATGGCCGGACGGGACTCCTCGGACTCGGTGGTCGAAGTGCTGCGCGGGCAACGGCTCGCGGCCGCGCTGCTGGGCATCGGCATCGCCGGGCTGATCGCCGGTGCGCTGGCCCGCTCGCTGACCGACGTGGTCCCGGCGCCCCCGCTGGACCCGTTCACCCCGCAGGGCGGTGCCGCCGGCGGGCTCGGCCGGCTGATCTTCACCGACTACCTGTTCCCGTTCGAGCTGACTTCGGCGCTGCTGATCACCGCCGCGCTCGGCGCCATGGTGCTCGCCTTCACCGACCGGCATGCCAAGGGCGGCAAGCGGTCCCAGAAGGAACTGGTGATCGCCAGGTTCCGCGGCGAGTACCAGCGGCCTTCGCCGATGCCGGGACCCGGGGTGTTCGCCACCGCCAACTCGGTGGCCACCCCCGCACTGCTGCCGGACGGTTCGGTGGCCCCGGAGTCGCTGTCCGTGCTGATCGAGTCCACCGCGGCCGTCCGGCTGGACGCCGAGCGCAAGCAGGTCCGCGGCGAGGAGCCGAAACCGGACGCGCACGCGCTGGTGGGACCCGAGTCCGCCGCCACCGAAGGCGAGGGTGAGGACAAGTGACCCCGACCTACTACCTGCTGCTGTCCGCGGTGCTGTTCGCCATCGGCGCGGTCGGCGTGCTGGTGCGGCGCAACGCGATCGTGGTGTTCATGTGCGTGGAGCTGATGCTCAACGCGGTGAACCTGACCCTGGTCACGTTCGCCAGGATCAACGGTGGCCTGGACGGACAGGTGATGGCCTTCTTCGTGATGGTGGTCGCGGCCGCCGAGGTCGTGGTCGGACTGGCCATCATCATGTCGATCTTCCGCACCCGGCGCTCGGCTTCGGTCGACGACACGAACCTGCTCAAGTACTAGAGGGGCGAGAGTGACCGCATCATCGTGGCTGTTGGTGGCCTTTCCCGCCCTCGGCGCGCTCATCCTGCTGGTCGGCGGTAAACGCACGAACGCATGGGGGCACCTGCTCGGCTGCGCCACCGTCGCCGCGTCCTTCGTGTACGGACTGGTGCTGTTCTTCAGCGTCACCGGCAAGGACGCCGCGGAACGGGTGGCGGACGTCAAGCTGTTCTCCTGGATCCCGGTGGACGCGCTGCAGGTCGACTTCGGACTGCGGATCGACCCGCTGTCGGTGACCTTCGTGCTGCTGATCACCGGTGTCGGCATGCTGATCCATTTCTACTCGATCGGCTACATGGCCGAGGACGACGGCAGGCGGCGCTTTTTCGGCTACCTGAACCTGTTCGTCGCGTCCATGCTGATCCTGGTGCTTGGCAACAGCTTCGTGACGCTGTACCTCGGCTGGGAGGGTGTCGGCCTGGCGTCCTACCTGCTGATCGGCTGGTACCAGGACCGCCCGTCCGCGGCCACCGCGGCGAAGAAGGCGTTCCTGATGAACCGGGTCGGCGACGTCGGCCTCGCGATCGCGATCTTCCTGATGTACAAGTACATCGGCAGCACCGGTTACGCCGAGGTGTTCGCCGGGATCGGCGAGCTGTCCCCCGGTGTGATCACCGCGATCGCGCTGCTGCTCCTGCTCGGCGCCTGCGGCAAGTCCGGCCAGTTCCCGTTGCAGGCCTGGCTGCCGGACGCGATGGAGGGCCCGACCCCGGTCTCCGCGCTGATCCACGCCGCGACCATGGTCACCGCGGGCGTCTATCTGGTGGCCCGCGCGAACCCGGTGTTCAACGAGACCGAGAGCGGCCGGCTGGTGGTCACCATCATCGGTGCGCTCACCCTGCTGATCGGGTGCATCATCGGCTGCGCCTACGACGACATCAAGAAGGTGCTGGCGTACTCCACGGTCAGCCAGATCGGCTACATGATGCTGGCCGTCGGGCTCGGGCCGTTCGGTTACGCGCTGGGCATCATGCACCTGCTCACGCACGGCTTCTTCAAGGCGGGCCTGTTCCTCGGCGCCGGTTCGGTCATGCACGGCATGAACGACGAGGTCGACATGCGCAAGTTCGGCGGGCTGTACAAGAAGATGCCGATCACCTTCGTCACCTTCGGACTCGGCTACCTGGCGCTGATCGGCTTCCCGTTCCTGTCCGGCTACTTCTCCAAGGACGCCATCATCGAGGCGGCCTTCGGGCAGGAGGGCTGGCACGGCTGGGTGTTCGGCGGCGCGGCACTGCTCGGCGCGGCGCTGACCGCGTTCTACATGACCAGGCTGATGCTGATGACCTTCTTCGGCAAGGAACGCTGGAAGGAGATCAAGAGCACCGACGGCAGGGACTTCCACCCGCACGAGTCGCCGCCGGTGATGACCGTGCCGATGATCATCCTGGCGTTCGGTTCGGTCGGCATGGGCGCGTTCCTGGCCCTCGGCGACCGGCTCGCCGGCTGGCTGTCCCCCTCGCTCGGTGAGCTGGCCGAGTCCGAGCACGGGGTGCTGCCGCACTCGCTGATCCCGTGGCTGACCGTCGCGTTGTCCGCGCTCGGTGTGCTCGTCGCCTGGCTGGTGGTGGGCCGGCGCGACACCCCGGTCGAGCGCCCGGAGCGGGTCTCCGCGGTGGTCAAGGCGGCCCGCAAGGACCTGTACGGCAACGCGCTGAACGAGACGCTGGTGGCCAGGCCCGGTACCTGGCTCGCCCGCGCGCTGGTGTTCGTGGACAACCGGGGCGTGGACGGCGCGGTGAACGGGCTGGCCGCGGCCTTCGGCGGCGGCTCCGGCCGGTTGCGCCGGATGCAGACCGGGTTCGTCCGCTCCTACGCGCTGTCCATGCTCGGCGGCACGTTCCTGATCGTCGCAGCGCTTCTCCTGGTGAGGTTCGCATGACCGTGTTTTCGCGACCTGCGTGTCGTTTTTCCTGCCCAGCGCGCGCCTGGGTTTCGTTGACTGCCGCGACACCGCTTAGCGAGGACTCATGACCTGGTTGCTCGTCCTGATCCTGTTGCCGCTGGTCGGCGCGGCCGTGGTGGCCGGTCTCAAGCACAACGACCGGCTGGCCACGCTGACCGCGCTCGGGGTCTCGCTGCTGGAGCTGGCGCTGATCATCCCGCTGTGGGCCGGTTACCAGCCCAGCGGTCCGCGCCTCCAGCAGGCCACCACGATGGACTGGATCCCGTCCTTCGGCGTGCACATCTCGTTCGGCATGGACGGCATCGCGCTGGTGATGATCGCGGTGATCGCGCTGCTGGTGCCGATCGTGATCGGCGGGCTCGGCACCTTCGACAAACTGCCCGAGGGGCGCAACGCGGGTGGGTTCCTGGCGCTGATCCTGGTGCAGGAGGCGCTCACCATCGGCGTCTTCGCGGCCACCGACGTGTTCCTGTTCTACGTGCTGTTCGAGATCATGCTGATCCCGATGTACTTCCTGATCGGTGCCTACGGCGGCCCGAACCGGCAGTACGCGGCGGTCAAGTTCTTCCTGTACTCCTTCCTCGGCGGCCTGATCATGCTGGCGTCCGCGATCGGCGCCTACTCGCTGGCCGCGGACAAGCTGGGCAAGGGCACCTTCGACTGGGCCACCCTGGTCACCGTGGTGCGGGACGCGCCGACCGGCACCCAGATCTGGCTGTTCCTCGGCTTCTTCCTTGCCTTCGCGATCAAGGCGCCACTGGTGCCGTTCCACACCTGGCTGCCGGACGCCGCCGGGCAGGCGCCGATCGGGGTCGCGGTGCTGCTGGTCGGCGTGCTGGACAAGGTCGGCACCTTCGGCTTCCTGCGCTACTGCATCCCGATGTTCCCGGAGGCGAGCAAGACGCTGGCACCACTGGTGCTGGTGCTGGCCGTGCTCGGCGTGCTGTACGGCTCGATACTGGCCGCGGGCCAGCGGGACATGAAGCGGTTCATCGCCTACGTCTCGATCGCGCACTTCGGCTTCATCGCGCTGGGCATCTTCGCGTTCACCCCGCAGGCGATGGTCGGTTCGGTGAGCTACATGCTCAACCACAGCCTGGCCACCGGCATGCTGATCGTGGTGGTCGGCATGGTGGTCGCGCGCGGCGGGTCGACCCGGATCTCGGACTACGGCGGGATGGCGAAGGTGACGCCGTTGCTCGGCGGCATGCTGCTGCTCGCCGGACTGTCCACTTTGTCCCTGCCCGGCACCAACTCGTTCATCAGCGAGTTCCTGGTGCTGCTGGGCTCGTTCGAAACCCAGCCGGTGTTCAGCATCCTGGCCACGGTCGGCATGGTGCTCGCCGCGGCCTACGTGCTGTGGCTGTACCAGCGGATCATGCAGGGCCCGGTGCGCGGGGACGCGCTGGTCGGCGTCGGCGGTGGTCCGGGGACCGCGATCGCGCCGGAACTCGGGGCGAAGAAGGCGATCCGCGACCTGACCGGCAAGGAGATCGCGATTCTCGCGCCGATGGTGGTGCTGATCATCGGGCTCGGCTTCTATCCGAAACCGGTGCTGGACACGGTAACCCCGTCGGTGCAGGCGACCATGGAGTCGGTCGCTGTACAGGGAGGCAAGTAACCCATGCTCGACCTTGTTCTCGCGCAAGCCGCGCAGCAGCCGCAGCAGATCAGCGCGCCGGCGATCGAGTACGCGGCGATCATGCCGGTGCTGATCATTCTCGGCGCGGCCTGCGTGAGCGTGCTGTTCGAGGCCTTCCTGCCCCGGCACATGCGCTGGCCGGGCCAGGTCGTGCTGAGCCTGCTGGCGATCGCCGGCGCCGGGGTCGCGCTGATCGCGTACGTCAGCTCGGACAGCGCGCCGAAGGCGGGCCTGACCACGCTGAGCCGGGCCATCTCGGTGGACCGGCCGGCGCTGTTCCTCTGGGGCACGCTGCTCGCGCTGGCACTGGGCGCGGTGCTGCTGATCGCGGACAGGTCGGTGGAGCCTGGCGGCGCCTTCGTCGCGCAGGCCGGTATCCGGCCGGGCACCATCCAGGACCGCGCGCAGGTCGGGTCCACCGGCATGCAGACCGAGGTCTTCCCGCTGACGCTGTTCGCCATCGGCGGCATGATGACCTTCTGCGCGGCGAACGACCTGCTCACCATGTTCATCGCGCTGGAAGTGCTGAGCCTGCCGCTGTACCTGATGTGCGGCCTCGCCCGCCGTCGCCGGCTGCTTTCCCAGGAGTCGGCGGTCAAGTACTTCCTGCTCGGGGCGTTCTCCTCGGCGTTCTTCCTGTACGGCCTGGCGCTGCTGTACGGCTACGCGAACTCGGTGAAGCTGTCCGACATCGCGAACGCCGCGGCCGGCACCGACCGTTCGGACACGCTGCTGTTCGCCGGGCTCGGCCTGCTCGTGGTCGGCCTGCTGTTCAAGGGCTCGGTCGGGCCGTTCCACACCTGGACCCCGGACGTCTACCAGGGCGCGCCGACCCCGGTCACCGCGTTCATGGGCTCCTGCACCAAGGTCGCCGCGTTCGGCGGCATCCTGCGGGTGCTCACCGTCGCCTTCGAGTCGACGAGCTGGGAGTGGCGCGGGGTGCTCTGGGGCGTCGCGATCATCTCGATGATCATCGGCGCGGTGCTCGGCCTGACCCAGACCGACGTGAAGCGGATGATCGCCTACTCCTCCATCGCGCACGCCGGCTTCCTGCTGGTCGGTGCCATCGCGATGACCGAAGAGGGCCTGTCCGGCACGCTGTTCTACCTGCTGGCCTACGGGTTCACCACGCTGGCCGCGTTCGGTGTGGTCAGCCTGGTCCGCGACTCGAACGGGGAGGCGACGCACCTTTCGGCCTGGGCGGGGCTGGCGAAACGCTCGCCGTTGCTGGCCGGGGTGTTCACCTTCCTGCTGCTCGCCCTCGCCGGTATCCCGCTGACCAGTGGGTTCGTCGGCAAGTTCGTGGTGTTCTCGGCCGCGCTCTCGGACGGGATGGCGCCGCTGGTGGTGATCGCGCTGGTGTTCAGCGCGGTGGCGGCGTTCTTCTACCTGCGGGTGATCGTGCTGATGTACTTCTCGAAGCCGAACGCGAGCGGCCCGACGGTGAGCGTGCCCGGCGCGTTCACCACCGCGGCCATCACCCTCGGCGTGATCGTCACCCTGCTGCTCGGGGTGGCCCCGTCCTTCGCGCTGGACTGGGCGGGCGCGGGCGGGTTCGCTTTCTAGGACAAGGCTTTACCGGACGAGGGGTGTCGCGAGCCGCGACACCCCTCGCTCGTTACGTCGTGAGGGAGCAGGCGGCGCTGCCGACGATCACGTCGCCGGTGAAGCCCGAGGCCGGCAAGAACTTGATGTGCAGCAGGTTCAGCCCGATGCTGCCGTCGCCGGGCACGGTCTGCTCGTTGAAGACGGCTTCCGCGAGTACCTGACCGTCGGCCTTTCTGATCTGCTGCACGTGGTTCGGCAGGGTCGGTGACGGCAGGGCGTCGAGGCCGGTCATGCCGTCGAGGTTCCAGGCGGCGCTGCTCTGGGACGGCGTCGCCGAGCAGCTGACGTCGTAGTTCTTGATCCTGATCCGCTTGCCGCCTGCGGAGACGAGCGCGGACAGCTCGAAGTCCCGGCCGGTCGCCTCGGACTTGGTGGTGGTGACGCCGCCGGAGATGCTCGTGGCGCAGTTCGTGCTGCCGCCGCCGAACCGGACGCCGGGCTCGCTCACCGGCGGCGCGGTCACACTGGACGGACCGCCGAGCGAACAGGCTCCTTGCGCGGCGACTGTGACCGTGCTCGATCCCTCTTCGGTGAAGTGCGCCGAGCCGAGGGAGGCCACTCCTGGCTCGGTCGCGGACGCGGGTGCCGCGCCGAGCAGGCTCGCGGCCAGTAGCACCGCTCCGCCGAGTCCGCTGTATCCGATGGTGCGCATTTCGGCCTTCCTGCTGGGGAACATCAGTTGCGAAGCCGATCGTTGGCGCCCGTGGCAAGAAAACGACAGGAGAGTCACCCTGTGGTGTCACAAATCCACCCGACCGAGCGAATATTCACTCTTGAATTCAGATACAGATCTGTATGTTGGATCCTATGCTGACCTACCGAGTGCTGGTGAACGGCAAGTTCGACCATCCGGACGAGCGGACGAGAGCAAGGATGCTGGCCGGGGTGGCCGACGGCGTGCTGAAGTTCACCGAGGAGGGCTCGCTGGCTTATAGCGAGCACCTCGGGTCGTTCGGCTTCCGGTGCGAGGTGCGGGTCGAGCCGGGGGAGACCGCCGAGCGGGACGCCAAGGACCAGGCCGAGTTCATGGCGGCCGTGCGGCTCGAGGAGCTCGGCTACCCGTACCGCGACCTCACCTCATCGGCCACCTGCATGGACACCATCAAGATCAACCGCCGCCGATGACTCGTGCCGTGGCCGAATCATGACCGGCGGTGACTGTCAAGTATCTGTTGTCGCGTTCGTCACCTGTGCCCTGCCCCTGCGGGCGGTCGGGGCCGGTGACCTTGCTATTACGCTGGCGGTGACCGTGGAGTAAGTGTGTGCTGAGAGGGCGGAGCCGACCGTGCCAGTTCAGGGTGGCGCCATCGAGGAACTGCGCGCGAGCGTCGGCCTGCAGTTCGAAGACGAAGAACTGGCACACGTACTCGCCGAAGGGCTGGCCCACGTCGAAAAGCTGCTGCACGACACCGTGCGCAGCGACGTGCAGCCCGTGCAGGAGGCCGCGACGCACCTGGTGGACGCGGGCGGCAAGCGGTTCCGGCCGCTGTTCACCCTGCTCGCCGCCCAGTTCGGCAGTGCGGAGGTCGGGAACACCGGTGACGTGGTGGCCGCGGCGGCGGCCGTCGAGCTGGTGCACCTGGCCACGCTGTACCACGACGACGTGATGGACGAGGCCACCATGCGCCGCGGCGCGCAGAGCGCGAACGCCCGCTGGGACAACACCATCGCCATCCTGACCGGCGACTTCCTGTTCGCGCACGCCTCCAGGCTGGTCGCCGACCTCGGCACCGAGACGGCGCGGATCATCGCGGACACCTTCGGCGAGCTGGTCACCGGGCAGATGCGGGAGACCGTCGGGCCCGGTGCCGGGGAAGACCCGGTGGAGCACTACCTGTCGGTGATCGGGCAGAAGACCGGTTCGCTGATCGCCACCTCCGGCCGGTTCGGTGGCATGCTCTCCGGCGCCGATGAGCAGCACACCGCCGTCCTGCGGCGGTTCGGCGACCTCATCGGCACCGCCTTCCAGCTCTCCGACGACATCATCGACATCGCGTCGCCGTCCGCCGAGCTGGGCAAGGTGCAGGGCACTGACCTGCGGGAAGGCGTGCGCACGCTGCCGATGCTGTACGCGCTGGCCGACCCGGCCAGCTCGCCGCGGCTGATCGAGCTGCTGTCCGCCCCGGTGACCGAGGACGCGCTGGTGGCCGAGGCGCTGGAGCTGCTGCGCGACTCCGACGGCCTCGGGCGCGCGAGGGTAACCCTTTCCGACTACGCTCGTCGCGCGAGGGCCGAGCTGGCGGCGCTTCCTGCCACCCCGGCCCGCGACGCGTGCGAGTCGGTCGCCGACTACCTCGTCGCACGGACGCACTGAGCAGCGTGCCGGGTGGCAGGGGCGCCTTCGCCACGCCGTCCAGGGGGTAGGAAGGAAGGACAGCGCGAAGATGTCCCTTTTCGGGCAGGTTTGGCTCTGGAGTCTGGTGGCGTTCCTGCTCGGGACGCTGATCACGTGGCTGCTGCTGGTCCGTCCGGTTCAGAAGCGCAACCGCGAGCTGGAGGCCAGGCTGGCCGAGAGCGAGGCAAGGCGGCCGTCGGAACCGGTGGAGCCCGCCAACGCGGAGCCGGTGCCGACCAGGACGTTCGCCGCCCCGGAAGCGGAGCCCGGCTATCCGGCGGATCAGGGCTACCGCGCCGAGGAGCGGTACGGCATCGAACGGAGTGACCCCGTGGAGGCGGCTTTCGAGCCGGACTTCCCACTGGAGCGAGAGCCCGCGTACCTGCCCGAGCCGGCACCCGAGCCGCCGCCGGAGCCGGTGCGTGAACCGGTGGCGGTCGAGCCGGAACCTGAGCCCGAGCCTGAGCCCAGTTGGCCGGAGCGGTCCACCCGGAGCGGGCACGCGTTGTTCAGCGAGCGCCCGGTGAGCGAGGGCAGGCACCAGGCCGGCGGGCTGGGTTCGGTGCTGGAGCCGGAACGCGAGCGATCCTACGAGCCGGACCCGGAACCGGCCGCCGAACAAGCTGCCGAACGGACGACGGTCATGCCGCCGGTCCCGGCAGAACCCGAGCCCCAGCCCGAACCCCAGCCCGAGCCGGAGTCCGTGCGGGCGGAGCCGCTGTTCGAAGAGCGGCCCCCAGTGCGCGAGGAGCCGGGTTCGGTGTTCCAGCCCTACATCGAGCCGGAGCCGCTGCACGCGGACCACCCGGACCACACCGGGACCATCGGGTTCGGCGAGGTGCCGGAAGCCGCGGAGCAGGCGGAGCATCCGGCGCCGGAACCCGAGGAGACCGCTGTGACCGCCGGGGCCTCCGCTTTCGCCTTCGAGGACCAGGGTGCGCCCGAGGAGTCGCCCGCCGAAAGCACCCAGGTGCTGCCGAAGCGCCAGCCCCGCGACTCGCCGCGAGGCGGGTTCGATCCGCCGCAGCCGATCCAGCCGTCCATGCGGTCGATCGAACGCCGGGAGCCGGTGCCGGAGACCGAGGCCGCGCGCAGCGGGTCGTTGTTCGAGCCGGTGGTCCGGCCGAACCAGGGTGCCGCGGTGCCGCCGCCCGCAGAGTCGCTGGCGCCGACCCCGCCACCGGCAAGGCATCACGCGCCGGATGCGGCATTGCCGCCGGGACCGTTCGGCCCCGGGTCCGCGATGCCGCGGCCGGGTGGTGGCCGTCCGGCCGAGGAGTTCGCGGTGAAGGCCAGCGTCACGGCGCTGCGCTACTGCACCGAGGAGTCCCCGCAGTTCCCGCGGATGGTGGCCGAGGTGTGGTTCCGCACCCCCGCCGATGCCGAACGCGTCGGCTTCCGCCCCCTCACCTAAAGAGGCAAATAGCCGACTTTTTGCCCTGAGAAGATGGGCAAAAAGTCGGCTATTTGCCGGTGGTCAGGCGACGGTCCAGGTGTCTTTGCCGCGGAGGAGGGACTGGAGGTCGGGGGCCTTGGCGGCCCTGGCCTGCTCGACCTGGGCGCGGGCCTGGTCGTCGTAGGTGGGACGGGCGACCTGGCGGAAGATGCCGGTCGGGGTGTGGTTGAGGTTCTGGTCGCCGATCCGCGACAGCGCGAACGCGTACGCGGTGTCGGTGATGGTCGGGTCGTGCACGGTGAGGTTCTCCTCGCCGATCTCCGAGACCTTGCCGACCTCGAGCCCGCCCCAGCCGCTGGACGTGACGCCGTACTCGCCTTCGGGACCGAACCGGATCGGTTCGCCCGCCTTGAGCGGGATCAGCCGCTGCGCGGCCGCGTCCTTGTCCTTGAGCACGTCGAAGGCGCCGTCGTTGAAGATCGGGCAGTTCTGGTAGATCTCGACCACCGCGGAGCCGCGGTGCTGCGCGGCCGCGGTGAGCACCTCGGTCAGCCCGGCCCGGTCGGAGTCCAGTGCGCGGCCGACGAAGCTGGCCTCGGCGCCCAGCGCGAGCGACACCGGGTTGAACGGCGTGTCCAGGCTGCCCATCGGGGTGGACTTGGTGACCATGCCGGGGTCGCTGGTCGGCGAGTACTGGCCCTTGGTGAGCCCGTAGATCCGGTTGTTGAACAGCAGGATCTTCAGGTTCACGTTGCGGCGCAGCGCGTGGATCAGGTGGTTACCGCCGATGGACAGCGCGTCGCCGTCCCCGGTGACCACCCACACCGACAGGTCCGGCCGGGTGGTGGCCAGTCCGGTCGCGATCGTCGGCGCCCGGCCGTGGATGGAGTGCATCCCGTAGGTGTTGAGGTAGTACGGGAACCGCGACGAGCAGCCGATGCCGGAGATGAAGACGATGTTCTCCCGCTTCAGGCCGAGCTTCGGGAGGAACGCCTGCACGGTGTTCAGGACGACGTAGTCACCGCAGCCAGGACACCAGCGGACCTCCTGGTCGCTCTTGTAGTCCTTGGCCTTCTGCGGTTCGTCGGTGGTCGGAACTCCCGCCAGCCCGCTCAGATCGGACAGATCCAGATCGATGGCGGTCACAGGGTCGCCTCCTTGGTGATGCCGGTGATGATGTCGGTGAACACGCCTTGCAGTTCTTCGGCCTTGAAGGCCATGCCGGCGACTTTGGTGTAGCTGTGCACGTCGACGAGGTACTTCGCCCGCAGCAGCATGGCCAGCTGGCCGAGGTTCATTTCCGGCAGCACGACCACGTCGTAGGAGCGCAGCACGTCGCCGAGGTTCGCCGGGAACGGGTTCAGGTGGCGCAGGTGCGCCTGCGCGATCGGCAGGCCCTCCTTGCGGACCCGGCGGCAGGCCGCGCCGATCGGGCCGAACGAGGAGCCCCAGCCCAGTGCCAGCACGCGGGCCTTGCCGCCGCTGGGGTCGTCGACCACCAGGTCGGGCACGTCGATGCCGTCGATCTTGGCCTGGCGCAACCGGACCATCTTGTCGTGGTTGTCCGGGTCGTAGGAGATGTGACCGGTCCGGTCGGCCTTTTCCAGCCCGCCGATGCGGTGCTGGAGGCCAGGGGTGCCCGGCACCGCCCATGCCCTGGCGAGGGTTTCCGGGTCGCGGACGTAGGGCCAGAACTCGCCGGACCCATCGGTGGCGTTGGGCTCGCTCTCGAACCGCACGCGCAGGTCGGGCAGGTCCTCGACGTCCGGGATCAGCCACGGCTCGGAACCGTTCGCGATCGCGCCGTCGGAGAGCAGCAGCACCGGGGTGCGGTAGGTCAGCGCGATCCGGGTCGCCTCCAGCGCCGCGTCGAAGCAGTCCGCCGGGGTGCTCGGCGCCACGATCGGCACCGGGGACTCGCCGTTGCGGCCGAACATGGCCTGCAGCAGGTCGGCCTGCTCGGTCTTGGTCGGCAGCCCGGTGGACGGCCCACCGCGCTGCACGTCCACGACCACCAGCGGCAGCTCGGTCATCACGCCGAGCCCGATGGTCTCGGACTTCAGCGCGACCCCCGGCCCGGAGGTGGAGGTGACGCCAAGCGCGCCGCCGTAGCTGGCACCCAGCGCCGCGCCGATGCCGGCGATCTCGTCCTCCGCTTGGAAGGTCAGGATGCCGAAGTTCTTGTGCTTGGACAGCTCGTGCAGCACGTCGGAGGCCGGGGTGATCGGGTAGGTGCCGAGCAGGATCGGCAGGCCGGACTGCTGCCCGGCCGCGATCAGCCCGTAGGCCAGCGCGGTGTTCCCGGTGATCTGCCGGTAGGTGCCCTGGTGCAGCTTGGCCGGCGCGACCTCGAAGGTGGTGGCGAAGGACTCGGTGGTCTCGCCGTAGTTCCAGCCCGCCCGGAAGGCCAGCACGTTCGCCTCGGCGATGTCCGGCTTCTTGGCGAACTTCTCCCGGAGGAACCGCTCGGTGCCCTCAGTGGGCCGGTGGTACATCCAGGACAGCAGGCCGAGGGCGAACATGTTCTTCGCCCGCTCCGCGTCCTTCTTCGACAGTCCGGTCTCTTCCAGCGCGCCACGGGTCAGGGTGGACATCGCCACCTCGTGCACCTGGAAGGACTCCAGCTCACCCGAGGCCACCGGGTCGGCCTCGTAGCCGACCTTGGTCAGGTTCCGCTTGCTGAACTCGTCGGTGTTCAGAATGATCGTCCCGCCGGACGGGACGTCGGCGACGTTCGCCTTCAGCGCGGCCGGGTTCATCGCGACCAGTACGTCCGGCCGGTCGCCGGGGGTCAGGATGTCGTAGTCGGCGAAGTGCACCTGGAAGGACGAAACGCCGGGGATGGTGCCCTGTGGCGCCCGGATCTCGGCCGGGAAGTTCGGCATGGTGGACAGGTCGTTGCCGAAGGCCGCCGCCTCGGAGGTGAAACGGTCACCGGTCAGCTGCATACCGTCACCGGAGTCGCCGGCGAACCGAATCACGACCCGGTCCAGCCGGCTGACCTCGGTCGGACGGCTGGCGGACAACGCACCGTTGCCGTTGCCGTTCACACTCGCATTCATGGGGCAGGGAATCCCTCTCTCGCGACTTGCCGCGTCCCTTCCAGCATGGCCGGAATCCGGGCGTTTCGCCGCCCATACCTCGAGATTACTTGTTGTTTTTCAAGTCTACGAAGGCCTGTGATGCGGCTTACCTGTAACCGATGGTAACAGTTACTTTCCGGCGTTGGCCGTGCGCCCCTTCTCAACGCACACCTCGCTTTCCGGCGACGATCTTGGCCGGCGTCGTGGCCGGTCGAGCCGGTCGCGGCGACGTCGTGGCCGCGAGCACCGGTTCGCGTGGTGCTCGCACGGCCGTGGTCGGCCCGGATTCCGCTGACCCACGGTTAACACCGTGAAGTGTCCGCAGAGTGGGACGGGCTGCTGTGCAGTCTGGCAGCAGTCTGGCACCGCCCGGTCAGGTCGCGATCGTGACCGGCTCAATTGCCGGGCGTCGGCGGCCGGTCCAGCATCCGCGAGAGCACCACGGTGGACACCGTACGGTCCACGATCTCCAGCCCGCGCAACCGCTCCAGTGCGGTCTCCAGCTGGTGGATGTCCGCGGCGCGCAGGTGCACGATGGCGTCCGCGGCACCGGTTACCGTGTACGCCGAGACCACCTCGGGCAACGGCTCCAGCCTGGCCCTGATCCTGGCCGGGGTGACGTTGCCCTGGCAGTGCACTTCGACGAAGGCTTCGGTCCCCCAGCCGAGTGCCTCCGGGTCCACCACCGCGGTGAACCCGCGCAGCACCCCGGTTTCGAGCAGCCGGTCGACCCGTCTTTTCACGGCCGGGGCGGAGAGCCCGACCACCTTGCCGATGTCGGCATAGCTGGAGCGCGCGTTGGCCACCAGGCACGAAATGATTCGCTGGTCGATCGTGTTCACACGCAATGTTTAGCAGGTATGTGCGCAAGAAACCTTGATTGCTTGCATCTGTATCGAGCCATACCTTTGACTCATGACGAGGGTTGCCGAGCCGCTGGCCGAAACGCGCATGCCTACGACCCGCCGCTACCTGATGTGCCCGCCGCGGTACTTCGCGGTCGACTACGTGATCAACCCCTGGATGGACCCGAGCCTGCCGGTGGACACCGACCTGGCGGTGGCGCAGTGGACCGAGCTCCGGGACACCTACCGGCGCCTCGGCCACACGGTCGAGGAGATCGAGCCGCAACCCGGCCTGCCGGACATGGTGTTCGCCGCGAACTCCGGCACCGTGATCGACGGCCGCGTGCTGGGCTCCCGGTTCCGCGCCCCGCAGCGGGCCGCCGAGGCGGAGCACTTCCGCCGCTGGTTCACCGAGCACGGCTACCGCGACCTGACCATGCCCACCAAGACCAACGAGGCGGAGGGCGACTTCGCCTGGACCGGGCGGCTGCTGCTGGCCGGCACCGGCTTCCGCACCGACCCGGAGGCGCACGCCGAGGCGCAGGAAGCGCTCGGCGTGCCGGTGGTCTCGCTCCGGCTGACCGATCCTCGGTACTACCACCTGGACACCGCCCTGTTCGTGCTCACCGAAGCGACCGACAGCGCACCGGCCGCGATCGCCTACTACCCGGACGCGTTCTCGCCCGGCTCGCGCCGGGTGCTGGCGCGGATGTTCCCGGACGCGGTGCTGGCCGACGAGGCGGACGCGGCCTGGCTCGGCCTGAACGGGGTGTCCGACGGGCGCAACGTGGTGCTGCCGGTGGAGGCGGTGCGGCTCGCGGACCGGCTGTCCGCACGCGGTTACGAGCCGGTGCTGGTGGACATTTCCGAGCTGCGCAAGGCGGGCGGCGGGCCGAAGTGCTGCACCTTGGAGATCCGCAAGTGAGCTGACGGCCGGACGCGTCCGGGACTCGCCGAATCCCGACTCCCGGACGCTCCGCACGGTTCGATCAGAACGTCCGGTCATCGAGCCGGGCGACCGGTGCGTTGCGGCGCACCGAGTCGATCCCGTTGAGCGCGGACTTCTTCGCGTTGTAAGCCTCGCTGGAGGCGATGATCTCCCCGTTGCCGGCCCGCAACCGGAACCGGTACTTGCCGGCCTGGTCGGTGTACAGCTCGAACTTTCCTGGCATGGTCCCGCCCTTTCCTGCGAATCGCGGGCGAAATAGCGTACGTGACCCGCGTCACGAACAGTCGTAGTGCGGGATTCCCGCGTTACAAGGTGTGTTTGAACCGTTAACCCTGTAATGCCAGTGGTTTCTCCGCGATAGAACGGGCAGCCCGCGAGAGGGAGGCCCCGATGCCGGCGAGTGTCGTAACCATGACCGTGCACGGAATCGGTTCACCGGTCCGGCCGCTGGAGCCGGGCGAGGACCGGACCTGGGTGAGCGTCGGGCAGTTCGAGCAGGTGCTGGACGCGGTCGCCGAGCGCCCGTCCGGGGTGCGGATCACCTTCGACGACGGGAACGCCTCGGACGTCGAGATCGCCTTGCCCCGTTTGGTGGAACGCGGCCTGCGCGCGGAGTTCTTCTTGCTGGCCGGGCGAATCGGCGCGCCGGGCATGGTGGACGCGGCCGGGGTGGCGGCGCTGCTCTCGGCCGGGATGACGGTCGGTTCGCACGGCTGGGCGCACCGTGACTGGCGCCGGCTCGATGCCGCCGGGCGGACCGAGGAGTTCGTCGCCGCGCCGCGGTTGCTCGGCGAGCTGACCGGGCGGCCGGTGACCAGGGTGGCGGTGCCGTTCGGTTCCTACGACCGCCGGGTGCTGGCCGGGCTGCGTCGTGCCGGGGTGACCACGGCTTACACCAGCGACGGCGGTGCCGCGCGGCCGTCCGCCTGGCTGCAGTCGCGCACCAGCCTCCGGCACGATATCGATCCACAGTGGACTCAAGACGTGCTGGCCGGCACGCCGGGACTGCGCCGCCGGGCGCGGAGGGCTTGCGCCCGACTGGTGAAGCGCACCCGTGGTTGAGGAAGATCTCGTTGCCGTGCAACGGAAAAGTAACGTGTGCGGAGAGGAACCCGATAGTTCAGAAGTGAATGCCGCACCCTTCCAGGTCGCCGTCGTGGTGGTCACGTACAACAGTGCGGACGTGCTGGCGGGCTGTCTCGCGTCGCTGCCGGAAGGGCTGCGCGGAGTGCGGCTGGTCGAGGTGGTGGTGGGGGACAACGCGTCGACCGACGGCACGGCCGGGCTGGCAAGGCGGGTGCACGGGGTTCCGGTGCGGGTGCTGGAGATGGGCCGCAACGCGGGCTATGCGGCGGCGATCAACGCGGCGGTGCACGCCCTGCGAGGTTTCGAGCTGGACGCGGTGCTGGTGCTCAACCCGGACGCTCGGCTGCGGCCGGGCACGGTCGCGAAACTGGCTGAAGCCCTTCGTGCGCCGGGACGGGGCATCGCGGTGCCGCGGCTGCTGAACGCGGACGGCTCCCTGCAACCTTCCCTGCGGCGGACGCCCACGGTGACCCGCGCGCTCGCCGAGTCCGTGCTCGGCGGGGCCACCGCGGGACGGCTTGGCGGGTTCGGCGAGCTGATCACCGACCCGCGGGTCTACGAGAAGGCCGGCAGCGCGGCATGGGCGACCGGGGCGGCGATGCTGATCTCGGCCGGTGCGATCCGCGACCTCGGCCCGTGGGACGAGTCTTTTCTGTTGTACGGCGAGGAATCGGAGTTCGCTTTGCGGGCAGGCGATCGTGGCTGGAAGCTGTGGTACGAACCGGAGGCCGTGGTCGACCACGACGGCGGCGAGTCCGGGGTGAACCCGATGCTGTGGGCACTGCTCACGGTCAACCGGGTGCGGCTCTACACCCGGCGGCGCGGCCGGTTCGCCGGTGCCGGCTACTTCCTCGCGGTGCTGCTCGGCGAAGCCGTTCGCGCGCTGGCCGGGCGGGCCACCGCGCGGGCCGCGGTGGTGGCGCTGACCAGACCGTCCCGCCGGCTGCGCGTCCTGCCGGGCTGAGCCGTGGAGATCATCGGCCTCAACGAACTGGACGGGCGTGCCATGGACGCCTGGCACGCGCTGCGCGCGGCGAACCCCGCGCTGGACAGCCCCTACTTCCATCCCGGGTTCGCGCGGGCCGTGCACGAGTCGGGGAACGCGGTCCAGGTCGCCGTCGAGCGGGACTCCGCCGGCGAGGTGTGCGCCCTGCTGCCGCTGCACTGCGCCGGCGGGCTGGCGCGCCCGGCGGGCTGGCCCGGCGCCGACTTCCAGGGCCCGATCCTCGCGCCGGGGACCCCGTTCGACCCCCGTGCGCTGCTCGTGGCGGCGGGGGTGCGCGGGTTCGCCTTCGACCACCTGCTGGACTGCCACGAGGGTTTCGCGCCCTGGGTGGAGGACAGCAGGCCGTCGCCGCACCTGGACGTCACCGGCGGGCTGGCCGGCTATCTCGGCCGGGTCGGCCGCAGCGGCAAGGACAAGATGACCGAGGCTAGGCGGCTGACCGCCAAGCTGGAACGCGAGCACGGGCCGGTGCGCTTCGAGCCGGGTTCGCGTGACCCGGCGGTGCTGGACCAGGTGATCAACCTCAAGCGCACCCAGAGCCGGGTCACCGGCGGGCGGGACTACTTCGCCGGGCCGGGGCGGATCGAGCTGGCGCATCGGCTGCTGAGCACCGGGACCTCGGCCTTCGGCGGACTGCTGTCCACTGTGCACAGCGGAGACGAACTGGTCGCCGCGCATTTCGGGCTGCGCGCCGGTGGCGTGCTGCACTGGTGGTTCCCGGTGTACGCCAGGGAGTTCGCCCGGTTCTCGCCGGGCTGGGTGCTGCTGCGCGCGGTGATCGAGGCCGCGCCGGTGCACGGCCTCGACCGGATCGACCTCGGCCGCGGCGAAGACGACTACAAACGCCGCGCGATGACCGGCCAGTCCATCGTGCGGCAGGGCATGGTCAGCTCCGGCTGGCGCTCCACCCTGCGCAAGGTCAGCCTTTCCGCCGTCACCACCGCCAAGGCGTCCCCGCTGGCGCCCCAGCTACGCGCCCTTTCCCGCAAGTTCCGCTGAGCACGGTCGTGAGTGGAAAGTGTTGTCCCGGCAACACTTTCCACTCACGACCGTTGACCTGGGGTTAGCCGCGGCCGAGGCCGGTGCAGGTGAAACCGGCGCGGCGGAGGACGTCGGGGTCGAGCAGGTTGCGGGTGTCCACGACCACGGGGCGGCGGGTCACCTCGGCGAGGCGGGGCCAGTCCAGGGTGCGGAACTCCGGCCACTCGGTCAGCACCACCAGCGCGTCCACGTCCTTGGCGACCAGCATCGGATCGTCCACCACGCTCACCGCGGCCAGCTCCGGGCGGTTGTCGGTGAGGATCACCGGGTCGTAGGCGACCAGGTCGGCGCCGGCCTGGCGCAGCATCGCGGCCACCGCCAGCGCCGGGGAGTCGCGCAGATCGTCCGTGTTCGCCTTGAAGGTCAGCCCGAGCAGGCCGAGCCGGACCCGCGACAGCGAGCCGCCGCGGCGGCCGGTGACGGCGAGCCTGATCTTGTCCACGATCCGCCGCCGCTGCCGGTCGTTGGTGTCGATCGCGGCGCGCAGCAGCCGGAACTCGAAGTCGGCGGCGTCCGCGATCTGCAGCATGGCCTGGGTGTCCTTGGGCAGGCAGGAGCCGCCCCAGCCGGGGCCGGGGGACAGGAAGGACTGCCCGATCCGGCGGTCGTAGCCCATTCCCTCGGTGATGTCGGTGATGTTCGCGCCGAGCCGTTCGCACAGCTCCGCCATCGCGTTCACATAGGACAGTTTCATCGCCAGGAAGCAGTTCGCGGCGTACTTGACCAGCTCCGCGCTCGGCGCGTCGGTGAGCACGGTCGGCGCGCCGAGCTTGGCGTAGAGCGCGGCGACCCGCTCCGCCGCGTCCTGTGCCGAGCTGCCGACCACGATCCGGTCCGGGTTCAGGAAGTCGTCGACCGCCGAACCCTCCCGCAGGAACTCCGGGTTGCTGACCACCGCGACGTCGGTGCGGTCGAGCAGCTCCGCGGTCCGTTCCGCGCTGCCAACCGGCACGGTGGACTTGTTGACCAGTACCGCGCCCGGTCGCAGCAGCGGCCGGATCTCGTCGATCACCGACTCCACCGTGCTCAGGTCGGCCACCCCGCCGACGCCCATCGGGGTCGGCACGCAGAGGAACACCACCTCGGTGCACTCCTGCGGCGAGTCGTCCGCGGAGATCGCCGTCGCCGCACCGACCACAAAGGACAACCGGCCGGCGGCGAGTCCCTCGGCGACGAGCTCCGGCAGGCCGGGTTCGAGGATGTCCACCTCGCCCCGGCGCAGCCGTTCGATCTTGGCCGCGTCCACGTCGGCGCAGGTCACCTGGTGCCCGAGCGACGCGAGGCAGGCTCCGGTGGTCAGGCCAACGTAGCCGGTACCCACCACCGCTATCCGTCTGGCGAACATCATCACTCCCCGGCGAGCGCTGCCCGCGGCGCGCTCGGTCTTCGGCTGGGTCCGGCGGCCGGGGTATCCACTGTGTCCACAGTGGGCACAGTGGATACGGTGGATACCCCGGCCGCTGCCAGCAGCTCCTGGTATACGGACACGTAGGCGGCCGACTGCGGCGCCCAGTCGAGCTCTCGTTCCGCGCGTACCCGGCCGGCCTTGCCGAGCTCGGCGCGGCGGGCGGGGTCGTCCAGCAGGTCCACCAGCGCGGCCGAGAAACCGGCCACGTCGCCCGGTTCGAGGTAGACCGCGCAATTCCCAGCGGAGACAACCGTCTCGGTCAGCCGGTAGGCCAGCACCGGAAGCGCGAAAGCCATGTACTCCATCGTCTTGTTCATTGTGGACACATCGTTGAGCGGGCTGAGCGGATCGGCGGACAGCCCGACCGAGGCGGTGGACAGGTAGTCCGAGATCTGTGCCGCGCCGACCCGGCCGGTGAACTCGACGTGCTCGTCGAGGCCGAGCTCGGTGCACTGCCCGCGCAGTTCTTCCAGACAGTCGCCGAAACCGAGCAGGGCGAAGCCGACGTCGGTCCGGCCGTGCTCGTGCACGACCCGGCGGGCCACTTCCAGCACCCCGTCCACGCCGTCCTGCGGGCCCATGATGCCGAGCCACACCACCAGATGTTCCCGGCCGCGCTTCAGCTCGGGCTTCGGTTTCCCAGGGCGCATAACCGAGGTGTCCGGCCCGGATCGGACCACGGTAGTGCGTTCCGGGGCCACCTTGCCGCGTTCGATCGCGATCCGCTGGTACGAGGTGTTGGTCGAGATGACCCGGTCGGCGGTGCGGAAGGTGTTGCGCTCCAGCCAGTAGAGCCCGGCCAGCTGGGCCTTGCCGGTGATCCCGGCCGGTTCGCCGAAGCGGGAACGGTACACCTCGGGGTTGAGGTCGTGGTGGTCGAAGACGAACCGCACCCCGCGCGGCGCCCACAGCCGGGCCAGCGCCCAGTAGGTGTCCGGCGGGTTGCAGGCCTGGATGACGTCGAACGGCCTGCGCCGCCACACTTTCCGGCTCAGCCGCGCGGTCTGCGCCCAGCAGTAGGCGAACTCCCGCAGGTAGCCGAGCACGCCTTCGGCCTGCGGGGGCGGTGCGTACTTGTAGAGATGCACCTCGTCCAGCCATTCGTAGGGCGGGTCGTCCGGCCCCTTCGGGCAGATCACCGACACCTCGAAGCCCGCGTCCACCAGGGCGCGGCACTCCAGCCACACCCGGCGGTCGAGTGGCACCGGAAGGTTCTGCACGATGATCAGGACATGTCTTCGACTGGCCACCCTCAACTCCTTTTCGCGAGTTGGTTAGACATTCCTTATTCGTCGGCGGCGCCGTTTTCATTACGTTCGGCCACTAGTTCGCGGAAAATGCCGCTGATTGGCCAGTGGCTGACGGGTCGCCAGCTGTCACAACGGTTCCAACTGCAGGGATCAAACCCGCGCCAAGGCCGAAGACCAGGTGAATTCAGGTGAAACTTGGTAACGATATCGCCCGCATTTATCTACTCTGCGGTGCGTGCCGTGCGGTCAGGAGACCAAATGGACGCAGCCCCCCGCCAATTGCGCCAAAGGGCCAGCATCCTTTCGGCTGCGAGTACGCCGAGAAATACGAGCGCGTCGCACGGCGTGGTTTCGCCGCGCCGCAGGAGCGTCGCCAGGTCCGACGGCCGAAGCGCCGGCCCGCCCGGCGGCAGGCCGAGCCGGTCCAGTTCCGCGTTGCCGAGCCGGACCCTGGCCCGGCGCCGGATCACCGCGCCGATCCGCCGTGCCGGGCGCACCACGGAGCCGGCCGCGGCGACCTGCGCGCGCTCGCCGGCGCGGAAGCTGCGGTGCACGTAGCCGTCGTCCGCGAGCACCGGCGGCAGCGGGAACACCCGCCGGTGGCCGGCCTCGCTCAGCACGTACACCCCGGCGCCGGTCAGCCCGCGCCGGCCGCCGAGCAGCCGGTCGGTCACCCGGTGGAAGCGGGCGGCGGTGCCGGACACCCCGGCCAGCTCGTGCCGCGGGGACGGCGAGCAGGCCAGCAGTCCGGCGGAATCCAGTGCGCGGCAAAGGATCCGAAGCGACTCGGTGCTCAGTTCCACGTCCGCGTCCAGGTACGCGCGGGGGAAGGCGGTGCATTCGCGGTCGCCGAGCACCAGCGCGGCCGCCTTGCCGGGCAGCGGGGTTTCCAGCACTCGCGCGCCCGCCGCGCGGGCCAGCCAGGCGGTGCGGTCGGTGCAGCCGTTGGCGACCACCACCACCTCCAGTTCGCCCGGCCGTGCGGCCCCGGTTAGCGCGTCGAGGCAGCGGGTGATCACCGCCTCCTCGTTGTGCGCGGCGATCACCACCGCGGCCAGCGGGCTCACCGCGGCACCTCGATCGGCGCCAGCGTGTCGTCCGAGTAGTTGCCCTCGGCGAAGATCGTGCCCCCGGTGACGTCGAACGGGCCGAACCGCCAGTCCGGCACGATCCGGTTGCGCACCGCCCGCACGTTCTGCGGGAAACCGTGGCCCTGGCTGCGCACCTGCAACGCGTAGTTGCCACCGGCCAGCAGGTTGTCCTCCACCGTGAAGTCGAAGACCGGCGCCTGCTCGGTGGCGATCCGGACCACCGCGTTCTTTCCGCCGGCCTGGTTGGAGAAGGTGTTGTGCCGCAGCACCGCGTTGCGCGCGCCATTGGACTGGATGGTGTCGTTGTGGCAGATGTCGCAGCCGACCAGATCGTGCACGTAGGAATTCTCGATCAGCACGTCACCACCGAGATGCGGACCGTCCTGCACGTGGTGAATGTCCGAATTGCGAATTGCGTACCCGTCGAAGCCCACCGCCGCGTTCCCGGTCGGCGAGTTCAGCCCGTCGATTTCCACGCTCTGCAGCACCACCCCGCGGAATCCCTCGTAGACGCGCACCGGGAAGAAACTGGGGCAGCGGATGCGGCTGCGGATGATCACCACGTTGTCCGCCTTGACCGACACGCAGCCTTCGATGTCCTTGCCGTCGACCATCGCGCCCGGCTGGTCCAGGATCAGCTCGCCCTCGTCGGTCAGCGTGATGCCGTCGGTGGTGAGCGTGATCCCGGTCGGCCGCCAGCCGGTGTTCGTCGAGTCCGGGTAGCCGCAGGCGCTGGGCACCTGGATGCAGCCGGTCGGCCGCATCGCGGCGGGCACCACCGGTGGTGCGGTGGACGGGGGTGGCGGCAGTGCGGCCGGGACGCCCGGCGCGCAGCCGGTGAGTGTCACGGCGGCACAACACACCGCCGTGAGGACGAGCCTGATCCGCATCTCCGGTCCTCTCAGTCCTTTACTGCACCGGCGCCGGGGAAGCGGCGTCCGGCAGCACCAGCCGTCCGCCGGCGGAACCGTCCGCCGGCACGAAGAACACCGCGCTCTTCTGCCGCCCGCGCAGCTGCGCGCCGTAGGCCAGGGTGTGCTCGTCCAGCCAGGCGGCCTGGTCGTCGATGCCGGTGGTATCCGGCAGCAGCCGTTCCTCGCCGCTGCCGAGGTCGAGCACCGCGAGCTGCCACTGGCCGAGCCGGTTGAGCCGTTTCTTGTAGGCGACCTTGCTGCCGTCCGGGGACAGCGACGGGCATTCGGCGTTCTGCCGCAGGCCGGTCACCGTGCGCGTGACCAGGTCGCCGCGGACCAGCCAGGTCCGCCCGTTGGTGGCCAGGGTGGCGTAGAAGGTGCGGTCGTCCCCGGCGACCGTGATGCCCCAGTAGTTCACGTCTGCCGCGCGGTAGGGCACACCGTCCAAAGTGGCGGCGAAGTGCTCCAGCGACTCGGTGAGCTCGCCGGTGCGCAAGTCCAGCACGCCGGAGCGGGTGGAGAAACCGCCGGGCACGGTGTAGGAGTCGCCGGTGACGAAGGAGGTCCAGGACACCACCTGGCCGGAGGCGGAGATCCTGGCGCGGCTGGGGATGCCGGGCAGGCCGACGGTGCGCAGTTCGCCGCCGCCTTCGTCGCCGCCGCCGAGCACCGCGACCTGGTAGCTGGGCCCCGGCCCGGCGAGCCGGAGGCAGACCGTGCGGCCGGCCGACTCGTACACCCGCTGGCAGCGCAGCGCGGTGCCGGCGCGCGGGCCGTCCGGGGCGTCCGCCCGGACCTGCACCACCCGGTCCTGGCCGTCCGCGAGGTCCACGAACCTGAGGTCGCCCGCGGCCGGTGCCGGTGCGGTGGCGCCAGCCTGCCGCCCGGACGAGGTCCAGACCAGGTAGCCGCCGCCGGTCAGCAGCACCGCGACGATCGCGGCCACGCCGAGCCAGATCCGGTTGCGGACGAGCCAGTTCATCGCGCACGCTCCCGGACCAGCGGGCCGGTGACGGCCAGCGTCACGGCCATCGCGACGGCCAGCACCAGCACCGCCGTGCCGGTGGCGAGGCCGGCCAGCAGGAAACCGAAGACCAGCGAGGAACTGAGCCTGGCGACGGCCTGGCCGGTCTGGAGCACGGCCATCCCGGTGCCGCGCGCGGATTCCGGCACCAGGCTGCCGGCGTAGGCCATCAGCACGCCGTCCGTGCAGGCGTAGAACACGCCGTGCGCGAGCAGCACCGCCCCCACCATCGGATAGCCGCCGCCGGGCAGCAGCAGGGCGCAGTAGACGAGCAGCAGCAGCACGTGCCCGGCGAAGAAGACCGGCCAGCGCCCGACGCGGTCGGCCAGCGCGCCCAGCGGGGCGGCGGCGAGCAGGAACACCAGCGCGGTGCCCAGCGGCAGCAGCGGCAGCAGGCCGATCGGTACCCCGGCGACCTTTTGCAGCACCACGAACACGAACGCGTCGCTGATGGTGACCAGGCCGAGCAGGCTGGCGGCGATCCACGCGCGCCGGAAGGTCCGGTCCCGCAGCACTCCGAGTCCGCGCCGGAGGGAAAGTTTCGGCCGTCCCGCCGGCACCGGCCGCTCGCGGACGAACGCGGCCAGCACGATTAGGCCCAGCAGCGCGAAGCAGAAGCTCACCACGAACACCGGGGTCGGCGACGAGCCGAGCTTCGCCAGCAGCAGGAAGGTGAGCAGCGGCCCGAGCAGCGCGCCGACGGTGTCCATCGCGCGGTGCACGCCGAACGCCCGGCCGAGCTGTGCCGGCGGGGTGACGAAGGAGATCAGCGCGTCCCGCGGCGCGGTGCGCAGGCCCTTGCCCGCCCTGTCCACGGCCAGCACCCCGCCGATACCGAGCGCCGAACCGCCGACTAGCGGGAACAGCACCTTGGTCACCGCGGAGATCCCGTAGCCGAACAGGGCGACGAACTTGGGCCTGCCGATCCGGTCCGAGGTGTAGCCGCCGACCAGCCGGAGAATCGCGGTGGCGCCGTTGTAGAGCCCGTCCAGCAGTCCGAATTGGACGTAGCCGACCTGCAGCGTGTACAGCAGGTAAACCGGCAGGAAAGCGGTGACCATTTCGGCGGAGACATCGGTCAGCAGGCTGACCGTGCCCAGTGCCAGTACGGTGCCGGAAATCCGGCCACCGCGCGGTTTCGGCCCGGCGACCGGGACAGGCCGGGAGGCAACGTACATACGTACCTCCTGGAAAAGGGGCAACGAGCCCAAAAGTCGCCGTTCGAAGAGCTAATCGGCGGGTGGCACTGGGCCGTTAGCGGCAGTTTGGTAACGACCGCGCATTCACCAAATGGCCTAACGCTTTGACTGAAATCAACAGTATGCAACCCGTGATCACGTAACGAAGTGCCTGTCGCTGCGATTCCAGTGCTGACACCGCGCCTGGAATCGGGGACGAGATGGATTTCTGGAAGACCCTTGGCGTCCTGCTGCGCCGCTGGTACATCGCGGTGCCGGTGCTGTTGATCTCGCTCGGCCTCGCCGCCGGGGTCTACGTTTCGGTGGACACCGACTACGAGTCCACCGGCACCATCGTGCTGACCTCCTCGGCCGAGGGGGCAAGGGCGTCGTCCGGGGACGACGCGGGCGCGGTCGACCTGGTGAACCCACTGCTGGCCTTCGACGGCAGCCTGAACACCTCCGCGCAGATCATCATCCAGACCCTGCAGGACCCGTCCATCGCCGAGCAGGTGCTCGGTTCCGGCGGTACCGCCAAGTACGAGGTGGGCAGCGGTCAGCTGACCGGGCCGTTCATCGTGGTGGTGGCCAACGCGCGGACCCCGGACGAGGCGCGGGGCATCGTCACCACGGTGCTGGAACGGGCGCGTGCCGAGCTGACCGAGCGGCAGAAGGCGTTGAACGCACCCGAAACCACCTTCATCAAGGCGAGCCAGGTGGTGTCCCCGACCCCGGCCGAGGCCAAGACCGGTGGCAAGACCCGGTTCGCCGCGGTGGCGCTGGTGCTCGGTTTCGTGGCCAGCCTCGGTGCCGCGTACGGCTGGGAAAGCTTCTCCGACGCGCGCCGCCGGAAGGAACCGAAACCCGAGCCGGAGCCCGACCGGCCGCTGCCGCCCCCGCCGGAGCCGGGCGCTCAGCAACCCGCCAACGGCCATCCGACCGTCCGGCTGCGCCCGGTCTCCCGCGACCAGGGCTGAGCGCGGTGCCGGAGATGGTGGCCGTCCGGCAAGCCGCCGGGCCGGCCGCACCGACCCAGCGGCCACAGCGGGCCGACGGCGCCACCCTCGCCGTCGTGTTCGTGCTGATCCTGCTGGTCATCCCGGCGCGGCTGGTGTTCGGCGGGCTGCCGATGTCGATCACCCCGGCCACCCTGTTCGGCATCGGGCTCGGGCTGTTCTGGTTCTGCTGCCAGCTGGTCACCACGCTTGGGGTGGCCAAGGGCCGCAACCTCGCGCGCACGGTGCTGTTCCTGTACGCGGTTTCGCAGCTGGCCACCTACGGCTACGCCACCCGCAACTACCTGCCGGCCGACGAGTTGGACAGCGCGGATCGGACCTTCGTGGTCACCATTTCGATGATCTGCGTCGGCATCGCGGTCTGCGACGGGGTGCGCGGGCTGGCCAGGCTGGACAGCCTGCTCAAGCTGACCGTGCTCGGCATCACCTTCGTGGCCGTGGTGGGCCTGCTCCAGTTCACCGTGAACCTGGACCTGACCCGGTTCCTCAGCATTCCCGGCCTGCGCCCGGCCACCGAGGACGGGTTCGTGCTGGCCCGTTCGGAGTTCCGCCGCCCGTCCGGCACGGCCGGGCATCCGATCGAGTTCGGCGTGGTCTGCGCGATCGGGGTGCCGCTGGCCGCGCATTACGCCTACCGCACCCGCGACGCCGGCCGGAGGGCGCTGCACTGGTGGACCTGCCTGGCGCTGATCGCCGCCGGCGCGATGACCTCGTTGTCCCGGTCCGCCATTCTCGGCCTCGCACTGGGCGGGCTGGTGTTGCTGGCCGGCTGGCCTGGCCGCCGCCGGGTGCAGGCGCTGATCGCCGCGGCCGGGTTCGTGGTGGTGCTGCGGATGGTGGTGCCCGGCCTGATCGGCACCTTGTACAGCCTGTTCGACAACATCGACTCCGACCCGAGCATCACCGGCCGCACCGACGACTACGTCAGCGCGGGGGAGTACATCGCCCGCCATCCGCTGCTCGGCCGCGGCAACGGCACCTACCTCGCCGAGCGGTACGGGCCGTTGGACAACCAGTACCTCGGCACCCTGGTGTCGAACGGGTACATCGGGCTGGTCGCGCTGGCGCTGCTGTTCCTCGGCGGCGTCTACGCGGCGGCCAAGGTGCGCAGCCTGAGCGACGACCCGGTGGTGCGCGACCTGGCGCTGACGCTGATCGCCTGCCTGTCCATCGTGATGCTCGGTTCGGCCACCTTCGACCTGCTGTGGTTTTCCACCGCGACCGGGCTGACCTTCGTGCTGGTCGGCGCGAGCGGGGCGCTGCTGCGCGCGGTCCGGGCCGGGGAGCGGACCCGATGACCGCCCGGATTTTGTCCTTTTTGGACGAACAGGCGGCCAGGATCGCGTTGTCCGCGGTGCTGCTCGCGCTGGTGCTCGGCGGCGGGTACGCGGTGCTGCTCGGCGGCGAGCTGCGGTTCCTGGACGAGCATGTCTACCTGGAACTGACCAGGTCGATGGTCGAGGGGCACGGCTACGCGGTGGACGGCAACGCGACCGCATACCGGCCACCGGGCTACTCGTTCCTGCTGCTGCCGGTGCACCTGCTCACCGGCGGCAGCGTGTTCGCCCTGCGGCTGATCGGGGTGGCCTGCCTTGCCGGCTCGGTGTGGCTGCTGTACCTGCTCGGCCGCCGGACCGGTTCCGCGGCCGCCGGTGCGCTGGCCGCGGTGGTGCTGGCCTGCTCGCCGCTGCTGGTGTACACCGCCACCGCGTTGTACCCGCAGCTCCCGGCGCTGCTGTTGCTGCTGGCCATGCTGGAGTGCGGGCTGCGGGCCCGCGACGGTGCGCACCGGCTGCGCGACACCGTCCTCAGTGGACTGTCGGCCGGGTTGCTGACCGTCACCGTGCCCTCGTTCGGCCCGACGCTGCTGCTGGTCGTCTTCGCGCTGGTGTGGCGCCGTCGCGGCGGCTGGCGTGCGGCGACGCTGCTGGTGGCGGTGGCCGCGGTGCTGCCCGGCCTGTGGTGCGTGCGCAACGCGGTCCAGTTGCACGCGTTGATCCCGGTGTCCACCAACAACGGGGTGAACCTGTTGCTGGGCAACAATCCCGGCACCACGCCGGGCAGCGGGACATCGGTGGACATCTCCGCGTACGACGCCCGCGCCAAGGAGCTCCGGCTGGACGAGGTCGGCATCGACGAGTTCTACCGGGACTCCGCGGTGGAGTGGATCACCGCGAATCCCGGCGACGCCGCCGTGCTCTACGCCGGGAAGGTGGCGCACAACTTCGTGCACAGCGACTCGCTGAAGACCACCGGCCAGGGAGCCTCGGACCTGCTGGCCGCGCTGAGCTACTACCCGGTGCTCGCGCTGGCCGGGCTGCGGCTGCTGCTCGCCCGCCGGTTTCCGTTGCGGGGCGTGGAAAAGCTGGCGCTGGCGGTGATCGTGCTGAACGTGCTGCTGCTCGCGGTCTTCTTCACCAGGGTCCGGTTCCGGGTGCCGCTGGACGCGCTGACCATCCTGCTCGCCGCCTCCTGCGCCGTGCAGCTGTTGCGACTTCTGCGAGATCGGGAGCGGGTGGCATGACCACCACCGGCAGGCACCGGCGGGCCGAGTCCCCGATCCGGCGCGCGCTCAGCTTCAGCGCGCTGAACACGGTGCTCAGCAAGGTCGGCACGTTCGCCACCGGGATCGTGCTCGCCAGGCTGCTCTCCCCGGCCGACTTCGGCGTCTACGCGGTCGCCTTCGTCGCGCTGATCGCGCTGCTGTCGCTGAACGAGCTCGGGGTGAGCCTGGCCGTGGTGCGCTGGCCAGGCGACCCGGCCAGGATCCTGCCGACCGTCACCACCATTTCGATGATCTCCAGCGGCCTGCTCTACGCGGCCTGTTACTTCGGCGCGCCCGCCTTCACCAAGGCGCTTGGCGCCGCGGACGCGACCGGGGTGGTGCGGCTGCTCTGCGTCGCGGTGCTGGTGGACGGGCTGACCGCGCCGATCGCGCAACTGGTGAACCGCGAGTTCCGCCAGGGCATCCGGTTGCTGGTCGACCTGGCCAACCTGCTGGTCACCACCGGGGTCACGGTGTCGCTGGCGGCCACCGGGCACGGCGCGTGGAGCCTGGCCGGCGGTCAGCTTGCCGGCAACGTCACCGCGTCGATCGTGCTGTTCACGTTGGTGCGCCGCTGGCCGCGGCCGGGGTTCGACCCGGCGTGCGCGCGTGAGCTGCTCCGGTTCGGGCTGCCGCTGGCCGGGTCGAGCCTGCTGCTGGTGGCCATGCTGAACATCGACTACGTGATCACCGGGCGGATGCTCGGCGCGGTCGCGCTCGGCTTCTACCTCCAGGCGTTCAACCTGGCCAGCTGGCCGGTGAACATGTTCTCGTTGGTGGTGCGCCGGGTTTCGCTGGCCGCGTTCGCGCGGGTGCAGGAGGACGAGGCCGAGCGGGAGAGCGTGCTGGCCAGGATGGCCACCCTGCTGGCGGTGCCCACGCTGCCGGTCTGCGCGCTGCTCGGGCTGCTCGCGCTGCCGGTGGTCACCACGCTGTACGGCACGAAGTGGTCGGAATCCGCGTCGGTGCTGCAGTTCCTGGTGATCCTCGGCGTGGTGCGGGTGGCCGGCGAGCTCGGCTACGACTTCCTGGTCGCGCTGGGCCGGTCGCGGACCACTCTGTGGCTGCAGGGCGGCTGGCTGGTGTCGCTCGGCATCGCGCTGCCGGTGGGGGCGTTGCTCGGCGGGATCCAGGGGGTCGCGATCGCGCATGCGGCGGTGGCCGTGCTGCTGGTGCTGCCCGCCTTCGTGTTCGCGGTGTGCCGGACCGGGGTGCGAGCGCGGGTGCTGGCGGCGGCGGTGAAACTGCCGGTGCTGGGCTGCCTGCTGATGGCCGCGGTGGTGTTCGGCGTCCGGATGCTCACCCCGGCCGGCTTCGGCCAGCTCGTGCTGGGCGGAACGCTCGGCCTCGCCACTTACGCCGTGGTCGTCTGGCCCCTGCGCCATTCACTGAAGAGGTCGTGAGTGAAAAGTGTTGTTCCAGCAACACTTTTCACTCACGACCGTCGGTTAGGGCTTGAGGGCGATGATCGTGCAGGTGTACCAGAGGTGCGAAGCCTCGATGCGGGCCGGCACGCGCAGCGGCGAGTAGGTGGCGTCCGGGCGGACGGGCTCCACGATGCGCAGCCCGGAATCCCGGTACTGCGGCCGCAACCAGAGTTCGTCGAAGGCCACATTGGACTCCGGGTGCGCGGCCTCCTTGAGCCGGTGCGAACCGCGCGCGTGCGGCCACGCCTTGTCCAGGCTGCGGCCGGGCAGCAGCCGCTCCGACTCGGCGTTGTACATGTTCCAGGTGGACACGAAAACCCCGCCGGGGCGCAGCACCCGCGCGATCTGGGTGAGGTAGTTCGCCGCCCCGTCCGGGGTGAGATGGGTGAACAGCGAGCCGGCGTAGGCGAGATCGAACGCGTCGTCCTCGTACGGGAACGCGTAGTCCGCGGCGTCCACGCCCGCGTCGTGCCCGATCGAGGTGCGCACGTCGGCGTGCTGGAAGTGGAAGTTGGGGTGCGTGCGGGAGATGTTCCTGGTGCACCAGTCGATCATGTACGGCAGCACGTCGAACCCGTCGTACCGGCCCTTCGTGCCGAGCACCCCGGTGAGCGGGACGGCGAGCCTGCCGACCCCGCAGCCGATGTCGAGCACCCGGTGGCCGGCGGTGAGGCCGCACAGCTCGGTCAGGAAGCCGACCTGGTCCTGCCCGGTCTTGGCGAAGTCCAGCCACAGCGGGGAAATGTCGCCCCTGATCCGGCGCGGCGGCATCCGGGTCACCTTGGTCACCACGTCTTCGGCCCGGTCCCGCGCCGTCTTCGCCCTCGAACGCCAGTCGATCGTCGTCATGGTGCTCCTTGTCGCAAGGGAAACCGTTCCACCTGGTGAATCGGGGCCGCGGGGGCGGTGGTTAGCCGGGATTCGGCACGATTGGGTTGCGGCGGGACGAAAACGGATCTTTCCGGCAAGGTCTTGAGTTCGCTCACGCTGGGGCGCATCCTGGGTGCGCTTCGTTAAGTAAGTAAAGTTTCCTAACTTGGGGAGACGTCATGCGCAAGCACATCCTGCTCGCGGTCCTGCTGCTGGTCGGGGCCCTGGTGCCGGCCGCGGTGGCGAGCGCCGCACCCGCACCGGCCGGAGGCCCGCAGGTCACGGCCGGTCCCACCGCCGCCGAACTGCTGGCGAAGGTGCAGGGCTGCGACCAGATCTCGAACGGCGAGTACAAGAGCGACGAGGAGGCCGGCCGGACGATCCCGGTCTGCGGCGCGAACGGCGCGGTGTTCTGGAAGGGCGACATGGACATCGACTGCGACGGCCAGCGCACCGCCCAGTGCAATGAGGACACCGACTGCTGCTTCCTGCCCGAAACCGCGTTCGAGCAGTCCGACGGCCAGCCGCTGAACGCCGCCGACCTGCCCTTCGTGGTGGTGCCGAGCGTGAGCGGCACCTGGGACTACTCAGCCGCCGGGCTCAAGGGCGGCGGGTCGTGTGCGGTGATCTACAACAACAAGATCCAGTACGCCGTCATCGGCGACACCGGCCCGCCCGCGATCATCGGCGAAGCGTCCTATGCCGCCGCGAAGGCGCTCGGCATCAACCCGGACCCGAAGAACGGCGGCACCGACTCGGGCGTCACGTACATCTGCTTCAAGGACTCCGTCGTGTCCCCGATCGAGGACAAGGGCAAGGCCGTCTCCACCGGCGAATCCCTCGCCACCCAGTTCGTCCACTCCAACTGACTGTCCGTGAAGGGCACCTTGCCTACGTTGAAGGTAGGCAAGGTGCCCTTCACGGCATGTTGGGAGCCAGGCCGGAGGGGGTGTGGGTGTAGGTGGTGAAGCAGTCGGGGCAGCGCAGTGACTCGGGCAGGCGCAGGCCGCAGGCGCAGACCCAGCCCTTGAGCTGAGCGGGGTTGCCGGCGACGAAGGCGTGCGCGGGCACCGAACGGGTCACCACCGAGCCAGCCGCCGCGAAGGCGTAGGGGCCGATCTCGATCCCGCACACCACCACCGTCCCGGCGCCAAGCGAAGCCCCGCGCCGGACCAAAGTGGACACCAGCTCGTCCGGCCCCTTGCGGATGTGCGCCCGCGGGCGGAGATCGTTGGTGAACAACACGTTCGGCCCGAGGAAGACCTCGTCCTCGCAGGTCACCCCGGCGAACACCAGGGTGCCGTTCTTCACCGTCACCCGGTCGCCGAGCACCGCGCCGGTCTCCACGAACGCGCAGTCGCAGATGTTGCAGTCCCGGCCGATCCGCGCCCCCGGCAGCACGTGCGCGAAGGCCCAGATCCGGGTGCCCGTACCGACTTCTTCGCTCTCGCACAGGCCCTGCGGGTGCACCCTGACCCCGGTCGCGACCGTCATCGAACAGCCTCCGAAAGCACGTCGATCACCCGTTCTTGTTGTGCGGCGGTGATTTCCGGGAACAGCGGCAGCGACAGGATCTCCCCGGCCAGCCGCTCGGTGACCGGGAACGAACCGGCGGCGTGGCCGAGCGAGCCGAACGCGCCGGTCAGGTGCAGCGGGGTGGGGTAGTGCACGCCGGCCCCGATGCCCTCCGCGTTCAGCTGCGCGAGGACTCTGTCCCGCTCGGCGACCCGCACCACGTACAGATGCCAGACCGGCTCGTTGCCGGGCAGCACCACCGGCCGCCGCACCTCGGGCAGGTCCGCGAGCAGCGCGTCGTACCGGACGGCCGCCGCACGCCTTGCCGCGTTCCAGCCGTCGAGGCGGCGCAGCTTCGCGGAGAGCACCACCGCCTGCAGCGTGTCCAGCCTGCTGTTGAAGCCGAGTTCGGCGTGCTCGTACTTGCGCGGCGACCCGTGCGCCCGCAGCAAGCGGACCCGCTCGGCGAACTCCGCGTCGCAGGTCAGCACCGCGCCGGCGTCCCCGTACGCGCCGAGGTTCTTGCCAGGGTAGAAGCTGGTGGCCGCCAGGTCACCGAGCCCGCCGGCGCTCACCCCGTGCCGGCGCGCGCCCTGTGCCTGCGCCGCGTCCTCCACCACCGGCACGCCGAGCCCGTCGAGCAGCTCGACCGGCGCCGGCTGCCCGTACAGGTGCACCGGCACGATCGCCCTGGTGCGCGGCCCGACCGCGGCCCGCGCCGCGTCCGCGTCCAGCAGCGCGGTCTCCGGGTCGCAGTCCACCAGCACCGGTTTCGCGCCGGTCCTGGCCACCGCCTCGGCGGTGGCGATGAAGGTGTTGGCCGGCAGCACGCACTCGTCGCCGGGACCGATCCGCAACGCGCGCAGCGCCAGCTCCACCGCGTCCGTGCCGTTGCCGACGCCGACGCAGTGCGCGACCCGGCAGAACTCGGCGAACTCCTGCTCGAAGGCGGAAACCTGCGGCCCGCCGACGAACGACGTCGCCTTCAGCACTTCCGCCCAGCCGAGCGCCACCTCGTCGGCCACCTGGTCGTGCTGGACGGCCAGGTCTACCAAAGGAATCCCGGGCACTGTGCCTCCTTATGCGTTCGTGGCGGGCCCGGCCAGCGGGCGGGCGTTGGCGTCGTCGGTCGCGAGGGTGCCGCGCCGGCGCTGGTACTTGCGGCGGGCGGTGCTGGTGAGCACGCCGGCACCGGTGCGGGCCAGATCGGTGAGCAGCGGCCCGAGCGGCACCCGCTCGGCCACCGCGGTGAGGTACTCCCGCTCCTGGAGCTCGGCCGCGCGGTGCAGGCTGAACCGTTCGTGCACCAGGCGACGGGCATAGGTGCCGAGTTCCCGGCGGGTGGCGGCCGAATCGACCAGCCGTTCCAGTGCCAGCCGCAACGCGGGCACGCCGGTGCCGAGCGAGCCGGCGCCCACCCCGTACCAGCCCTGCCGCAGGAACAGCGGCGTGCTCTCCGGGGTGAGCTGCTCGCTGAAACCCTGTTCGCCCACCACCACCAGCGGGCAGCCGAAGGCCATTCCCCGCAGGGCCGACCCGCCCTGGCCGACCAGCACGTCGGTGGCGGCGTAGGCGGGGCGGGGATCGGCGACCTCGCCGGTCAGCAGCACCGCTTCCCGGCCCGCCAGCGCGTTCGCCCGCGCGGCCCGTTCGGCGACCTCGGGTCGGGACCGGCCATCGCCGACGATCGCCAGCCGCACCGGACGGCCGGCCTCGGCCAGCGCGCCCACCGCGTCACAGGCAGCGAGCAGGCCCTCCAGCTTCAGCTCGGGCACCAGCCGGCAGACCATCGCGATCAGCACTTCATCGGGCGCGATCCCGTGCTCCCGGCGGAAACCGGCGCCGTCGCTGAGCGCCGAGTCGTCCGCATCGGTGTCCACCGGCGGTTCGAGCAGGGTCACCCGGCGGTGCCCGGCGGCGAGCGCGGCCGCCCGGATCTGCTCGGTGCCCACGATCAGCGGCACGGTCTTCGGGAAGAACGGCACCACCGACATGGACATCACCGTGCCCAGCACCGCCGTGCGGTGCCGCAGGCCGGGACCGAACAGCGCCTCGACCACCGGCGGCCACTCGTAGCCGTGCACCAGGTGGATCCCGCGTTCGCGGACCACCCGGCCGAGCGTGCCGATCACCTCCGGGGACGGCCGGCGCCGGGACAGCGGGATCTCCACGTGCTCGAGGCCGAGGTCGGAGATCAGGTCGACCAGCGGGCCGGGTTCGGAGAGCACCACCACGTGATGGCCGCGGGCGGCGATGGCACCGGCCAGCTGGACCGCGTTGAGCTGCGAACCGCCGATCTCCATCGCGTGCGGATAGACCAGAATCCTCACTTCGACAACCTCCTGCGCACATGAGTCGCCTTGCTCACGGTGTGCCCTCGCCCGGATCTCCAAGGTCACTCGCAGTCAGCGGCCACGAGCCACCCTTCGCAGGCTCAGGGCGGCCCCCGTCCGCTGACTTGTGAGCAAGCCTCCTGGCAGGTACGCCGGCCCAGACCTCACCGGCCGGGACGTCGGTGAGCACCACCGAGCCCATGCCGATCACCGCGCCGGCGCCGATCTTGGTGTTCTCCCGGACCATCGCGCCCTGGCCGAGATAACCGCACCGTCCGATGTGGACACCACCGGCCAGTGTCGCGCGGCCTGCCATGGTGACGAACTCGCCCACCTGGTCGTCGTGCGTGATCAGCGCGTGCGGCATGGCCACCACGTGCGCGCCGATCCGCTGGGGCGCGGTGACCACCACCCCGGCCAGCAGCAGCGTGCCCGGCCCCGGCGCGGTGCCCGGCGCCAGCGACGCGGCCGGGTGCACCACCGTCGCCCAGCGTTCCACCGGCAGGTCCAGCCGTTCGACCACGGCGGCGCGCCCGGCCGGGCGGTGTGCGTTGGCCACGCACGCCAGCACCCCGGCTTCGGGGTACTCGTGCACCAGGTGAGTCCCGCCGAGCACGGGCAGCCCGTCGATCAGCGTGCCGTGCCTGCTCTCGTTGTCGTCCAGCGCGCCCAGCGGCAGCCATTCGCCCGGCATGGCTCGCAGCGCGGCCAGTGCTTCCCTGGCCAGCCCGCCGGCGCCCACCAGCAGGATCGGCCGCGGGCTCACTTCGCTGCTCCGTACGTCTTCGCCGTGACGGCGTCCTTCAGCTCCTGGACGACGCGGTCCTGGTCGGCGGCGGAAAGCTCGTGGTGCAGGGGAAGGATGACCGAGCGGGAGGTGAGCAACTCGGTGACCGGCAGCGGGGCGTGCGGGTGGCCGGCGTAGGCGGGTTCGGTGTGCGCGGCCATGATGCCGCGCCGGGCGGACACGCCACCGGCGGCCAGCGCGGCGAGCAGGTCGTTGCGGGAAATCTCGATCCGTTCGTCCAACAGCACCCAGAACGACTGGTAGTTCGTAGTGCCGTACGGCGGGTCGGCCACCGCCCGCAGACCGTCCACTTCGGACAGAAGGAGCCGGTAGCGCGCGGCCAGCTCCCGCCGCCGCGCGACGATCCCGTCCAGCCGCTTCAGCTGCACCAGGCCAAGCGCGGCCTGGATGTCGGTGAGCCGGAAGTTGAACCCGGTCTCGGTGTAGGCCTCCACCACCGCGCCGCCGCCGGCGTGCCGGTCCGCCGCCGAGACGCTCATCCCGTGCTCGCGCAGCCGCCGCAGCCGCGCGGCCAGTACCCCGTCGTCGGTGGTGATCATGCCGCCTTCGCCGGTGGTGATCAGCTTGCGCGGATGGAACGACCAGGTCGCCAGCCAGGCCCCGGCGCCGGCCGGACGGCCGCGGTAGGTGGACCCGGCCGCGCAGGCCGCGTCCTGGACCACCGGCAGCCCGCCGCAGACCGCCTCGATTGCCGCGGTGTCGGCGGGCACCCCGGCCTGGTGCACCAGGATCACCGCCCTGGTGCGTGCGGTCAGCACGGCCGCGACGGTGTCCGCGGTCAGGTTGCCGGTGGTCGCGTCCACGTCGGCGAAGACCGGGGTGGCGCCGCAGTAGCGCACCGCGTTGGCGGTGGCGATGAAGGAGAACGACGGCACCACGACCTCGTCACCCGGCCCGATGCCGAGCACGTGCAGCGAGAGGTGCAGGGCGGTGGTGCAGGAGGACGTCGCGATGCCGTGCCCGGCGCCCATCCGCTCGGCGAAGGCGGCTTCGAACTCGGCCACCCGCGGGCCCTGCGCCACCCAGCCCGAGCGCACCACCTCGGCGACGGCCAGCGCCTCCTCGTCCCCGAGCAGCGGCCGCATCACGGGAATCACAGGGCATCAGTCCCTTTTCTGGTAAGTGTGGTGAACTCGGCGGCCCTGGTCTGCCAGGAATGTCGTTCCGCGACGGACCTTCGTTGCGCCACCGCGTCCGGGTCGCGGTTCAGCGCGGCCGCCCGGTGCACCGCGCCGGCGAACTCGGCCGGGCCGGTGGCGAGCAGCACCTGGCCGGTCTCCGCCCGCAGCCGCCTGCTGGCCGGCAGTTCGGTGCTGACCACCGGCAGCCCGGCCGCGAGGTACTCCATCGTCTTCAGCGGGAAGGACGCCCGGTTGAACGCCGAGTCGCGGTACGGGGTCAGCCCCACGTCCATCCGCGCGAACCACGGCGGAAGCTCCTCGAACGGCACCGCGCCGGTGTGGTGCACGTTCGGCCTGGCCAGCAGCGCGCGGACCCGCTCCGGCTGCCAGCCGGGGTCCAGCGGGCCGACCAGCAGCAGGCCCGCGCCGCTGTCCGCCACCGACTCCAGCAGCGTCACGTCGATCCGCTCGGTGAGCTGACCGACCAGCCCGGCGACCGGGGCACCGAACCCCGGCGGCAGCGGGGCCGGGGTTCGGTGCCGGACGTCCCGGTAGGCCTCGGTGTCGCAGCCGTTCGGGAACTCGTGCGGCTCGGCGCCGATCGCGCGCCAGCGCGCGGCCAGCTCCGGGCCGATGGCCAGCACCACGTCCGCCCGCGCCAGCGCGGTGCGTTCCTGCCGCGCCACCCGGCGCGGGTCCTGGTTCAGCAGTGCCGCACCGGCCAGCCAGTCGTCGGTGCCGTAGAGCACGTCCAGCACGTCCTCGCCCCAGAAGCCGAGCAGGTCGTGCTGGGTGCAGGCGACGAACACGTCCGGGCGCCGGTCCACCCAGCGCAGGATCCAGTGGATCTGGGCCCGCACCATCGGCCAGGTCAGCGTGCGCATCCCGGGCCGGGTCCAGCCGGGCGGGCCGAGCGGCGAGAACCGGCGCAGGTCCGGCGAGATCGCCTCCAGCCGCGGCCACCACCGCCGCTTTCCTTTGGTGACAGGCGAAACCGGCGGATCCACCCATAGCACGTCGGCGTGCCGGGTGAGCGCCTCGGCGAGCTGGCGCTCGGACCCCTTCACCCCGTCCCAGCTCGCCCCCGCCGCCATCACCACCAGCGGCCTACTCATCCGCCCACCTCCGGACGGATGCAGCGAAGGCCACCTTGCCTGCGTTCAATGCAGCGAAGGTGGCCTTCGCTGCATTGGCCGGAAGGGCGGTCATCCGAGGATCACGTCCACCCAGTAGTTGCCGCCCTGGTAGGTGGCGCTCGGGAAGCCGGGGCCGACGTGGTAGACACCGTTCGGCACCCCTGGGCCGGTGGCCGGTGCGGTGAGCGGCGAGCTGGTCACCGAGGTGCGCTGGAAATAGCCGCCGTCGGAGGAGTAGCGCCCGTTCGGCGCGGTGTAGGACGCCACGTAGCTCTGCCCGGCGACGATCGGTACCGGTGCGGCGAAGGTGAGCGTCTGCCAGCCGGTCGCGGTTTCCCCGGTGAAGGTGCCGGTGGCCAGCAGCTGCCCGCCGGACGTCCACAGCGAGCCGGTGTGCGTGCCGGTGTTGCCGGTGCCCTTGTAGAACTTCACCCCGGTCACCGAACCGCCGGTAGAGCTGGTGAACCGGACCCCGAGTTCGTAGTTGCCCGCGTCGTTGGTGGACGGCTCGGTCGGCACGGTGGCCGCGCTGAACAGCGTGCACGGGCAGGTCTGGGTGCCGGAGGTCTGGAACGACCAGGTGGTCGCGGCCGGCATCAGGTTGCCGTTCACGTCCGCGATCTTGACGCTCGCGCTGTAGGTGGCGCCCGCGGAGAGCCGCGCGGACGGGGTCCAGGTGAGCGTCCGCTGGTCCGCGGACAGGGTCGCGTTGCCGGTGAGCTTGGCGCCACCGGAGTCGGTCAGCGCGAACTGCGTGCTGGCCAGGTCCACCGGCTCGTTGAAGGCCACGGTGAGCGGCGCGGTGCCGGGGAAGCCGGTGGCGCCGCCGGCCGGGTTGGTCGAGGTCACGTTCGGCGGCGTGCTGTCGCCGTTCGCGCCGGGCTGCCAGAGCACGTCGACCCAGTAGTTGCCGGCGTTGTAGGAGTTCGACGGGAAGCCGCCGCCGGTGCCGTAGCGGTAGACGCCGTTGCCGCCGTCCACCCCGTTGGCGAGCGCGTGCAGCGCGTTGTAGTCCGCGCCGCCGCCACCGAAGTAGCCCGCGGTGGTCGCGTAGCCGCCGTTCGGCGCGTAGTAGGACACGGTGTAGGTGGTGCCGGACTGCACGTCCACCGGTGCCGCGAAGTTCAGCGTCTGCCAGCCGCTGGCCGACTCGCCGCTGAAGGTGCCGGTGGCCATTCGGGTGCCGTTGGCCGACCACAGCGAGCCGGTGTGCGTGCCGGTGTTGCCGGGGCCCTTGTAGAACCGGATGCCGAGCACCTGGCCGCGGCTGTCGAAGCGGACCTTGGTGCCCACTTCGACCGCGCTGTCCTGCACCGATGGTGTGGCCGGGCTGGTGAACTCGTCCCAGATCGTGCAGGGGCAGCCGGCCGGGCGCGGGCTCCCGGTCTTGAACGGCCAGCTGTAGGGCTGGTTCGGCAGCGCGTTGCCCGCGGTGTCCGACGCTCGCACGGAAACCGTGTAGCTGGTGCCGCTGGCCAGCGGCTGGCTCGGCGTGAAGGTGGCCGTCCTGCCGTTGGCGGACAGCGCCGCGGTGCCCAGCACCGGGCCGCCCGGGCCGGTCAGGGTGAGCTGCAGCGAGCTGGGCGAGATCGGCTCGTCGAAGGTCACCGAGGGGGTGGCGGACAACGCCACGCTGGACTGCCCGGAACCCGGGGTGGTGGCGGCGACCAGCGGGGCCCGGGTGTCCGGGCCGGGGTCGTAGCCGAACACCACGTCCACCCAGTAGTTCGTGTCGCCGAAGCTGCGGTCCGGGAAGCCGGAGGCGCCGACCTTGTAGACCCCGTTCGGCTCGGCGGTCGTGCTCCTCGGCGCGGTCAGCGGTTCCAGGCCGCTGTCCGCACCGGCGAAGTAGCCGCTGTCGGCCGAGTAGTGCCCGGTGTTGGTGTGGTACGAGGCGATGTAGGTGGTGTTCGCGGTGACCGGAACCGACGTCGGGAAGGTCAGCGTCTGCCAGCCTTCCGCGGATTCGCCGGTGAAGGTGCCGGTGGCGATCTGGGTGCCGTCGGTGCTCCACAGCGAGCCGGTGTGCGTGCCGGAGTTGCCGGTGCCCTTGTAGAACTTCACCCCGCGGATGTAGCCGTCCGCGTCGGCCTTGAACCGGACGCCGAGCTCCAGCGCGCTGCTGTCGTTCGCGGACGGGGTGGTCGGGGTGGCGGTGCTGGTCCAGATGCTGCACGGGCAGGGCCGGGGGTTCACCGTGACCGCGCGGCTGACCTCGGGGGACAGGTTCGCCGAGTCGTCCACCGCGCGCACCTTGAAGGTGACCGGTCCCGAGTTCGCCGGGGTGAACGAGTAGCTCCAGCTCCCGCTGCCAGCGGGCCAGTTCGCCGGGTGCCAGCTCGCGCCGTTGTCCACCGAGACCTCGACCCCGGAGACCCGGCCCGCGGCGTCGCCGACGGTGCCGGTGAGCTGGTACTGCGCGGCCACGGTCGGCGACGGGGTGCTGCCGATGGTCACCGACGGCGGGGCGGTGTCGGTGGTCTTGGTGGCCCGCACCAGGCCGGGCCGCAGGGTGGCCGGCTGCGCGTCCATGTCGGCCATCAGGTTGACGGTGGCCTGCTTCATCCGGATGTCCGAGCTCGGGACGGGGTCTTGGCCTGCAAAAAGATGTTCGTCCTCGACACCCCAGCCCCACTGCACGGTGCCGGCGGCGAACACCAGCGCGCCGCTGGGCTGGTAGCGGTACAGGGTCAGCGCGTGCGTCTTGGTGCCGGGCGCGTAGACGTCGCCGTGGTTCTGCAGCACGTAGTCGCCGTCGTTCATGGTGACCGTGGTGCGCGAGAGCTGGCCGACCCCGGGAGGCTGGAAACCGTTGTCCTCCACGGTGTCCCACTCGTAGCCGAGGGTGCCGGGCTGGAAGGTGTAGCTGGAGTTGGCCGGCATCGAGGCGAGGTCGGTGTGGCGCCAGAGCCGCATCTTCCCGTACGCCGACGGCACGCTCAGCGAGTCCTTGCGCACGCCGTTGACCGTGAAGATCTGGCCGAGCAGCGCGTTCTCCGGCCGTCCACCGTCCTTGGGCGGGCTGAACCTCGGGTCCCGCCAGGTGCCGGTCCACTGCGCGTTCGGGTCGATCTGGCCGGCCTTGGTCTCCTTGTAGCTGACCATGGTGCGCCACGGCGTGTGCGAGGAGTCGGAGCTGTTCTCCCAGCGGGTCTTCCAGAAGATGTCGTTCCCGCTCATGAAGGCCAGGTTCACCCCGGCCGCGCGGGCGTTCTCCACGTTGACCCGCTGTTCGTTGGACCAGTACTCGTCGTGCCCGACCGGCATGAAGACCTTGTGGTTGGTGATCAGGTTCCCGCGCCGCGCGGTGTCCACATCGGTGCTGTAGGACAGGTCGAAACCGTTGGCCTCCATGAACTTCAGCATCGGGTACTCCGCGTTGAAGATGAAGTTCTCGGTCTCCCCGCCGATCAGCGGCCGGTTGTAGCTGACCTTGAACGCGGAGCCGCCGTTGCCGTTGGCGCTGCCGCTGTAGAGGCTGTTGCCCTGGATCGGGTTGGGGCCGTTGCCGTAGTTGTTGTAGGCCTGCCAGGTGGCGTCCGAGGTCTGGAACAGGATGTCGGAGTGGCTCGCGTCGTCGCGGACGATGAACACGACCTCGCTCTCGCCCTGGGTGTCGTTGCGGTGCAGGATCGCGTAGTAGAGGCCGGAGACCGCGTCGGCGGGCACCGTCCAGCTGGCCGAGTTGGCCCAGTTGCCGCAGTCCAGCAGCCCGGTCGCCGGGTCCGGAGTGAGGCAGTCCGGCTGGTTCTGGGTGCCGGTGTGGGTCAGCGTCTTCACCAGCCGGGCACCGTCACCGCCGTAGTAGCCGAGCCGGTAGATCTTGATGTCGTACGAGCTGGCGGTGGTCTTGACCTTGAAGTTGACCGTGTTGCCCGGCGCGTAGCTGATGTCGTTGGTGAAGCCGAGGATCGAGTCGTCGATCGCGGCCACGATCCAGTCGGGGTCGCCCGGTTTCTCGTTCTCGCAGGCGATCTTGTTCGCGCAGACGGCGGCGGTGGCGGTGACCGGTGGCAGCACGATCAGCCCGGCGGCGGCCAGTACGGCGATGAGCAACGCGAAAACCTGACGCCTGGTTCGCGGAATGTGCCGAGTTCGCATGATTCCTGCTCCAACCGCCGTATTCACCTGCCGCTGAGTGGTCGATTCCAGAATCGATTCCACGCGACCCTCCGTTACACTTCTGCTTGCTGACCGGAGAGTCCCGTTTTCATAACGCACATTCCAGCTACCGGGTATTCACGCGCTGTTTTCGTTGCCGGGAAACCGGGAATTCGGTGTGGCGGGTTATTCCGCACTTCCCACGGTCTGGTCGCTCCACCACGAGACGAGATCGCGGAGCCCGTCGGTGAGCCCGATCTCCGGGCGCCAGCCGAGGTCGGCCGCGGCCGCGGAGATGTCGGCCAGCCGCCGGGTGACCCCGTTGACCTTGCGTTCCGGGCCGTGCTCCGGCTCCAGCGCGGAGTCCATCGCGGTGAGCAGGTCCAGCGCGAGCCGGCGCAGGCTGGTCTCGGTGGCGCTGGCGATGTTGTAGACCCGGTCGGTCACCGGCGCGCGGGCCGCCAGCAGGTTCGCCCGTGCGATGTCGTGCACGTGCACGAAGTCCATGGTCTGCGCGCCGTCTCCGAAGATCAGCGGCGGCTCACCCCGGTTTATCCGTTCCATCCAGCGGATCAGCACCTCGGTGTACAGCCCGTGCACATCCATGCGTGGGCCGTACACGTTGAAATAGCGCAACACCACGTAATCCAGGCCGTACATGGCGTGGAAACTGCGCAACATGCCTTCGTTGAACGCTTTCGCGGCGCCGTAGAAGGTGTCGTTGTTGTACGGGTGGTGCCGTTCGTCGGTCGGGAAGGTCTCGGCGAGACCGTAGACCGAGGCGGAGGAGGAGGCCACGACTTTCCGCACCCCTGCCGCTGTCGCGGCCTCCAGGACCGTGAAGGTGCCGTCCACCAGCGACTCGAGGGCGAGCCGCGGTTGTTCCGCGCACTGGGTGATGCGCAGGGCCGCGAGGTGGAAGACCACGTCCTTGCCCTCGGTCAGCCCGTGCACCAGTGCTGCGTCGTTGATGTCGCCTTCGACCAGCCGCAGCCGGTCGCCGGCCAGCGCACGCGCGTCGGCCAGGTTCTCGGTGCGCCCGCGCACCAGGTTGTCCAGCACCACGATCTCCGCCGCACCGGCCGCGACCAGCTGGTCCACCACGGCGGACCCGATGGTGCCCGCCCCGCCGGTGACCAGGAACCGCTGTCCCTCGATCGGCTGCGCCGCGCTCACACTTCCACCGTCTCATCGGGAACGCGCGACCGCGATCGTGTGGACAGGCCGCAACCGGGCGGCCTGACGGCACCTTGGCTACCCAGGGCGGCCCGCCCCCACGATAGCGAGGCCTTCGGCCGGGGCGCGTTCTTGCCCAGACCTGGGTGCTCAGGCCAGCTTGGCATCTTCATCCCCCTCGATGTCCACGAAAACGCCACCCTGACGAAGACTGGCCGAAGCCGCTTCGAGGAGCGCCAGTACCCGCAGCCCGGACCGGCCGTCGGTGAGCGCGGCGCGTTCCTCGGTGATGGCGCCGGCGAACTCGGCCATCACCGCGCGCAGCGCCTCCTGCTCGGTGAGCGCGGGCGCCACCATGTCCCCGACCCGGTAGGAGATCAGCGTCTGCGCGCGTTCGTCCACGGCCAGTGTGCCAGGGTCGCGGCGCTCCACGCCTCTGTCGTAAATGGACAGTCGCTGGGTCGGGTTGAGATCGTCCCAGACCACCGTCTTGGCCGAGCCGCCGATCACCATGGTGCGGATCTTGGTGGGGGACAACCAGTTCACGTGCACATGCGCCATCGCCCCGCCGGTCAGCCGGATGGTGAGGTGTGCGACGCAGGCGTGCCCGGCGCCGATCGGGTCGGAGCCGTGCGCGGCCACCGCGACCGGGCGCACCTCGTCCGGCAGAATCGCGCCGAACACCGAAAGGTCGTGCGGCGCGAGGTCCCACAGCACGTCCACGTCCGGCTGCACCAGGCCGAGGTTGATGCGCACCGAGTCCAGGTACTGCACGGTGCCGAGGCCGCCGCCGCGCACCAGCTCACGCAGGTGGAACACGGCGGGGGTGTAGCAGTAGGTGTGGTCCAGCATCAGCACGAGACCGCGGCTTTCCGCCGCCTCCACCAGCTGCCTGCCCTCCGCGAGGTTGGCCGCCAGCGGTTTCTCCACCAGCACGTGCTTGCCCGCCTCCAGTGCGGCCAGCGCGACCTTGAGGTGGGTGGCGGCCGGGGTGGCGATGGCCACCGCCCGCACCCGCGGATCGGCCAGCACCTCGTCCAGCGAGGTGGTCGCCCGAACGGTCGAGTAGCCGCCGAGAACCCGTTGCGCCCGTTGGAGATCGAGGTCGCACAGGTACTCCAGGCGCAGTGCCGGGGTGGCCTGCGCGTTGCGGACCAGGTTCGGGCCCCAGTAGCCGGCGCCGATCACCGCGAGCCCGATGCGTTCCACAACGTCCCCTGTCTACGCCGGCTCCGGTAGCCGTGGCACGCCTTCTGATTCGCCTCGCCACCGGAACTCGTTACAGGGCCTTGGTGTGAATTACCGAGCCGTTATCTCCGAAAGTGCCGCTACGGCTTGGGTTTCGGACAGGTAAATGTCCCGCAGCAGGGCGCCGATGTCGGTGAACAACGCACTTGCCTGGCTCTGCGTGAACGGGGTCTCGCCGTCGTAGTGCTTGCGCAGCCGCCACAGTTCGGCGGCCGCTTGGGTGACTTTCGCGCGCCCGTCGTCACCCGTACGGACGCCGTCGGCGATTTCCTGGGTGAGCGCGCGCATCCAACCGAACTCCGGGATCTCGTGGGCCATCGCGGTGGTGGCGAGCTCGTGCCAGCGTTCGCCGATGGCCCGCCAGCGTTCGGCTTCGGCGTCCAGCCGCGGCTCGTCCAGCAGGACGGCCGCCTCGGTGAGCCCGTCGGCGAACAGGTCGCGCAGATGGCCGCCGGTCATGCCGGCCGGCTCGATGCCCTCCCAGATCGACAGCAGCGCGCCGACCAGCCCCTGCCGGTCGGCGAACACGGTGGGCCAGCCCTTGCCGGCCCGCTCGTCGACCATCAGCCCGGCCCATTTGCGCCAGGCCGGCAGGGAGAAGGACGAAGAGCCGGCGGACAGCCGTTTCGCGCAGTCGGCCAGTCCGCCGCGGACCGCATCGGCCAGGTCGCCCAGTTCGCCGGGACGCACCCCGGCGAGCAGGTTCTTGTACGAACCGACCCGGTCGCGTGCGGCGTCGAACTCCTTGCGCGGCACGGAAAGCGGCGCCAGGTTGCGGTCGTCCACCAGCACCTTGCCCTCGGTTGCACCGCCTTCGGTTTCACCGTAGGCCACCACGAAATGCCCGCCCATGGCCTCGGTGGCCGGTGGCAGCCCCCAGTAGCCGAGCAGGTAGCGGTCCGGCAGCACGAGCACCGGTCGCTGCCGCTCCAGCTCGGCGGTCAGCCGTTTCGCCGCGGTTCGCGCGCCGCCGGTGGTGTGCACGTCCAGCGCCAACCCAAGACGGTCCACAGTGGACTTGAGCCATTGCTGAGGGTACTGCCACTGGGCGCGGAAACCGAGCACCAGCGGCTTGCTGCCGTCGTGGGCGAACTCGAACAGGATGTAGCCTGCGCCGATCCCGCCCGAGGCGAGGAAGACCAGCGGCTCGCTCAGCGGCTCCTCGCCGGGGCCCCGGATGCCGAGGTGGGCGAGCACGTTCGTCAGCGCGGCCACGTCCGGCTGCCGCCCGCCGCGCAGCTGGTAAGCCACTGCGCTCACGACTCCTCCGCGGGAGGGAGTGCGTCGTCGCTGCTCATGCCGGAACCCTACGTCCCCGCATGTAGCGCAGCCGTGAGCAACCCCGCCCCCCCCAAAGGGCAAAAAGCCGGCTATTTGCCCTTAGAAGTTGGTGACCACGTGCAGCAGGTCGCGCAGCGGGTCGGTCACGTACACCGCGTTCGTCCGCTGGTTCACCGCCACCGCGCCGGGGTTGATGCCGAGCGAGAGCTCACCGGCCAGCTCGCCCTTGGCGCCATCCACCTTCACCAGCCCGTTCGGCCCGCCGTTGGTGTAGGCCATGTTGGTGGCTTCGTGCACGGCCACCGCGGACGCTTCGCTGCGCAGCAGCACGGTCGTGCGTTCGGCCTTCGTCGAGCCGTCGACGACGGAGAGGTGGTGGATGCCCGAGTTGCTCACGTAGATCGTGTTGGTGCTGCGCTGCACGGCCAGCCCGGCCGGCGCCTTGCCGACCTTGATGCTGGCGGTGAACATGTTGGTGGCGGTGTCCAGCACCTCCACCGAATCGGTGGCCACGCTGGCGAAGTACGCCAGGCGGCGGCCGGAGTCCACGCTCGCCCCGGACAGCGCGGAGCCCTTGCCGGCCACGGTCGCGACGCGCGTGTTGGCGACGCCGTCCAGCACGGTCACCGACCCGTCGGCCGAGCTGCCCACGTAGATCCGGTTCACCGACTCGTCCACGTCCAGGTAGGCGGCGCCGGCGCCGGCCGCGATGATGCCGAGCACCTCGTTGGTGCCGCCGTCGAGCACGGTGACCGTGCCCCCGGTTTCGCTGGCCACGTATACCCGGTTGGTGAGCTGGTTGACCGCGATGTCGCTGGGCCGCGCGCCGACCGCGACGGTGGCCACCACCGCGTTGCTGGTGCCGTCCAGCACCGAGACCGAGCCGGTGCCGGTGTTGGCCACGTACACCCGACCGGTGACGGAGTTGACCCGTACCGGTAACGGTCGGTCACCTACTCGGACCGCGATGACGTCGGCGGCCGACGCGGCGGGTGTTCCCGCCACGCCGAGGGCGGCCGCGCTGAGACCGGCTGCGGTCAGCGCGAAGAGGGTCCGGCGGGTCACGGCTGGCGAACGGCTCTGCACCAGGGCCTCCGAGTAGTCCGTATCTCACTCAATCGTGCGACTCAGGGTGAAACCCTAACGCGACCAGTGGGGGCCTGTCGCCCCAAAGCTGAAACCGGGTGAGATGGGCCGCAGCTCGTTACCGGCGAGGAACTTCGGTTCGCCCGGGCGCGTTTTTCCCGGTAGCAGGCAAGGCCAGGAAGGGAGGCGGGACGTGCACAAGCATCAGAACGGTGTCAAGACCGCGCTCCTGCTCGGCCTGCTCAGCGCCGTGATCATCGGCATCAGCGGGCTGTTCGGCCGCGGCGCGCTGATCGTCGGGCTGCTGGTAGCGCTGGCCGTGAACGCCTACGCCTACTTCAACTCGGACAAGCTCGCGCTGCGGGCGATGCACGCCAGGCCGGTCTCCGAGGCGGAGCAGCCCGCGATGTACCGGATCGTGCGCGAGCTGGCCACCATCTCCCGGCAGCCGATGCCGCGGCTCTACGTCAGCCCCACCCAGGCGCCGAACGCCTTCGCCACCGGGCGCAGCCCGCGGCACGCGGCGGTCTGCTGCACCACCGGCATCCTCGGCCTGCTCGACGAGCGGGAGCTGCGTGCGGTGCTCGGCCACGAGCTGTCCCACGTCTACAACCGCGACATCCTCATCTCGTGCGTGGCCGGCGCGCTGGCCAGCGTGATCAGCGTGCTGGCCAACCTGGCCATGTTCGCCGGCCTGTTCGGCGGCAACAACCGCGAAGGCGGCGGCAACCCGCTGGTCTCCCTGCTGCTGGTGCTGCTCGGCCCGATCGCGGCCGGGGTGGTCAAGATGGCGGTGAGCCGTTCACGCGAGTACCAGGCCGACGCGTCCGGGGCGGAGCTGACCGGGGACCCGCTGGGCCTGGCGTCGGCGCTGGCGAAACTGGACCGCGGCACCAGGGCCGCGCCGCTCGCGCCGGAGCCGAAGCTGGTCTCCCAGTCGCATCTGATGATCGCCAACCCGTTCCGGCCCGGTGAGGCGCTGTCGAAGCTGTTCTCCACCCACCCGCCGATCGAGGAGCGGATCAGGCGGCTGGAAGAGATGGCCCGCTAGTTTATTCCCGGCGGTTCACTGCGTGAGAAGGCTTTGCCGGGCCAGGGGAGACCGACGTTCACTTGATCCATGGTTCCCGAACGCCCCCAGCTCCACCTCGGTGCCGCACTGGACGGGGCTGGTGCCCACCCGGCCGCCTGGCGCGTTTCCGATGCCGAGCCCCGCGCCCTGTTCACCGCGGCGCACTACCTGGCGAACGCCAGGCTGGCCGAGTCCGCGGCACTGGACTTCGTCACGCTCGACGACTCGCTGGCTCCGCAGCCCGGCGGCGAGAACGTGGTCCGCGGCAGGTTGGACGCGCTGCTCACGCTCTCCGCGATCGCGCCGCTGACGCACCGGATCGGGCTGCTGCCGACCGTGACCACCACGCACACCGAGCCGTTCCACGTCTCCACCGCGGTGGCCACCCTGGACTACGCCAGCGGCGGCAGGGCCGGCCTGCTCGCGGTGCCGTCGGTGACCGAGGCGGAGAACGGGCACTTCGGCCGCCGTGCGCTGCCCACGGCCGAGGAGGCGTTCCGGGAGACCAGCGACTTCACCGACGTGGTGGCCAGGCTGTGGGACAGCTGGCAGGACGACGCGATCATCCGCGACGTCGAGGGCGGGCGGTTCATCGATCGCGACCGGTTGCACTACGTCGACTTCGAGGGCGAGTTCTTCCGCGTCAAGGGCCCGTCGATCACGCCGCGGCCGCCGCAGGGCCGCCCGGTGATCGCCACCCACGGCGAGTCCCCGCACGCGGACGTGGTGCTCGCCGGGGCCGGTGACCTCGCGGTGATCGGCCGGGTCCGCGGCGCACGGGTGCTGGCCGAGCTGTCCTTCCTGCTGGCGAACACCGAAAAGGCCGCGTTGGAGCGCAAGGAACGACTTGACGAGCTGCACGGCGAAGCGTTCGCGCTGGAGTTCGTTGGCACCCCGGCCGGGCTGGCCGAGCGGCTGGTGGAGGGGGCCGGTACCGCCGGCCTCGACGGTTTCCTGCTCCGCCCGGCCGTGCTGCCGGACGACCTGCGGCTGGTCGCCGAGCAGGTGGTGCCGGCGTTGCGCGCGGCGGGCGCCTTCCGGCATGAGTACACCGGGACGACCCTGCGTGACCATCTCGGCTTCGAACGTCCGGCCAACCGCTATCCCGCAGGAGTCTGAGATGCCCAAGCAGATCAAGCTGGCCGCGCACTTCCCCGGCGTGAACAACACGACGGTGTGGAGCGACCCGCGCTCCGGCAGCCAGATCGACTTCGCCTCCTTCGAGCACCTGGCCGGTACCGCGGAGCGCGGCAAGTTCGACTTCCTATTCCTGGCCGAGGGCCTGCGGCTGCGCGAGCACGCCGGGAAGATCCTGGACTCCGACGTGGTCGGGCGGCCGAATACGGAGACCGTGCTGGCCGCGCTCTCCGCGGTGACCAGCAGACTCGGCCTGGCCGGCACCCTGTCCACCACCTACAACGAGCCGTACGAGATCGCCCGCAAGGTGTCCACATTGGACCACCTTTCCGGTGGACGGGCGGCGTGGAACGTGGTCACCTCGCCGGATGCGTGGACCGGCGCGAACTTCCGGCGCGGCGGCTACCTGGAGCGGAAGGACCGGTACGCGCGGGCGGAGGAGTTCCTGAGCACCGCGCGGGAGCTGTGGGACAGCTGGTCGCCGGACGCGGTGTTGGGGGACAAGGAGAAGGGAGTGTTCGTCCGGGACGGCGGCATCGGCCATTTCGTCCACAAAGGACCGCAGTTCGACATCTCCGGCGAGTTCGTCCTGCCGCGGACCCCGCAGGGGCAGCCGATCGTGATCCAGGCCGGCGACTCGGACGAGGGCAGGGAGTTCGCCGCGAAGTCCGCGGACGTGATCTTCAGCAGGCACGGCACCCTCGCCGACGGCCAGGCGTTCTTCGCCGACGTCAAACGCAGGCTGGCCGCGTACGGCCGGGCGCCGGGCGACCTGCTGATCATGCCGGCCGCCACCTTCGTGCTCGGCGACACCGAGGAGGACGCGCACGAGCGGGCCAGGGAGATCCGCTACCAGCAGGTGCGGCCGGCCACTGCGATCCAGTTCCTGGAGCAGGTGTGGAGCCGGGACCTGTCCGGCTACGACCCGGACGGCCCGCTGCCGGAGGTCGATCCCGACCCGGACGCCCCGCCGCTGACCTGGGGCCGCGTCCGGCACGAGCAGGACCAGCTGGCGCTGGCCGCGAAATGGCGGGCGGTCGCGGCGGAGAAGAAGCTGTCCATCCGCGAGCTGGTGATCGAGATGACCGCGCGGCAGCAGTTCGTCGGCACCGCCAGGCAGGTGGCGGCGACGATCAACGAGTACGTGCAGTCCGACGCCGCGGACGGTTTCGTGCTGGTCCCGCACCTGACTCCGACCGGCCTGGACGAGTTCGTCACCGAGGTCGTCCCGCACCTCCAGGAACTCGGCGCCTTCCGCACCGAGTACACCGGTTCAACCCTCCGCGACCACCTCTTCGCCGCCTGACGCGGGTCAGGCGGTGGCACCGGCGGCGCGGGCGACGTTCATCACGTAGTCGCCGTAGCCGGATTTATGGAGCTTGCTGCCCAGCGCGAAGCACTGGTCGGCGTCGATGTAGCCCATCCGCAGCGCGATCTCCTCCAGGCAGGCGATCCGCACCCCGGTGCGGTGCTCGAGGACCTGCACGAACTGCCCGGCCTCCAGCAGCGAGTCGTGCGTACCGGTGTCCAGCCAGGCGAACCCGCGGCCGAGGTCGACCAGTTTCGCCCTGCCCTGGCGGAGATAGGTCAGGTTGACGTCGGTGATCTCCAGCTCGCCGCGGGCCGACGGCTGGAGCGCGGCGGCGATCTCGACCACCTGGTTGTCGTAGAAGTACAGCCCGGTGATCGCCTTGTTCGACTTCGGCTCGGCCGGCTTCTCCTCGATGGAGAGCAGCTTGCCGTGCTCGTCCACCTCGCCGACGCCGTAGCGCTGGGCGTCCTTCACCGGGTAGCCGAACAGCGCGCAACCATCCAAAGTGGACACTTCGGCCTGCATCCGGCTGGAGAAGCCCTGGCCGTAGAAGATGTTGTCGCCGAGCACCAGCGCCACGTCGTCGTCGCCGATGAAGTCCGCGCCGATCACGAACGCCTCGGCCAGCCCGTTCGGGCTGGCCTGCTCGGCGTAGCTGATCCGCAGCCCGAACTGGTCGCCGTTGCCCAGCAGCCGCCGGAAGCTGGGCAGATCGGAGGGGGTGGAGATGAGCAGGATCTCGCGGATCCCGGCCAGCATCAGCACCGAGATCGGGTAGTAGATCATCGGCTTGTCGTACACCGGCAGCAGCTGCTTCGAGACCGCCTGGGTGATCGGATGCAGCCTGGTGCCGCTGCCTCCGGCCAGCACGATGCCCTTCATTCGCAGCTCCTCCTGGTCGTGGTCGGTCCGTCGACAGGGTAGCGGTCGGATGCCCGTGCCGGTTTACATACATACAGACTGTATGTAACTATGGCTGGGACGAAAGGAGCCAGGATGACTCTGCAGCGGAACGGTCAGGTGCGACTTCCGGCCGGGGTGCTGGACTACGCCGAACAGGGCGAGGGCAGGCCGGTGGTGTTCGTGCACGGCCTGCTGGTGAACGCCGACCTGTGGCGGCACGTGCTGCCCGGGGTGGCCGCCGCCGGATTCCGCTGCCTGGCGCCGGACTGGCCACTCGGCTCGCACCGCAGGCCGATGGCCCCGGACGCCGACCTCAGCCCGCCCGGCCTGGCCAGGCTGATCGCGGACTTCCTCGCCGCGCTGGATCTGCGCGACGTGCTGGTGGTGGCGAACGACACCGGCGGCGCGCTCACCCAGATCCTGATGGCCAGGCACCCGGAGCGGATCGCCGGCGTGGTGCTCACGCCGTCGGACTCCTTCGAGTACTTCTTCCCGCCGATCTTCGCGCCGCTGCCCCGGCTGGCGCGGCTGCCGGGGGCGACCTGGCTGGCCGCCGCGGCGCTGAGGTCGACCCTCGTCCGACGGCTGCCGTTCGCCTTCGGCCGGCTGACCAAGCGGCCGCTGCCGGTCGAGGCCGTCCGCTCCTACCTCGACCCGGCCTGGCGCGACCCCGGCATCCGGCGGGACCTGCGCCGGTTCCTGCTCGGGGTGCACCGCCGGCACACCCTGGCCGCCGCCAGCGAGCTGCCCGCCTTCGACCGGCCGGTGCTGCTCGCCTGGGCGCCGGAGGACCGGCTGTTCCCGATCTCGCTGGCGCACCGGCTGGCCGAACTGCTGCCGGACGCCGAACTGGCCGAGATCGCGGACTCGTGGACCTTCGTGCCGGAGGACCGCCCGGCCGAACTGACCGAGCACATCGTCGGTTTCGCCGGGCGCTTGGCAAACTAGGAGACTATGCGCCGCAGCCAAGAGGATCGCTCCAGCAGCACGAAGTCCGCACTGGTCTCCGCCGCACGCGAGCTGTTCGCGGCCCGCGGCTACCACGCGGTGCCCGCGGACGAGATCGTGCGCGCGGCCGGGGTCAGCCGTGGCGCGCTGTACCACCACTACGCGGACAAGCAGGGACTCTTCCGTGCCGTGTTCGAGGAGCTGGAGCGGGACGTCGCCGGCGAGGTGGAGGCGGCGCTGACGACGGCCCCCGACTTCGGCACCGGCATGGTGACCGCGCTCGGCGCCTTCCTCGACGCCTGCGGCAGGCCCGAGGTCCGGCAGATCTCGCTGACCGACGCGCCCGCGGTGCTCGGCTGGCGCACCTGGCGGCAGATCGAGGGCGAGTACGGCCTCGGCATGGTGATCGGCGCACTGGAACAGGCCACCGCGCAGGGGCTGCTGGCGCCGCAGCCGGTGCGCGTGCTCGCCCAGCTGATCCTCAGCGCGGTGATGGAGGCGGCGCTGCTGATCGCCAACGCCGAGGACCCGGCCCGCGAACGCGCCGAGGCCGAGCAGGCACTCGGCGCCTGGCTACTCGGCCTCCTCCCCCAGCCCTAACCTTCACGACATGTCGGGAGGCGCTAGGAGGAGGGGCCTTTGCCGAAGTAGGCGGTGCAGTCGCCGGTGTCGGTGTAGTCGGCGGCGATCTGCAGCACGTTCTGCCCGCCGTCCACCGGCAGCAGGGTGGAGCTGTAGTTCGGGCAGTAGTTGTCGAAGGGCTCTTTCACGTGCACCGGTGCCGGCACCTCGTACCACGGCCCTGCCCCGAAATTGTCGTTGGCCAGCAAGGTCTTCCCGTTGCCGGGCAGCCGGGTGCCGTCGTCGGCGACATAGATCTGGCCGACCATCAGCACCCTGGTGCCGTTCGGCCCGCCGGGGAACAGGGTGACCGTCTGCGCGTGCTGGAAGTGGTTGCCCTCCGCGGTGGCGATCTGGGTGCCCTGCGCGCCGGGGTCGCCGAAGTTCGCGCCGTCCGGCGAGATCTTGAAGTACGGGTCGCAAAACCGGTGGCCGTAGTTGCAGATCTCGTAGTTGAAGTAGTACTGCCCGTTCGGCAGCCGCCGGACGATCGGCATCCCCGGCCGGACCCGGTCCGGCGGGATCGCCATGGTGCGCTGCTTGGTGCCCCAGTTCACCCCGTCCGTGCTGGCCACCCGGTTGAGCACCTGGCCGAACCGCGGCGCCTCGGTCTCGTCCGCGTAGTGCAGCCACATGGTGCCGCCGGCGTCGATGGTGAACTCCGGCTCCCAGATGCCGTCGTGGTTGTGCGAGCGGGCGGCCTCGGACAGGAAGCTCCAGCTCCGGCCGCTGTCCTTGCTGGCCCAGATCTTGATGCCGACCCGGCGGCCCGGCCCCGCGGCCTGCCCGTAGCTGGCCGCCCAGAGCAACGTGCCCGCGCGCAGCCTGCCGACCCGCTGCGGCAGCTCGTAGAGGGTGCCGCAGCACATCCCGTTGGCGCCCTCGGGGTCGCGGACCTCGCTGATCTTGTGGAAGCTCTCGCCCTCGTCGGTGCTCTCGAAGATCGGTGCGTACCGGCCGCGCTCGTCCTCACTGGTCATCGCGGCCAGGATGCGGCCGTTGCGCGGGCCGACGGTGTGCTCCAGCCGGATCAGCCGGGGGTACTCACCGTGACCGGCCTGGAGGAGCTTGCGCTCGGCCTGGGCCGCCTGTGCGGGCGTCACCAAGCTCGCCACCACGAGCAGTGACATCAGGAGTATCCCCATCCGGCGCATGGCTTTCCCTTCCCTGTGACGGCCGTGCGATTACACCACGGAGTGGCTGATCCAGTGAATCGTTCACACGATCCGGTTGAATCTTCCCGGCGCAAACTCGCCCGATTGGTTCAGTCCACTAGTCGAAATTGGTGTTAACGTTCTTGTTCGGTGCTGCTCAAAAATGCTCGGAGGTGCTCGGAGATGATGAGAACAGGGCGATTGAGCAGGACCTTCCTCGTTGCGACACTGGTCGTCGCCGGGGTCATACCCGCGGCGGTCACGGCGGCGGCCGAAGAGTCCGACCCGAGCGGCCGAGTGGCCAGGATTTGGCCGACTCCGCAGGAAGTTCACCCGAAGAGTGGCCGGATGGCGGTTCCGCACACGGTGCGGGAGGTGCTGGCCGAAGGCACCGACCCGGCCGCGCTCGCCCTCGTGGAGCAGGTGCTCCGTGCCGCCGGTGCCCAGCGGTTCGTCCGCGGCGAAGGCGACCGGTCGTCACTGACCGTGTACATCGGCGGGCCGGCGGAGAACCCGGCGACCGCGGCCGCGCTGGCCGGCCTCGGCGCGCCAGGCCCGGAGGGGCTGCCCGCCGGCGGCTACACCCTGGCCGCCGGACGCGGTGTGCTGGCGCTGGCCGGGGTCGACCCCACCGGCACCTTCTACGCCGCGCAGTCCCTGCGCCAGGTGGTCACCGGCCGCTCGGTGCCCGCGCTGACCGTGCGGGACTGGCCGTCGATGCCGTTGCGCGGGGTGATCGAGGGCTTCTACGGCGCGCCGTGGTCGCACGACGACCGGCTGTCCCAGCTGGACTTTTACGGCCGGACCAAGCAGAACATCTACGTCTACTCGCCGAAGGACGACCCGTACCTGCGTGAACGCTGGCGCGAGAGCTACCCGCCGGCCGAGCTCGCCGAAATCGCCGCACTGACCGCACGGGCCGCCGCGAACCACGTCGAGTTCACCTATGCGCTCTCGCCCGGCCTTTCGGTCTGCTACTCCGACGAGGCCGACGTGCGGGCGCTGATCGCGAAGTTCCAGACGATCTGGGACATCGGGGTGCGCACCTTCGCCGTGCCGCTGGACGACATCTCCTACACCAAGTGGAACTGCGCCGCGGACGAGGCGAAGTTCGGCACCGGCGGCGCGGCGGCCGGCGCGGCGCAGTCCTACCTGCTCAACCGGGTGCAGCGGGACTTCATCGCCACCCATCCCGGGGCGCAGCCGCTGCAGATGGTGCCGACCGAGTACTACGACCTGGCCGACTCCGGCTACAAGACGGCACTGCGCACCCAGCTGGACCCGAAGGTGCTGGTGGAGTGGACCGGGGTGGGCGTGATCGCCCCGCAGATCACCGCCGCGCAGGCGGCCGAGGCCGAGCGGGTGTTCGGGCACGAGATTCTGGTCTGGGACAACTACCCGGTCAACGACTACATCACCCCGCGGCTGCTGCTCGGCCCGTATGTCGGCCGTGAGCCGGGCATCGCCGGGCACCTGGCCGGGGTGACCGCGAACCCGATGGTGCAGGCCGAGGCTTCCAAGATCGCCGAGTTCACCTCCGCCGACTTCCTGTGGAACCCGGAGCGCTACGACCCGGACGCGTCATGGGCGGCCGCGCTGGCCGACCTCGGCGGGCCCGCCGCCGGCGCGCTGAAGGTGTTCGCGGAGAACAACTACGCCGGCGTGCTGGCCCGGCTGGACACCGGCGAGAAGGACAAGGACTCGCCTGTGCTGCGGCCCCTGCTGGCCGACTTCTGGGCCGGTCGCGGCGATGCGCCGCTGGCGGCGTACTTCGAGCGGATGGCCGCGAATCCCGCCGAGCTGCGGCACGGTATGGCGGGCAATCCGGCGTTCCTGGACGAGATCGGGCCGTGGCTGGACAAGCTCGGCCTGTTCGGCGAGGCGGGCCGGCACGCGCTGCGCATGCTGCACGCCCAGCGGACCGGCGACGGCGGACTCGCCTGGGCCGAGCGCCGCGCGCTGAAGGAGACCCTGGCCAAGGCCGAGCTGATCACCACGCCGACCGCGGGCGGTCCGAAGAAGCCGCTCGTCTGCGTGGACGTCTGCGAGCCCTTCTTCACCGCCGCGCTGGCCCGCGTCGATGACGGTTTCGGCCTGCCGCCCAAGGCGTCCGCGAGCACTTCGCTGCCCACCTACGGGGAGAACTCGCCGGCGCGGATGCTGGACGGCGATCTGGCGACCTATTTCTGGAGCGACGGCGCGCCGTCCCCCGGCGACAGCGTGGGTGTCGACCTCGGCGCGGTGCGGCCGATCAGCCGGGTCGAGGTGAAGATGGGCAAACCGGGCAGCGAGCAGGACTTCGCGCAGGCCGGGGTGCTCGAGTACTCGGCGGACGGGCAGCGGTGGACCACCATGGCCACGGTGTCCGGACAGCCAGAGGTCGCGGTGGACGTGCCAGACACCGAGGCCCGCCAGGTCCGCCTGCGGGTCACCGCCGAGCAGGCAAACTGGCTGGTGGTGCGCGAGTTCGCGGTGACCACCACGGACGGCCCGGCGATGACGGTCACCGGCGGCCCGCCCGCCGCCCCCGGCTCGGCGCTCGCCGCGGCCGCCGATGGCGACGCGGACTCCGTCTACACGGCCGCTTCGGCCCCTGCTGCGGGCGACGCGCTCGTCGTGGCGGCTGCCACACCGCGCCCGGTGCAGCGGATCGTGGTGCTCGCCGACTCCTCCGCCCGCGCACAGGTGCAGCTGCGGCAGAACGGCCAGTGGCGCACCGCCGGCACGCTCACCGGCCCCTACACCGACCTGCGCGTGCGCGGCGAGACCGACCAGGTCCGTCTACTGTGGACCCCCGGCTCGCCGCCGCCGCAGGTGCACGAGGTCATTCCGCACTTCGGTTAGGTTCCGCCGGCACGAACCGCCCGTCTTCCGCCCGCCAGCCCGGCGGCGGGACGTCGTCCTTCGCCAGACTGCCGAAGGTGGTCTCGTAGAAGAAGGCGGCCCGATGCGAGATGAGCTTCGTCCAGGTTCAGCTGGCAGGAGAACAGGGTTCTGGTGAAGATCGCTCTGTCGTTGAAGCGAGCGCCGTGGAATCCTGCGACGGTGTCGAAGGACGAATGGAAGAACCAGGCTTCCCCGTCGAAGACGGTCTCGCGGAAGTCCACCGCGTTGGTGAATCTGGCGTACGCGAAATCGGCGCGCCCCACGGTGCAGCCGCCTAGGTCGAGATCCTCCAGGGTGGCGCCGCGCAGGTCGAGGTCGATGTCGGTTCTTCGGCGGACTCCCGGTCGGTGGCGGTCTGCACCGGTTCCTGGCCGCGCAGGTACCGCGCGGTGAGTTCGCTTTTCGGGATGCCGAAGGGCATTCGCAGGTAGGCGCAGAGCACGTTGACGATGGTCTGCCGGAGCCGCGGGTTCTGCTGTGCCAGCCGCTCCAGCGCGTACAGCCCGCCGAGCCGGACCGGGGCCTTCGCCGAGCCGAGCTGCTCGACCGCCGCGGTGTAGAGGTCGGTGACCCGGCGTTCCGTGGCGTCGAACTCGGTGGCCGCGGCGGTCTCCCTTTCCAGCGCCCGAGCTTCGCGCGCGATCCGCGCGTTTTCCCGGAGCTGCAGCTCGGTGGAGCGTTGCCGCCGGGTCGCCAACCAGAGCGCGAAACCGCCGCCGGCGCCCAGGGTGATGCTGAGCGCGGTGCGCAGCGCGTCCAGCTCGGTGCTGACCTGCGGCGCCGGGCGCCCGCTTCGCGCGTAGGCGAGCAGCAGCCACACGGTGGCGATCGTCAGGAGCAGCACCAGTCCCACCGCCACCCAGACCCAGCGCCACGGCAGCACCGGCAGGTCGCGCTCGTTCCCCCGGTGTTCATCGCCCTAGCCCGCGGGTTCCGACCTCAGCGGTAGTTGGTGAACTGGAGGGCGATCTCGAAGTCGTGCGCCTTGAGCAGGGCGATGATGTCCTGCAGGTGGTCCTTCTTCTTGCCGGAGACCCGGAGCTGGTCGCCCTGGATCTGCGCCTGCACGCCCTTGGGGCCCTCGTCGCGGATGTACTTGGCGATCTGCTTGGCCTTCTCCGAGGAGATGCCCTGGATGATCCTGCCGCTGACCTTGTAGATCTTGCCCGAAATGGCCGGTTCGTCCGCTTCGAAGGCCTTCAGCGAGATGCCTCGCTTGATCAGCTTCTCCTTGAAGACCTCGACTGCGGCCAGTGCGCGCTCCTCGGTCTCGGCCTCGATCGCGATGGCCTCCTCGCCGGCCCAGGCCACCTTGGCGTTCACGCCCCGGAAGTCGAAGCGGGTGGACAGCTCCTTGCCCGCCTGGTTCAGCGCGTTGTCCACCTCCTGCCGGTCGACCTTGCTGACCACGTCGAAAGAGGGATCCGCCACGTGTCCTCACACCTCTGTAATCGCACTCGTCTGGGTTGGGCCCACCCTAGCCTGATCCCGGTTGCCCACCCCGTGAAGGCGTTGGGTACGCTCTTCGTCGGCCGGTCCGCACCGGCCATGGCAGGTTACCCAAGCGGCCAAAGGGATCTGACTGTAAATCAGACGGCTCAGCCTTCGGGGGTTCGAATCCCTCACCTGCCACACCACGAAGAATGCCCGTCTGGCCTGGAACTATAGGCCGGGCGGGCATTCTCGTGGCGTAGACGTGCAGCAGCACGGCCAGGCTTTGCCTGCCCATTTCGCCACCCTGGCGACTCCACGCCGTTGTTGAGCCATGTGGACACCGCCGCGGCGTAGGTCATAAGGCCGCTTCTCAGAGGGTGCACGCGGCGGCATCATCAGTGGCACGTAATGGTCCGCACTGAAACCGCGCGGACTCCCCACTGCGTGGGCTGGTGCCAGGTCGACTTCCGGCAGGCTCGCGAGCATGGTCGACAAGATCGCGTGCAAAGGATGTTCAGTGCTCCCAGATCGGAATGGGTGCCTTGTAACCCCGCGTTCCTGAGATAGCCGCCGACGGTCTCGACAAGGGCTCTGATCAGACGATCTTTTTCGAAGTCGTGCTCGGTCATCGTGCGGTCGGCAGTAGCCGTGGCAGCCTGTCGGCGAAGTTCTGGGGCTCCGAGGTGACTCGCCGGATGATGTCGAGAACGTCGGTGAGTCCTTCCGCACAGTGCACGCCGGGGCGCCCGTGCTCCACTGCGAGCCGTGCCTGGACGCGTGTGCCGCTGGTCAAGACCTCGGCCGTGATGTCCGGCCAGCTAGTTCGAACACATGTTCTAGTGGAGATTTCCGTAAGGTGCGCGCAGCCGCTGCATCGGCGTTCCCCAGGCGATCGGTTCCAGATCGTCGACGCGCAACCGGCCACCGCCTTCCACGTAGACCGCCACTTCCTCGACGGTGCTGATCATGCTGCAGCCGTTGATAGCCCGCCCCTGATTGGACCCACATCGGAGCCGACGTCTTCCCCCAGCCAGGGGTCCCACGATCCAGCGGAAACGGCTCAGCCGCCCGAACTGCACGCCCAGACTGGGACGGGGCCAATCCAGAGCGAAGGAGTCGAACGATGTCGGACCAGGGCAACGTCCTCACGCGCGCGGGTTTTCCGACCCGAGCCAGCACCATGTTCAGCGCACTCACCCTGGCCGCGACCGGACTGTTCTCGGCCCCCACACCGGTAGCCCACGCCCAAGACGTCGATCTGGTCTGCACCACCACGTTCCAGTTCAACTTCACCCCGCCGCTGGACTTCAACACCGTCGACGCCGACACCGTGGCCACGATCGCGAGCTGCAACTCTCCCAACGGCAGTCAGCCGCAGCTACAGTCGGCCCAGGTCAACGGAACGCCTGGAGCAAAAGCCGACGGCTGCGCCCCGGCTCCGTTGCACCTCGGCGGCGAGGCAACATTCGAGTGGAACACCGGGCGCACGAGCGAGATCACGTTCGTGGTCAGCACGGACCCCACCAGCGGGGATCTCGGGCTGTCGGCCAGCATCGACAGCGGCGTGATGGCCGGTGACACCATCACCGCCACCCCCGTGATCGTCACCCAAGACGGCCTGTGCGGTGCGGGTGGCGTACAGAGCTTCACGGCGAACACTGCCGCGTTGACCTTCACGGGCTGAGAGAACCGACTGCACTGGCCGATACCCCGGCCCGCGGGGTCCGGCGGTGATGACAGTTACGGCGTTCCGTCACACAGCCCCGTCCGCAATCCGCGCGGTGCGGGCGTATCACGGGCTGTTCCAACGCACATAACGCCTGTTCAGAGCGTTGTAGTTGTTCCCTGTAAAACAGACGGCTCAGCCTTCGGGGGTTCGAATCCCTCACCTGCCACACCACGGGAATCCGCAGGGAGACCACTGTCCACCTGCGGGTTTTCTTGTTCAGGGCTAGCTTAGTCGTGCGGCGTGGTCGGATGCCTCCTCCCGGGGGCCCGGTCGTTCCTGCAGGTGCTCGTCGAGGCGAGACCGAGGACACTGCCTGTGCTGGTCTGCGTGCTTGGCCACCCGTGGCGTCCGCAGGCGTCTCGGGCAGCGGGTGACAGATCACCCCGTGTCGCAGCGCAGTCGCCGTGCACGGCTGCGTGAACATCGCTGCGTGTCAGATGCCAGTTGCGCGCGGATCATCCGGTTCGATTATGTCTGCCGTTTGGATCGTCCCCAGGCTTTCCGCTGCATTCATCAGGGAATCGGTGACGCTTGAGGCCATGTCGAGGTTTCTGTTTGCCGGTCTGGGTTCGCCGGAGCGTCGTACCCCCTCGTCCGCTAGCTGCTCGCTTGCATCGAGCAGGCGTCGTCTCAGCACGGTGAGCTGTACCTCTCGTTCTTCGAGTTCCAGTCGGTGCCGTTGCCAGCTCATGAGTAAACGCAACAGGCTGTGCAATGCGTAAAGAGTCCCGGCTCCATAGGCGATCGGTGTCGAGTTTCTGGCCAGATCTGCGAGCACGCTCACCCATGGACTGGCCATTCGTGTTCGGAGTATTGCAATCTCAGCCACCGCCTTCGGGTGGCCGATGGCATCGTCCTCAACGCGAATCGGGAGGACGCTCAGGAAGGTTGCGTGGCGTGCGAGGGTAACGAGCGCGTCAACGTTTCGCCCATAGTCCTCGAGTCCTGGATGATCGCCAAGGTCCACGGCGAGGTACAACAGTGCGTTTTCTGTCTTCACGCTGGTTGTGGTGGTGGTCACCCCAACATCTTGCCAACTTGTGACCGCGTAGGGCGTGCGAACCACTGATCGACGGAGCGTCTCGGACCGACCTTGGAGGTCGCCATACTGGCAAAGTGGTTACCCGCATGTCTGTGAGGTCGACGGCACCTTATCTGACCTGCAAGGAGCAGTTGTGGCGACATCAATGGCGATGGCTCAACCCTGATCACTGTGCAGCCGTGAATTCAGCCTTGGGGGGTTCGAATCTTTCACCTGCTACAGCATCGAACGCCCCGCCGGCCATGTGCGATAGGCCGACGGGGCGTTCTTCGTGCAGAATCTCCCCGCGATGTCGATCCGGCGGTACGTCGATCGACGCGTCAGTGAAGCCGGGGCCCGTAGAGGGAGGACCGGTCCAGGTGCGAAGGCAAATAGCATGCGTTTCATGATCATGCACAAGCTCGACGAGAACGTGCCGGGAGCGTTCACGCCGGGGCCGGAGATGATCGACGCGGTCGACCGGTTCCTGCGGGAGGCCACCGACGCCGGGGTGCTGCTCTCGGGTGAGGGGCTGCGGCCGAGCTCGATGGACGCCAAGCGGATCACCGTCCGCGACGGCAAGACCACGGTGACCGACGGGCCGTTCGCCGAGACCAAGGAGCTGATCGCCGGGTTCGTGCTGATCCAGGTGGACGGACTGGCCGAGGCGACCGAATGGGGTCATCGGTACGCGCGGCTCTTCGGTGACATCGAGATCGACATCCGCCGGGTGACCGAGGCCGCCGATCTCGCCTGAGCGCTACGCCTTTCTGTTCGGGTTCTTGAACACCCAGCCCCGGAGCGCGACGAACCGTCCCACCGTGCCGATGGCCGAGGCCAGCAGCAGTACGACGAGCTCGAGTCTGGTCGAAGGCCGGCTCACCGCGAGGTTCAGCGCGAGCAGCGCGCCCGAGGTGAACGCGTAGTAGAAGGCGAAGATGATCAGGCCCTGCAGATGCACCAGGCTGGTCGGCCTCGACCCCCGCACGCCGATGAAGGTCAGCCGCCGGTTCGCCTCGGTGTTGAACAGGGTGGTGATGGTCAGCGCCAGGAAGTTGGCCAGCAGCAGCGGCCAGAAGGTGCGGAAGATCGCGTACAGCAACAGGTTCGCGGCCGTGGAGAGGACACCGACCAGGCCGAAGGAGAGAATCTGCCACAACAGCCCGGTTTCCCGGCGCGCGATGACCGCGTCCGGATGGGTCGGGGTCGGGTCCGGCCGGCGCGGCAGGCTCTCCACCTTCGCCGCGCCGGTCGCCTTGTCGCGCGCCACCCTGATCAGCCCGCGGATGTCCTCGACCGCGGTCTTCGACACCTGCACCCTGGTGTCGGTGTCCTCGACCCAGTCCACCGGCACCTCGTGCACCCGCAGCCCGTTGTGCTCGGCCAGCAGCAGCAACTCGGTGTCGAAGAACCAGTTGTCGTCCTTCAGATGGGGCAGCAGCGGCCGGATCACCTCGGTGCGGGCGGCCTTGAACCCGCACTGGGCGTCGGAGAACCGGGCGCCGTGGGACAGCCTGATCAGCGAGTTGTAGCAGCGGGAGATCATCTCGCGCTTCGGCCCGCGGATGGTGCGGGCGCCCGGCGCGAGCCGGGAGCCGATGGCGAGGTCGGAGTGCCCGTTGGTGAGCGGGGCGATCAGCGGCAGCAGGGCGTCCAGGCCGGTGGACAGGTCCACGTCCATGTACACGACGATGTCCGCGTCGCTGGTGCTCCACGCGGTGCGCAGCGCGTGCCCGCGGCCCTTGCGGTCCAGCTGGATGACCCGAACGCCTTCGGTGCCGGCGGCGAGCTCTTCGGCGACGTTCTGGGTCGCGTCGGTGCTGGCGTTGTTGACCACGGTGATGGTCCATTCGAAGGGAATGTGCTCGCCGAGGTACTCGTGCAGTACCCGGATGCAACCGGGAAGGGATTTTTCTTCGTTGTAGACGGGAATGATCACATCGACCGTCGCCGTGCGCCGAACCGTTTCCCGCCGCTGGCGTTCGTTTCCGGGTTCGGGCGCGTGCGCTTGTTCTCCGGTCGCCAGTGCACCGCTCAACCTGATCACCTGTTCTGGGATCGCGGGCCCATTCTTGGCCCCGGCTGCTACTAAGCGTGGCGACGCGGTATCCCGTGGTAGTGAGTTCTCGGTCCTGCTCGACTGGGATCTTGTGACTTGTTCGCGACAGGTGAGGAAAGAAAAGTGCGCAACTGTCGGGATTTCCGGGTGAAACCGACACGAATTCGGACATTGCGGCAGGGGCGGCGCTCCGCAGTTCGGTGTGAGTTGGGGCACAATTTTCCGGATCGGTCACGGTGGCTGCCCCGGCGGGCAGTGAAAGCCGCCCGATGGTCCGCACTGCCGGTGGCGGCGGGCCGGCCGGTGCGCGGCGGATTCTTTCCGTATCTTTCTTTTCGCGCGAAATCCAGAGGAGCGGCCGTGATGTCCGAATACTTCAGTGGCACATTCTGGATCGACGCCGTCGAACGGGCGATCAAGACGGCTGTGCAGTCCTTCGCGGCCTGGCTCGGGGCGGCCGGTACCGGGCTGCTCGGGCTCGACTGGGGGACCGGGCTGTCCATCACCGGATATGCGGTGGTGCTCTCCCTGCTCACCTCGGTCGGCAGCACCAAGGGCGGCGACCCCGGCACCGCGTCACTGGTCAAGGTCACCGGTACCCATCGCGGGACCTGAGGGTCAGTCGCGGCGGACCAGGGTGGCCAGGCCCTGGCCACCGCCGGCGGCGATCACGGCAAGGCCGAACCGCGGGCCGTCCGCGCGCATCATCCGGCTGAACAGCCGGACCATCAGCACCGCGCCGGACGCGCCCCACGGGTGGCCAAGCGCGATCGCGCCGCCATCGGGGCAGACGAGCTCCGGCGCGATGCCCAGCGCGTCCAGGCAGGCCAGCACCTGACCGGCGAAGGCTTCGTTGAACTCCACCACGCCGAGTTCGGCGACGGTGAGCCCGTTGCGTTCGAGCAGCGTGCGCACCGCGGGCACCGGGCCGAGGCCGAGCCGCCGCGGGTCCACCCCGGACGCCGCCCAGTCCACGATCCGCAGGCCGCGCAGCCCGCGATCGGCACACCACGACTCGCTCGCGACGGCCACCACGGCCGCGCCGTCGTTGACCCCGCAGGAGTTCCCGGCGGTGGTGGTGCCGTCCTGGCTGAACGCGGGGCGCAGCCGGGCGAGCCGGGCGGCGGTCAGCCCGGCGCGCGGGCGCTGGTCCGTGCAATGCGCGTCGATCGGCACGATCTCCGCGTCGAACCCGCCGGCGCGGACGGTCTCGATCGCCTTGCGGTGGCTTTCCGCGGCGTACTCGTCCTGCCGCGCCCTGCTGATCCCGGCCTCGGCCGCGACCAGGTCCGCCGCCGCGCCCATTTCCGGATCGCCGAACGCGGCGGGCGCGAACGGTGCCCGCGAATAGAACCGCGGCGGCTCGCCCACCGACCGCGGCCGTTCGGCGCGCCATGGCGCGGTGGACGGGCTTTCCGCACCACCGGCCAGGTACAGCCCGCCGCGCCCGGCCGCGACCATGGTGGCGGCCAGGTGCACCGCCTCCAGACCGCTCGCGCACTGCCGGTCCACGGTGACAGCGGAGGACTCGACGCCGAGCCCTGCCTCCAGCGCGGCCACCCGCGCCGAGTTGCCGCCCGGACCGAAAACGTTGCCCAGCAACACTTCCGAGACCTCCGACGCGGACGCTCCGGAGTCCTCCAGCGCCGCGGTGAGCACCGGTGCGGCGAGCCGGTGCAGCGGCAGGTCGCCGAAGATGCCGCCCGCCCTGCCGATCGCGCTGCGCCTCGCCGCGACGATCATCGGTGTCTCGCTCATCGGAGCCGCTCCAGCGGCGCGGCCATGATCGTCTCGGGTACCCGGGAGACCTTGCCGGTCGCGGTGCGCGGCAGTGCGGTGGCACGCCACCAGCGGCGCGGCCGTTTCGCCGGGCTGAGCCGCCGCGCGACCAGCGCGCGCAGCTCGCGAAGGCTCGGCTCGGTGCCGTGGCCCGGCTCGACCACCGCGGTGACCACGGCACCGAGCCTGCTGTGCGCGGTGCCCAGCACGACCACCTCGCCGACCCCGGGCGCCTCCCGCAGCACGGCCTCCACCTCGGCCGGGGACACGTTGTGCCCGCCCGAGTTGATCACCGACTGGCCGTCCCGGCCGCGCAGTTCGAGGGTGCCGTCCGGACGGATCTCCCCGAGGTCCCCGTTGGACAGCCAGCCGTTCCCGTCGAACGAGCCGGTGTCCAGCGGGTCCCCGTCCCGGTCGGGGAGATAACCGGCGAACAGCATCGGCGAGCGGACCCACAGCACGCCTTCGGTGCCGTCCGGCAGCGGGGTGCCGTGCGCGTCGCGGATCTCCAGCTCGACGTCCGGGGCCGGACTGCCCACAGTGGCCTGATCTTCGCCGCCTTCGCCGTCGCGGTAGGTGATCAGCGAGTGCTCCGAGGAGCCGTAGTACTCGATCAGCCGGCAGTCCGGCAGCAGCGCCCGGAACCGGCGTTCCACTCCGGCGCCCAGTTTCGCGCCGCAGCAGAGCACCGCGCGCAGCGAGCAGTCCGCCAGTGCGGCCGGATCGCGCTCCCAGCCGTCGCACAGCGCGGCCAGCATGCCGGGCACCAGGTGCAGCGCGGTCGCCGTGCGGCAGTGCGCCAGCGCGCGGTCCGCGGACCACGGGCCGGCCAGCAGCACCTCGGCGCCGGAGTCCAGCGCGTGCAGGGCGGAGAACAGGAACAGCGAGGAGGACAGCGAACCGGCGACCAGCACGGTGTCGGTCCGGCCGGGCCCGAAGGCCTTGCTCAGCGGGCCGAAGCTCCGCCGCCACGAGCCGCGGGTCCTGGTGTACAGCTTGGGCGCCGCGCTGCTGCCGGAGGTGGTGCCCACGTAGCACAGTGCGCCGGCATCGGTGCTCGCGTCCACGCCGGGTGTGACCGCGGAAGGTGCGGGCTCGGTGACCACCAGTCGTGGCCCCAGCCTGGTGAGCACGTGCGCACGTTCCGAAGTGGACCATGCGGGGGTCACGATCAGTGCGCCGAGCCCGGCGGCGTCCGCGGCGAGGAACCAGAGCAGTTCGTCGAGCTGGTCCGCCGCCTCAATCGCGATCCGGTCACCTGGGGCCAGTCCGCGCTCGCGCAGGGTCGCCGCGGCGGCGGTGATCCGGCCGGCCAGCTGGTGCCAGGTCAGGGTCGCCCGGCGTGACCGGACGGCCACGTCGTCCGGCCGCGCGGTGGCGGTGGCGAATACCGTCGGAAGAACAGCCATAGCCGTTATTCTCCCACCGGCGCCGGTCCGGTCCGGAGTGGACACGGTATTCCGCTCGTTTCGTATCCGCGGGCACACGGTCGGTCACCGTTCCTTTCCTCTCTGTCGGAAACCTGGTAAATCCACCTGACAAAAATTGAAAAGGTTCTCAGCGATCTGATTTTCCAATTCTATGCTCAGCCGAGCGCATGCGCTTCCTTTTGTTTCGCCAAGACTGGGGGTCATGGTGGTCAAGTTCAGTTCAGCGCGCCCGGAAAAAGTGATACCTCCGCCCGATGCGATGAATTCGGTCAACGTCGGCCCGATAGTCCTGCCGCGACGGCGGTTCACGCCGGTGCTGGTGCTGTCGGTGCTCGCGGCCGCCCTCTACGCCTGGGGGCTGAGCCGTGGAACGCCGCACGTCTACTACAGCTCGGCCATTCGGAGTATGAGCGAGAGCTGGTCCAACTTCTTCTTCGGCGCGTTCGATCCGTCGGGCTTCGTGACCACGGACAAGTTGCCGGGATCGTTGTGGGTGCACGCGTTGTTCGTGCGGGTTTTCGGCACGCAGTCCTGGGTGTTCTTGCTGCCGGAGGTGCTGGCGGCGACGGTTTCGGTGCCGTTGCTGTTCGGTGCGGTGCGTCGGTGGGCGGGGGCGCGGGCGGGGTTCGTCGCCGCGGTGATTTTCCTGTGCACGCCGGTGGTTTTCGTGACGGCGCAGGTGAACATCCCGGACACGTTGCTGATGTGTTCGGTGGTGGCGGCGGCCTATGCGCTGGTGCGTGCGCTGGAGCATCCGGGGTGGCGCTGGCTGGTGCTGTCCGCGGTGCTGGTGGGCGTCGGTTTCCAGGTGAAGATGTTGCAGGCGTTGCTGGTGTTGCCCGCGTTCTGCCTCACCTATCTGTTCTTCGCGGACCTGGCGCCACGGGTGCGGTTCGCCCGTGCGGTGGTCTACGGCGCGTTGTCGGTGCTGGTGTCGCTGTCGTGGATGATCGTGGTGTCGCTGGTGCCGGCCGGCGCACGGCCGCAGGTCGACGGGAGCGCGTCGAACTCGGTCTGGGACATGGTCTTCGTGCACAACGGAGTCAGCCGCGGCGGCGCCGGCCATGGCACGGTGTTCGGCGGGGCGCCAGGGCCGGGCAGGCTGTTCAACGAGCAGGTCGGCACGCAGATCGGCTGGCTGCTGCCGCTGGCCGCGTTGCTGCTGGCCGCCGGGGTGCTGACCTCCCTGCGCGGTGACCGGCGGGACCGCGCGGGCTGGCTGCTGTGGGGCGGCATGCTGCTGCCCGGCTGGGCCGCGTTCAGCGCGCTCAGCGGGATGCACCCGTACTACACCACGGTGATGGCCCCGGCACTGGCCGCGGTCGGCGGGGTCGGTTTGACGCGTGCGTACACCGCGTGGCAGGCCCGCGGACCGGCCGGTTGGCTGTTGCCGGCCGGGGTGCTGCTGACCGCGGGCTGGGCGGTGGTGCTGGTCGGGCGCCAGGGAAACGTCTTCGGCTGGCTACCGCCGCTGATCGTGGCGGCCGCGGTGGTCTCGGTGCTCCTGCTGCTGCTCACCAGGACCTCGTCCGGCCGGAGCCAGGCCGTGCCGGGGCTGGCCGTGCTGACTGTGCTGGTTGCTGCGGTGGCGATGCTCGCCGGGCCGGTGACCTGGATGCTGAGCACCCCGGCGTTCGAAAAGAGCTCCGGGCGGATGGTCAACCCGGTGGCCGGACCGGCGCCAGCGGGCCGGTCGGCGATGTCGGCGAAGGCCTTTGCCATCGACCGCCCGATGCTCGCCCACCTGCTGGCGAACCGGGGCGGCTCGCGGTTCCTGATGGCCGCGCAGCACCCGAACACCGCCGGCCCCTACCTCGCCGATGGGCACAATGTGCTGCTGCTGCGGGGTTTCAACGCGGACTCGCCGCAGCTGCCGGTGGCCGAGCTGGACCGGCTCGCCGCTGCCGGGGAGGTCCGGTTCGTGTTCACCACGATCGACCAGCCCGGCATCGGCGGAACCGCGCTGGAGCAGGCGAACTGGGTGCGCACGCACTGCGCGGTCGTGGAGCCCGCAGTGTTCGACCCGGCCGGCGACCGCCCACCGCCGCGGCCGAACCCCTGGGGCAACCAGGCCCTCTTCGACTGCCGCCCACCCGCCCCCTGACCCGGCCCAACGTGACGTTTGGCTCGTTCTATTGGCCAAACGTCACGTTCGGCTCGGGGCGAAAAGCCGGCTATTTGCCCGTTCGGGGTCAGGGGTGGGAGGTGAGGTAGCCGCCCATGGTGCGGAAGTACTCGTCCGCGGCGAGGTCGGTGCCGTCCTCGGTGCGCACCCGCAGGATCGCCAGCCCGTGGTTGCGCCCGCGCCGGGCGTCCGCGCCGGCCACGATGACAACGCCCGCCGGGTCATCACCCTCCTTGATGAAGATCCGGCCCGGGGTGCCGCCGTAGCGTCCGGCCGAAACCTTCGCCTTGGTGATCCGCAGCCGCTCGCCGCGATGGAAGGTGAACGCGTTGGGGTACGGGTCGGACTGCGCGCGCACCAGGCGCTCGATGTCCTCGGCCGGCCAGTTCCAGTCGATCCGACTGTCCTCAATGGACCTTTTGTGGAAGAAGCTGGCCTTGTCGCGGTCCTGCGGGGTCCACCGCGTCTGGCCGGACTCGATCAGCTTCAGCGCTTCGGTGGTCACCGGCGCGATCAGCTCGACGGTCTTGTGGAACAGGTCCGTGGTGGTGTCCTCGGTACCGACCGGTACCGCGCGCTGCAGCACGATGTCCCCGGCGTCCAGGGTGTCGTCCATCATGTGTGCGGTGATGCCCACCTCCGGCTCGCCGTTGATCAGCGCCCAGATCAGCGGCGAGAAGCCCGCGTAGGCCGGAAGTAACGAGTCGTGCACGTTCAGTGTGCCGTGCGGTGGCAGCGAGAAGATCTCCGGCGGCAGCCAGGTTCGCCAGTTGTTGGCCACGATGATCTCCGGTTCGGTTTCCTTCAACCGGTTCATCAGCTCGTCGTCGTCCGGGCGGTTGCGCAGCAGCACCGGCACCCCGTTGGCCTCGGCCAGGTCGGCGACGGAGTCGGACCAGATCTTCTCGTAGGCGTGCTCGCTCTTGGGGTGGGTGACCACCAGGACCACCTGGTGCCCCGCGTCCAGCAGCGCCCGCAGGGTGCGGTGCCCCCACGTCTGGTAACCGAACATCGCGACCCGCATGGGTCCTCCTCGCTGTAGGGACGAACATCACCCTCGAAAGTACTAGTTGAGGCTCGCCTAAGTTAGGTTAGGGTTTCCTCGGATATTCACCGGCCAATGGGCCGGCAACCGAACATGCGGCCAGGCCGCTCGATGGGACGCGTATGTCGACGGATATGTCACTGCCACTTCCGGTCTATGACCTCGTCGGAGTGGGTTTCGGGCCCTCGAACCTAGCGCTCGCGATCGCACTGACCGAACACAACGAATCGGCCGATGAGCCGGTTACCGCCCATTTCCTGGAGCGCCAGCCCTGCTTCGGCTGGCACCGCGGGATGCTGATCGAAGACGCGACCATGCAGGTGTCCTTTCTCAAGGACCTGGCCACCATGCGCAACCCCACGAGCGGGTTCAGCTTCCTCGCCTACCTGCACGCCAAGGACAGGCTGGTCGACTTCATCAACCACAAGAACCTGTTCCCGCTGCGGATCGAGTTCCACGACTACTTCGAGTGGGCCGCGGCCAAGGTGGACGATCTGGTCTCCTACGACCAGACGGTGACCGCCGTCGAACCGGTGACCGGTGCGGACGGGACGGTCGTCCACTTCGACGTCCGCACCCGCACCGCGGCCGGTGAAGAGGCGGTGTTCCGGGCCAGGAACCTGGCGGTGGGCACCGGGCTGCGGCCGAACCTGCCCGATGGCGTGACGGTGAGCGACCGGATCTGGCACAACAGCGAGCTGCTGCACCGGGTCCGCGACATCGACGAGGACACCGCGTCCCGGTTCGTGGTGATCGGCGCCGGGCAGAGCGCCGCCGAGGTGACCGCCTTCCTGCACGAGCGGTTCCCGCGCGCCGAGGTCTGCTCGGTGTTCGCGCGCTACGGCTACAGCCCGTCCGACGACAGCGCCTTCGCCAACCGGATCTTCGACCCGGAGGCGGTGGACGCGTTCTACGAAGCGCCGGAGCGGATGAAGCGCCGGCTGATGGACTACCACGGCAACACCAACTACTCGGCCGTCGATCTCGACCTGATCGACGAGCTGTACCGGCGGATGTACCGGGAGAAGGTGCGGGGCGCGCAGCGGCTGCGGATGTTCAACATGTCCAGGCCGGTCGAGCTGGCCGAGACCGCTGACGGGGTGCGCGCCACCATCGAGTCGCTGACCAACGGCGAGCGGACCGTGCTGGAGGCGGACGTGGCCGTCTACTCCACCGGCTACCTGCCCGCCGACCCGACCGCGCTGCTGGGCGCGTTGGCCGGGTACTGCCGCCGGGACGAGTTCGACCGGCTGCGGGTGACCAGGGACTACCGGCTGGACACCGGGCCCGAGGTCACCGGGGGGATCTATCTGCAGGGCGGTACCGAGCACTCGCACGGCATCACGTCCTCGCTGCTGTCGAACACCGCGATCCGGGTCGGGGAGATCCTCGACTCGGTTCTGGACCGGCGGGCCGCCGCGAACCGGCTGCCCGAATACGCGGCCAGCGGCACTCTCACCCCGTAAGAGCAGATCCCTGAAGGGCGAAAACGACGATGAGCACCCTGACCAGCACACGCAGACTGCCACTGCTGTTACTCGCGTTCGCGATGACGGCGGTGCTGGCGGCCTGCGGCTCCGAGCAGTCCGCGCCGAGCCAGCCGGCGGCGAACCAGCCCTCCGGTGCCGCCTTCCCGGTGACCATCGAGCACAAGTACGGCAGCACCGAGATCAAGAGCAAACCGTCCAAAGTGGTCACCATCGGGCTGACCGACCAGGACGCGGTGCTCGCGCTCGGGGTCAAGCCGGTCGGCGTGGTGGACTGGTTCACCACCCCGATCACCCAGTTCCCGTGGAGCGCCCCGCAGTGGGGCGGGGCCACCACCGAGCTCGTCGGTGAGCGCGCGGACCTGAACCTGGAGAAGATCGCCGCGCTCCGGCCGGACGTGATCATCGCCCAGTACGCGGCCATTCCCAAGGAGCAGTACGACACGCTGTCCAAGATCGCGCCGACGGTGGCGCAGTCCGGGAAGTACGCCGACTACGCGACGCCGTGGCGGGAGATGACCACCACCGTCGCGAAGGCGCTCGGTGAAGAGGCGAAGGGCAAGGAGCTGGTCGCCGGGGTCGACAAGAAGCTGGCCGACGTGCGCCAGCAGCACCCGGACTTCGCCGGCAAGACGGTCGCCGTCGCGGACACCACCGGACCCGGCAAGTACGCCGTGTTCGCGGCGAACGACCCGCGCACGGTGCTGATGACCGAAATGGGCTTCAAGGTGCCCGAGCAGATCGCCGGCCTGACCGCGGACGGCAACCCGACCGAGTTCGGCACCGAACGGCTCGACCTGGTGGACGTGGACAAGCTGGTCTGGCTCACCTCGGACGCCGCCGCACCGGATCAGATCAAGGCCGAGCCGCTGTACCAGAAGCTGAAGGTGGCGCAGGAAGGCCGCGCGGTGTTCCTGCCCTACAGCGAGCCGCCGGTCGGTGCCGCGGTCACCTTCGCGACCGTGTTGAGCATCCCGTACGCGATCGACCAGTCCGTGCCGCTGCTCGCCGGTACCGCCAAGTGAGCCTCCGTCGTACCAGGGTGGCGCTGCTCGTCCTGGCCCTCGCTGCGGTTCTCGCCGCGTGCGGGGGCCAGGGCGAGCAGTCCGCGCAGGCTCCGGCCGGGGGTGCCTTCCCGGTGACCGTCGCGCACAAGTACGGCAGCACCGAGATCAAGGCGGCACCGGCCAGGGTGGTCACGCTCGGGCTGTCCGATCAGGACGCGGTGCTGGCGCTCGGCGTCAAACCGGTCGGCGTTGTCGACTGGTTCAAGGAGCGACCGTTCGGCAAGTGGCCGTGGACCCAGGCGCTCTGGGGCGGGGTGCAGCCGGAGATCGTCGGCGAGCGGGACGAGTTCAACCTGGAGAAGATCGCCGCCCTGCGCCCGGATCTGATCATCGCGCAGTACAGCGGGATGACCAAGGAGCAGTACGACAAGCTGTCCCGGATCGCCCCGGTGGTCGGCCAGCCCGCCGGGCCGAAGGACTACGGCGCGACCTGGCAGGAGATGACCAGAGCGATCGCGAAATCGCTCGGTCAGCAGGCCAGGGGTGACCAGCTGGTCGCCGACATGGACCAGCGCTACGCCAAGGTGCGGGCCGAGCATCCGGAGTTCGCCGGCCAGACCATCGCGGTGGCGGACACCTTCAAGCCCGGCGAGTACGGGGTGTTCGCGCCGGACGACCCGAAGTCGCTGTTCGTCACCGCGATGGGCTTCAAGCTCTCGGATGAGATCAACGCGCTGGTCGGCGACGAGAACGTGGCGAACATCGGGGTCGAGCGCACGGACCTGCTGGAGCTGGACCGGCTGATGTGGCTGACCTCGGACGCCGAGGCCGAGCAGCGGATCAGGACCGACCCGCTGTACCAGCAGCTGAAGGTCACCCAGGAGAAGCGGGACCTGTTCGTGAGTTACGAGAATCCGCCGATCGGCGCGGCGATCTCGTTCAACACCGTGCTGTCCATCCCCTACGCGATCGACCAGACGGTGCCGTTGCTCGCGGCCAAGGCGAAATAGCAGTTCAGCGGAAGGCTTCGTGGTGAGTGAGTTCGGCCTGCCCCTGACCGGGGCGCAAACCGGTATCTGGCTGGCTCAGCAGATCGAGCCGGAGAGCCCGGTGTACAACGTCGCCGGGTACGTGGAGGTCCGCGGGGACGTGGACCTGGCCATGCTCGGCGGCGCGATCAAGGCCGCGGTGGACGAGGCGGAGTGCGTCCACGTGCGGTTCCGGGTCGAGGACGGGGTGCCGAGGCAGTACCCGGTGGCGCCGGCCTGGCGGCTCGAGACGGTGGACCTCACCGGCGAGCCGGACCCGGATGCCGCCGCCGACGCCTGGATGCTGGCCGACATCCGCCGGGTGGCGAACCTGGCCACCGGCCCGCTGCACGCACAGGTGCTGCTCCTGCTCGGCCCCGGCCGGGTGTGGTGGTACCAGCGCTACCACCACCTGGTGATGGACGGCTACGGCGCGTTCATGGTGCTCCACCGGGTTTCCGAGCGCTACCTCGGCGACGCGCCGGAACGGGACTGGTCGCTGACCACGCTGACCGACCTGGACGTGGCGTACCGCGACTCGCCGCAGTACGCCACGGACCGCGAGTACTGGCACCAGCTGTTCGAGGACCGGCCGGAGCCAGCCAGGCTGGTCCGGCGGTCCTCGGCGCAGGCGGGACGGGTGGACCGCCAGAGCACCGAGCTGAGCCCGGCGGACGCCAACGGGTTGCGCAAGGCCGCCGCCGAGGCCGGCACCAGGCTGTCCCGGCTGATGATCGCCGCGGTGGCCGTCTACCTGCACCGGGCGACCGGCGCCGAGGACGTCGTGCTCGGCCTGCCGGTCACCGCCAGGGTGGACCCGGAGCTGCGGGAAGTGCCGGGCATGGCGTCGAACGTGCTGCCGCTGCGGATCCGGATCCGGCCATCGGACAGCACGACCGACGTGCTGGCCGCTACCGCGAAGGCGATCCGCGAGCTCACCGCGCACAGCCGCTACCGCGGCGAGTCCCTGGCCAGGGAACTCGGCCACACCGAAGGTTTCCGCGAGCTGGTCGGGCCGACCGTCAACTTCATCCCGTTCGAGTCGGACCTGCGCTTCTGCGACCACGAGGCGACCAACTACTACCTCAACAGCGGGCCGATCAACGACCTGACCGTGGCGATCTACGAACGCCCGCAGGGCAAGGGCATCCGCGTCGACTTCGACGCGGACGCCGCGGTCTGCGAGCCGGGCGAGCTGGCCGCGCACCGGCGGCGGTTCCAGGCGGTGCTGGACGCGATGGTGGCCGAGCCGGACCGCGCGGTCGGCACCATCGACCTGCTCTCCGCCGGGGAACGGGCGCTGGTGCTGGAGGAGTTCGGCACCTCGCCGGCCGAGACCGAGGAGGTGACCTGGACCGGTGCCTTCGAGCGCCAGGCCGTCCGGGCGCCGGACGCGGTGGCGGTGATCTGCGAGGACGAACAGGTCGGCTACGGGGAGCTGAACGCCGCCGCGAACCGGCTGGCGCACCTGCTGACCGCGCGCGGGGTGCGCGCGGAGGACGTGGTCGCGGTGGCGCTGCCCCGCTCGGTTGACCTCGTCGTCGCGTTGCTCGCGGTGCAGAAGGCCGGTGCCGCGTACCTGCCGCTGGACCTGGACCATCCCGGCGACCGGATCGCGTTCATGCTCGCCGACGCGGGCGCGCGGGTGGTGCTGACCAGCACCGGGCTCGTCGATGAGCTGCCGCCGGTGGACGGCGTCCGCCCGGTGCTGATCGACGACGAACCCAGCTTGTCCACAATGGACTCTTCTGATCCGGAAGGGCCGGTATCGCTGGACTCCGCGGCCTACGTTATTTACACCTCCGGTTCGACCGGGCGGCCGAAGGGCGTGGTCGTCTCCCACGACGGGATCGGCAGCCTGATCGCCACGGCCACCGAGCGGATCGGCATTCGGCCGGACAGCCGGGTGGTGCAGTTCGCGTCGGTCGGTTTCGACGTCACGGTCTGGGACCTGGTGATGTCGCTGTGCGTGGGCGGGACCGTGATCATGGTGCCGGCCGAGCGCCGCGTCGCCGGTGCCGCGCTGACCGAGTACATCGCCGAACACCGCGCCACCAACATGATCCTGCCGCCTTCGTTGGTCGCCGCGCTGCCACCGGAGTGCGAGCTGCCCGAAGGCGCGGTGTTGATCGTCGGCACTGAGACGGTGCCAACCGAGCTGATCGCGCGGTGGTCGAAGCGGCTGCGGGTGGTGGCCGCCTACGGGCTCACCGAGGCGACCGTGAACTCCACCCTGTGGCGGGCCGAACCGGACTGGACCGGTCCGGTGCCGATCGGCGTGCCGGATCCCAACACTCGTTGCTACGTATTGGATTCCGCGCTGCTGCCGGTCGCCCCCGGGGTGGAGGGCGAGCTGTACGTCGGCGGCCGTGGGCTGGCCCGCGGCTATCTGGGCCGCCAGGGGCTGAGCGCGGAGCGGTTCGTCGCCGACCCGTTCGGCGAGCCGGGCGCCAGGATGTACCGCACGGGTGACCGGGTGCGCTGGAGCGAGCGGGGTGACCTGGAGTTCCTCGGCCGCTCGGACGGTCAGCTCAAGATCCGCGGCCACCGGATCGAGCCGGGTGAGATCGAGAGCGTGCTGATGGCGCACGACGCGATCGCGGCGGCCGCGATCGTGGCCATGGCGGACCACCGCGAGGTCAAGCGGCTGGTGGCGTATGTGGTCGGGGCGGTGGACGCGAACGAGGTGCGGGCGCAGGTCGCCGACCGGCTGCCGGAGTACATGGTGCCCTCGGCCGTGGTCGCGCTGGACGCGTTGCCGCTCAACCCGAACGGGAAGCTGGACCGCAAGGCGTTGCCGGTGCCGGACTGGACCGCGCTGGCCGGCAGCGCGCGCCCGTCCACTCCGGCCGAGGAGTTGCTGGCCGGGCTGTTCGCGAAGGTGCTCGGGCTGCCGGAGATCGGCGTGCACGACAGCTTCTTCGAGCTGGGCGGCGACAGCATCGTGGCGATCGGGCTGGTCGGCCGGACCAGGCAGGCCGGGCTGGTGATCACGCCGCGCGAGATCTTCCGGCACCGCACGGTCGCCGCGCTGGCCGCGCTCGCCGAAGACAGGGCGGTGCCGGTGCGCCGGGAGGACCGGGGCACCGGCACGGTCGCGCCGACCCCGATCATCCGCTGGCTGAGCGAACGCGGCGGCCAGGTGGACGGCTTCCACCAGTCCACTTTGCTCCGCGTTCCGTCCGAAATGGACTTCGACCGGCTGGCAGGGCTGCTGCGGTCGATGCTGGACCGGCACGACCTGTTGCGTGCCAGGCTGAACCCGGACTGGTCGCTGGAGGTGCCTGAGCCGGGCACGGTCTCCGCCGCCGAGCTGATCGAAGTCGGTGGTTCCGATATCGAGGAGCACGCCCGCCGGGCGGTCGCCGCGCTGGCCCCGGCCGAGGGCCGGATGCTGCGCGCGGTCTGGTTCCCGGAGGCTCGCCGCTTGTTGCTGGTGGCGCATCACCTGGTGATTGACGGGGTCTCCTGGCGGATCCTGTTGGAGGATCTGGCCGCGGAGTGGAGCGGGGTGGCGCCGGCGCCGGTCGGCACCTCGTTCCGCCGGTGGTCCTCGCTGCTCGCCGAAACGGACCGCACCGCCGAGCTGGCGCTGTGGCGGCGACAGCTGACCGGCACCGATCCGCTGCTCGGTCGCAGGGCTCTGGACCCGGCGGTGGACACCGCGGACACCGCGCGCTCGCTGACCGTTTCGCTGCCGGCCGGGCAGACCGCGCCGCTGCTCACCGCGGTACCGGCGGCCTTCCACGGCGCGGTGAACGACGTGCTGCTGACCGCGCTGGCGGTGGCAGTCCGGGGCTGGCGTGGTGATGACGGGCCGGTGCTGGTCGATCTCGAAGGTCACGGCCGGGAGGAGCAGGTCGCCGGGGACGTCGACCTTTCCCGCACGGTCGGCTGGTTCACCAGCATGTTCCCGGTGCGCCTCGACCCCGGTGCGGAGGGGATCGCGGCCGGGCTGAAGCGGGTCAAGGAACAGCTGCGTGCCCTGCCGGACAACGGGATCGGCTACGGGCTGCTCCGGGAGGACCGGGTGCTCGCCGACGCGGCCGCGCCGCAGCTGCTGTTCAACTACCTGGGCCGGTTCGGCGCGACCGACACCGACTGGGCACCCGCGCCGGAGGCCGATCCGCTCGGCGCCGGGCTGGACCCGCGGATGCCGCTCGGGCATCTGCTGGAGATCAACGCCGTGGTGCGGGACACCGCGGAGGGCCCGGAGCTGAGCACCACGTTCAGCTGGCCGGACGCGGTGCTCGCCGAGGACGCGGTGCGCGAGTTGGCGCAGGGCTGGCTGGCTGCGCTGGGTTCGCTGGCCGGGCTCGGCTCGGGGGGACACAGTCCGTCGGACTTCCCGCTGGTGTCGTTGACCCAGGCCGAGGTGGACGAGCTGGACACCCGTCCCGGCCTGACCGACGTGCTGCCGCTGGCGCCGTTGCAGGAGGGGCTGTTCTTCCACGCGCTGTTCGACGAGTCCGCCGCGGACGCCTACGTGATGCAGCAGGTGATCGAGCTGCGCGGTCCGGTGCGCGGGGAACAGCTGCGCCGGGCGATGCAGGGGGTGCTGGACCGTCATCCTGCGTTGCGGGCCGGGTTCCGCCAGCGCGAGGACGGTTCGCTGATCCAGTTCGTCGCGGACACCGAGCTGCCGTGGCGTGAGGTGACCGGCGACGTGCGCGCGGTGGCCGAGCAGGACCGGGCCCGCCGGTTCGACCTGGCCGCGCCGCCGCTGCTGTCCGGCACCTTCGTGCGCGGTGACGGGGATCGGCACTGGCTGGTGCTGACCCTGCACCACATCGTGTCGGACGGCTGGTCCACGCCGATCATGATCCGCGAGCTGTTCGGGCTCTACGGGGGTGGCGAGCTGCCGGCGGTGGCGCCGTACCGGGACTACTTCGGCTGGCTGGCCGGGCGGGACCGCGCGGCCGCGCTGGCGGCCTGGGACGAGGCGCTGGCCGGGGTCGAGCAGCCGACCAAGCTGGTCGGCGGGGAGCCGGATCCGGCGAAGTTCTCGCTGGCGCAGGTTCGGGTGGAGCTGTCCGGGGAGCTGACCGCGCGGCTGGTCGCGACCGCGCGGCGGCACGGCGTCACGCTGGGCACCGTCATGCAGGGGGCGTGGGGGCTGCTGCTCGGCGGGCTCACCGGTTCGCCGGACGTGGTGTTCGGCACCACGGTCTCCGGCCGTCCGCCGGAGGTGCCCGGGGTCGAGGGGATGGCCGGGCTGTTCGCGAACACGGTGCCGGTGCGGCTGCGTCTCGATCCGGCGCGCACGCTGGCCGAGTCGCTGGCCGCGCTGCAGGCGGAGCAGGCCGGGCTGCTGGACCACCAGTTCACCGGGCTGGCCGAGCTGCAGCGGCGGACCGGGCTGGACGAGCTGTTCGACACCTTGCTGGTGTTCGAGAACTATCCGTTGTCCACCGAGCTGAGCGACCCGTCCGGCCGGATTTCGTTCGCCGGCTTGGAGTTCCACGGCGCCGGGCACCACCCGCTGACCGTGCTGGTGATGCCGGGCGAGCGGATCCGGCTGGAGCTGGACCACGACGCGCACCGGCTGACCGAGGCCGAGGTGCAGGCACTGGCCGACCGGCTGATCCGGGTGCTGGAGGCGCTGGCCGGCACTCCGGAGCTGCCGGTGGCGCGGCTCGATCTGCTCTCGGCCGCCGAGCACGAGCTGCTCGCTGAGCAGGCAGCGACCACGCATCCGGTGCCGGAACTGACCCTGGTGGAGGCTTTCGAGGCGCAGGTCGCCCGTACCCCGGACGCGCCCGCGGTGGTCTTCGAGGGCCGCACTCTGTCCTATGTGGACTTGGATCGGCTGGCCACCGGGCTTGCTCTGCGGCTTCGCGAGTCCGGCGCCGGCCCGGAGCAGGTGGTCGCGGTCGCCGTGCCGCGTTCGGCGGAGCTGATGGTGGCTCTGCTCGGGGTGCTCAAGTCCGGCGCGGCCTATCTGCCGATCGACCTGGACTATCCGGCGGACCGGATCCGCTTCATGCTTACCGATTCCGCCGCGACCCTCGCCGTCACCACCGCCGAGTCCGCGCTTCCGCCGCTGCCTGGCCTCCGCCAGGTACCGATCTCCGCGACTGCGGATGGCGAATCGCTTTCCACCCCCACCCCAGCCCCCCACCCAACCCTGGGGGGCGGCCCCGCTCCAGCTTATCGCGACCAGGTGGGGCGGTCGGCCGATCCGACCGAGTTGTCCACAGGGGCGGGCGACTGTGCACAAACCGGGCTTCCGCGGCCGTCGCTGGACAACGCCGCGTACCTGATCTACACCTCGGGTTCGACCGGGCGGCCGAAGGGTGTGCTGGTCAGCCATCGGGCGATCGGCAACCGGCTGGCCTGGATGCAGGATACGTATCGGCTCGGCGCGGACGACCGGGTGCTGCAGAAAACACCGTCCAGTTTCGACGTCTCCGTGTGGGAGTTCTTCTGGGCGCACCAGGTCGGCGCGGCCGTGGTGCTGGCCAAGCCGGACGGGCACCGCGACCCGGAGTACCTCGCGGAGCTGATCCGCGAACAGCGCGTCACCACCCTGCATTTCGTGCCGTCCATGCTCGCGGCGTTCCTCGGCGAGATCACCGACCCGGGCTTCTCCACCAGCCTCCGCCGGATCTTCACCAGCGGTGAAGCGCTGCCCGGCGCGGTGGCTGGCCGGTGGCGCGAGCTGACCGGCGTGCCGCTGCACAACCTGTACGGCCCGACCGAGGCCGCGGTGGACGTGAGTTCCTTCCCGCACCACGGTTCCGTCGACCTGACCGTGCCGATCGGGCGGGCGGTGTGGAACACCAGACTGCACGTGCTCGACCCGTACCTGCGGCCGGTGCCGCCCGGCGTAGCGGGCGAGCTGTACCTGGCGGGAGTCCAGCTCGCACGCGGCTATCACGGCCGCCCCGGGCTGACCGCGGACCGGTTCGTGGCCGACCCCTTCGACGACGGCTCCCGACTTTACCGGACCGGTGATCTGGTCCGGCGGCGCGCGGACGGGGTGCTGGAGTACCTCGGCCGCACCGACCGGCAGGTCAAGATCCGCGGCAACCGGGTGGAACTCGGCGAGATCGAGGCCGCGCTGGCCGCACTGCCCGGGGTCGACCGCGCGGTGGTGGTGGCCAGGGACAACACGCTCGTCGGTTACGTCACCGGCACCGCAGAGCCGGCCCGGCTGCCGGCCGCGCTCGCCGAGGTGCTGCCGTCGCCGATGGTGCCCAACACCGTCCTCCGGTTGGAGCGGTTGCCACTGACACCGAGCGGGAAGCTGGACCAGAAGGCACTGCCCGCACCCGAAAAGGCCGGCACCGCGAAACCGGAAACGGGCACCGAGCGGGAAAAGCAGCTCAGCACGATCTTCGCCGAGGTGCTCGGCCTGCCCGGCGCCGGCCTCGACGACGACTTCTTCGTACTCGGCGGGGACAGCATCCTGTCCATCGCGGTGTCCAGCCGCGCTCGCAAGCTGGGCATGGCGATCAGCCCGCGCGAGGTGTTCGAACACCGCACCCCGGCCGCACTCGCCGCGCTCGTCGGCGACGAGCCCCGCCCGGTCACCGCGCCCGCGCCCGACTCGGACGGCATCGGCGACGTGCCGCTGCTGCCGATCGTGCACTGGCTGCGCGAACGCGGCGGACCGATCGGCCGGTTCAACCTCTCGTCGCTGCTGCGCACCCCGGCCGATGCCGACGTGGAGGCACTCGTCACCGCGCTGCAGGCGGTACTCGACCGGCACGACGCGCTCCGGCTGAAGCTGACCAGGATCGCCGAGGTGCTGTGGTCGCTGGAGGCACGGCCGGTCGGCAGCGTGCAGGCCATCGAGCTGCTGCGCCGGGTCGACGTGTCCGGGGCGGAAGACCTGCGTGCCGTTGTCGCGGCGGAATCCGACGCGGCCGCGGACCGGCTCGACCCGGACGCGGGCACCATGCTGCAGGCCGTCTTCTTCGACGCCGGCGCCGGCGAGCCAGGCCGCTTGCTGCTGGTCGTGCATCACCTGGCGATCGACGGCGTCTCCTGGCGGATCCTCGCCGAAGACCTGGCGGCCGCCTGGGCCGGACTGGCACTGGACCCGGTCGGCACCTCCCTGCGCACCTTCGCGCGCACCGTCGGCGAGCAGGCGCAGACCAGGGAGCGGCTGGACGAGCTGGCGCACTGGACCAAAACGCTGGCCCCCGGCGCCGAACTCCTGCCGGGCGCACCGGCAACCGGCACCATCGGCTCGGCGAGCAGGCACGTCAGCCAGCTGTCCACTGAGGACACCAGGCCGCTGCTGAACACCGGGATGACCGAGGCGCTACTGGCCGCACTGCGGATCGCGGTCAGCCGGTGGCGCCCGGATGCCGAAGCTGACCTGCTGGTGGACCTCGAACGGCACGGCCGCGAAGAACTCGTGCCAGGGGTGGACACCTCCCGCACGGTCGGCTGGTTCACCAGCATCCAGCCGGTCCGGCTGGCACCGGCGGACACCCCGGCCGAGGTCCTGGACGGGGTGCGCGCACGACTGGCCGAGGCGCCGGACGGCGGTATCTCCCACGGCATGTTGCGCCACGTCAACGCGCAGGTGGCGCCGATCCTGGGCAGGCTCGCCGCGCCACAGGTGCTGTTCAACTACCTCGGCCGCACCCCGGTCGCGGGCGGCGCGGACTGGGCACCGGCCGAAGAGGCCGACGCGCTCGCCGTCGCCCCGGACGCGGGACTCGGCCTGCCGTATGCGCTTCAGCTGGACGTGGTCTGCGAAGAGACGCCGGATGGGCCACGGCTTAGTGCGCACTGGACGTGGCCTGCCGGAGGGCTGTCCGAAGAGGACATTGCCACGCTGGAAGGTGCCTGGACCGAGGCGCTGCGAGAGCTGGGCGCGGGCAGCAGGGACGACGTCTGGCCGCTGTCCCCGCTGCAGGAGGGCTTGTTCTTCCACGCCAGCTACGACTCTTCGGCACTGGACGTGTACACCGTCCAGGACGCCTTCGAGCTCGGGCACCGGGTGGACGAGGACCGCTTGCGGGCGGCGGGTGCCGCACTGCTGCGGCGCAACCCGAACCTGCGGGCCGGCTTCACCAGCGAAGGACTCGGGCAGCCGGTGCAGTTCATCGCCGAGGTCGCCGAGCTCCCGCTCGAAGTCGTCGACCTGTCGCATTTGGACGGTGCGGAGCAGGATGCCGAAGTGGAGCGGCTGCTCGCCGCGGACCGCGGCCGCCGGTTCGAACTGGCGAACCCGCCGCTGTGCCGGCTGCTGCTGATCCGGCTCGGCGCCGAGCACGACCGACTGGTGATCATCCACCACCTGCTGCTGTGGGACGGCTGGTCGGAGGGGCTGTTCCTGGAGCAGCTCTTCCACCTGTACGAGCGCGCCGGGGACGACCGCGGGCTGCCAACGCCGGGCTCGTACCGCGACTACCTGTCCTGGCTGGCCGAGCAGGACACCGAGGCCGCGGCCACCGCGTGGCGGGAGGCGCTGGCAGGGCTGGAGGAGCCGACCCTGCTCGGCCCGGCCGACCGGCGCGCCGAACCGTCGATCCCGGAGCAGTGCCATTTCGAACTGTCGCAGGAGCTCAGTGACCGGGTGCGGGACGGGGCGCGGCGCCAGGGCCTGACCCTGAACACGGTGCTGAACGCGGCTTGGGCCCTGTCGCTCGGCGACGCGGTCGGCCGCGACGACGTGGTGTTCGGCAGCACGGTCGCCGGCCGGCCGCCGGAGATCGAGAACGTCGAGAAGATCATCGGTTTGTTCCTGAACACCATTCCGGTGCGGATCGCGTTCGACCCGGCCGAGCCGGTGCTGGACATGCTGCGCCGCGTGCAGGCGCAGCGGGTGGCCCTGATGTCGCACGAGTACTACGGGCTGGGCGAGATCCAGCGCGAAGCCGGGCACTCCAGGTTGTTCGACGCGATCTACGTGCTGCAGAACTTCGCCGACGAGGACGCCTTCGCCGAGTTCCGCGACCGGTACGACATCCGGGCCTCGGACAGCGTGGACGCCACGCACTACCCGGTCGGACTGGTGGTCACCCCCGCCGCGAAGCTGCGGGTTCGGCTGTCGTTCCGGCCGGACGTGCTGGACCGCCCGTTCGCTGAGCGGCTGCTGAACCGGTTCGTGGCGGCCGTGGAGCGACTGGTCGAGGACGCCTCGGCGAAGGTCGGTTCGCTGGACCTGGCGTCTCCGGCCGATCGCGCGGAGCTCGTCGAGCAGTGGGACGCCACCCGGCACCCGATGCCCGACGACACCGTGGCCGATCTCCTTGCCGCACAAGCACTTCGCACCCCCGACGCGACGGCACTGGTGTTCGGCTCGCAGGTGTTGAGCTACGCCGAGCTGGACGAGCGGATCAACCGGATGGCCCGGCTGCTGATCGCGCACGGCGCCGAACCCGAGCAGGTGGTGGCGCTCGCGCTGCCGCGCTCGATCGACATGGTGGTCGCGCTGTTCGCCGTGCTGCGCACCGGTGCCGCGTATCTGCCGCTGGAGCTGGACTACCCGGCCGAGCGGCTGGACCTGATGCTGGACGACGCCCGGCCGCGGTGCCTGGTGTCCACCACCGAGGTCGCGGCCCGGTTGTCGGACGAGCACGCCGAGCGGATCCTGCTCGATCAGGTCGAGCTGGACGGCTACTCCGGCGCGCCGGTCACCGACGAGGAGCGCCCGCTCTTCGCGCACGGCAGGCCGGGCCGGCTGGAGCACCCGGCCTACGTGATCTACACCTCCGGTTCCACCGGCAAGCCCAAGGGCGTCGTCACCCCGTACCGCGGGCTGACGAACATGCAGCTCAACCACCAGGAAGCCATCTTCGGCCCGGCCATCGCGAGCGCGGGCGGGCGCAGCCTGCGGATCGCGCACACGGTGTCGTTCTCCTTCGACATGTCCTGGGAAGAGCTGCTCTGGCTGGTCGAAGGACACGAGGTGCACGTCTGCGACGAGGAGCTGCGCCGCGACGCCGGCGCGTTGGTCTCCTACTGCGACACGCACCGGATCGACGTGGTCAACGTGACCCCGACCTACGCGCATCTCCTGATCGAGGAGGGGTTGCTGGAAGGTCACCGCCCGGCACTGGTGCTGCTCGGCGGCGAGGCGGTTTCGGATGCCGTGTGGTCGCGGCTGCGGGACACCGACGGGACCTACGGCTACAACCTGTACGGCCCCACCGAGTACACGATCAACACCCTCGGCGGCGGCACCACCGACAGTGACACCCCCACGGTCGGCAAGCCGATCTGGAACACCAGGGCGTACATCCTGGACGGTTGGCTGCGGCCGGTGGCCGACGGCGTGCCGGGGGAGCTGTACATCAGCGGCACCGGACTGGCCCGCGGCTACCTGAACCGCCCTGGGCTGACCGCCGAACGGTTCGTCGCTGATCCCTTCGGAGCGCCGGGTGACCTCGTGTACCGCACCGGAGACCTGGTGCGGCGCCGCGAGGACGGCAACCTGGACTTCCTCGGCCGCACCGACGACCAGGTGAAGATCCGCGGCTACCGGGTGGAACTGGGCGAGATCTCCTCGGCGCTGACGCGGCATCCGATGGTGGCGCAGGCCGCGGTGATCGCCCGTGACGACCCGGCCACTCCTGGCCTGCAGCGGCTGGTCGGCTACGTGGTGCCGGCCGAAGCGACCGGCGCGGCCCGCGCCGAGGTCGAGGCCGAGCAGGTCGGCGAGTGGAAGCAGATCTATTCCGACGAGTACACCGAGATCCCCACCGCGCTGTTCGAGGAGGACTTCGCCGGCTGGGACTCCAGTTACGACGGCGACCCCATCCCGCTGGAGCACATGCGCGAGTGGCGGGAGGCAACCGTCTCGCGGATCGCCGAGCTCCGGCCGCGCCGGGTGCTGGAGATCGGGGTTGGTACCGGCCTGCTGATGGGCAGGCTGGCCCCACTCGCCGAGAGCTACTGGGGCACCGACTTCGCCGCTCCGGTGATCGCCAAGCTGACAGACGAGCTGAAGCGCGACCCGGAGCTGGCCGCCAAGGTGGAGCTGCGCTGTCAGCCCGCCGACGTGCTGGACGGGCTGCCGGCAGGCTTCTTCGACACCGTCGTGATCAACTCGGTGATCCAGTACTTCCCCAGCGTGGACTACCTGACCCAGGTCATCGCCGGCGCCATGGAGCTGCTGGTGCCCGGTGGCGCGCTGTTCGCCGGTGACGTGCGGAACCTGCGCCTGGTGCGCCCGTTCCACACCGCGATCCAGCTCACCCGCGGTACCGGCCCGGCTGCGCTCAGCGGCGCCGTCGAACGCGGAATCGCGCTGGAGAAGGAACTCCTGCTCGACCCGGAGTACTTCACCGGCCTGCCCGCGACCCTTCCCGGCATCGGGGCCGAGGTGCGGACCAAGCACGCCCGGCTGCACAACGAGCTGAGCCGGTACCGCTACGACGCCGTGCTGTACAAGCAGCCCGCCGAAGTGGCCTCCCTCGCCGAGCTGCCGCAACTGGCGTGGGGCGAGGACTTCGACGACTTCGCCGGGCTTTCCACCAGGCTGCGGGAACGGCCGGGCGGACTGCGGGTGCGCCGCATTCCGGACGCCAGGCTGGCCTCCGAACCACCGGCGTCGGCTGTGTCGGCGGCCGGGGTCGAGCAGGACGATCTGCACGAGCTGGGCGCGGACCTCGGCTACCGGGTTCGCACCACTCCGGCCGGCACCGAGGACGGTGCGTTCGACGCCGTGTTCACCCCGGCCGGTACGGACACCGCGCGGTTCTCCAGCGGCCTGTACCTGCCCTTCGGGGCGAGTGTGCCGCCGGCCAACAGCCCCACCGCGGCTCGCGGGGCGAGTGCGTTGGTGCAGCAGCTGCGTGACGACCTGAAGCAGCGGCTGCCGGACTACATGGTGCCGGCCGCGCTGGTCACCCTCGGCAGTCTTCCGTTGACCGACAACGGGAAGCTCAATATCAAGGCACTCCCGGACGCCGAGCCCACGGTGGCGCTGACCAAGAGCCGCCCGGCGGAGTCTCCCGAGGAGGAGACCCTGTGCGCGCTGTTCGCCGAGGTGCTCGGCCTGCCCGAGGTCGGCGTGGAGGACGACTTCTTCGCCCTCGGCGGCCATTCGCTGCTGGCCACCAGGCTGATCAGCCGCGCGCGCACCGAACTGGGCGCCGAGCTGGCCATTCGCGACCTGTTCGAGGCGCCCACCCCGGCCGAGCTGGCCGGTCGGGCACACGGCGGCGAACCGGCAAGGCCCGCGATCAAACCGGCCGAGCGGCCGGACCGCATCCCGCTTTCCGCCGCACAGCAACGACTTCTGCTGGTGGACGAGCTGGCGGGCGGAGACGTCGCGTACAACTTCCCGCTGGTCTTCCGGCTGCGCGGGGAACTGGACCTGGCCGCACTGCGCGCGGCACTCGGTGACGTGGTGGCACGGCACGAGTCCCTGCGGACCGTGTTCGGCGAACACGAAGGCGAGCCGTACCAGCGGATCCTGGCCGAGGCCGAGGTCCCGTTCAGGGTGCGGCCCAGTACCGAGGCCGAGCTCGAGGAGCGGATCGCGGAGGTCTCCCGCCGCCCGTTCGACCTGCGCGCCGAGATCCCGCTGCGCGCCGAGGTGCTCAACCTCGGCCCGCACGACCAGGTGGTCGCACTGGTGCTGCACCACATCGTTACCGACGAATGGTCCGACCGGCCGTTCCTCACCGACCTCACGGTGGCCTACCAGGCCCGGCGCACGAGGGGCGCGCCGGACTGGTCCCCGTTGCCGGTGCAGTACGCCGACTACGCGTTGTGGCAACGGAAACTGCTCGGCGACCCGGCGGCGGAACCGGAGAGCGTGGCCGCCCGTCAGCTCGCGTTCTGGACGGACGCGCTGGCCGGGCTGCCCGAAGAGCTCGTCCTGCCGGTCGACCGCACCCGCCCGGCGCGACCAACTGGCCGCGGCGGCAAGGTGCGGGCCGAGCTGCCGGCCGAGACGGTCCGCGCGCTGCGCGCGCTGTCCGCCGACTCCGGGGCCAGCATGTTCATGGTGCTGCACGCCGCGGTCGCGACCCTGCTGCACCGTCTCGGTGCCGGTTCGGACATCCCGCTCGGGGCGCCGATCGCCGGCCGCACCGACGCCGCGGTGAACGAGCTGGTCGGCTTCTTCGTGAACACGCTGGTGCTGCGCACCGACCTGACCGGCGACCCCACCTTCGGCGAACTGCTCGCCAGGGTGCGGGAGGCCGACCTGGCCGCGTTCTCGAACCAGGACCTGCCCTTCGACCGGGTGGTCGAGGAGCTGAACCCGGCCAGGGTGACCGGCCGCAACCCGCTGTTCCAGGTGATGATCGGCTACCACCACCGCATCGAGGGTGAGCATCGGCTGCTCGGCTGCGAGACCGAGTGGTTCCCGATGGACACCGGGCAGGCCAAGTTCGATCTGCACTTCAGCTTCGTCGACCAGCCCGAAAACGATCGGCTCACGCTGCTGCTCGAGTACGCCACCGACCTGGCGAGCGAACACACCGCCGAACTGCTCGGCCGTCGGCTGACCGGGCTGCTCGCGCGGATCGCCGCCGAGCCGAACCTTCCGGTCGGTTCGATCGATCTGCGCACTGAGGTTGAGCGTGAGCTGGTGGTGTCGGGTTGGAACGACACGGCGCGTCCGGTCGTTTTGTCGACTGTTCCGGAGTTGTTTGCGGCTCAGGTTGAGCGGACTCCGGATGCCGTGGCGGTGGTTTTCGAGGGTGTCGAGCTGACCTACGCGGAGTTGGACTCGCGGGCGAACCGCTTGGCGCATTGGTTGATCGCCCAGGGTGCCGGACCGGAGTCCACCGTCGCGGTGTCGCTGCCGCGTTCGCTGGAGCTGGTTGTGGCGTTGTACGGGGTGCACAAGGCTGGTGCGGCTTATTTGCCGGTGGATGTGGATTATCCGGCTGAGCGGGTGGAGTTCATGCTCTCGGACGCGGCTCCGGTTTGTGTGCTGGACGATCCGCAGTTCATCGCCGGGCTTTCCGGCGATGATTCCGACCCGGGCGTCCGTGTCGCGCCGTCGAACCCCGCTTACCTGATCTACACGTCGGGTTCGACGGGGCGGCCGAAGGGTGTTGTGGTGCCGCATCAGGGCATCGTCAACCGGTTGCTGTGGATGCAGGCGCATTTCGGTCTCACCGTTGATGATCGGGTGTTGCAGAAGACGCCGTCGAGTTTCGATGTGTCGGTGTGGGAGTTCTTCTGGCCGCTGCTTACCGGTGCCACCCTGGTGCTGGCCAAGCCGGAAGGGCACAAGGACCCGGTCTACCTCGCCGAGCTGATCCAGCGCGCGCGCATCACCACTGTCCACTTCGTACCTTCGATGCTGGCGGTTTTCCTCGCCGAGCGAGCCGCCGCCGGATGCGCGGGTCTTCGCCGGGTGATCTGCAGTGGTGAGGCGCTTTCGGTCGAGCTGGCCGCGAAGTTCCGTGCCACCTTGGGTGCGGAGCTGCACAATTTGTACGGCCCGACCGAGGCTTCGGTGGACGTGACCTCCTGGCACAGCGTGGCCGACGAGCACGTGGTGCCCCTTGGCCATCCGGTGTGGAACACGCAGGTCTACGTGCTCGACGAACTGCTGCGCCCGGTGCCGCCGGGGGTGACCGGCGAGCTGTACCTGGCTGGCACCCAGCTTGCCCGCGGTTACCTCGGCCGGGCGGGCCTGACCGCGGAACGGTTCGTGGCCAACCCGTTCTCCGCGGGTGCGAGGTTGTACCGCACCGGTGACCTGGCTCGGTGGAACCGTGCGGGTGCCGTCGAGTTCCTCGGCCGGGTGGACGATCAGGTGAAACTGCGTGGTTTCCGGATCGAGCTCGGTGAGATCGAAGCTGCGCTCACTCGGCATCGGGACGTGGACCGTGCCGTGGTGATCGCTCGTGACCAACACCTGGTCGGCTACCTGGTGGCCGCACCGGGCGCGGCGCCCGATCTGTCCGAGGTCCGCGCCGGTGTCGCCGCGTCGCTGCCCGAGCACATGGTCCCGGCAGCCCTGGTGCCACTGCCCGAGCTGCCGCTGACCCCGAACGGCAAGCTGGATCGCAAGGCGTTGCCCGCCCCCGACTTCGCCGGGCTGGTCACCGGCCGGGCGCCGCGCACCGAGCGCGAAGAGCGGTTGTGTGCGGCCTTCGCCGAAGTGCTCGGCCTGACGGAAGTGGGCATCGACGACGACTTCTTCGTACTCGGTGGCCATTCCCTGCTGGCGATGCGCCTGGTCAGCCGGGTGCAGGCGGAGCTGGGCCTGCGGGTCTCGCTGCGCGCGGTCTTCGACACGCCCACCGTGGCCGGACTGGCCGAGCGGCTGGACGCCGCCGCGCCGAGCCTGCCCGCGCTGGTCGCCGGCGAACGTCCGGATCGGCCGCCGCTGTCCTTCGCGCAGCAGCGCCTTTGGGTGCTGCACCAGGTGGAAGGGCCCAGCGCCACCTACAACATCCCGCTGGCCTGGCGCGTCAGGGGAACGCTGGACCTCGCCGCCTGGCGGGCTGCGGTGCGCGATGTGGCCGCCCGCCACGAAACCCTGCGCACGGTCTTCCCCTCCGTGGAGGGCCTGCCCTACCAGCGGATCCTGGACGAGCCGGAGATCGCGGTGGAGCTGGTGCCGGTCGCCGGGGCCGACCTGCCCGCGCGCCTCACCGAAGCCGCCGCGCACGGTTTCGAACTGGACCGCGAACCGCCGCTGCGGGTCACCGTGTTCGAGCCGTCCACTGAGGAGCACGTGATCCTGGTGCTGCTGCACCACATCGCCGGCGACGAGTGGTCGAGCCTGCCGCTGGCCACCGACCTCACGGCGGCGTACCGGGCACGGCTGGACGGCCACGCGCCGGACTGGACGCCGCTGCCGGTGCAGTACGCCGACTACTCGGGCTGGCAGCGTGCCCTGCTCGGCGACGAGCAGGATCCGGGCAGCAGGGTGGCCGCCCAGCTCGGGTACTGGCGCGATGCGCTGGCCGGGCTGCCCGAAGAGCTGAGCTTGCCGGTGGACCGGCCGCGCCCGGCGGAGTCGACGCATCGAGGCGGAAGCGTCGATTTCGAGGTGCCGCCGGACCTCGTCGACGGACTGCGCGAGCTGGCCAGGGCACAGGACGTCAGCATGTTCATGGTGGTGCAGGCCGCGGTCGCGACGCTGCTGCACCGGCTCGGGGCCGGCGCCGACATCCCACTCGGCAGCCCCATCTCCGGTCGCACCGACGCGGCACTGGAGGACCTGGTCGGGTTCTTCCTGAACACGCTGGTGCTGCGCACGGACCTCTCGGGTGACCCGTCGTTCGCCGAGCTGCTCGGCCGGGTCCGCGAGACCGACCTGGCCGCCTTCGAGCACCAGGACCTGCCGTTCGAACGGCTGGTGGAGGCGCTCAACCCGGCCCGTTCGTTGTCCCGACATCCGTTGTTTCAGGTGATGGTCGTGCATCTGGCCGACCGCGAAGGGCAGCTCGAACTGCCCGGCCTGGAGGCCAGGCCGGAGCCGCTCGGCCAGCGGACCGCAAAGTTCGACCTGGAGTTCGCGCTGGTGGAACAGGGCACCGGAGTCGGTGGGATCAGCGGGATCAGCGGCCGGATCGAGTACAGCTCGGACCTGTTCGACGAGGCCAGCGTGAACGCACTGGCGACGCGCCTGCTCACGGTGCTGCGGCGGGTGGTGGCCGCGCCGTCCGAGCCGGTCGGTTCGATCGATCTGCGTACCGAGGTTGAGCGTGAGCTGGTGGTGTCGGGTTGGAACGACACGGCGCGTCCGGTCGTTTTGTCGACTGTTCCGGAGTTGTTCGCGGCTCAGGTCGAGCGGACTCCGGACGACACGGCCGTGGTTTTCGAGGATGTCGAGCTGACCTATGCGGAGTTGGACTTGCGGGCGAACCGCCTGGCGCATTGGCTGATCGGACGTGGCGTGCGCGCCGGGGACGTGGTGGCGGTGTCGCTGCCGCGTTCGCTGGAGCTGGTTGTGGCGTTGTACGGGGTGCACAAGGCTGGTGCGGCTTATTTGCCGGTGGATGTGGATTATCCGGCTGAGCGGGTGGAGTTCATGCTCTCGGACGCGGCTCCGGTTTGTGTGCTGGACGATCCGGAGTTCATCGCCGGCCTTTCCGGGGCGACGTCGGACCCCGGAGTGCGGGCCGATTCGGCCGGTCCGGCGTACCTGATCTACACCTCCGGCTCGACCGGCCGCCCCAAGGGTGTTGTGGTGCCGCACCGGGGCATCGTCAACCGGTTGCTGTGGATGCAGGACGAGTACGGTCTCACCGTTGATGATCGGGTGTTGCAGAAGACGCCGTCGAGTTTCGATGTGTCGGTGTGGGAGTTCTTCTGGCCGCTGCTCACCGGTGCCACCCTGGTGCTGGCCAAGCCGGAAGGGCACAAAGACCCGCGGTACCTGACCGAGCTGATCCAGCGCGCAGGTATCACCACTGTCCACTTTGTACCGTCTATGTTGGACGCGTTCCTGGCGGAGCCGGCGGCGGCCGGATGCGGCTCGCTGCGCAGGGTGATCTGCAGTGGTGAGGCGCTTTCGGCGGAGTCGGCCGCGAAGTTCCGTGCCACCTTGGGTGCGGAGCTGCACAATTTGTACGGTCCGACCGAGGCTTCGGTGGACGTGACCTCTTGGCACAGCGTGGCCGACGAGGGCACCGTGCCGATCGGGCGCCCGGTGTGGAACACCCAGGTCTACGTGCTGGACGATGCCCTGCGCCCGGTTCCACCAGGAGTGGCGGGTGAGCTGTACCTGGCCGGGACGCAGCTCGCCCAGGGCTACCTCGGCCGGGCGGGTCTGACCGCGGAACGGTTCGTGGCCAACCCGTTCACCGCTGGTGCGAGGCTCTACCGCACCGGTGACCTGGCGCGCTGGAACAGCGACGGGGTTGTCGAGTTTCTCGGCCGGGTGGACGATCAGGTGAAACTGCGTGGTTTCCGGATCGAGCTCGGTGAGATCGAAGCTGCGCTCACCCGCCGTCGGGAAATCGCCCGCGCCGTGGTGGTTCTTCGCGAACAGCGGCTGGTCGGCTATGTGGTGCCCGAGGCCGGGGCGGCGGTCGATCCGGTGGAGCTGCGTGCCGCACTGGCGGTTTCGCTGCCGGAGCACCTGGTTCCGGCAGCACTGGTCACGCTGACCGAGCTGCCGCTGACCCCGAACGGGAAGCTGGATCGCAAGGCTTTGCCGGCTCCCGACTTCGCCGGGCTGGTCTCCGACGGGCTGCCGCGCACCGAACGCGAAGCCGCCCTGTGCGCACTGGTGGCCGGGGTGCTGGGGTTGGACCGGGTCGGGGTGGACGACGACTTCTTCGCCCTCGGCGGGGACAGCATCGTTGCCATGCAGCTGGTCGGCCGTGCCCGCGCGGCAGGACTGGAGATCAGCCCACGGGACGTGTTCCGGCACAAGACCGTGGCCGGGCTTGCCGAGATCGCCGGGGTGGTCGGAGAAGCCGCAGTGCCCTCGGAGACCGCCCTGCTCACCTTGGACGCCGACGAGCAGGCCGAGGTCGCCGCGCTCTCCGGGGTCAGCGAGGTGCTGCCGCTCTCGCCGCTGCAGGCCGGGCTGCTCTTCCACGCTTCGATGGACACCGACCAGGAGGACGTCTACACCGTCCAGGTCTCCTTCGATCTCGACGGCCCGCTGGACCCCGCGCGGTTGCGCGAGTCCGGGCAGGCCCTGCTGGACCGGCACGCCAACCTGCGTGCCGGATTCCGCTACCTGGCCTCCGGAAAGCCGATCGCGGCGGTGCCCCGTACCGCGGTGCTGCCGTGGCGCGAGATCGACCTTTCCCCGCTGTCCGAGCCGGAGCGGGACGCGGAATGGGAGCGCTGCCTCGAACAGGAGCGACGCCGGTTCGACCCGGCCGCGCCGCCGCTGCTGAGGTTCATCCTGGCCGAGGTCGGCCCGCAGCGGTACCGACTCGGCTTGTCGCACCAGCACCTGCTGCTGGACGGCTGGTCGGTGCCGCAGCTGATGCGCGAGCTCGCCGAGCACTACGACCGCCGGGACGGCGAAGCGCCGCCGGCCCCGCAGTACCGCGACTACTTGTCCTGGCTGGCGAGGCAGGACAGGGAAGCGGCCGAGTCGGCCTGGACCGAGGCACTGGCCGGGCTGACCGAACCGACCCACCTGGCGCCGGCCGACCCGAACCGGGTCGCGGCGGCGCCGCGGCGGCGTACCGAGCTGTTGAGTGCCCAGCTCACCGCCGGGCTGACCGCGCTGGCCCGTGGTCGCGGGCTCACGGTGAACACGTTGGTGCAGGCCGCGTGGAGCATCCTGCTCGGCAGACTGACCGGACGCACCGACGTGGTCTTCGGGGCAACCGTCTCCGGCCGCCCACCGGAGCTGGACGGTGTCGAGTCGATGATCGGGCTGTTCATCAACACCGTGCCGGTGCGGCTTCGCACGACGGCGGAGGACTCGCTGGCCGAGGTCCTGGACCGGTTGCAGGAGCAGCAGTCCGAGCTGATCGCGCACCAGCACCTCGGCCTGGCCGACATCCAGCGGCTGGCCGGGCTCGGCGAGCTGTTCGACACGCTGATCGTGTTCGAGAGCTATCCCGGCGGCGGCGCCGCGCTCGGTGCCGAAGACGGGGTGCGGCTCACCGAGCGGGCGCACGAGGACGCCACGCACTACCCGTTCGCCTGGGCGGTGGAGCCGGGGGAGCGGCTGCGGCTGACCGCGGAGTACCGGACCGACCTGTTCGGTGCGGCCGCGGTGGACCGGATCGTGGCCGGCATGCGGCGGTTGTTCGAGGCGATGGTCGCCGACGCCGGGCAGTCGCTGGCCGCCGTCGACATCCTCACCCCCGCGGAACGCCGCCGGATACTGATCGAGTGGAACGACGGCGGGCTGGAGGTGCCTGCCACCACGGTGCCCGCCCTGTTCGAGGCACAGGTCCGCCGGGACCCGCGAGTACCGGCGGTGGCTTCCGGCGGCGTGCGGTGGAGCTTCGGTGAGCTGAACGAACGGGCCAATCGGCTGGCCAGGCTGCTTGTCACGCGCGGGGCCGGGCCGGAGCGGATCGTCGCGCTGGCGCTGCCCCGCTCTGCCGAGTTCCTGCTCGCGATCCTGGCCGTGCACAAGGCGGGCGCCGCCTATCTGCCGATCGACCCGGACTATCCGGCCGACCGGCGAGCCGCGATGCTGGTCGACGCCGAACCCGTGCTGGTGCTCGACGAACTGCCCGAACCGGGCGACCTCGACGCGCACGACCTCACCGACGAGGACCGGCTCGCCCCGCTGAGCCCGAGCCACCCGGCCTACGTCATCTACACCTCGGGTTCGACCGGGCGGCCGAAGGGGGTGGTGGTCACCCACCAGACGGTGGCGAACCTGTTCCACAGCCACCGGGAGACGCTCTACCGGCCCGCAGTGGCGGCGGTGTCGGAGCGGGAAGGCCGGCGCACGCTGCGGGTCGGCCACGCCTGGTCGTTCTCCTTCGACGCGTCCTGGCAGCCGCAGCTGTGGCTGCTGGACGGGCACACCGTGCACGTGGTCGACGAGGAGACTCGCCGGGACCCGGAGCTGCTGGCCGCGCAGATCAGGCGGGACGGGTTCGACTTCATCGAGGTCACGCCCTCGCTGTTGCAGCAAATGGCCGAGTTCGGCCTGCTGGAGGGCGACCGGTGCCCGCTGGCCGTGGTCGGCGTCGGCGGCGAGGCGGTACCGGAGGCGCTCTGGTCGCGGCTGCGGAAGCTGACCGGAACGGAGAGCTACAACCTCTACGGCCCAACGGAATCCACTGTGGACTCCCTGGTGGCCAGTGTGCGGGACACCGGGAAGCCGGTGGTCGGCAGGCCGGTGCACAACACCCGTGCCTATCTGCTCGACGACGCCCTGCGGCCGGTGCCGCCCGGGGTTACCGGGGAGCTCTACCTGGCCGGTGGCGGCCTGGCGCGCGGCTACCTCGGCCGTGCGGCGCTCACCGCCGAGCGGTTCGTGGCGAACCCGTTCGCCGACGCGGCCGAAGGTGTGCGGATGTACCGGACCGGGGACATGGCGAGATGGACCGAGGATGGTCTGCTGGAGTTCGCCGGCCGCGCCGACGACCAGGTGAAGATCCGCGGTTTCCGGGTCGAGCCCGCGGAGGTGGAGGCCGAGCTGGCGCGCCACGATCAGGTCGGGCAGGCGCTGGTGGTGGTCCGCGAGGACCGGCCGCGGGTCAAGCAACTGGTGGCCTATGTGGTGCCAGCCGAGGGGACGGCGCCCGACCCGGCCGCGCTGCGCCAGTGGATGGCGGCCACCCTGCCGGACTACCTGGTGCCGGCCGCCTTCGTCATCCTGGGTTCGCTTCCGGTGCTGGCCAACGGGAAACTGGACCGCGGATCGCTGCCCGCGCCGGACTTCGCCGGGGTGGTCTCCGGGCGGGCGCCGGAAACCGAGCTGGAGAAGACGCTCTGCGCGGTCTTCTCCGAGGTGCTCGGGGTGGCCGAGCTGGGCGTGGACGACGACTTCTTCGCACTCGGCGGGGACAGCATCGTCGCCATGCAGCTGGTCGCCAAGGCCCGCGCGGCTGGGCTGCGGATCACCCCGCGGCAGGTCTTCGCCCAGCGGACGGTGGCCGAGCTGACCGAGGTCGCGACCGAAACCGGGAACGAAACCCCGGCGACTGCCGACGACGGGGCGGGCACCGTCTCGCTGACCCCGATCATGCACGCGATGCGCGAGCTCGGCGGCCCGATCGCGGGCTACCACCAGGCCGCGCTGGTGCGCACCCCCGGCGAGCTGACCTGGCCGGTGCTGCTCGACATCCTGCGGGTGGTGGCGGACCGGCACGACATGCTGCGCGCGAAGCTGGTGCGAGCGGACGACGGGTGGACCCTCGAAGTGCCGCCTCAGGCCAGGGCCGAGGACTGGATCGTCCACATTGATGTGTCCACAGTGGATGAAGATGGGCTGCGCGAGGTCATCTCGGCCGAGGCGCACGCGGCCAGGGACCGGCTGGACCCCGACGGTGGGCGGATGGTCTCCGCGGTCTGGTTCGACGCTGGGCCTGGCCGGGCCGGCCGGTTGCTGGTGCTCATCCATCACCTGGTGGTGGACGGGGTGTCCTGGCGGATCCTGCTGCCGGACTTCGCCGCCGCATGGGCCGAGCTCTCCGCGGGACGCCCGGCGGAGCTGCTTCCGGTGGAGACCTCGTTCCGCCGCTGGACGCGGGAACTGGCCGAACGCGCGGTGGAGCCCGCCCGCGAGGACGAGCTGCCATGGTGGACGCGGGTCGCCGCCGGTGGCGACCCGCTGCCACTGGAAAGCGAATGGGACCCGGCCAGGGACGTGGTCCGTACCGTGCGGGGCATCCCGATGACCCTGCCGTCCGAGCGCACCGTGCCACTGCTCACCACCGTCCCGGCGGCCTTCGGCGCCACCGTGAACGACGTGCTGCTCACCGCGCTGGCGCTGGCCGTGGCCGACTGGCGGCGCCGCCGGCTCGGCACCGGCGGCAACGCGGTGCTGGTGGACCTGGAGGGACACGGCCGCGAGGAGGAACTGGCCGGCAACGCGGACCTTTCCCGCACGGTCGGCTGGTTCACCAGCGTGATCCCGGTCTGCCTCGACCCCGGCGCGATCGACCTCGACGACGCGCTGGCCGGTGGCCCGGCGGCGGGCGAGGCGCTGCGGCGGGTCCGGGAGCACCTGGCCGGCCTGCCTTCGGCCGGGGTCGGCTACGGCCTGCTCCGGCACCTGAACCCGCGGACGGGCGCGCGGCTGGCCGCGCTCGGCTCGCCGAAGATCGAGTTCAACTACATGGGCCGGTTCGGCTTCCCCGAGGCCACGGACTGGTCCTACGCGCCGGAGGCGGAAGCCGCCGACGTGTACCCGGACGCGGAAATGCCGGTGGCGCACTGCCTCGCGATCAACGCGATGACCGAGGACCGGCCGTCCGGGCCGGTGCTTTTCGCGCACTGGTCCTGGCCGTCGGCGGTACTTGCCGAGGACTCGGTGCGCGAGCTGGCGGAGAACTGGTTCACCGCGCTGACCGCACTGGCCAAACATGCCGAAAGAAAGGAACACTGATCCCATGACGAATCCCTTCGAGAACCCCGATGGCACCTACCTGGTACTGGTGAACGCCGAGAACCAGCACAGCCTCTGGCCGGAGTTCGTCGAGGTACCGGCAGGCTGGACGGTGGTGCACGGGCCCGCGGAACGGCAGGCTTGCCTTGACTACGTGGAGACCCACTGGACCGACATGCGGCCGAAGAGCCTGGTGGAGGCCATGAACAACGCGGCTGACACCACCGGGGGCGAGGGAGCCTAGCGGCTCCGAGCCCCGTTCATGACCCGAGCCTAGCACAAGTTCGAACAGGAGTTCGATGCGCTGCGCGAATGTCGGGGTGCGGCCGTAGCGTGCGGGGCATGGCTTATGACGAGGTGCTCGCGGAGCGGGTCCTGGAACGGCTGGAGCCCGACGGGGTGACGGCGAAGAAGATGTTCGGCGGGATCACGTTCCTGTTCCAGGGGAACGCACTGGCCAATGTGTACGACGAGGGTTTGATGGTGCGGATCGGCCAGGACGGAATGGCCGACGCCCTGGCCCGGCCGGGCGCTAAGCCGCTGGTGTTCCGCGGCAAGGAGCAAGATGGCTGGGTGGTGCTGGACGAGTCGACCCTCGACGACGATGTGCTGGACTCGTGGTTGAAGTGGGCCTGGGAAGTCACCTCCGAGCTGCCGCCGAAGCAACCCAAGCCCAGGGAGAAGTGAGCTGTGGTGACACAACAGGGCGCCGGTATCCGCTCGGCCCTCTGGCTGCCGATCTTCGACGAGCTCGCCGACCCGGTGCTGGTCGCGCGACTGGCCGCCGAGGCGGAAGAGGCTGGCTGGCACGGGGTTTTCGTCTGGGACCATCTGCGCTGGCGGCCGCCGGTCCGGCAGGTGGCCGACCCCTGGATCACCCTCACCGCGATCGCCACCGCCACCGAGCGGCTGCGGTTCGGCCCGATGGTCACGCCGCTGGCCCGCCGGCGGCCGGCCAAGGTCGCCAGGGAGACCGCGACGCTGGACGTGCTCAGCGGTGGCCGGCTCACCCTCGGCGTCGGCCTCGGCGGCGACAGTTTCGGCAGTGAGCTGTCCATGACCGGCGAGCAGCTCGACGACCGGCTGCGGGCGCAGCAGCTCGACGAATCGCTGGAGATCCTCGCCGCGGCCTGGTCCGGTGAGCCGGTGCGGCACCGGGGTGTGCACTACACGGTGGACATCACCGACATCCCGGACGGCGTCCGGTTCCTTCCCCGGCCGGTGCAGCGGCCGGGGGTGCCGGTGTGGGCCGCGGGATTCGCCGGCAAGGTCAAACCGCTGCGCCGGGCCGCCCGGTGCGACGGCTTCTTCCCGGTCAACCTCGAACATCCGGACCAGCTCGCCGAAAGCGTCGCCACCATCACCGGCCTCCGCGACAGTGCGGCGGCGTATGACATCGCGGTCGCTCTGCCGCCCGGCGCCGACCCGGTGCCCTACGCCGAGGCCGGCGCCACCTGGTGGATGGCGGAGTTCCGGCCGGAGGACCTCTCGCTGGACAAGGTGCGCGGTGTGCTCCGCGACGGTCCGATCTCGGCCGGCGGGTAGTCGGGGTAGGGCTATCCGCAGCAACCGTCCGGTAGCTCACCGGCTATTCCAGGGTGCGGCCCGTGCGTAACGTCCCGCCTGATCACGAACCAGGTGAGGGGATTGTGCGATGCGAGCAAGGAAAACCCGGCGTCTGATCGCCGGTTCGCTGGCACTGGCGGTCGGTTGCGCGACAGCCGGAACCGTCGGGTCAGCGGGGGCCGTGGAGCCAATCGGCGGAAAGGCCGGTACCCAGGCGATCGTGGACGGTTTCGTCGCGCAGGGGGCGCCGGGCGCGATGGTCTTCGCCAACGGCCGCCGCGGGAGCTGGACGGTCACCAGCGGTACCGGGGAACTGGGGACCGACCGGCCGATCCGGCCATGGGACCGGGCCAGGGTGGCCAGCAACACCAAGATGTTCGTCTCCGCCGTGGTGCTCCAGTTGGCCGGTGAGGGCAAGCTGGAACTGGACGCACCGATCGAGCAGTACCTGCCGGGTTTGGTGCAGGGCAACGGCTACGACGGGAACAAGATCACCGTGCGGCAGTTGCTGCAGCACACCGGCGGGGTGGCCGACTACACCGAGGAGCTGCTGAAAGACCCGGAGGCGAGCCAGCACCCGTGGCGGCCGGAGGAACTGGTCCGGATCGGGCTGAGCCATCCGCCGCTGTTCGAGCCGGGCGCCGGCTGGGCCTACTCCAACACCGGGTACATCCTGCTCGGCATGCTGGTCGAAGCGGTGAGCGGCAACGACGTCGGCGACGAGATCACCGACCGGCTGATCCGGCCGCTCGGCCTATGGCAGACCAGCTATCCGGAGCCCGGCGAGCAGCGGATCCGCGGTCCGCACGCGCACGGCTACTACGCCTTCCCCGGCCGGCCGGTCGCCGACGTGACCGAGCTGGAGCCCAGCATTCCCGGGGCAGCGGCCTCGATGGTCTCCTCCGGCCCTGACCTGACGCGTTTCGCGCGTGCGCTGCTGGACGGCAAGGTGCTGCGCCCCGAGATGCTCGCGGAAATGCGCGAGACGGTGCCTGCGGTCGGCCCGAACTACGGCCTCGGGATCCGGGAGGTCCCGCTGCCCTGCGGCGGCGTGGCGTGGGGCCATTCCGGCAACATGCCGGGCTTCGACTCTTTCACCCTGGCCACCGAGGACGGACGTTCGGCGTTCGTGGTGGTCAACGGGCACCTGAAGGACAACAAGGTGGCCGATGTGCGCAAGGCGGTCGAGACGGCGCTCTGCTGACGGGGGTGCGTGTCAGTCCTGCCGGGTGTCCGACCACGCCGTCCACAGCGCGGCGTACCGGCCGCCGGCGGCGACCAGCTCGGCGTGGCTGCCGCTCTCCACCACCCGGCCGGCGTCCAGCACCACCACCCGGTCCGCGGTCGCGGCCTGGGTGAGCCGGTGCGCCACGACCAGCCCGGTCCGGCCGGCCAGCGCCGCCGAGGCCGCCCCTTCGAGCACCTTGGCCCCGGCGCTGCCGGCCTCGGCGGTGGCCTCGTCCAGGATCACCACCGGCGGGTCGGCCAGGATCAGCCTGGCCAGCGCGAGCTGCTGGGACTGGGTGACGGTCAGCCGGTGCCCGCCGTCACCGACCACAGTGGACAGTCCGTCGGGCAGCGCGGTGGCCCAGCCCAGCGCGCCGACCCGATCCAGCGCGCCGCGCAGCTCGTCCTCGGTGGCCTCCGGCGCGGCCAGCCGGAGGTCGTCGGCAAGCGGCCCGGCGAACACGTGCACCTCCTGGCTGATCAACGCCACCGTGCGCCTGGTCTCGGCCGGGCCCAGCTCGGCCAGCGGGACACCGCCGAGCGAAACCGAACCGTGCGAGGGACGGTGGATGCCGGCGATCAGCTTGGCCAGCGTGGTCTTGCCGGCCCCGCTCGCGCCGACCAGCGCGACCCGTTCCCCCGGCGCGATTTCCAGGTGCACGTCGTGCAGCACCTCGTGCCCGTCGACGTAGGCGTGTCCGACGCCGGCGACCTCGATCGACGAGCTCGCCGGCGTCGCCGGCCGCTCGGGTTCCGCTTCGACGGGCAGGTCCGAGACCCCGATCAGCCTGGTCAGGCTCGCATTTGCGGCCTGCGCGTCGTCCACCAGCGCCAGTGCGGCGTTGATCGGGTTGAACAGGCTGTGGAAGTACAGCGCCGCCGCGGTCGCCGTGCCGATCGTCACGCCACCGGAGCGGACCAGCAGGAAACCGGCCACCAGCACCGCGGACAACCCGATGTATTCGGCCAGGTTGAGCCGGGCGAAGAACCGGGTGACCAGCCGGATGCCGCGCAGCGCGAGGGTGACCGCCGCGTTCGAGCGATGGGTCACCCTGGCCACGTGGTCGTCCGCCAGCCGGAACGCCCGCACTGTCCTGGCGCCGCCCACGGTGTCCAGGAGTTGTTGCTGCTGCTCGCCGACGGCGACCCGCTGCGCGGCGTAGAGCGGAACCGCGCGTCGCAGGTACCAGCGCACGGTGTGCAGCTGGATGGGTGCGGCGAGCAGCGCGGCCAGCAGGAATCGCCAGTCCAGCACGGCCAGCCCGCCCAGGGTGAGCACAATGGTCAGCACCGAGCGGCCCAGTTCCGGCAGCGCCTCGCGGACCGCGCGGGCGATCACGGTGACGTCGCTGGTCACCCGCGAGGTGAGGTCACCGGATCCGGCCAGCTCGACCTGGCCCAGCGGCAGGGAAAGGGCGCGTGCCACGAACTTCTCCCGCAGCTCGGCGAGCATGCCTTCGCCGAGCCGTGCGGTCAGCGCGATGCCGCAGGCGGTGGCCGCGCCCTGCGCGATGGCCACCAGGACCAGCGCCACCACCGGGAAGGTGATCGCTTCGGCGAGCCTGCCGGAGGCGACCACGTCGACGATGCGGCCGAGCAGGGGAGCGGTGAGCAGGCCGATGCCGGTGGCCGCGAACAGGGTGGCGAACGCGCCTGCCGCGAGGGCGCGACGGGGGCGGAGCAGCTCGCCGAGTACCGCGCGGGTCCTGGCCCCGGAGGCGATCGGGAGCAGCGCGCGTTCCGGTGTGGTCGTCATGAGAGCACCGCCGCTCGGTAGGAAGCGTTGTCGTGCACCAGATCCGCGTGCTTGCCCTCGGCCGTGAGGTGGCCGCCGTCGAGCACCAGCACCCGGTCGGTTACCGCGAGCAGGGCCGGGCTGGTGGTCACCATGATGGTGGTGCGGTCGCGCCGCAGGTCCGCGATCTCGGCCGCGATCCGCGCCTCGGTGACGGTGTCCACCGCCGTGGTCGGATCGTGCACCAGCAGCACCGGCGGGTTCGCGGCCAGTGCCCTTGCCAGTGCGACCCGCTGCCGCTGGCCGCCGGAGAGCGACCGGCCGCGTTCGGTGAGCCGGGTTTCTTCGCCGTGCGGCAGGGTTTCGGCGACCTCGTCGGCGGTGGCGGCGGCCATCGCCCGGTGCACGTTCGAGCCGTTCGCGGCGGCGCTGACGTTCTCCAGCAGGGTGCCTTCGAACAGGTCGGCGTCGTGCGCGGCGACCAGTATCGCGCCCCTGACCACATTGGGGTCCACAGTGGACAGATTTACCCCGTCCAGCTCGACCGCGCCGGAGCCGGGGTCGGCCTCGCGGCCGAGGCAGGCCAGCAGATCGGTGGCGCCGGCGGGGTCGGTGGCCACCACGCCGACCAGTTCGCCCGGCGCCACCTCCAGCCGTACGTCGCGCAGGATCCCGTGGCTGACCCCGGAAAGTCGAACGCGGCCGAGGATCGACGACGGCAGCTCGCCGTCGCCGGGGCGCACCGCGGGCTCGGCGGCCAGCACGTCCGCGATCCGCGCCGCGGACGCCCGGCCCTGGGCCAGCTCACCGTTGGCGTAGGCGAAGATGTGGAACGGCCCGATCAGGAACTGGGCCAGCCCGACCGCGGCCACCAGGTCACCGACGCTGATCGCGCCGGAGGCCGCCAGCCTGCCGCCGACCAGCGCGACGATCGCGATGAACACCCCGGTCAGCGCCAGGATCGCGCCGTCGTGCCAGGACTGCGCGCGGGCCGAGCGCAGGGTCGCGGCCAGCGAGTCGCGGCTGGTGCGCCGGTACCGGGACACCGCCGCGGACTCCGCGCCGATGCCCTTGAGCACGCGCAGCCCGGACACCAGGTCGGCGGCGATACCGGAGGCGTGCGCGGCGCGTTCCTGCTCCACCCCGCTGCGCCGCTCCAGCGGCTTGCCGATCAGGTGCGCCAGGTACAGCAGCGGCGGCGTGCCCAGCAGCACCAGCAGGCCCAGCGGCACGGACATCCGGAGCAGCGCGATCGCGCTGACCAGCAGCCCGGTCAGCCCGGCGATGCCGAACGGCAGCACCCCGTTGACCCCGCCGACCCGCTTGGCGTCCCCGGTGGCGATGTTCACCAGCGCGCCGGGCAGGTGCCCGGTTTCCGCGCCGCCGCGGGCGTCCAGCACGCGTTCGCTGAGCCGCACGCGCAGCTCGTGCGCGGCGCGTTCGGCGGCGCGTTCGGCGGCCCGCGCGCCGAACCGATAGCTGAAGGACAACATGGCGAAGACCGCGGCCAGTACGATCAGCCAGCGCACCAGGTCGGCCGCCGAGCCGGTGGCCACCGCGCTGTCGATCACCAGGCCGATCACCACCGGCACCAGCGCCTCGCCGCCCTGGTGGCCGGCGGCCAGCACCGAGGCGAGTACGACCTGCCTCCGCTGGCCGGAGATGGCGCCGCGGAGGACACCACCCGCTCGCGGTGCTTCCGGATTCCCACCGCGCACGCTGCCACCTTCCGTCGGCCGTCCAGATAGGTAAGGCTAGTCTAAGAAAACTTCGGATTCGTGTGCGAGGAGGTCACCGGTGGCGGTCCGGACCACCGCGCCCAAGCTCGCCAGGGCGCAGTCGTTACGCGCGCTCGGCCTGCTGGCCGCGATCGCCGTGCTGGTACTGATCTGCCTGGTCAGCATCTGGATCGGGACCAGGGACATCCCGTTCAGCGCCACCTGGGACGTGCTGTGGCACAACGACGGCTCCAGCGACGCGATCATCATCCACGACCTCCGCATCCCGCGGGCGGTGCTCGGCCTGCTGGTCGGCGCGGCGCTCGGCCTGGCAGGCGCGCTGATGCAGGCGCTGACCCGCAACCCGCTCGCGGATCCCGGCCTGCTCGGGGTGACCATGGGCGCCTCCGCCGCGGTGGTCGTCGCGATCGGCTTCCTCGGCGTCGGCACCATCACCGGGTACGTCTGGTTCGCCTTCGCCGGCGCGGCCATCGCGTCCGTCGTGGTCTACGTGCTCGGCACCTCCGGGCGCAGCTCGGCCACCCCGGAACGGTTGGTGCTGGCCGGTGCCGCGATCACCGCGGTGCTGTTCGCCTTCATCCAGGCCGTGCTGCTGCTCGACCCGACCGCGTTCAACTCCTTCCGGTTCTGGAACGTGGGCTCGCTGGCCGGACGCAAGATCGACGTGGTGTACCAGGTGGCCCCGTTCATCCTGGTCGGCATCGTGCTGGCGCTGGCGCAGGCCCGTCCGCTGAACGCGCTCGCGCTGGGCGAGCAGGCCGGCAAGGCGCTCGGCGCGCGGGTCGGCATGACCAGGCTGCTCGGCGCGGTGGCGGTGACCCTGCTCTGCGGGGCGGCCACCGCCGCGGCCGGACCGCTGTCCTTCGTCGGGCTGGCCGTGCCGCATGTGGCCAGGCTGCTGGTCGGGCCGGACCAGCGGTGGGTGCTGCCCTACTCGATGGTGCTCGCGCCGATGCTGCTGATCGGCTCGGACGTGATCGGCCGGATGCTCAGCGACACCGAGGAACTGGAGGTCGGCATCGTCACCGCGTTCATCGGCGCGCCGGTGTTCATCCTGCTCTGCCGCCGCCGGAAGCTGGCCAGGCTGTGAGCGCCGTGAAGACTGTGAAGACGGAGCCCACTGGGTCCACTGGGCCCACTGGGACCCGGCAGCGGGTGCTGCGCACGCCGGGCGACCTGCTGTCGCTCCGGCTGACCGCCAGGATGCTCACGATCTGCCTCGCCCTGCTGGTCGCGGTGCTCGCCATCGGCACCGTCGCGATGACCACCGGCGACTACCAGCTTTCGGTGACCGAGGTGCTGCAGACCCTGGTCGGCAACGGCCCGCCCGGTGCCGACTTCGTGGTCACCACCCTGCGCCTGCCCAGGCTGCTGACCGGGTTGTTCGTCGGTGCCGCGCTCGCGGTCAGCGGCGCGATCATGCAGAGCGTTTCCGGCAACGCGCTGGGCAGTCCGGACATCATCGGCTTCACCTTCGGCTCCTCGACCGGCGCGCTGATCGTGATCGTGGTGCTCAACGGCAGCATGTTCGCGGTGGCCGGCGGCGCGCTGGCCGGCGGGATCGGCACCGCGATCGTGCTCTACCTGCTGGCCTACAAGAACGGGGTGCACGGGCTGCGGCTGATCCTGGTCGGCATCGGTGTCGGCGCGATGCTGGTGTCGGTCAACGGATATCTGCTCACCCGCGCTTCGCTGCAGGAGGCACTGGCCGCGCAGACCTGGCTGGTCGGCACGCTCAACGGGCGCGGCTGGGAGCACGCCGAGCCGGTCGGCATCGGGATCGCCGTCCTGCTGCCGATCGCGTTCTACTACGGCAGGCGGCTGGCCATGCTGGAACTCGGCGACGACAAGGCGAAAGCGCTCGGCGTGCCGGCGGAGCGGTCCAGGCTGGTGCTGATCGTGGTCAGCGTCATGCTGGTCTCCATCGCCACCGCGGCGGCCGGGCCGATCACCTTCCTGGCGCTGGCCGCGCCGCAGCTGGCGCGCCGGCTGACCAAGGCGGCCGGGCCGGCGCTGGTGGCCTCCGCGCTGATGGGCGCGTTCCTGCTGGTGCTCAGCGACTTCGTGGTGCAGCGGGCGTTCTCGCCGACGCAGCTGCCGGTCGGCATCGCGACCGGCGCGATCGGCGGCCTGTACCTCGCCTGGCTGCTCGCCCACGAGTGGCGCCGCGGCCGCGCCTGACCCGCCGTTCCAGGGACGGGTAGCGGGGGCGCGGGTGGTATGTTATGCATGAGTCATGCATGGTGAAGTGCTGGCGTTGACGTCGGCGGTGTGCTTCGGCACGTCGCACTTCCTCAGCGGGGTGTTTTCCCGGCGGGTGAACGGACTTACCGTCGCGTTGTACGCGCAGCTCGGCGGTACCGCGGTGAGCCTGCTCGTGCTGCCCTTCGCGACGGCCGCGCCGTTCAGCGCGGGGGCGTGGGCCTGGGCTGCACTGTCCGGGGTCGGTACCGCGGTCGGCGTGGGTTTTCTATTCCGTGCCATGGGAAACGGGCCGATGAGCGTGGTCGTGCCGCTGAGCGACGTCGGCGCGGTGGCGCTGCCGGTGCTGATCGGGCTGGCCTTTCTCGGTGAACGCCCGGCGCCGGTGGCATTGGCCGGGATCGTGCTCGCGTTGCCGGCGATTTGGCTTGTCTCCCAAGGGGCCAACAACACCGACGGCACCGGCAGCCGGGGCGGTATCGGCCACGCGCTGATCGCCGGTGTCGGGTTCGCCGCGCATTTCCTCGCCATCTCGCGGATTCCGGTCGAGGCGGGGTTGTGGCCGGTGGCGCTCAGCCGGATCGTGTCGGTGCTGGCCCTGTTGCCGATGGTGGCGGCGGGCCGGGCGCCGTGGCGGCTGCCGGGCCGGTCGCTCGGCGGGGTGCTCGCGGCCGGCGCCATCGGCACCGCGGCCACCCTGCTCTACCTGGCCGCGACGCACCGCCAGCTGATGTCGGTGGCCACCGTGCTGGCCGCGCTCTACCCGGCGATCCCGGTGGTGCTGGGGCTGGTGCTGCTGTCCGAGCGGGTCAACCGGCGGCAGGTCGCGGGGCTGCTCTTCGCCGGTGCCGCGATCGCCATGCTGGCGCTGAAATGAGCCCCGTGCTCACGAACCGAGGTAGCGCAGCACCGCGAGCACCCGGCGGCTGTAGCCGGTGGCGTGCTGCAGGCCGAGCTTGTCGAAGATGGCGTTGACGTGCTTTTCCACCGCGCTCTGGGAAACGTAGAGCGCGGCCGCGATGCTCGCGTTGGTGTGGCCTTCGGCCATCTTCTCCAGCACGTCCCGTTCACGCGTGGTCAGCTTCGCCAGCGGGTCGCTGTGCGTGGTGCGGGCCAGCAGCCGGCGGACCACCTCCGGGTCGAAGGCCGCGCCGCCGGCGCCGACCCGTTCCAGTGCGTCCAGAAACTCGCCGACCTGGACCACCCTGTCCTTGAGCAGGTAGCCGACGCGGCCGCCGTCGCCGGTGATCAGCTCGGTCGCGTAGCGCTTCTCCACGTACTGCGAAAGCACCAGCACGCCAACGTCGGGCCAGCGGGTGCGGATCTCCAGCGCCGCGCGCAGGCCCTCGTCGGTGTGCGACGGCGGCATCCGGACGTCGGTGACCACCACGTCCGGCCGGTGCGCCTCCGTCGCGGCGAGCAGCGCCGCGGCGTCGCCCACCGCGGCGAGCACCTCGTGCCCCTCCTCGGCCAGCAGCCGGATCAGCCCTTCCCGGAGCAGGGTGGAGTCCTCGGCGAGAATCACCCGCACGGCAGCTCCGCGGTGATCGTGGTCGGCCCGCCGGCCGGACTGTCCACTGTGAACCGGCCGTCCGCCGCGGCGACCCGCCGCGCCAGCCCGGACAGCCCGCTGCCGGAGGCGTCGGCGCCGCCGGCGCCGTCGTCGATGATCCGCACGGTGATGATGGTCCCGCTCTGCCGCACCTCGATCTCGACCAGGGTGGCGCCGGCGTGCTTGATCGCGTTGGTGACGGCCTCGGAGACCACGAAGTAGGCCACCGTCTCGACCGCGATGTCCGCGCGGCGCGCCAGCTCGTAGCGGAACCGGACCGGCAGGCTGGACCGTTCGGCCAGAGCCTCCAGCGCGGTGTGCAGCCCGGCCTCGTGCAGGGCGATCGGGTACACCCGCCAGGTGACCTCCCGCAGGTCGTTCAGGGCCAGCTGGGACTCCAGATGCGCCTGGCGCAGCAGCTCGTCCGCGTGCTCCTGCTCCTTGGCCCGCCGGGCGCGGCCGAGCAGCATGCCGAGCGCGACCAGCCGCTGCTGCACCCCGTCGTGCAGGTCGCGCTCGATCCGGCGGCGCTCCTCGTTCACCACCTCGACCACCTCGGCCCTGCTGGTGGCCAGCTCGGTGACCCGGCGGCGCAGCAGTTCCTGCCCGCCGGGGTTGAGCAGCCGGACGGCCAGCTTCCGGTCCAGCCCGACCACCCCGATGAAGCCCTGGAGCGTGACGAAGATCAGCAGCCCGCCGAACAGGGCCAGCGTGATCGGGTCGTACCAGCTGGCCTCCCCCTGCCCGCCGCCCATGTGTCGCCCGTTGATCACCTGCCAGCCCATGATCAGGCCGGTGACCGCGCCCGCCGCGATCAGCACCAGCACGCCGATGCCGAGCCAGCCGATCAGCCAGCGCACCGCCAGGTACTGCCAGGCCCGGCGGCCGGGGTAGTCGTCCGGGGTCTCGACGTCGAGGTACTTCGCCAGCCTGCGGCGCTCGAACTCGGCGATCAGCCTGGCCTTGGCGAAGATCGCACGGCGGGCCGGCGGCACCGCCAGCACGGGCCCGGTGACGAGGACGAAGGCGAGTTCGGCGAACGCGGTGAGGCCGCCGATGGTCAGCCCGGCAGTGGTGCGCACCGCTTTGCGCAGGGCGCGGCTGACGTAGGGCGGCATACGGGCAGGTTAGCCGGGGTGGTCCGGAGTGGTACTGCGGTTTTCCACAGGTGCCGGGTGTGGTGCACATCAGACATATGGGACAGCTCACCCCATGGTCCGGAACCCGGCCGATTTCTAGGTTCGTTGTCATGGACGACGACCAGGGAAGGCCGTGATGATCACACAACTCACCGACACCGCCACCGAGCCGATGGGCGGGCTGGCCGGCTGGGCGGTGTCACTGATGGACACCCTCGGTGGTCCGGGAGCGGCGGTGATCGTCGGCCTGGACAACCTGTTCCCGCCGATCCCCAGTGAGCTGGTGCTGCCGCTGGCCGGTTTCTCCGCGAGCCAGGGCACCTTCAGCCTTGTCGGCGCGCTGGTCTGGACCACGGTCGGCTCGGTGCTCGGCGCGATCATCGTCTACCTGCTGGGCAGGCTGCTCGGCCGGGACCGGACCAGGGCGCTGATGACGAAGATCCCGCTGGTCAAGGCCTCGGACTTCGACAAGACCGAAGCCTGGTTCGCGAAGCACGGCACCAAGGCGGTGTTCTTCGGCCGGATGGTGCCGATCTTCCGCAGCCTCATCTCGCTGCCGGCCGGGATCGAGCGGATGCCGTTCTGGAAGTTCCTGTCGCTGACCACGCTGGGCAGCCTGATCTGGAACACCTTGTTCGTGGTGGCCGGCTACCTGCTCGGCGAGAACTGGCACGTGGTGGACGAGTACGCCGGCTTCTTCCAGTACGCGGTGATCGGCCTGGTCGCGGTCGCGGTGGTGGCCTTCGTGGTGGTCCGCCTCCGCGAGCGCTCCCGCCCGCCACGGGACGACCAGGACGACCCGGACCGCACCCAAGTCATCCCCCGCACCCGCTGAAACCCGCTGAAGTCCGTGAAGGTGCCCTTGCCTACTTTGAAGGTAGGCAAGGGCACCTTCACGGACATAGGGGGTTAACTGCGGAAGGGGCCGGTCACCTCGTAGGTGATGCCGCCGCTGGACGAGCCGGAAGTGCCGCGCTGGGACGAGAAGTACAACCGGTTACCGGCCGGGGTGAACGCCGGGCCGCAGATCTCCGAGCCGCTCTGCCCGGTGATCCGCAGGAACGGCGCGACGATGTCGTCCGGGGTGATGATGCAGATCTCCATGTTGCCGCCGTCCTCGGCGACGAACAGGTCGCCGGAGACGGTCCCGGTGACGTTGTCCACCCCGGTCAGCGGCGCACTGCCGGGGCTGACCAGCGAGTCGTCGTAGGCCAGCTCGTAGGTGCTGTTGGCCAGGTTCAGCTGCCAGACCCGGTTGTCGCCCTTGGTGGTGAACCAGGCCGTGTCGTTCGCGTAGTGCAGCCCCTCGCCGCCGTTGAACCGCTTCGCGCCGGACACCTGGTTGCGGGTCGCGGTCGGTGAGCCGTCCGGGTCGCCGACGGTGCCCCAGGTGAACGAGCCGGAGGTGGCCGATCCCGCCTTGAGCGCCTGCAGGCTGCCGCTGGAGAGGTCGCCCCAGGTGTTCGGGACGAACCGGTAGAAGCAGCCGTCGGAGACGTCCTCGGTCAGGTAGATGGCCTTGCGCACCGGGTCCGCGGCCGCGGCCTCGTGCTTGAACCTGCCCATCGCCGGCCGCTGCACGGCGGCGGACGCCGGGCCGTGCGGGTCGGTCTCGTACACGAAACCGAGGTCGACTTCCTCGCAGGAGAGCCATTTGTTCCACGGCATCGCGCCGCCGGCGCAGTTCTGCCTGGTGCCGCCCAGGATCCGGTAGGCGCCGGTGATGTTGCCGCTGGAGTCGAACTTGAGCGCGCTGGCGCCGCCGCCGGGGGTGACCTCGGAGTTCGACACGTAGATCCAGCCGCTGCCGTCCGCGAACACCGCGCCGCCGTCCGGCGCGTTGTGCCAGGTGTACCCGGCCACCTGCTGGCCGGATCTGGCTACCACCCTGCTGGTGAACCCGTTCGGTAGCTGCACCCCGTTGGCGTCCGCCGGCTGGAGCGGGCCGTAGGGGCTGGGTCCGTTCTGCGCCGGTGCCGCCAGCGCCGAGGGGGTGAGGGTGTTGCCGAACGCGGTGACGCCCGCGCCGAGCACTGCTGCGCGAAGGAAGTTCCGCCTGTCCACTGCTGCCTCCGTTACGACCGGTGGTGGGAACGGCTCGGAGGGTACGGCGGCAGAACCGCGCGGGACCGGCGCGGAGATGAACTTCCGACGAAGGTCGGTACGGCAAAAAGTCGCCTACTCGCCGTATACCTAGGGCAAATAGCCGGCTTTTTGCCCCGTGTACCCAAGGGCAAAAAGCCGGCTATTTGCGGTCAGGCGGCCTGGGGGACCGCGGCGGCGGCCGGCTCCAGCGCGATCGCCAGCACCTCGCGGACGTTCGCCACCGGGTGCACCTCGAGCTGGGACAGCACTTCGGCCGGCACGTCGTCCAGGTCCGGCTCGTTGCGCTGCGGGATCACCACGGTGGTCATCCCGGCCCGGTGCGCGGCGAGCAGTTTCTGCTTCACCCCGCCGATCGGCAGTACCCGCCCGGTCAGCGAGACCTCACCGGTCATCGCCACGTCCGACCGGACCAGCCTGCCGGACAGCAGCGACGCCAACGCGGTGGTCATGGTGACCCCGGCGGACGGGCCGTCCTTCGGCACCGCGCCGGCCGGCACGTGCACGTGGATGCCGCGTTCCTTGAGGTCGCCGACCGGCAGTTCCAGCTCGGCTCCCCGGGACCGCAGGTAGGACAACGCGATCTGCGCCGACTCCTTCATCACGTCACCGAGCTGCCCGGTCAGCGTCAGCCCGGTCGGGCCGGACTCCGCGTCGGCCAGCGACGCCTCGATGTAGAGCACGTCACCGCCGGCGCCGGTCACCGCCAGCCCCGTTGCCACCCCGGGAATCGCGGTGCGCTGGCTGCCTTCGGGCAGCGAGGACTCCGGCACGTGCCGCGGCCGTCCCAGGTAGCCCTCCAGATCGCCGGCGTCCACCGTGACCGGCAGCTCCAGCTCGTCCAGCGCGACCTTGGTGGCCACCTTGCGCAGCACCTTCGCGATGGTCCGGTTCGCGTCGCGCACTCCCGCCTCGCGGGTGTACTCGGCGGCGATCCGGCTCAGCGCCGGGTCGGTGAACCGCACGTCCTGGTCGCCGAGGCCGGCCCGTTCCAGCTCGCGGGGGAGCAGGTGGTCGCGGCCGATGGTCACCTTCTCGTGCTCGGTGTAGCCGTCCAGGGTGACCAGCTCCATCCGGTCCAGCAGCGGCCCCGGGATGGTCTCCAGCGCGTTCGCGGTGGCCAGGAACACCACGTCCGAGAGGTCCAGCTCGACCTCCAGGTAGTGGTCGCGGAAGGTGTGGTTCTGCTCCGGGTCCAGCACCTCGAGCAGCGCCGCGGTCGGGTCGCCCCGGTAATCCGCGCCCACCTTGTCCACCTCGTCCAGCAGTACCACCGGGTTCATCGAGCCGGCTTCTCTAATCGCCCGCACGATCCGGCCCGGCATGGCGCCCACGTAGGTGCGCCGGTGCCCGCGGATCTCGGCCTCGTCGCGGATGCCGCCCAGTGCGACCCGGACGAACTCGCGATCCATCGCCTTGGCCACCGACTCACCGAGCGACGTCTTGCCGACGCCCGGCGGGCCGACCAGCGCCAGCACCGCCCCGGAACGCCGTCCGCCGACCTGGCCCTTGCCCGATTCGGCGCGACGGGCCCGCACCGCCAGGTACTCGATGATCCGTTCCTTGACGTCGTCGAGCCCGGCGTGGTCGGTGTCCAGCACCTCGCGGGCACCGGCGATGTCGTGCACGTCGGTGGTCCGCGTCTGCCACGGCATCTCCAGCACGGTGTCCAGCCAGGTGCGGATCCAGCCGCCCTCCGGCGACTGCTCGGAGGTCCGCTCCAGTTTGTCCACTTCGGACAGTGCGGCCTTGCGGACGTGCTCGGGCAGCTCGGCCGCCTCGACGCGGGCGCGGTAGTCCGCCTCCTCGCCGCCGCTGCCGTCCAGCTCACCCAGCTCCTTGCGGATCGCCTCCAGCTGGCGCCGCAGCAGGAACTCCTTCTGCTGCTTCTCCATGCCTTCCGCGACGTCCTTGCGGATGGTGTCGCTGACCTCCAGCTCGGCCAGGTGCTCCCGGCTCCACTCGAGGGCCTTCTCCAGCCTGCTCGCCACGTCCAGCGCACGCAGCAGCTCGAGCTTCTGCTCGACGCTGAGGTACGGCGCGTTGCCGGCAAGGTCGGCGACCGCGGACGGGTCCTCCACCTGCTGCACCGCGTCGATCATCTGCCAGCCGCCGCGCTGCTGCAGCACCGAGATGACCACCGACTTGTACTCACCGGCCAGCGTCTCGGCGCGTTCGTCGCTGATCTCGGCGGCTTCAGTGGCCTCGACCCAGCGTGCCGCTCCCGGCCCTTCGCCGGTGCCGCCGACGGTGGCGCGGCGGGTGCCGCGCAGCAGCACGGCGGACTTCCCGCCGGGAATCCGGCCGATTCGCTCGATGGTCGCTACGGTGCCGAGCTCGGCGTACTCGCCGTGCACCCGCGGCACGATCAGCACCTCAGCCTTGCTCTGCGCGGCCGAGCGGATGCCGGGGAAGGCGGCCCCGCCCGGCGCCTTGGCCTGTGCGGACTCGACCGCCGCCCGCACCTCGGGCTCGGCCAGTTCGAGGGGGACGACCATGCCGGGCAGCACGACGTCTTCATCTATGGGCAGTACCGGCAGGAGCCGTGTTTCGCTCATCGGAGTGCTCCTCACGAGGTTGAGTCTGTCTAGCTCAACTTCGCCGGGAGCGAGTTTGTTTCCGCAGGTTGTTCGCCGATAGCGAGCGCCACTCCGGGAACAAAACAGGACTAAAGTCAGTCCCGCTTGGGCTGCTGGGACACTCCGCACCAGAAGTACGGGCGCGCCTCCAGCTGCCGGTCGGTGGGCTTGCGGTTGGGCCGCCAGTCCAGCGGGTGCACCAGCCCCGGTTCGAGCAGCGGCCAGTCCCCGAACCACGGCTCGATCTCCTCGCGGGTGCGGAGCCAGGCCGGGTTGCTGGTGTTCTTGTAGGTCTCGGCGAACCGCCGCAGCTGCGCGGCCCCCTCTTCGGGTGCCGCGTCGAGGGCCACGTGCGACAAGGCAAGCCAGCTGCCGGGAGCGAGCCGTTCGCGGTAATCCGCCAGCAGCTCGGACGGTCGGTCGTCGTCGCCGATGAAGTGCATCACCGCGATGACCAGCAGGCAGACCGGCTGGTCGAAGTCGATCAGCCGGCGGGTGGTGGGGTTGGCGAAGATCGCGGCCGGCTCGCGCAGGTCGGCCTGCACCAGCCCGGCCCAGTCGGTGGCGCCGTCCCGTTCCAGGATCACCGTGGAATGCGCCGCGGCCACCGGCTCGTAGTCCACGTAGACCACCGTGGCCCGCTCGTCCGGCGGCAGCTTCTCGCGGATGATCTCGTGCACGTTGCCGACCGTGGGCACGCCGGAGCCGACGTCCAGGAACTGGCGGATCCCGGCGTCCAGCGCGGCGTTGACCACCCGGTTCATGAACTCGCGGTTCTGCCTGGCCACCTGCTTGATCTGGGGCCAGAGCCGCTCGCCCTGCCGGCCGAACTCGCGGTCCACCGCCCAGTTCTGGTTGCCGCCCAGATACCAGTCGTACATCCGCGCGGCGGACGGCTTTTCGGTGTCGACCCCGGCCGGTGCGCTCGGCGCGGTGTCTTCGTTCTCGGTCAATCCGGCTCCCGGGAAGTGGTGCTCGCCTGTTCGTGCCAGCCCTTTGTAGCGCATTCCTACCTGGCGGCGGGCCGCCGATACCAGTAAGTCCACAGTGGACGGTAGCCCTGCGCGTACCAGAACGGGGTCGAGCGCGGGTTGGCCAGCGCGTGGTGCAGCAGCACGACCTCGGCGCCGGCCTCGTCGAACACCTGGTGCGCGTGTGCAGCCAGCGCGGTACCGACACCGGAGGAGCGGGCCGCTTCGGCCACGTGCAGGGCGCTCAGGTAGCCGACCCGTTCCGCCCGCACCGAATCCCGGATCCAGGTCGTCTCCGCGGGCAGCTGCACCTGCAGCATGCCCAGCGGCTGCCCGTACAGCTCGGCGATCCACAGCGACGGCTCGGCGCGGGCGAGCAGTTCGGTCAGCTCCGCGGCGATCGTCTCCTCGGCGCCGGGCCGCAGCGTGATCAGGCCGAACTGGGCGTCGTAGCGCTGAAGTTCGAGCTGCAGGCGGACGGCGGTGCCGAGGTCCTCGTGCGCGGCGGGCCGGATGGTCACCCCGGGCGTCGCCGGCGGCCCGGCCGCGGCCAGCCGGTCGGCCGGGCGCACCGCGGTCACCCGGACGGGCGCGAAACCGTGCCGCAGCAACTCCGCCGAGCCCGCCGAGTCACGGCTCGGCCGGACCAGCACGGCCGCGGTGTCCCAGTCCCCTGGCGGCGCGGCCGCTGCCAGCTCGGGTTCCCACCGGTCCAGCAGCGCGCCCAGTGCGGCACCGGGATCGGGGCCGGCCAGCCGGACATCGAGCCGGTATTCCACCAGCGCCCGCCACAATGCGTCACGGGAGTCGGCGGCGACTTCGGTGCGCGTGACGCAGCCGATGCCGGTGGACTCACCGGCGGCCGCGGTGAGCTTGCCGGTTCGTTCGGTCAGGGTTTCCGGTGCGGGCAGCAGGGGATCGACGGTCCCCAGCCGGGTGGCGTGCCCGTCGTCGATCACATCCACGTTCATAACGTGCTATTCAAGCCCTTTCCGGCGTTCCGGTCACCCCCGGTATCCGGCTACCCGGCGCTACCAAGGCGAACGCGAATCTCCCTCTTGTTTCACCCGGTCGTCCGCCCAGGTCAGCACCGTTGTTGTGGTGTTAACCCTGAGCTGATCTCATATCGGCCGGAAAGGGCCCGAAGTACGCCCTCCGGGGTACAGTGATGCCCTCGTTCGCAGGCGGGAGGGAGGTTGCATGCCGGACGCAGGTGGCAGGCCTGGCGGTCCCGTTCCGGCGGCAGCCAACGGATCGGTAATGGCGCCGGGCGCGACGACGGCCGGGGCTTCCGGTGAGGCGAGGGCCGACGAACGCCGGTTCAGGATCTACACGCTCGCCGTGCTCACCTTCGGCATCATCACCGCCTCCGCGGTCTCCTGGTGGCTGCCGTTCGAAGGATCGGCGAACCTCTGGTGGATCGGCCCGATCCTGGTGCTCTCCTTCCTGCTGGCCGAACAGCTCGGCATCAACGTGGACGTTCGCAGCGGGATCTCGTGGACCATCTCGTTCACCGAAATCCCGCTGGTGATCGGTTTCTTCGTCGCGCCCTTCGAAGTGGTGCTGGCCGCGCACCTGATCGCCGGGATCAGCACCCTGCTGGCGCGCAAGGTCTCCGGCCGGGTGCTCTACAACGCCGGCGCCTTCCTGCTGGAGATCACCAGCGCGTTCGCGGTGGCCGGGCTGGTCACGCACATCGTCGGCGGCGAAGGCATTCCGTGGCTCGCCGCGCTGGCCGGCACCCTGACCGCGCCGCTGACCAGCACCTTGCTCGCGCTCGCCGCGGTCCGCGTGCTGCGCCGCCGGATGCGGATCGGCACCGCGCTGCGGCTGACCGGCCGGATCCTGGTGGTCGGTTTCGTGAACGCCTCGGTCGGGCTGAGCGGCTACCTGGTGATCGCCGGCACCCCGGAGGCGTGGCCGCTGGTGGTGGCCGTGTTCCTCGGCCTCACCGCGCTCTACTGGGCGTACTCGGACCTGCTGCGCGAACAGCGGGACATGGAGGCGCTCTCCGACGTCAGCCTGATGGTGGCCAGGTCCGGCCAGCAGGCCGCGGCCCGCCCTGCCAGCCGCGCGGACGACCTGGTCGGCGGCGTGGACATCAGCGAGTGGGCCACCATCGCCGAGCGGATCAAGGATCAGCTCGCTGCCGGCCGGGTGGTGCTCCGGCTGCGGCTGGACCCGACCGAGGCGATGCGCCCGGTGGTTGCCGGCGACCCGCTGCCCTCCTGCGAGCCACCCGCCGACGACCCGCTGCTGCGCCTGCCCGGCGCGCACGTCCGGCACTTCCGGATCACCGAGGCCAATCCCGACGTCCGGGCCGCGCTGCTCGACCGCGGCGCGCAGGAGGCGTTGGTCGTGCCGTTGCGCAGCGCCAACCAGCTCCTCGGCGTGGTGGAGGCGCACGACCGGCTGTCCAGGTGGCGCGGGTTCGGCAAGTACGACGTGCAGCTGCTCGGCACCATGGCCAGCCACCTGGCCACGTCGCTGGACAACCGGCGACTGCTGGCCACCCTGCGCCACGACGCCTACCACGATCCGCTGACCGGGCTGCTGAACCGGCCCGGCTTCCGGCAGGTCGCCCGCGAACCGGTGCGCGAGCTGCGCAACATGGTGGTGCTGCGGGTGGACCTGGACGTGTTCTCCACGGTCAGCGACGCACTCGGCTACGCGTGGGCGGACCGGATGGTGCTCGCCGCGGGGCGGCGGATCCGGGATGCGCTCGGCTCCGACGTGCCGCTGGCCAGGCTGGAGGGCGCGTCCTTCGCCGCGCTGCTGGACTGCGATCCCGACCTCGCGCACGAGCGGGCGGAACGGCTGCGGGTGCAGCTCTCCGCGCCCTATCCGGTGGACCGGCTCACCGTGGAGGCCAACGCGATGGTCGGCTACGCGTCGCCCGCCGTCGAAGAGACCGGCGAGCTGCTGGACGTCGACTCCCTGCTGCAGCGGGCCGACGTCGCGGTGCGGGCCACTCGCGGCGGCGAAGAGGTCCGCGGCTACGTGCCCAGCATGGGCCAGATCTTCATGCGCCGCTTCCAGCTGGTCACCCAGTTCCGGCAGGCGGTGGAAGAGGGCCAGGTCAGCGTGCACTACCAGCCGAAGGTGTCGCTGCCGAACCGGCACGTGCTCGGGGTGGAGGCGCTGGTCCGCTGGCAGCACCCGGAGTTCGGCAGGCTCGACCCGGACGAGTTCGTGCCGGCGGTGGAGGCGGCCGGCCTGATCGGCGTGCTCACCGGGTTCGTACTGGAGCAGTCGCTGATCCGGACCAGGAAGTGGCTGGACGAGGGGCTGCGGATCGGCGCGGCGGTGAACCTGTCCGTGCGGAACCTGGCCGACCTGGACTTCCCGAACAAGGTGGTGCGGGCGCTGGACAAGTTCGGCGTGCCGCCGGAGCTGCTCACCTTCGAGCTCACCGAGTCCGGGGTGATGGCCGACCCGCAGAAGGCGCTGCCGATCCTGCGCGAGCTGCACGCGCTCGGCATCGTGCTGGCGGTGGACGACTTCGGCACCGGGTACTCGTCACTGGCCTACCTGCGCCAGCTCCCGGTGGACCAGGTGAAGATCGACAAGAGCTTCGTGCTCGGCATGGGCACCGCGCTCGGCGACCTCGCCGTGGTGCGGTCCATCGTGGAGCTCGGCCACTCGCTCGGGCTGACCGTGGTCGCCGAAGGTGTCGAGGAGGACGTGGCCAGGGACCAGCTCGAGGCGATGGGCTGCGACGTGGCGCAGGGCTACCTGATCTCCCGGCCGCTGCCGGAGGATCGCCTCGAGGCATGGCTCCAGGCCCGCACCGCCCGTTCGCCCGGCCGGCACGCCGAGACCGTGCTCACCCTGCTGACCTGAGGTTTTCCTGTTGAAGTACCCCGGTTTCAAGCGTCTCGGCCGCCTCTTGTAATCTCTTCGAGGCTTCAAGAGCACGCCCCTTTAGCTCAGTCGGCAGAGCGTCTCCATGGTAAGGAGAAGGTCTACGGTTCGATTCCGTAAAGGGGCTCGCGAGTGGGTGGGCTGTGTTCGCGGAAAACGCGAACCCGGCTCGCTCGCTTCTGCCCTCTGGGGGCCGAGCCCCCAGACCCCCGCCAGGGGGCAAGCCCCCTGGACCCCGGTGGGCGCGTGGGTAGGTAGGGCGGTGTAGCTCAGTTGGTAGAGCAAGCGGCTCATAATCGCTGTGTCGTCGGTTCAAGTCCGGCCACCGCTACAATGGGCGTCAAACCCCCAGACCAACCAGGTGGCTCGCTGCCTGGAACCCCGCTCAGGCGGGAACCAGTTGCTTTGTAGAGAGAGGCTTTGCCGTGGCTGCGACCGACGTGCGACCGAAGATCACGCTGGCGTGCGAAGAGTGCAAGCACCGCAACTACATCACCAAGAAGAACCGGCGCAACGACCCGGACCGCCTGGAGATGAAGAAGTTCTGCCCGAACTGCGGTACGCACCGTACCCACAAGGAGACCCGCTGAGCGCTTCGCGCGCTCGCGCCCGATCCTTCGCGAACAGGCCGCCCCGTGCCGGGGTGGCCTGTTTTTGTGTAGGTAGGCAATTCACGACCGCGATGTCCGGTACGTATCTTTTGCCCTGACCGACGAAAGTCGGTACCGGCTCTCCGTGACTCGAATCACTCTGTTGTGCACCGGATTCACCGGTGCCGGTCACGCTCTTTGTGCCTGGCTAACCCACTGTGACCAGCGTGTGGTCACCCCTCGCGCTGGTCTTTCCCTGCGAAAGTGAGTTGCCGGTATGCGCAAGACGTCCTCAGGACGACGCCTGTTCGCCCAATCCGCCACCACCTTGGTGGCCGCCGCGGCGGCCATCGGTTTCCTCGCCCCCACCACGGCCACCGCCACCACCATCGAGGGCTACTCGAGCCTGGTGCAGCGCGAAGCCGTGGCGACACTGGCCGCGAACGCCCAGATCACCGAAGCCGCCGCCACCAAGCTGTTGCGGGTGCAGGCCGCGAGCGTCGAAACCGTGCAGAGCCTCACCGGCGCACTCGGCGCCCGTGCCGCGGACGGCTACCTCGACGAAGCCGCCAAGCCGGTGGTCAACGTGCTCGACAAGGCCGCCGCGGACCAGGTGACCGCGACCGGCGCGCAGGCCAAGCTGGTCAAGCACTCCAGCGCGGCGCTGGCCGGCGCGCAGGAGGCGCTGCAGGCGCTGCCCGCGGTGACGCACACGTCGATCGGGCTGGACCCGAAGGCCAACCAGATCGTGCTGACCATCGCTGACGCGGCCAAGGGCACCGACGCGCTGCAGCAGGCCGCCGCGACGCTCGGCGACCGGGTCCGAGTCGAGCGGGTGGCGGGCGAGATGCACACCGCGATCTACAACGGCGAGGCCATCACCGGCGGCGGCACCCGCTGCTCGGCCGGCTTCAACACGAACAAGGGCGGCCAGAACTACGTGGTGGACGCCGGGCACTGCACCCGCGCGGTGTCGCAGTGGAACATCGGCCCGTCCGAGGGCGCCAGCTTCCCGACCAACGACTACGGCCTGATCCGCAACACCACCGGTAGCGGCCCCGGCGCGGTCACCCTGTGGAACGGCTCCACCCAGCGGATCAGCTCGGCCGGCAACGCGACCGTCGGCCAGCAGATCAGCAAGAGCGGCAGCACCACCCGGCTGACCTCGGGTTCGGTGCAGCGGCTGAACGTGACGGTGAACTACGCCGAGGGCTCGGTGCACCAGTTGATCCAGACCAACGCGCTGGTCAACCCCGGCGACTCCGGCGGTTGCCTGTTCTCCGGCAGCGTCGGCCTCGGCATCACCTCCGGCAAGGGCGGCGGGAGCTCGTACTTCCAGCCGGTCGGCGAGGCGCTGAGCGCTTACGGCGTGGCGCTCAACAGCTAGTCCTCAACAGCTAGCCGAAGAAGGCCGAGGGCACCCCGGTAGCCTGCCGGGGTGCCCTTGGACCCCGCATTCATCGGGCGGAGCTACCCGCCGACGAGTACCTACGAAGTGAGCCGCGAGAAGATCCGCGAGTTCGCCGACGCGATCGGCGACGAGAACGCGCTCTACCGGGACCCCGAGGCCGCGCGCGCGGCCGGCTACCCCGACGTGATCGCGCCGCCGACCTTCCTCACCATCGTCAACACCCCCGCCTTCGAGATGATCGCCTCGGATCCCGAGCTCGGCCTCGACTACTCGCGGATGGTGCACGGCGACCAGCGGTTCAGCCACGCCCGGCCGGTGCACGCGGGGGACCGGCTGCGGCTGACGGTGACCATCGAGGACATCATGGCCAGGGCCGGCAACGACTTCCTGACCGTGCGCGCCGAGATCGCGGCCGAAGACGGCGATGCGATCGGCAGCATCCGCGCCCAGCTCGTGGTCCGGGGGGAGAACGCATGAGCGTCGAAAAGGGCAGTGTCGAAAAGGGCCAGGAGCTCCCTTCGCTGACCGTGCGGATCACCCGCGACCGGCTGGTCCGCTACGCCGGGGCGTCACTGGACTTCAACCCGATCCACTGGAACGAGAAGTTCGCCAAGGAGGTCGGCCTGCCGGACGTGATCGCGCACGGCATGTTGACCATGGCGATGGGTGGCAGGTTGGTCACCGACTGGCTGACCGATCCCGGCAAGCTCGTGGACTACTACGTCCGCTTCACCAGGCCGGTGGTCGTCCCCAACGACGAGCAGGGCGCCACCGTCGAGTTCACCGGCAAGATCGGTGAGGTCCGCGAGGACGGCACCGCGCGGGTGGACGTGACCGCGAAGTTCGACGGCCGCGCGGTGCTCGGCAAGGCGACCGCGGTGGTGCGGCTGCCCGGCTAGAGCACCTTGCGCACCGCGTCCGCCATCGCGCGCGCACCGGCCGCGTTGGGGTGCAGCGCGATCGCGGCCGCGGACGGGATCAGCCCCTCCACCCAGCGGGTGCCCGACGCGGCGCAGAGGTCGTGGCCCTTGGTCATCGCCGCGGTGTCCGCGAACCCGGCCTGGTGCTTCTTCGCCTGCTCGGCCAGCATCGCGTTCATCTTGGTGAGCGATCCGCGCAGGTAGGCCACGTCCGGGGCGCCGATCGGCAGCGACGGCCAGCAGCCGTTGCCGTCCGGCAGGATGGTCGGATAGCCGACCACCACGACCCTCGCGTTCGGCGCCTTGTCGTGGATCTTGGTGAGCACCGAGGAGATCTTGGCCGCGGTGGCGTTCACCTTGGCGGCCAGCTCGTCCTTGCCGCCCGCGGTGAGCCTGGCCTTGCACGGCCCGGCGGCGGGGTCGCCGGTGGCGCACTGCCCGGCCAGCGCGACGAAGCCGACGTCGTTGCCGCCGATGCCCACCGTGACCAGCGTGGTCGCCTCGTTCACCGCGTCCAGCTGCGGCGGGTTGGTGCCGTCCTTGGTCTGCTGGGCGGAGCTGAGGTGCGCGGTGGTCGCGCCGCCGCAGCTGACATCCGCGAACTCGGCCGGGTTGAGCGCGGCGGCGACCAGGTGCGGGTAGTTGTTGTCCGAACGCTGGCAGCCGGCCGGGGTACCGGCCTGCGCGCCGGTGCGCGGTGCGGAGGTGTACGAGTCGCCGAGCGCCACGTAGCGGCCGACACCGCCACCGGCTTCGGAACCGGGCGGCGCCGGTGGCTCGGCGGAGGAGCCCTGCTGGGAACGGAAGTAGCCGTACCCGAGCACGCCGGCCACGATCACCAGCAGGAGGAGCAGCCCGCCGCCGCTTTTCTTCGCCACGCTCCCTTTTGTACGCGAGATTTCCGCGCCAGCGCCTCACCCGGTCCGGTGGGACCTGCCGGTGGAACTACCGGGCCTCGCCGAGCAGGTTCGCCACCCTGGTCACGCCCTCGACCAGGTCGGCCTCGGCCAGCGCGTAGGAGAACCGGAAGTAGCCGGGGGTGCCGAAGGCCTCGCCGGGCACCACGGCCACCTCGGCCTCGCGCAGGATCAGGTCGGCCAGCGCCACCGTGTCGGCGGGCCGCTCGCCGCGGATCTCCTTGCCGAGCAGCGCCTTCACCGAGGGGTACGCGTAGAAGGCGCCTTCCGGGGTCGGGCACTCGATGCCGGGGATCGCGGACAGCATCGAGACGATCTTCTTGCGCCGCGCGTCGAACGAGGCGCGCATCTCGGCCACCGCGTCCAGCGGCCCGGCGACCGCGGCCAGCGCGGCCCGCTGGGACACGTTCGCGACGTTGCCGCACAGGTGGGACTGGTAGCTGGACGCCGCCTTGATCACGTCCTGCGGGCCGACCATCCAGCCGACCCGCCAGCCGGTCATCGAGTAGGTCTTGGCGACCCCGTTCAGCACGATCGTCTGCTCGGCCATCTCGGGCACCACCACCGGCAGCGACACGGATTGCACACCGTCGTAGACCAGGTGCTCGTAGATCTCGTCGGTGATCACCCAGATGCCGTGCTCCAACGCCCAGCGGCCGATCTCCTCGATCAGCGCCCGCGGGTAGACCGCGCCGGTCGGGTTGGACGGCGAGTTGAACAGCAGCACCTTGGTGCGCTCGGTGCGGGCTGCCTCGAGCTGCTCGACGGTGACCAGGTAGCCGGTCGACTCGTCCGCGGTGACCTGGACCGGGACCCCGCCGGCCAGGGTGATCGACTCCGGGTAGGTGGTCCAGTACGGCGCCAGCAGCAGCACCTCGTCGCCGGGGTCGACGATGGTCGCGAACGCGGAGTACACCGCCTGCTTGCCGCCGTTGGTGACCAGCACCTGCGAGGACTGCACCGGGTAGTCCGAGTCGCGCAGCGTCTTGGCCGCGATCGCCTCCCGCAGCTCGGGCAGCCCGGCCGCGGCGGTGTAACCGTGGTTGGCGCGCTCGCGCACCGCGGCGGCGGCCGCCTCGACCACGTAGTCCGGGGTCGGGAAGTCGGGCTGGCCGGCGCCGAAGCCGATCACCGGGCGACCCTCCGCCTTGAGCGCCTTGGCCTTCGCGTCCACCGCGAGGGTCGCGGACGGCTTGATGCCGGCGATCCGGGTGGAGATGCGGGAACGAGGGCCTCGAGCAGCTCCTGCGCGTTCATCGGTAGCCATGGAAGCCATGTTTTCACGTCCGCTGTCAACCGCCACACGTGGCCTTGGCCTCGGTGTCGCTACCTTCGTAGGACATCGGCGGGGGTTGTGCCGGGCGCGGTTGCGAGACCGTCGGCGGCTTGCCGTAGACTGCCGAACTTGGAACGCCTGACCTTCATCCCCGCAGCTCTGCGGGGAGGGTGGAATGCGTCCAGTGGGCGGTAGTGTTGAGTAGTGCCGTTCCAAGGGGTGTAGCTCAATTGGCAGAGCAGCGGTCTCCAAAACCGCAGGTTGCAGGTTCAAGTCCTGTCACCCCTGCGTAAGCACGTAAGCGGTAGGGACCTCTCGCAAGGGAGGGCCTCGTGAAGGCGGAGGAGTGGTCGTGAGCGACAACGACGCCAGCGGCGAAAAGGACCAGGAGAAGGAGGAGCCGAAGCGCCCCTCCCGCCCGGTCACCGCCGCGGCTCGGCGTGAGCGCCGTGCCTCCGCGCGTCCGGCCGGGAAGGCGGGCGAGGCCAAGGACTCGGACGGGGACAAGACCCGTCCGGCGGCCAAGTCGGGCGACAAGCCCGTCAAGGCCGGTGGCAAGGAGAAGGCGACGCCGAAGCGGGACCGCAAGGCCAAGAAGGCCTCTCCCTTCGCTCGCCTGATGCGGTTTGTCCGCGAGGTGTGGGCGGAGCTGCGGAAGGTCATCTGGCCGACCCGCAAGCAGATGGTCACCTACACCACCGTGGTGCTGGTCTTCGTGGCTTTCATGATTGCGCTGGTGTCCGGGCTGGACTGGGTGTTCCGCAAGGGCGTGTTCTGGCTGTTCGGCTGAGTGCCCGGCGCCGAGGGGCGCAGCACGGGCCGGCAGGACCGAAAGCACGAACAAGGCAAGCGATCAAGTGAAAGGACGGAACGTGGCTGGCGAGAACGGCTCAGTTGCCGGTCAGGACCTGACCGGCCTTTCCGACGAGCAGGAGCTCGCGGCGGTGTCTTCCGCGCCCGCCGAGGCCGCCGAGTCCACCGAAGACGCAGCGAACTCCGAGCCGGTCGAGGCCGCCGGGGACACCGAAGAAGACGACGACACGGCCGGTGAAGACGGCGCGGCCAGCGCGGACAGCACTGCGGACGCTGAAGACGCCGACGAGGCCGAAGAAGCCACCGCCGAGCCGGTCGTGGAAGAGGACGTCGACCCGGTCGAGAAGCTGCGCGCCGAACTGCGCGCCGCGCCCGGTGACTGGTACGTCGTGCACTCCTACGCCGGTTACGAGAACAAGGTCAAGACCAACCTCGAGACCCGGACGCAGACCCTGGACGTGGAGGAGTTCATCTTCCAGATCGAGGTGCCGACCGAAGAGGTCACCGAGATCAAGAACGGCCAGCGCAAGCAGGTGCAGCGCAAGGTGCTGCCCGGCTACATCCTGGTCCGGATGGAGCTCAACGACGCCTCGTGGAGCGCGGTGCGCAACACCCCCGGCGTCACCGGGTTCGTCGGCGCCACCTCGCGCCCGTCGCCGCTGACCACCGAAGAGGTGCTGAAGTTCCTGGTCCCGCAGGTGGAGAAGGCCGCCCCGGCGAAGGCCGGCAAGGGCGAGGCCGCCTCGGCGGAGTCCCAGCTCGGCGGCGGCTCCGCGGTCGAGGTCGACTTCGAGGTCGGCGAGTCGGTCACCGTGATGGACGGCCCGTTCGCCACCCTGCCCGCCACGATCAGCGAAGTGAACGCGGACGGGCAGAAGCTGAAGGTCCTGGTGTCGATCTTCGGCCGGGAGACCCCGGTCGAGCTGTCGTTCAACCAGGTCTCCAAGATCTGACGGCCTCCTCACGGTCGCCAGTCTCCGCCCGCTGGCAGGTGCGGCGGGGGACGATGTAGTGAATAGGAAACAGGAATGCCACCCAAGAAGAAGAAGCTTGCAGCGATCATCAAGCTGCAGATCTCGGCTGGCGCCGCGAACCCGGCCCCGCCGGTCGGCCCCGCGCTGGGTCAGCACGGCGTCAACATCATGGAGTTCTGCAAGGCCTACAACGCCGCGACCGAGTCGCAGCGTGGCAACGTGGTGCCGGTAGAGATCTCCGTCTACGAAGACCGCTCGTTCGACTTCAAGCTCAAGACCCCGCCGGCCGCGAAGCTGCTGCTGAAGGCCGCCGGGATCGAGAAGGGCTCCGGCGAGCCGCACAAGACCAAGGTCGCCAAGGTCACCTGGGACCAGGTCAAGGAGATCGCCGAGACCAAGAAGAGCGACCTCAACGCGCACGACGTGGACCAGGCCGCCAAGATCATCGCCGGCACCGCCAGGTCGATGGGCATCACGGTCGAATAAGGCCGAGCGCCACGTGGGAGGGCCAGGCGCTGGCCCGCACCACACTGATCCGTTCTCTTATCCAGTTAGGACAGAAGCATGACCAAGCGCAGCAAGGCCTACCGTCAGGCCGCCGAGCTGATCGACCGTGAGCGGCTGTACGCACCGCTCGAGGCCGCGTCGCTCGCCAAAGAGACTTCCAAGGTCAAGCTGGACGCCACCGTCGAGGTCGCCATTTGCCTCGGCGTGGACCCCCGCAAGGCCGACCAGATGGTCCGCGGCACCGTGAACCTGCCGCACGGCACCGGTAAGACCGCCCGCGTCATCGTCTTCGCCACCGGCGACAAGGCCGCCGAGGCCGAGGCCGCCGGCGCGGACGCGGTCGGCACCGACGAGTTGATCGAGCGCATCCAGGGTGGCTGGCTCGACTTCGACGCCGCGATCGCGACGCCGGACCAGATGGCCAAGGTCGGGCGGATCGCCCGGATCCTCGGCCCGCGTGGCCTGATGCCGAACCCGAAGACGGGCACGGTGACCCCCGCGGTCACCAAGGCCGTCGCCGACATCAAGGGCGGCAAGGTCAACTTCCGGGTGGACAAGCAGGCCAACCTGCACCTGGTGATCGGCAAGGCCTCGTTCGACACCGAGAAGCTGGTGGAGAACTACGCGGCCGCGCTGGACGAGGTGCTGCGGGCGAAGCCGTCGTCGGCGAAGGGGCGTTACCTGAAGAAGGTGACCTTCTCCACCACGATGGGCCCGGGCATCCCGGTGGACCCGGCGCACACCCGGAACCTGCTTTCCGAGGACGCCACCGCCTGAGGCGACTCAGCTGAAAAGGGCGGCCCCGCGCGACGCGGGGCCGCCCTTTTCGTGTCTGATGGGGTGATGCCGACCTTCACCTCGTTCGATGGCCTGGAACTCAACTACACGATCTGGGCGGGCCAGAGCACGACCGGCGAGCGCCCGCCAGTCGTGCTCCAGCACGGTTTCGCGGCCGACACCAATGCCAACTGGATCGGCCCCGGGGTGGTCGCGGCGCTGCGCACCGCCGGGTTCACGGTGATCTCGCTGGACGCCAGGGGCCACGGCCGGTCGGCGAAGCCGCACGAGGAGGACCGCTACCGCGAGGACACCATGGCGCGTGACGTGTCGGCGATGCTCGACGAGCTGAAGCTGGCCGAGGTCGCGCTGGTCGGCTATTCGATGGGCGCGATCATCGCGCTGGCGGTGACCATCGGCGACGAGCGGATCCGGCGGCTGGTGGTCGGCGGGGTTGGCCGCGGGATCGTCGTCTCCGGCGGGGTGGACACCAGCGTGGTCACCCCGGAGATGATCAGTACCGCGCTGCTCGCCGAGGACACTGCCGGGCTGCCGCCCCAGAGCGCGCCGTTCCGCGCGCTCGCCGACGCACTCGGCGCGGACCGGGAGGCGCTGGCCGCGCTGGCCCGTGCCGTGACATCCGGTCCGCTGGAGCTGGCCGCGATCAAGGTGCCGACCCTGGTGCTGGTCGGCGATGCCGACCCGCTGGCCGCCGAACCGGAACGGCTGTCCGCCGCGATCTCCGGAGCCGAACTGCGGAAGGTGCCCGGCGACCACCTGACCGCGGTGATGGACCCGGCGTTCTCCGAGGCGCTGGTGAAGTTCCTGAACGCCTAGCGAGTCGGCGATGGGGACGACTGAGGGCATTTGGCCGGGCCGGGTTCGTGCCCGGTGATCAGCCACTGGTTGTTCTCGACCCTGGAGACGGTGAAAGCGCCGAGCGCGGGGCCGCCCTCGATCTTGAAGTCGCAGGAGTCGATCCGCAGGGTGTTGCCCGGCGGGGGTTCGACCCGGCTGGACGGCATCGACTCCGCGTAGGCGGGCGGGTTCACGACCTGGTCCGTCAGCTTCCGGACCGCGTCGCGGCAGTCGATGGCCTGAACGTCCAGCGCGAACCGCTGCTGGATGTCCTCCCTGAACCGGCCACAGGCGAAGCCCGTCATGTCCTTCTTGCCCGACTTGTTCTGGGCGATCGCGTCGTAGACCTTGCGGACGGCCTCGTACGGTTCGGTGGAGAGGATCTGGTTGGTGTGATAGGTGCCGCCGCCGGTCATCGAGGCGGGCAGGTTCTCATCGTCCTCAGGGAAGAAGTAGTTGTAGGCGAAGCGGCCGGCCAGGCTGAGGACCACGAGCAGCAGCAGTGCGCTGAGCATCTTGCCGCCGAACCGCTTCAGCCACCGGGGTGCTCGGGCCTTCGGTACCGGGGCGGGGAGCGCCGGTGGTGGCGGCACCGTCGGCGGCCCGCCGGGCGGGGCACCCTGGGTGGGTAGCCAGTTCTGCTGGGTGACCGGCTGCTGTGGCTGGTCCGGTACGAGTTCACCGCCGGCCTGGCGCTGTGCTTCGGTGAACCGGAGGTAGTCCTGGAACTGCTGGAACTGCTGGAACTGGCGAAGCTGCTCGGGGTCGAGCGGGGCCGGTTCACCGGCGGCCCCGGTGCGTTCGAGGTCGCCGCCGCCCGGCTCGCGGTTCTCCGGGGCCCGGTTCTCGTCAGGTCCTAGCTCAGCCACGTGACCCATGATGCCCGCCTGGGTACCCACCGTCGTACCTCGGCACCCGCCTTTCACGTGAAAGTACGCTCCTTAGCATGCCTACGGAGTGCGTTTAGCGGGCTAAACGCGCTTTGGGTGGGGTGGGCGTGGGGGTGGGGGAGGGGGAGGTAGACTGGTCGGCGGTTCTACCGAAGACCGCAGGTTTTTCCCGTGCCAGCTGGTGCGGGAAGCGAAGGCTCGCAGTGGCGGGCGGCCCGCGCAGGAGGAACGAGGCTCTAGCCGCGCGCATACCCGCGCGTACCCAGACGCCCCGCGCCCACTGCGCTGGGGCGTTTCGTCATTTCGGGCCCTTCTCGCCGGCGGTCACCAGGAAGGATCGTCCGATCTCGCGATCGGACGCACGACCTTCTTGTCCAATACAGCCAAGAGAGGAGGCGACCATGGCGAAGCCCGACAAGGTGGCGGCCGTCGCCGAGATCGCGGACCGGTTCCGCAACAGCTCGGCAACCGTTGTCACCGAGTACACCGGCCTCTCCGTGTCCCAGCTGTCCCAGCTGCGCCGCGCTCTCGGCACCAGTGCCAAGTACCGGGTCGCGAAGAACACCCTCGTCAAGCGTGCCGCTGAGGACGCCGGTATCGAGGGCATGGAAGAGCTCTTCCTCGGCCCGACCGCGATCGCCTTTGTCCAGGGTGAGCCGGTTGACGCCGCGAAGGCCCTTCGTGACTTCGCGAAGGACAACAACGCGCTTGTGATCAAGGGCGGCTACATGGATGGCCGCCCGCTCACCGTCGAAGAGATCACCAGGCTTGCCGATCTCGAAAGCCGTGAGGTCCTGCTCGCCAAGGCGGCGGGCGCGTTCAAGGCGAAGCTGTCCCAGGCCGCCGCGCTGTTCCAGGCGCCGGCGTCCCAGGTCGCCCGCCTGGCCGCCGCGCTGGAGGAAAAGCGCCAGGCCGAGTCCGGCAGCCCCGCCGAGGCCGAAGCACCAGCCGAGAGCTGAACCCAACCACCCCGAACCTCGCGTTCGCTTTTTAGAGAGGAAACGCCACCATGGCGAAGCTGAGCACCGACGAACTGCTCGACGCTTTCAAGGAGCTCACCCTGCTCGAGCTCTCCGAGTTCGTGAAGCAGTTCGAGGAGACCTTCGACGTCACCGCGGCCGCCCCGGCTGCCGTCGTGGCCGCCGCCCCGGGTGCCGCCCCGGCCGCCGCCGCTGAGGAGCAGGACGAGTTCGACGTCGTGCTCGAGGGCGCCGGCGACAAGAAGATCCAGGTCATCAAGGTCGTCCGCGAGGTCGTCTCCGGTCTGGGCCTGAAGGAGGCCAAGGAGCTCGTCGAGAGCGCCCCCAAGGCCCTCCTGGAGAAGGTCGACAAGGAGGCCGCCGAGGCCGCCAAGGAGAAGCTCGAGGCTGCCGGCGCGAAGATCAGCATCAAGTAGTTCTCTGTTATGCCCGAAAAGGGCGGGTACCCGGCCGGGTACCCGCCCTTTTCTTATCCGGTACGACCTGCGACCGCGCCTCTGGTGCATTAGCGTGCAGCCCGTGCGTGCGGGCGACGGCCGGGCGTCACCGCTGTGGTCACGGCGAGATGACAATGCGCGGATGGGTGGCCAAGGTGGAAAACTCGTGAGTAACCTGTTCGCACTCAACTCGTTGCACCTGGTTGACGCGGTATCGCGCGGCCTCTTCGTGCGCGAGGAGACCAAAGTGAGCGAGTCGACGCCGAACAGCTCCGGGAGGTGCGATGGGTGCCGAGGTGGTCATCGAGGGTCTGACCAAGTCCTTCGGTAAGCAGGCCATCTGGCGGGACGTGAGCCTCACGCTTCCGCCTGGTGAGGTGTCGGTGATGCTGGGGCCGTCGGGAACCGGTAAGTCGGTCTTCCTGAAGTCGATGATCGGTCTGCTGAAGCCGGACCGCGGTCGTTGCGTGATCAACGGTGTGGACATCGTGACGTGCTCCGAGCACAAGCTGTACGAGACGCGGAAGCTGTTCGGGGTGCTGTTCCAGGACGGTGCGTTGTTCGGTTCGATGAACCTGTACGACAACGTGGCCTTCCCGTTGCGGGAGCACACCAAGAAGTCCGAGTCCGAGATCAAGCGGATCGTGCTGGAAAAGCTGGAGATGACCGGTCTTGCCGGCGCGGAGATGAAGCTCCCCGGTGAGATTTCCGGGGGTATGCGCAAGCGCGCCGGTCTGGCGCGGGCGCTGGTGCTGGATCCCGAGATCATTTTGTGCGATGAGCCGGATTCGGGTTTGGATCCGGTGCGTACGGCGTATTTGAGTCAGTTGCTGATCGATCTGAATGCGCAGATCGACGCGACGATCTTGATCGTGACGCACAACATCAACGTGGCGCGGACGGTGCCGGACAACCTGGGCATGCTCTTCCGCAAGGAGCTGGTCATGTTCGGGCCGCGCGAGGTGCTGCTGACCAGTGACGAGCCGGTGGTGGAGCAGTTCCTCAACGGCCGCCGGCTGGGCCCGATCGGCATGTCCGAGGAGAAAGACTCCGCGCAGATGGCGCGTGAGCAGGCGGACGCGGATGCCGGGCATTCGGACGGTTCCGGCGACGAGGACGTCCGCGGCGTGGTGCCGCAGATCGAGCCGACCCCCGGCCTGCCCGAGCGCGCGGGCGTGCGCCGCCGCAAGGACCGGGTGATGAAGATCCTGCACACGCTGCCGCACGCGGCGCAGGAAGGGATCATCGAGTCCCTCACCCCGGAGGAGCAGCAGCGGTACGGCGTGCACGCGCACCACCTGGTCGGCGCCAGGCCGCAGGACGCCCCGACCGGGCCGGTGCCGAACCAGCACCACGGCGAGCTGCCGCGGGACGAGGTCGCCCAGCTGCCCAATACCGGCTGGCAGGAACCGCGGGGCAACGGTGGGGCGAGACCTGGGGGATCGCACCGGATGCGGCCGCGTGATCCTGGGCCGGGTGGGCAATGAGTTCTCCCGACGTACTTCTTCCCGCGGAGGGAGCATGAGCTCAACGGCCACTTCGGCCAAGATTCCCGGGATCGGAATGTTGCGTGAGACCGGGAAGCTGTTCGCGCTCGGCCTCGACATCATCCGCGGGATCTTCCAGCGCCCGTTCCAGCTGCGTGAGTTCATCCAGCAGTCCTGGTTCATCGCCAGCGTCACGATCCTGCCCACCGCGTTGGTGGCCATTCCGTTCGGCGCGGTCATCTCGCTGCAGTTCGGCTCGCTCGCGCGGCAGCTCGGCGCGCAGTCCTACACCGGCGCCGGCAGCGTGCTGGCCACCGTGCAGCAGGCCAGTCCGCTGGTCACCGCGCTGCTCGTGGCCGGCGCCGGTGGCTCCGCGATCTGCGCGGACATCGGCGCCAGGACCATCCGCGAAGAGATCGACGCGATGGAGGTGCTCGGCGTCTCCGCGGTGCAGCGGCTGATCGTGCCTAGGGTGCTCGCCTCGATGCTGGTCGCGCTGCTGCTCAACGGCATGGTCAGCGTGATCGGCGTGCTCGGTGGCTACTTCTTCAACGTGATCCTGCAGGACGGCACCCCGGGTGCCTACCTGGCCAGCTTCTCCGCCCTCGCGCAGACCTCGGACCTGTGGGTCGGTGAGCTCAAGGCGCTGATCTTCGGGTTCATCGCCGCCGTGGTCGCCGCCTACCGCGGGCTGCACCCGGCCGGCGGGCCGAAGGGGGTCGGGGACGCGGTGAACCAGTCCGTTGTCATCACCTTCCTGCTGCTGTTCGTGGTCAACTTCGTGATCACGCTCATCTACCTGCAGATCGTCCCCGGGAAGCTGGCTTAGACCGATGGCATCGTTCACCCAGGGCCTGAAACGGGCCGCGAACCGGCCGCTGGAGACGCTCGACCAGCTCGGCGACCAGATGTCCTTCTACGCGCGGGCGCTGGCCTGGACCCCGCGCACCATCCGCCGGTACACCAAGGAGGTCATGCGGCTGCTCGCCGAGGTCAGCTTCGGCTCCGGCTCGCTGGCGGTGATCGGCGGCACGGTCGGCGTGATGGTCGGCCTGACCCTGTTCACCGGTGTGCTGGTCGGCCTGCAGGGCTACTCCGCGCTGAACTCGATCGGCACCTCGGCGTTCACCGGTTTCCTCACCGCGTTCTTCAACACCCGCGAGATCGCGCCGCTGGTGGCCGGGCTGGCGCTGTCGGCGACGGTCGGCGCGGGGTTCACCGCGCAGCTGGGCGCGATGCGGATCTCCGAGGAGATCGACGCGCTCGAGGTGATGGGCGTGCCCAGCCTGCCGTACCTGGTGACCACCCGGATCATCGCCGGGTTCGTCGCGGTCATCCCGCTGTACGTGATCGGCCTGCTGGCGTCGTACCTGGCGTCGCGGATGGTGGTCATCTACATCTACAACCAGTCGGCCGGTACCTATGACCACTACTTCGACCTGTTCTTACCACCGCAGGACGTCTTCTACTCGTTCATAAAAGTGCTGATATTCAGCGTTTTCATCATTCTTTCGCATTGCTACTACGGTTACCGCGCGAGCGGTGGCCCCGCCGGGGTGGGTATCGCGGTGGGCCGTGCGGTCCGGCTGACCATCGTCACGGTGTCGATAATGAACTTCTTCATCGGTTTCGCCATCTGGGGAACCGATGTGTCGGTGAGGATCGCGGGATGAGCAGAGGTGCGCTGGCCACGTTGCGCCGCCGGTTGCTCGGCTTGGCGCTGGTGGTCTTCGTGGTGGGCGGGGTGACGCTGAGCATCGCGCTGTACAACAAGTCGTTCAGCTCGTTCGTCACGGTGACGCTCAAGGCGGGCAACGTGGGCAACCAGCTGATCCGGCAGTCCGACGTCAAGGTGCGCGGGCTGATCGTCGGCTCGGTGCAGAACATCTCCGCGACCGTCGACGGCGCCGACCTGACGCTGGCGCTGGACCCGGAGTCGGCGAAGCTGATCCCGGAGAACGTGTCCGCGCGGTTCCTGCCGAAGACGCTGTTCGGCGAGCGGTTCGTCTCGCTGGAGATCCCGGACGGCGCGTCCGGGCGCACGCTGCGCCAGGGCGACGTGATCCCGCAGGACCGCACCATGCCCGCGGTCGAGCTGGACCAGGCGCTGGAGCATCTGATGCCGGTGCTGCAGGCGGTGCAGCCGCAGAAGCTGTCCAGCACGCTGACCGCGATCTCCACCGCCCTGCAGGGCAGGGGCAAGCCGCTCGGGGAGACGCTGAGCGAGCTTGGCCAGTACGTCGGCGAGCTGAACCCGCATCTGCCGCAGCTGCAGACCAACCTGCGCGAGCTGGCGAAGTTCTCGGACAACCTGAACGCGGCCGCGCCGGATCTGGTGCAGAGCCTGGACAACCTGACCACGACCACCCGCACGGTGGTCGACCAGCGGGGCAACCTGCAGAACCTCTACGGCGACCTGACCGGCGCGTCGCAGGACCTGCAGTCCTTCCTGCACGCCAACTCGAGCAACCTGATCGCATTGGCGGACACCGCGCGGCCGACCGCCGAACTGCTGGCGGAGTACTCGCCGGAGTACCCGTGCTTCCTCGGCCAGATGTCGGAGCTGGTGGACAAGCTGAACGTGGTGTTCGGCAAGGGCACCGACAAGCCGGGTCTGCACGCCACCCTGGAGGTGACCGCGAACCGCGGCCAGTACAAGCCGGGCGTGGACGATCCGCAGTACCAGGACAAGCGCGGGCCGCGGTGCTACGACATGCAGCAGTTCCCGTTGCCGTTCCCGCAGGGGCCGCCGGAGGGTTGGCCGAAGGACGGCAGTTCGGTGCCGCCGGTCGCGCGCTCGATGAACGACGGGCTCAACCCGGCGAACAACTCGGCCAACGTGGGCGGGTACAACGGCGGTGGCGCGCCGTCCGGTAATCCCGCCTACACCTCGGCCGAGCACGGCCTGCTGGCTCAGCTGGTCGGGCCGCAGGTGGGCATCGACCCGGCCGAGGTGCCGGGCTGGACCGGGCTGCTGGTCGGGCCGCTGTATCGGGGAGCGGAGGTGACGGTCAAGTGAGGGGACTGGTCGCACCGCTGGTCAAGCTGACCATTTTCATGGTGGTCACCGTGTTGTTCACCGCGATCCTCGGCATCAGCATCGCGAACATCAACACCAGCGCCACCAACGCGTATACCGCGCGGTTCACCGACGCCACCCTGCTGCTGCCGAACGACGACGTGCGGATCGCCGGGGTCAGGGTCGGGCAGGTCAAGGACGTGCGGATCGTCGACCGGCGCCAGGCCGAGGTGGAGTTCGAGGTGGACTCCGGGCGCAAGCTGCCGGCCGGGGTGACCGCGCAGATCAAGTTCCGGAACCTGGTCGGCCAGCGCTACGTGTCGCTGGGCCAGGGCACCGGCGACATCAACAAGGTGCTGCCGGCCGGCGGGAACATCCCGCTGGAGCGGACCAAGCCGGCGCTGGACCTGACCGAGCTGTTCAACGGGTTCAAGCCGCTGTTCCGCGCGCTCAACCCGGAGGACGTGAACAAGCTGTCCTACGAGGTGATCCAGGTGCTGCAGGGCGAGGGCGGCACGGTGCAGAGCCTGCTCGCGCACACCGCTTCGCTGACCACCACGATCGCCGAGAAGGACCAGGTGATCGGCCAGGTGATCAACAACCTGAACGGCGTGCTGGACACGGTCAACGCACGCACTCCGCAGCTGTCCGACCTGATCGTCAAGGTGCAGCAGCTGGTCTCCGGCCTTGCCGAGGACCGCAAGCCGATCGGGGACGCGATCGAGTCGCTCGGCGGACTGGCCAACACCACCGCCGGGCTGCTCACCGATGTCCGCGAGCCGTTGAAGCAGGACATCGACGCGCTCGGCAAGCTGACCAAGAACCTCAACGACAGCGAGTCGGTGGTCGAGCACTTCATCCAGTTCCTGCCGGAGAAGGCGGAGAAAATGACCAGGACCGCGGACTACGGCTCGTGGTTCAACTTCTACGCGTGCGAGCTCAGCGGCAGCGTGTCGATCCCCGGCATCATCACCAAGCCGATCGACATCCCGCTGATGCCGGCGAGCCGGGAGCGGTGCTTGAGGTGAAGTCTTTCCAGCAACGCAACCCGGTCCCGATCGCGCTGGTCGGGCTGGTCGCCATCGTGCTCGGCATCGTGGCCGCGCTGAACTCGGAGAACCTGCCGGTGATCGGCGCGGGCACCACCTACACCGCGGACTTCTCCGAGGCCGCCGGGCTCAAGGACGACGACGAGGTGCGGGTCGCCGGGATCAAGGTCGGCAAGGTGACCGACGTGGAGCTGGCCGGGGACAAGGTCCGGGTTTCGTTCAAGGTCAAGGACGCCTGGCTCGGCGACAAGACCAGCGCGGCGATCAAGATCAAGACCCTGCTCGGCCAGAAGTACCTTTCGCTGGATCCGATGGGGCAGGCCACGCTGAGCCCGGACACCGGTATCCCGCGGGAGCGGACCACCGCGCCCTACGACGTGATCGAGGCATTCCAGGGCCTGTCGAACACGGTGGACGAGATCGACACCACCCAGCTGGCGAAGAGCTTCGACACGCTTTCCGAGACCTTCGCCAACACCCCGGAGGACCTGCGCGGCGCGCTGTCCGGGCTGTCGAAGCTTTCGGACACCATCTCCAAGCGCGACACCCAGCTGTCCAGCCTGCTGGCGAACACCAAGCAGGTCAGCCAGACCCTGGTGGACCGCGACGCGGAGGTGACCAAGCTGCTGCAGGACGGCAACAAGCTGCTGGCCGAGGTGACCGCGCGCAAGGAGGCGATCACCGCCCTGCTGGACGGTGCCAGGACGCTGTCCACCGAGCTGCAGGGACTGGTGGACGACAACGACAAGCAGCTGGATCCGGTGCTGGCGCAGCTCGACCAGCTGACCGGCATGCTGCAGCGCAACCAGGACGCACTGGGCGAGGGCATCAAGAAGTTCGCCCCGTTCGTCCGGGTGTTCAACAACACCATCGGCAACGGCCGCTGGTTCGACAACTACATCTGCGGCCTGCTGCTGCCTTCGGTGGGCCCGCTCAACGAAGAGGGGTGTTACCAGAAATGAGTGACACCCGGCTCGGCCAGAACCTCGCCCGCGGCGTGGCCATCGCGTGCGTGCTCGGCCTGCTGGTGGCCGGCGGGCTGTGGTGGGTGCTCAAGGACCCCGGCCGCAAGCACCTGACCGCCTACTTCACCGGCACGGTCGGCCTCTACGAGGGCAACAGCGCCAGGATGCTCGGCGTGGAGATGGGCACCGTCACCAAGGTCCAGCCGCTCGGCGACCGGGTGAAGGTGGAACTGGAGTACGACCGCGCGGTGGACGTGCCCGCCGACGCGCAGGCGATCATCGTGGCCCCTTCACTGGTCAGCGACCGGTACGTGCAGCTCGCGCCGGCCTACAAGGGCGGGCCGAAGATCGCCGACGGCGCGACCATCCCGATCGAGCGCACCGCGGTCCCGCTGGAGACCGACGACCTGTACAAGAGCCTGTCCACGGTCAGCGAGGCACTCGGACCAAACGGGGCGAACAAGAACGGCTCGCTGTCGGACCTGCTCAACACCACCGCGAAGAACTTCGACGGCAACGGCCAGGCCCTGCACGACACCATCACCAGGCTCGGCCAGGCGGCGAGCACGTTGTCCGGGAACAAGGACGACCTGTTCGCCACCATCCAGAACCTCGGCGACTTCACCACCACGCTGGCCAACAGCGACGGCCAGGTGCGCCAGTTCGAGCGCCAGTTGGCCGACGTCTCCGACTTCCTTGCCGGCGAGCGCGGCAACCTGTCGGCCACGGTGCAGCAGCTGGGCACCACGCTGACCTCGGTGCAGGGCTTCATCGAACGCAACCGGGACCGGGTGAAGTCCAATGTGGACAAACTGGCCAGCGTCACCAAGGTGCTGGTGGACCAGCGCGGCGCGCTCGCCGAGACCCTGGACCTGGCGCCGCTGGCACTGGGCAACCTGATGAACACCTACAACGCCTCGTCCGGCACGCTGGACGCCAGGCCGATCCTGAACGAGCTCACCCAGCCGCCGGCGGCGATGGTCTGCGGACTGCTCAAGCAGGCGCCGGAGGCGCTCAAGGCACTCGGCGACATCTGCTCCACGGTGGCGCCGGTGGTGGACGGACTGGTTCCGATCCCGTCCATCGCGCAGATCCTCAACGGGTTCAACACCGGCAAGCTGCCCTCCCTGCCGCTGCCCATCGTCGGTGACCTCTACGGTTCGCCCTCGGCGTTGGGAGCACCGAAATGAGGCGCACGGCGAAACTGACCGCGCTGGCCGCCGCCGGTGCGGTGCTGCTGGGCGGGTGCAGTTCCTTCAGCGGGATCTACGACATCCCGCTGCCCGGCGGCGCCGAGCTCGGTGACCACCCGTACACGATCAAGGTGCAGTTCCGGGACGTGCTCGACCTGGTGCCGCAGTCCGGGGTCAAGGTGAACGAGGTGCCGATCGGCCGGGTCGAGGAGATCGGGCTGACCCCGGACGGCTGGAACGCGGAGGTGACGATCCGGGTCAACGGCGACGTCCAGCTGCCGGCCAACGCGCTGGCCAACGTCAAGCAGTCCAGCCTGCTCGGCGAGAAGTACGTCCAGCTGGCCACGCCTGGCCCGGACCAGGCGCAGGGCAAGCTCGGCAACGGCGCGGTCATCCCGCTCGCGCGGACCAACCGCAGCGTCGAGGTGGAAGAGGTGCTCGGGGCGCTGTCCATGCTGCTCAACGGCGGCGGGGTGGAGCAGCTGAACACCATCACCAAGGAGCTGAACAACGCCACCGCCGGCAACGAGCCCGAGCTGAAGAACCTGCTGAACAACGCGGACAAACTGGTCAGCACGCTGGACGCGCAGTCGAGCGACATCACCCGCGCGCTGGACGGGCTGAACCGGCTCACCTCCACGCTGAACGGGCAGACCGCGCAGATCGGGAACGCGATCGACAACCTCGGTCCCGGTCTCGGCGTGCTGGAGCAGCAGCGCGGCCAGCTGGTGCGGATGCTCCAGGCGCTGCAGGAGCTTTCCGGAGTCGCCACGGACACGGTGAACAAGAGCAAGGCCGATCTGGTGGCCGACCTCAAGGCGCTGCTGCCCACCCTGCAGAAGCTCGGTGAGGCCGGCGCGAACCTGCCGAAGGCGCTGGAAGTGCTGTTCACCTTCCCGTTCAACGACGCCGCCATCGAAGGAGTGCAGGGCGACTACTTCAACCTGTACGGCAAGATCGACCTGAACCTGGGGGAGATCCTGGCGAACCTGGGGCGCAGCAGGCAGAACCCGCTGGACGGGCTCGGCCTGCCGCAGGGCCTCACCGGCGGGGTGCAGGGCGTGCAGCCGAACCAGCCGCCGCCGCTGCCGTTGCCGCAGTCCCCGCAGGCAGGCACCCAGCAGACGTCCTCGGCGCAGGGCGGCCAGGGCGGCGGCAGGCCACCGCGGCAGGCTGGTGCCGCGGGCATCTTCGACGTCCTGGCAGGAGGTGCGGGCTGATGCTGGTGCGCAGGACGAAGTTCCAGCTGGTCGCGTTCGCGATCATCTCGGTGGTGGCGATCGTGTACGCGCTGATCCGGTTCGCCGGCCTCGGCGAGGTGTTCGGCAGCAAGGGCTACTCGGTCCGGCTCGAGCTGGCCGAGTCCGGTGGCATCTTCCAGAACGCCGAGGTGACCTACCGCGGCTACAACATCGGCCGGGTCGGTCCGCTGAAGCTCACTTCGACCGGGCTGGAGGCCCAGCTCGACATCGACCCGGACGCCCCGCCGGTGCCGGCGGACCTGCAGGCCGTGGTCGCCAACCGGTCCGCGGTCGGCGAGCAGTACGTGGACCTGCGCCCGGTCCGCGAGGGCGGGGAGACCCTGCAGGCCGGGGCGGTGATCCCGGTCGACCGCACCAAGACCCCGGTGAGCACGGACAAGCTGGTCAGCGACCTGGACAGCCTGGCTTCCTCGGTGCCCACCGACGCGCTGCGCACCGTGGTCGACGAGTCCTACAACGCCTTCGCCGGCACCGGCGACGACCTGCAGGTGCTGATGGACACCGCGCGCGACTTCACCAGCACCGCCAGGGATTACCTGCCGCAGACCGTGCAGCTGCTCGACTCGGGCGGCAAGGTGCTGCAGACGCAGAACGCGGAGGCCGGCTCGCTCAAGTCGTTCAGCGAGGACCTGAACAAGCTGACCGAGACGCTGAAGAACTCCGACGGCGACATTCGCAAGGTCATCGACGTGACCCCGCAGGTGTCCAGGCAGATCAGCGAGGTGCTGGCGGAGTCGGGGCCCGGCCTCGGCGCGCTGCTGGCGAACCTGCTCACCACGTCCAACCTGCTGGTCACCCGGCAGGACGGCCTGGAGCAGGCGCTGGTCACCTACCCGATCCTCGGCGTCGGCGGGCAGACGGTGGCGCCCGGCGACGGGACCGCGCACCTCGGGCTGGCGCTGAACCTGTTCGACCCGCCGCCGTGCACCAAGGGCTACCTGCCCTACGACCAGTACCGCGGCGGCAACGGCCCGGCGAACGTCGCCGACCGGGACGCCAAGGCGGACGCGTACTGTGCCGAGCCCAAGGGCAGCCCGATCAACGTCCGCGGCTCGGCGAACGCGCCGTACAACGGGGTCCCGCAGCTGCCGACTCCGGAGGACGTGGAACGGAACAAGAACCGGGACAGCGAGGAGCTGGCGGCCAACCGGGCGTCCAGGGGGGTGCCGGGTGTGGCCGGCGGCCCGGCGCTCACCGTGAACGGGCTGCGCGGGCTGCTCGGCCTGTCCGGCTGAGTGCTCTTGACAGTGCACTTGACAACGAGCTGACAACCATTACCTACTCTGGAGTCCTATGAGTTCCGACAAGGCGGAGGAGACCCCGGCGGTCGACGAAGAGGCCGACGCCGTGGAACCCGACGCCGGCGCCACCGAGGCTGCCGAGAGCGCAGAGCACGCCGAAGAGACCGCGGACGAGCCCAAGGTGCCGGACACGACGATGCCGCGCCGGCTCGTCTTCGGCGCCGCGGCGCTGGCCACCGCGGCCTTCCTGGCGGCCGCGCTGTTCGGGGTGCTGTGGGGTGTGGCCGCCGCGGACGACAACGCGAACCGGGCGGCCGAACGTGAGGACGTGGTGCGAGTCGGCAGTGCGGCGGTGCTCGCGTTCACCCAGCTGGACTTCAACCGGCCGGACGAGTTCTTCGACCAGCAGGTGAAGGCCGCGACCAAGGAGATCGGCGAGCAGATCAACGCCGGCCGTGAGGCAAACAAGAAGACACTGGCCGAGGCCAAGACGGTGGCGACCACGAAGATCCTGGACCTCGCGGTGGACGAGCTGAACGGGGACGAGGGCAAGGCGCGGTTCCTGGCCGCGATCCAGGTGGACGTCAAGCAGGGTGACAAGAGCAGCACCAAGCCGATGCGGCTGGAGGTCACCATGTCCAGGATCGACGAGAACGGTTCGCAGGTCTGGAAGGTCTCCGGCATCGAGCAGGTGCCGGTCGTCAGCGCCGGATAGCCGCCGCACCACCGATCTCTGCGTCACCTCAGAACGGAGTCAACGTTGCCCCCCTCCCGCCGCAAGCCAACGCAGCCGGTCCGTCGCCCCAAGGTGGCCGGCCTGCACAAGCCGGCGAGCAGCACCCCGAAGCCGAGCCCTCGGCCCAGGCCGACGCCGGAGCGGCCGCAGGACGCCGAGACACCTCAGGACCATGCCGTCATCGACAGCCCGGAAACCGTTGAGGCGGCTGAGGTTCCTGAGGTCACCGAGGCCACCGAGGCTGCCGAGGCTGCCGAGGCCACAGAGGACACAGCGGCCACAGAGGACACTGGGGCCGCGACGCGGGTGGACGCGCTGACCGGCGAGCCGGAGACCCTGCCGGGGAAGTCCACACAGGATTCCATTGAGGACTCCGTGCAGGACTCCACAGAGGACACCGAAGAGTCCGCGGTGAAGGCCAAGCCGAGCCCACGCGCCAAGGCCAAGGACGGCGGTGCCCGGAAACCGGCCTCCGAGGCGGAGGTCGAGACCGTCCCCGATGCCGAGCCGGAGGAGCGCTCGCCCGAGGTGGTCACGGCCACCAAGACCAGGAAGAAACTGCTCACGATCGCCGGCGTGCTGGTCGTGGTGGCGGTGCTGCTGGCAGGGCTGGCGGTGTACTTCAAGATCGAACAGGGCGAGCTGGACTCCGCGACCGGCAACGCGGCGCTGCTCGACATGGCGAAGACCGCGCAGGTGAAGCAAGAGGTCAACACCGCGGTGGAGAGCCTGTTCTCCTATGACTTCAACAACATCGCGAAGACCGAGAACGCGGCGAACGACCTGCTGGTCACCGACGTGGTCCGCGACAAGTACAACAAGGAGTTCGCCGAGGTCAAACGGCTGGCCCCGGAGCAGAAGATGGTGGTGACCTGCAAGGTCACCCGCAGCGCGGTGATCCTGCTGGACGGCGACCGGGCCAAGGTGCTGGTGTTCGTCGACCAGACGTCGATCCGCACCGACAAGAACGAGAAGGCCGCCGGCGGCTCCCAGCTCTCGGTGACCGCCGAGCTCAAGGACGGGAAGTGGAAGGTCTCCGACCTGGACGCCTACCACGTCGCGCAGCCGGCCGTGCAGCCGCCGGCGAGCTCGCCGCCCCCGCCGGGCAACTGACCGGCCCGTCTCCCTGAACTACCCCCTGGTAGTGCCTCTACCAGGGACAACGCCCCCGCGCTGTCCGCCAATTGGGGTAACCCGGCCTTGTGACTGTATGCACAAGGCCGGGAACACTGCGCCAACCGGCGGGAGCAAGGCGTGGCATCTTGACTCACGGGCGCCGTGGGTTCACGCTTACTGGCAACGGCCGCACTCATGCGGGAGAAAGCGAGCCGGGAGGCATACCTGAAGACGTTGCGATCGAGCTGGGCCCCGTCTGGAGCGCCCCTCGACAGAGTGCGTCTTTCGGGCTAGACTGCTTCTTTGCGCTGCCCTCTTTCAGGCTGCCCGGAACCGGTAGCTAGGATGGTGGGCACCACGGCACCCTTGACAGTCGCTTTAGTAGTTGCTAACGCGGCTGCTCACCGCTCATTGTCCCCGGAAGGACGCATCTTGGCAGTCTCTCCCGCGAACCAGGCCACTGCTGCGACCACCACGGCTGTATCCGCATCGGAGTCAACGGGAATTCCAGGAGCACCCACGCGGGTCTCTTTCGCAAAGATCCGCGAGCCCCTCAGCACTCCCAACCTGCTCGACGTACAGATCCGGTCCTTCGAATGGTTCACCGGCGACGAGGCGTGGTTCGAACGCCGCGTCGAAGAAGGTGAAGAGAACCCCGTCGGCGGCCTCGAAGAGGTCCTGAACGAGATCTCGCCCATCGAAGACTTCTCCGGCTCCATGTCCCTCTCCTTCTCCGACCCGCGCTTCGACGAGGTCAAGGCCTCCGTCGAGGAGTGCAAGGACAAGGACATGACGTACGCGGCCCCGTTGTTCGTGACCGCCGAGTTCGTCAACAACAACACTGGCGAGATCAAGAGCCAGACGGTCTTCATGGGTGACTTCCCGGTGATGACCGACAAGGGCACCTTCGTGATCAACGGCACCGAGCGTGTCGTCGTCTCGCAGCTGGTGCGCTCGCCCGGTGTCTACTTCGACACCAGCGTCGACAAGACCACCGACAAGGACGTCTTCAGCACCAGGATCATCCCGAGCCGGGGTGCCTGGCTGGAGTTCGACGTCGACAAGCGCGACACCGTCGGTGTGCGCATCGACCGCAAGCGCCGCCAGCCGGTCACCGTGCTGCTGAAGGCGCTCGGCTGGACCACCGAGGCGATCCGCGAGCGCTTCCACTTCAGCGAGACCCTGCTGGCCACGCTGGAGAAGGACCACACCGCGGGCACCGACGAGGCGCTGCTCGACATCTACCGCAAGCTGCGTCCGGGCGAGCCGCCGACCAAGGAGAGCGCGCAGACCCTGCTGGAGAACCTGTTCTTCAAGGCGAAGCGCTACGACCTGGCGAAGGTCGGCCGCTACAAGGTCAACAAGAAGCTGGGTCTCGCGTCGCCGTACGACACCGGCACGCTGACCGAAGAGGACATCGTCTCCACCATCGAGTACCTGGTCCGGCTGCACGCCGGCGAGGACAAGATGACCTCCTCCAACGGCGTCGAGGTGCCGGTCGAGACCGACGACATCGACCACTTCGGCAACCGCCGCCTGCGCACCGTCGGCGAGCTGATCCAGAACCAGATCCGGGTCGGCCTGTCCCGGATGGAGCGCGTGGTCCGCGAGCGGATGACCACCCAGGACGTCGAGGCGATCACGCCGCAGACCCTGATCAACATCCGCCCGGTGGTCGCCGCGATCAAGGAGTTCTTCGGCACCTCCCAGCTGTCGCAGTTCATGGACCAGAACAACCCGCTGTCCGGGCTGACCCACAAGCGCCGCCTGTCCGCGCTCGGCCCCGGCGGTCTGTCCCGTGAGCGCGCCGGCATGGAGGTCCGGGACGTGCACCCGAGCCACTACGGCCGGATGTGCCCGATCGAGACCCCGGAAGGCCCGAACATCGGCCTGATCGGTTCGCTCTGCTCCTACGCGCGGGTCAACCCGTTCGGTTTCATCGAGACCCCGTACCGCAAGGTGGTCGAGGGCCGGGTCACCGACCAGGTGGACTACCTGACCGCGGACGAGGAAGACCGGTTCGTCAAGGCGCAGGCGAACGCGCCGATCGACGACGAGGGCAACTTCCAGGAAGACCGCGTCCTGGTCCGCAAGAAGGGCGGCGAGGTCGAGCTGATCGACCCGCTGGACGTGGACTACATGGACGTGTCGCCGCGCCAGATGGTGTCGGTCGCCACCGCGATGATCCCGTTCCTGGAGCACGACGACGCGAACCGCGCGCTGATGGGCGCGAACATGCAGCGTCAGGCCGTGCCGCTGCTGCGCAACTCGGCGCCGCTGGTCGGCACCGGGGTGGAGCTGCGTGCCGCGGTCGACGCCGGTGACGTGCTCACCGCGGAGAAGGCCGGTGTGGTGGAGGAGCTCTCCGCCGACCTGGTCACGATCATGCACGACGACGGCACCCGGAAGAGCTACGGACTGTACAAGTTCCGCCGCTCCAACCACGGCACCTGCTTCAACCACCGCCCGGTGGTCTCCGAAGGTGACCGCGTGGAACAGGGCCAGGTGATCGCCGACGGGCCGTCCACCGAGAACGGTGAGATGGCGCTGGGCAAGAACCTCCTGGTCGCGGTCATGCCGTGGGAGGGCCACAACTACGAAGACGCGATCATCCTGAGCCAGCGGCTGGTCCAGGACGACGTGCTCACCTCGATCCACATCGAGGAGCACGAGATCGACGCCCGCGACACCAAGCTGGGTGCCGAGGAGATCACCAGGGACATCCCGAACGTCTCCGAGGAGGTGCTCGCCGACCTCGACGAGCGCGGCATCATCCGGATCGGTGCCGAGGTCCGCGACGGCGACATCCTGGTCGGCAAGGTCACGCCCAAGGGCGAGACCGAGCTGACCCCGGAGGAGCGCCTGCTCCGCGCGATCTTCGGGGAGAAGGCCCGCGAAGTCCGCGACACCTCGCTGAAGGTGCCGCACGGGGAGACCGGCAAGGTCATCGGCATCCGGGTGTTCTCCCGTGAGGACGAGGACGAGCTGCCCCCCGGCGTGAACGAGCTGGTCCGCGTCTACGTCGCCCAGAAGCGCAAGATCCAGGACGGCGACAAGCTCGCCGGCCGGCACGGCAACAAGGGCGTCATCGGCAAGATCCTCCCGGTCGAGGACATGCCGTTCATGGAGGACGGGACCCCGGTGGACGTCGTGCTGAACACGCACGGTGTGCCGCGACGGATGAACATCGGCCAGGTGCTGGAACTGCACCTCGGCTGGCTCGCCTCGCAGGGCTGGAAGATCGACGGCGACCCGGACTGGGCGAAGAACCTGTCCGAGGAGCTGCGTGACGTCAACCCCGGCACGAACACCGCCACCCCGGTGTTCGACGGTGCCAAGGAGGAGGAGCTGACCGGGCTGCTCGCGGCGACAAAGCCGAACCGCGACGGCGACCGCATGGTCAAGCAGAACGGCAAGGCCACCCTGCTGGACGGCCGCTCCGGCGAGCCGTTCCCGTACCCGGTGTCGGTCGGCTACATGTACATCCTGAAGCTGCACCACCTGGTGGACGACAAGATCCACGCCCGCTCCACCGGCCCGTACTCGATGATCACCCAGCAGCCGCTTGGCGGTAAGGCGCAGTTCGGTGGCCAGCGCTTCGGTGAGATGGAGTGCTGGGCGATGCAGGCCTACGGCGCGGCATACACGCTGCAGGAGCTGCTGACGATCAAGTCCGATGACGTGGTCGGCCGCGTGAAGGTCTACGAGGCCATCGTCAAGGGTGAGAACATCCCGGACCCGGGGATTCCCGAGTCGTTCAAGGTGCTGTTGAAGGAGCTGCAGTCGCTCTGCCTCAACGTGGAGGTCCTTTCCTCCGACGGTGCGGCGATCGAGATGCGCGACTCCGACGACGAGGACCTCGAGCGTGCCGCCGCGAACCTCGGCATCAACCTGTCCCGCAACGAGTCGCCCTCGGTGGACGACGTCGTTCAATGACCGCGCGCCCGGGTCGGGAGATGCCTCCCGCGTAGCCCGACCCGGGTTGCCAACCCCCTCTAGCCGACTCAACCCCAAGGGGATGCAACGACGTGCTGGACGTCAATTTCTTCGATGAGCTCCGGATCGGCCTCGCCACCGCGGACGACATTCGCCAGTGGTCCTTCGGTGAGGTGAAGAAGCCGGAGACCATCAACTACCGCACGCTCAAGCCGGAGAAGGACGGGCTCTTCTGCGAGAAGATCTTCGGTCCCACCCGTGACTGGGAGTGCTACTGCGGTAAGTACAAGCGGGTCCGCTTCAAGGGCATCATCTGCGAGCGCTGCGGCGTCGAGGTGACCCGCGCCAAGGTCCGCCGTGAGCGGATGGGCCACATCGAGCTGGCCGCCCCGGTCACGCACATCTGGTACTTCAAGGGCGTGCCCTCGCGCCTCGGGTACCTGCTCGACCTGGCCCCCAAGGACCTCGAGAAGATCATCTACTTCGCGGCCTACGTGATCACCGGCGTGAACACCGAGCTGCGGCACAACGACCAGCCGACGCTGGAGAACGAGATCGGCGTCGAGCGCAAGAACATCGAGACCAAGCGTGACTCGGACATCGAGGTGCGGGCGCAGAAGCTCGAGGCCGACCTGGCCGAGCTGGAGGCCGAGGGCGCCAAGTCCGACGTGCGCCGCAAGGTCAAGGAGGGCGGCGAGCGTGAGATGCGCCAGCTCCGCGACCGGGCCCAGCGCGAGCTGGACCGGCTCGAGGAGGTCTGGACCACGTTCGTCAAGCTCGAGCCGCGTCAGCTGATCGCGGACGAGCTGCTCTACCGCGAGCTGGTCGACCGCTACGGCGAGTACTTCACCGGCGGCATGGGCGCGGAGTCCATCCAGAAGCTGGCCACCGAGTTCGACGTGGCCGCCGAGGCGGACAACCTCCGCGACACCATCCGCAACGGCAAGGGGCAGAAGAAGCTCCGCGCGCTCAAGCGGCTCAAGGTGGTGGCCGCGTTCCAGGCCACCGGCAACGACCCGCGCGGCATGGTGCTCGACGCCGTCCCGGTGATCCCGCCGGACCTGCGCCCGATGGTCCAGCTCGACGGTGGCCGGTTCGCCACCTCCGACCTGAACGACCTGTACCGCCGGGTGATCAACCGGAACAACCGGTTGAAGCGGCTGATCGACCTCGGCGCGCCCGAGATCATCGTGAACAACGAGAAGCGGATGCTGCAGGAGGCCGTCGACGCGCTGTTCGACAACGGCCGCCGCGGCCGTCCGGTCACCGGGCCGGGCAACCGCCCGCTGAAGTCGCTGTCCGATCTGCTCAAGGGCAAGCAGGGCCGGTTCCGCCAGAACCTGCTCGGCAAGCGCGTGGACTACTCCGGCCGTTCGGTGATCATCGTCGGCCCGCAGCTGAAGCTGCACCAGTGCGGGCTGCCGAAGGACATGGCGCTCGAGCTGTTCAAGCCGTTCGTGATGAAGCGGCTGGTCGACCTGAACCACGCGCAGAACATCAAGTCCGCCAAGCGGATGGTGGAGCGCGCGCGGCCGCAGGTGTGGGACGTGCTGGAAGAGGTCATCACCGGCCACCCGGTGATGCTGAACCGCGCACCGACCCTGCACCGCCTCGGCATCCAGGCCTTCGAGCCGCAGCTGGTGGAGGGCAAGGCCATCCAGCTGCACCCGCTGGTCTGTGAGGCGTTCAACGCAGACTTCGACGGTGACCAGATGGCGGTGCACCTGCCGCTGTCCGCCGAGGCGCAGGCCGAGGCCCGGATCCTGATGCTGTCCGCGAACAACATCCTCTCGCCGGCCTCCGGTCGTCCGCTGGCCATGCCGCGGCTGGACATGGTCACCGGGCTGTTCCACCTGACCCGGCTCACCGAGGACGCGGAGGGTGCCGGCCAGGCGTTCTCCTCGCCCGCCGAAGCGCTGATGGCGTTCGACCGCAAGTCGCTCAGCCTGCACGCGCCGGTGAAGATCCGGATCAAGGACCGCCAGCCGGCCAAGGCCGACGAGGCCGCGCTGGCCGAGAACGGCTGGGAGCCCGGCAGGCAGTGGCTGGCCGAGACCACTCTCGGCCGGGTGCTGTTCAACGAGCTGCTGCCGGCGGACTACCCGTTCGTGAACGAGCCGATGCCGAAGAAGCGGCAGGCCGCGATCGTGAACGACCTCGCCGAGCGGTATTCGATGACGCAGGTCGCGCAGACCCTGGACCGGCTCAAGGACGCCGGTTTCCACTGGGCCACCCGCTCCGGTGTCACCGTGGCGATTTCGGACGTCGTGGTGCCGCCGGAGAAGAAGGGCATCCTCGACGAGTACGAGGCCAAGGCCGACCAGGTGGAGAAGCGCTACCAGCGTGGTCAGCTCTCGCACACCGAGCGCAACAACGAGCTGGTGAAGGTCTGGGCGCAGGCCACCGAGGACGTCGCCAAGGTGATGGAGGCGCACTTCCCGGACGACAACCCGATCTCGATCATCGTGAAGTCGGGTGCGGCGGGCAACATGACCCAGGTCCGGTCGCTGGCCGGGATGCGTGGTCTGGTGTCCAACCCGAAGGGCGAGTACATCCCGCGTCCGATCAAGGCCAACTTCCGTGAGGGCCTTTCGGTGGCGGAGTACTTCATCGCGACGCACGGTGCCCGGAAGGGTCTGGCGGACACCGCGCTGCGGACCGCCGACTCGGGTTACCTGACCCGTCGTCTGGTGGACGTGTCGCAGGACGTCATCGTGCGCGAGGTCGACTGCGGCACCACCCGTGGCATCAAGATGAAGATCGGCGAGGAGTTCGAGGGCAAGGTCCTCCGCGACCAGCACGTGGAGACCAGCACCTACGCCCGCTGCCTCGCCGACGACGCCACCGACGCCAAGGGCAACGTGGTGCTCAACCGCGGCGGTGACGTGGGCGACCCGGCGATCGAGAAGCTGATCTCCAGCGGCATCACCGAGGTCAAGGTGCGCAGCGTGCTGACCTGCGAGTCGGCGGTCGGTGTGTGCGCGACCTGCTACGGCCGCTCGATGGCGACCGGTCAGCTGGTGGACGTTGGCGAGGCCGTCGGTATCGTCGCTGCGCAGTCCATCGGTGAGCCGGGTACCCAGCTGACGATGCGTACCTTCCACCAGGGTGGTGTCGCCGGTGACGACATCACCACGGGTCTGCCCCGTGTCACCGAGCTGTTCGAGGCCCGGGTGCCGAAGGGCAAGGCGCCGATCGCCGACGTCGATGGCCGGGTGCGCATCGAGGAGAGCGAGCGGTTCTGGAAGATCACGCTGATCCCGGACGACGGTGGCGAAGAGATCGTCTTCGACAAGCTGTCCAAGCGTCAGCGGCTGGCCAACACCCCGGACGGCCCGCTGCAGGACGGCGACCACGTGTCGGTCGGCCAGCAGCTGCTGGAAGGTACCCGTGACCCGCACGAGGTGCTGCGCGTGATGGGCCCGCGTGAGGCGCAGATGCACCTGGTGGACGAAGTCCAGAAGGTGTACCGGGCGCAGGGCGTGTCGATCCACGACAAGCACATCGAGGTGATCGTCCGGCAGATGCTGCGCCGGGTCACGATCATCGACTCCGGTGCCACCGACTTCCTGCCGGGCGAGCTGCCCGAGCGGACGAAGTTCGAGGCGAAGAACCGGCAGTCGGTCGCCGAGGGCGGCGAGCCCGCCTCCGGCCGCCCGGTGCTGATGGGGATCACGAAGGCCTCGCTGACCACGGACTCGTGGCTGTCCGCGGCGTCGTTCCAGGAGACCACGCGTGTCCTGACCGACGCGGCGATCAACGGCCGCAGCGACCGGCTCGTCGGCCTGAAGGAGAACGTGATCATCGGTAAGTTGATCCCGGCTGGTACCGGCATCAACAGGTACCGCAACATCCAGGTGCAGCCGACCGAGGAGGCGCGGGTCGCGGCTTACGCGATCCCGTCCTACGACGACGGCTACTACACCCCGGACGTGTTCGGTACCGGCACCGGTGCCGCGGTTCCGCTGGACGACTACGACTTCGGTCGCGACTTCCGCTAAACCGCCAGCAGTCCCCAGAGAGCCCCCGAGCCCTTCGCTCGGGGGCTCTCTCCGTCCCACCCCCAGCGCGTTTAGCGGGCTAAACGCGCTCCTGAGCAGTGCTAAGTATTCGGGGGTGGCTGGTGGGAAGGGGTTGGGCGGGTCAGGGAGTGGCGGCTGACGGGGAAGTTGAAATAGGTGTCCGGGAATGGCTCGTTTCGCAGCGTGAAATGCCACCATTCTTCGGGCAGGTTCTTCATCCCGACCACCTCGAGTGACTGCTTCAGCAGGTCGCGATGCTGCCTGGCGGGGCCGGTCACCCTGGGGTCGGCGGTGTTCGCCAGCGGGTCGAAGCAGTCGAACCCGGTGCCGGTGTCCACGGCGTTGTCCGGGAAGCGCACACCGACCGGCGCGAGGCAGGACACCAGCGGCTCGCCGGGACGATAGGGCCGCTGAGGGCCTGGCGGCAGCTTCACCAGGGTGACGTCCATGGTGCTGCCCCGGCTGTGCCCGGACTTCGCCGCGATGTAGCCGGCGTCGAACAGGGTCGATTTATCGATATTCGGATAGAACTCCGTCTTCATCCGCTGGTCGTTCAACCGCTCGGCCCAGCGCACGAAGTCGTCCACCGCCCGCTGCGGCCGGAAGCAGTCGTACACCTTCAGCGTGTAGCCCTGGGGTAGGAGCCGCTGTTGGGCGGCACGCAGCGCTTCTGCGGCCGGCCGGGTCAGGATGCACATCGGCTCCAGGTAGCCGTGGATCCGCCTGCCGACGAAGTTGTGCGGGGTGAAGTAGCGAATCTCCTCGATGATCGTCGGGTCGACGTCGCGCAGGGCGACGAACTCCGAAGGGGCGCGTATCGGGGACGCCTGTGCTGGGACGGCGGGGAGCAGCGCGACGAGCAGCGCCGCGATCAGGACGCACCTGCCCCGCCGAGTTGAGGACCTCATGCTGCTCGTCATAGCAGCCCGCCCCCACTGCCCGGAAGTGCGTTTAGCGGGCTAAACGCGCTCCCGGGGTGGGAAGGGTGGGTCGGGTGAGTGGGGGGTGGGGTTCCCGGGAATGGTTACAAGCGGGTAACGAAATTTGGCGAAGGTCGCCCGGTTGGGTGGCCATCGGTGAGGGAGTAATGGTTGTAGGGGCGTTCAGGGCAGTCATATTCACCCATTTAGACTAATTTTCGCCTTGAAAATTGGGCATATGGGGTTTATCGGGCCGGATGATGGTGGGAAAGTCACTCCCACGGGTGCTATCTCATTCCTTGACCACACAATTGACAGTAAGTCCGGTTCGCAAGAACATTTCGCTCATGTCCACTCGGGTTGCGCTGGTATGGCGTCGGCACGTTGACCTCCGTCAGCAAGCCAGCGCACTGTGTATGGCTTCCTGATTCCCCTTTTGCGGCACCGAGGCTCGCGGCGCGCTGAGTCGCTCGCGGCCGGTTGACGCTGCCGTTTCGTTGCGCCCCAAGGGCTTCTGGCTCGGTCAGAGGTTCGAGGGACGCGTAAGCCGACTTTCCCCCGCGGGGACGACTTGTTTTTCCGTGCGCCTTTTCGGGGGAGAGCTGTGTCCGTTATCAGTTTTCAGTGTTTTCAACGGGTACGGAAATGTGTCCAACGGTTCTCTCGAGACCACCGGAGTACGAATGTTATCGAAATCGCCCAAGTGGCGAAAAGTGTTGATAGGCGCGATGGCGGGCCTGCTGGCCGCCGGGGCGGTGACCTACACCGGGGATACCGAGGCATACGCCGACGTCCAGGTGCAGACCGACGCAAAGACCGGTTCCGACGGCAAGCAGTACTGGGTGCAGAACCACCTGGTGAGCAAGGACGTGGCGGCGGCCAAGTCGGATGACGCCAAGCGCAAGAAGTGGCTGCTCGTGTGGGCCGGTGATGAGAACATCGCCGACACACTGGTCAAGGACGTCAAGAACCTGCCCGGCTCGCTCGGCGGTGGGCTCAACAAGGTGCGCAATGCCTTGCCTGGTCCCGACTTCCTCGCCGTGATCGACGCGACCGACGGGTCGCCGACCTACGGGAAGGTGGTGAACACCGCCACCGTCGGCCCGCTGGTGGAGAACGAGCCGCACCACATGCAGTACGTGTGGCACAAGGGCGACACCATCTACGCCGGTGCGCTGTTCGCGGCCGCGACCTACGCGTTCGACGTCAGCGCCCTGCCGCAGCTGAAGCTCAAGGGCATCAGCCTGCCCACGCAGACGCTCGGCGGTTCGGTTCCGGACGCGTACTGGACGTTGAAGGACGGCACGGCCTACGGCACCTACATGGGTGGCCCGGTGGTTCCCGGCCCGTACCGGTACGACAACGGGCAGGTCGCCGTCGGCAACGGCTTCGCCGGCAGTCCCGGCGCGGTGATCCGGTTCGACCAGCAGGGCAAGGTGCTTTCGCAGACCTCGGCGGAGACTCCGGGCGGTGACAACGAGAAGCTGTGCGACAACCTGCCCAGGCTCGGCGCCCCGACCTGCGCCAACCCGCACGGCATCCAGGCCCGTGAGGACCTGAACACCCTGGTCACCAGCGACTACGCCGAGCCGAGGAACATCATTCTCGACCCGGTGAAGCAGCCGTCGCCGTACCTGCGCCGGCCGACCGTCCGCACCTGGGACATCTCCGACCGCAACAACCCGAAGCTGAAGGCGGTCTCCTACCTGCCGGACGGCCCCAGGGCCGACCCGGCGGACCCGCTGCACGCGGAAAGCCGTGCGGTGATGGAGACCACGGTGACCAACCTGCCCGGTCACAAGGGCGCGTTCGCGCAGACCATGCAGGGCGGTGCGGTGTTCTACACGCCGGACATCACCGCGGCCGAGCCGCACTGGACGGAGGTGTTCGACGATGGCTCCGCGAACAAGGCCATCTACCCGAACAACGACTCCAACGGCGGCAGCTCCAACGGCGGGTGGATCCAGACCAGCCCGGACGACAAGTACCTCTACCGGGCGATTCAGGGACGTCAGAAGGGCGCGCTCGGCCCGGACGACCCCGGCACCACCGGTGGCGTGTACGTGCTGGACATCCAGAAGCTGGTCGCCGCTGGTACCGACTTCAAGGGCAAGATCGACACGAAGCTGAAGGCGCAGCAGGGCGGCGGGGACGACCTGCCGACCCTCGTCGGTGCGGCACCGATCAACCCGGGCACTCCGGGGGCGGGCCCGCACTGGGGCGCCTACGACCACTTCGAGATCGGGCCGGACGGTTTCTACCACGAGACCGACCAGCCGGGGCGGCTCGCGGTGTCGAACTACTTCGTGGCTCGGTCCGGCCTCGACGGTGACCACAAGGTCAACATGGTGACGCTCGGCAAGGACGGGAAGGTCGCGGTGGACCAGAACTTCCGCGACGAGTTCACCGGCCAGGTCGGCATCAACTTCAACCGGAAGTCGTGGCCGCACGGGGACTTCGGGAATGCGAAACCGCACTCCGAGCTCTTCGTCGTGGCGGACGCGGATCTGAAGTAACCAGCGGCGTTCGTGAGTGGAAAGTGTTGTCCCCACAACACTTTCCACTCACGACCCCGGAGAAGGCTCGTCTAGTCGAAAGGTTCCTTGATGGACCACCACGATATGCCTCTCGGCTCCGGCTCGGCCGGGGTCGACGTGGCCGCGCTGGTGCTGCGGCTGGCGCTCCTGCTCGGCAGCGCGGTCGTGGCGGGCGCCGGCCTGCTCCGCCCGCTGGCGGACGAACTGCCCACCTGGCTGGTGCGTGCCCTGTATGGGCTGGCGGCTCTGGCCGCAGTGCTCGCCCTGCTCTCCGTTTTCACGGTGGACGCCAATGTGGTCGGCGCGGTGGTGCATGCCTTGCTGTCGCTGGCGATACCGGCGCTGCTGCGCTGGCCGCCGGTGGTCCGCTGGGTGTCCGCCGCGCTGGTTCTGCTGCTGGTGCTGGAAACCGCGCTGGGCCGTTCCGGGATCGAGTTCGCCATCGACACCGTTTACGTGGCCGGCGCCGCGACCTGGTTCGGCTTCGCGGTGTTCTCCGTTGCGCTGCCACGGGACGGATGGCGGACGTCGGCGCTGCGGCCGGGCCCGCTCGCGCTCAGCCTCGGCGGGATCCTGGTGCTGGCCGGCGGGGTGCAGCTGGTGCTGTCCGGGGTCGGTTTCGACCGCAGGCTCTACCAGACCCCGTTCGGTATCGCACTGCTGGTGATCGTCGCGCTGCCGGTGGCGGTCACCGTGCTCGCCGCGATACTGCGGGACCACCCGCGCCGGGCGTACGGCTACGGCGCGGCCGGTGTGGCGATCGGGTTCCTCGCCTGGAGCGCACTGGCCGCCGTGCCGCGGCCCGCCGAGCTCCCCGTCCCGGGAGTTCCTTTGCTGGCCGACGTTTCGGTGGCGGCGGCCGAGTTCCCGGTACTGGTCAGCCCGCAGCGGCCGGGCCGCAACCTGGTGCACTTCCCGGACAGCGCCGGCCGCGATCTTTCGGTCGGCGTGGCGGGCGGGTTGATCCAGCAGGCCACCGCGCGAGCGGGCGCCGAGGGCACCTGGGCCGAGGTGGAGCTGCCCGCGGGACGCACCGACCTGGTGGTCCAGCGTGGCGACGCGACGACTTCGGTGCAGGTGGACACCGGTTCGCTGGCCGCGCTGCCCAGCGCGGGCGGTCCGGACGGGCCGGAGTGCGCGAGCGCGGCGCTCGGCGGGCTGGTCAACGACCGCCGCAACGAACTGGCCGCCTGTCCCGCGGACGCGCTGAGCCAGGCGGACACGGACGCGTTGCGCAAGGTGGTCGGGTTCCTGGCCTCCCGCCAGGCCGGCGGCCTGACTCTGGTGCAGGACAGTTCGCCACGCGGCGTCGAAGCCGCGAACGTGGTGCGCGAAGCCGCCGCGCGCAGCGGCCTGCCGGTGGGGGATGGGCCGAGCGAGAACTCGGCCCTGCTGGTGGTTTCCGGCTGGTCCGACGGCTATCTCGCGATGAGCCGGGCCGCGGAGGCGCAGCGCGAAGCCCCGGTCTACCTGCACGGCCTGTACCTGGCGCCGTGGTTGCTGAACGGCCCGATCGTGAACTCGGTGGCCAGCTCGTCGGTACCGCTGCGGTTCGACCCGCGCGAACAGCTCGCGGTCAGCTACGCGGTGGCGGTGGGCAACCGGTTCGGCGGCGAAAGCCCGACGATCGGTGGTTTCCAGGACTGGCTCGGCGACCAGTGGAAATCGGTGAACGGTGAGGTGCAGATCTTCGCCTCGGCGCAGGTGAATGCGATGCCGATGTATCCGACCGAGCCGCACGCGCCCGGCATGGTGATGGACCGGAACTACGCCGGGCAATGGGTGCCGAATGGGACCGTCGTGCCGGTGAGCGTGCCGTTGAAACCGTAGAACTTCCGCCTGCCCGGTCCGGCGGAAAACACAAGCGAAGATCAGTGATGAGGAGAGAGTAAATGAAGAGAACCGTTTCGCGAGTGCTGGTCTCGGTGGCCGCCGCGGCGGCGTTTTCCGGCATCGCCGGTGGGGTCGCGGATGCCGCGCCGGCGCCGGCCGCGCAGGAGACACCGATCTGGCTGCTGCCCGGTGTCGACCTCGGCGGCCTGCTCGAGCCGACCGTGAACCTGCCTGCCCAACTGCTCGCGCCGGTGTTCGACGTGATCACCTTTATCGCCGGATAACCTTATACGGCAACAAAAAGCCGCTCTCGTACTGTCCGGTCAGTACGAGAGCGGCCTTGTCTGGAGGCTACGCGCTCGGCAGCAGCTTGCCTGGCACCTGTGCCACCGACTGGATCAGGCCGAACACCGGCACGCCCAGCGGGGCGAAGGTCCAGATGTTGTTCAGCTCGCTGGTGTCCGGCTCGTCGACGACGATGACACCGCCCCTGTCGTCCTGCGCGGAAATGTCCGACGCCAAGGCCGGAGCGGCCGTGCCGACCAGTGCGAGACTCGCCAGCGCGCCGGCCGCGACCGCGCGGGTAATGGTCTTTTTCATTCCAGCTGTCACCCTTCGGAGTAGAGATGGTCCTGCCGGTCCGATGATGTCATGAACGGGCCGGGAATCCTCTCGTTTCCATTCCTTGAGAACGCTTACCGCTAATGGTCATGAAGCGGCATAATCCATTCGTCAATGGCATTTCGAGGGCGAGGAGTCTCCGGTGGCCGATCGGCAGTGGGTGGCCCGGCTCGCGGTGGCCGTCATCCTGCTCAGCGGGCTGGTCGGCGCGTTTCTGATCTACGCCGCCACCGAGCCCCCGGAAGACACCGGAAGCACCCGCCGGGTCGCCGGTGCCGGTGGCGCGCAGCACCAGGTGGCCGTGGTGGACGAGCCCACCGAGGTGCCCGGCACGCCCAGGACGTCCGGAACGCCCGTGGTGCAGCCGCCGCAGCCCCCAGCCGAACCGCCGCCGCCGCCGACCGGGCCCGCACCCGGTCCAGGGCAGGGGGTGATCGGCTACGAACTCCTCGGTTCGGGCACCGCGGCGGTGGTCTACGACGAGAACGGGCACGGGCTGGTCCAGCAGGAGCTCTCGGTCCCGCTGCCATGGCGCAAGGAGCTGGTGTTCCCGGCGACCGGGCCGCCGCCCACCGCGCGGCTGCAGGGCCAGGGCGCCGGCCGGGTGGAGTGCCGGATCATCATCGGCGGCCGGGTGGTCAACAGCGCGCAGGCCGGGCCCGGCGAGACGGCGACCTGCGGCGGAAAGATCGGCGGCTAACGCTCGAACGGGATCCGCTCGGCCACGTCGAGCAGGAACTCCAGGCCGCGCACCAGATCCCCGGCGGTGAGCTGGGGACCCAGCTCCAGGGTGAGGGTGCCCGGCCCCGAACGGAACTTCCGGAACCGGAACTGGTTTCGCCTGAACCAGCGGGAAAACTCCGGCCCCAGCTCGGTTCTGGCGTTGCTCCTGGTTATCTTCCACGGGGTCAGCCGGGGAATGCCGAACGTGCAGGTCGGCACTTTTTCGGTGATTTTGAGCCAGAGCACGCTCCGGTCCTCGATGCGCCGGTCGCTGCCGTATTTCTGGTAGTCCGCGGCAACGTGCTTGCGCAACTGGTGCGCGGAGAACTCGTGCCCGTCGTATCGGCCTTCGACCCCGAGATAGACGTATTGCGCGGTGCCGGGCGGCAGTTCCGGCATCGGCCAGCCGAAGTCCCCGGAGCCGGCCTGCCTGTTCGACCAGCTCGCGCCGGGGACCTTCGAAAAGGCCTCCCAGTCCTGCTCTTTCGCCAGCGGCACCACCCCGAAGCGGCTCGAATCGGCTGGCTGGAGGCGGGTCCGTTCGGTTCCGGTCATAGCTCCTCGGCCGGGCTAGAAGTCCAGGTCTTCGCGGGTTTCCTCGTCGGACTGCTCGTGCCCGACCTCGGTGGCCTTTTCCTTCTTGGCGTTGTCGATCTGTTTCGCGACGATTCCCTGCCCCAGTCGTCCCGGTTGTCCCGCCTTTCCGGGATCGATGCCGGTCATTTCCTTGATACCGGCGTTGAGCCCGCTCTTGCCGGCTTCCTTGGCGATGGTCTTGGCGACGCCCCCGTTGTCCTTGAGCAAGGCGTCCTGCAGGAGCTCGCGACGTTTCCCGTGCGCCCCGCCGCTGCCGAGGAAGGCCTGCTTGACTCCGCCCTTACTGAAGGTCTTGCTCAAGGTCGCCTTCAGCTTCTCGAACCAGGCACGGATCTTGTCCAGGATCTGGCGCAGCTTGCTGACCTTCTGCGTGGTCTTCGTCGCCGTGCTGCCGGCCTTGACGCCGGTGGCCGAGCCGGCGGCCGCGGTGGAGGCGCCGGCCGTCGGCACCGCTGCGGCCAGTGCCGGGATCCAGATCATGATCAGCCAGGTGATCAGCTCGGTGATGATCGCCTTGATCACCTCTTCGACGACCTTCATCAGCATGCTCGACATCTGGAGCACTTCGGCGACGTTCCCGGACTTCGCGCTCACGCCGCTGATGCCGTCGGCGAACTCGGCCAACGCCTTCTTCGCCGAGTCGGCGGCGTCGCCGCTCCAGTCCGTGAGTGCCTCGTCGGCGACCTTCACGAAGTCCGCTGACATGCTCTCCAGGCCCTTCCCGATGCTGATGAAGTTCTCCGAGGCGGTGGCCAGCGCCGGGCCGTCTCCGGTCACCATGTGCAGCAGGTCCTGCAGCGGCTGCACCACGTTGAGCAGGAAGTTGAGGCCCTGGCCGATGAGCCAGCCGATCGGGTCCGACGCGATGCTCATCGCGGTGTCCGCGGAGCTCTGGATGAAGCCGGTGGCGTCCGAGATGACGCCGCCGGCGTACAGCGCCACGTCCTGCACGTCGGGATCCGCGCCGGGGCCCTTGAGCATCCCTTCGATCGTGCTCTTGGCGCCGCCGACGAAGGGCACGGACTTCACCAGGTTGCCGGTGTTCAGCCCGGCGACGGTGTCCGGCCGGGTGGACTTGATCTTGATGCCTTCGGTGGCGTCGTGCGTTTCGGCCATCTTCGCGCTCCTCAGGCCTGGCCGGCCGTGGCCGGCGGCGGGGCGGTCTCGTCGAGTGCCTTGAGCACGCCCTCGAGGAGCTTCCGGACCTCGTCCTCGTACTCGTGGTAGGCCGACGAGCCAGCGCCGAACTTCTCCGCCGCGGACTTCAGGCCCTCCTGCATGTTGTGCAGCAGGGCGGTGAACTGCCCGAGGGCCTCGGTGTACTTGCCCTTGGTGAACAGCCCCACCACGCCCCAGGATTCGTCGCCGACGTCGGCCTGTCCGACCAGGTCCGAGATCTTCCCGGCCTGCTTCTGGTAGTCGCCGATGTTCTTCACGTAGCTCTGCAACGCCTTCACATCGACGTTGAAGCCCGTGCCGGTCACCGGTCCTCCTCGTCGAACAGGTTCTTCAGGAACTGGTCGCCCTGCGAACCGCCGGTCGCCGCCGGGGGCGGTGCCGGCGGTGGCTCCTCGGCGAGGACGGACCGCTCGGCGAAGTCGTCACCATGCTCGGCCGGCGCCTTCTCCGGCATCTTTTCCCGCAGCTCGTCGACGGGGATGCCGAACAGCTCCGACTGGGCCTCCAGCACCTGGTCGACGAGGTGCAGCCCGTCGCCGAGGTGGCCTTCGACCAGGCTGGCCTGCCGCCGGGCTGATTCGGCAACGGCCTGCTGCAGGGTGGACATCAGCGCGGCGGACAGCGCCTCCGGGCGCCGGCTCAGCGCCGCCTCGGTGAACCGGATGTCCTTGATCGAGCCGCCGGGCCCGGCGACCACGGTGACGGCGCGATCCGGCGAGACGGCGCTCACTTCCAGCTGGGTCAGCTCGTCCCGCAGATCGCCGATGTTCGCGAATCGGTCATCGACGTTCTTGATCTTCGACTGGAATTTCTCGTACTCCGCGACGAGCTGTTCGAACTCCGCAGACATGGCCGCCTCCCGATCCGTGACCAGCCCCATGACCTGCAGTTATCCGGCTGGCACCCCATGATGGACCATTCGGTGCCGGGAGGGGAGCGGTCCGGCTGAACTGACGCTTGCGCACCACCCGAATGGGTCGGAGATGCGATAGGTAGCGTGACGCGGAGTTCACAGGCGATACGAGGAGGGCTCCGTGAACAACGAACAGAACCCCGGCGGTGAGCGACCTCAGGGGGAGGCCGGCCCGTCAGGCGCCGAGGGGCGCACCGGGCGCCGCGCGGCGCCGGACGGGGCCGCGCTGCACCCGCTGATAGACCTTTCCCGCGACCCCAATCCCGGTGTGGCCAACCACGCCAAGCCGGACGAGGACTGAGCCGGGAACGGCCCCGGTGCCCGCGGGTGCCGGGGCCGTTTCGCTCCCGGCACGCGGCCGTCGGGAGCGCTACACTGGATGGTCCGGTGGGCTAACGACCCCCGATTTGGCCGCCCCGGAGGCGGCCGGGTATCTTTGATGACCGTGCCCGGCACATGTCGGGCCGCTCTGCGTGCCATTCGGCTCGGGCAGGGTGTTTCGGCACTCGTCCAGGGCTTTCGGCGCGGTAAGAGGCCAAAAGCAGTTCCACGGAAATCCCGATGGGAAGTTACCGGGTCGCAAGACCCTGACGCGGGCCGACACGCCCGACCGCGGGGACCGGGGAGACGAACTAGTAGACGCAAGCAAGATCGCGACAGAAAGCTGGTCCATTGCCCACGATCCAGCAGCTGGTCCGCAAGGGCCGCCAGGACAAGGCTGCCAAGCAGAAGACCGCGGCCCTCAAGGGGAGCCCGCAGCGGCGTGGCGTGTGCACTCGCGTGTACACCACTACCCCCAAGAAGCCGAACTCGGCGCTGCGCAAGGTCGCGCGTGTGAAGCTGACCAGCGGCATCGAGGTCACCGCCTACATCCCCGGTGAAGGCCACAACCTGCAGGAGCACTCGATGGTGCTCGTGCGCGGTGGTCGTGTGAAGGACCTGCCGGGTGTTCGCTACAAGATCATTCGCGGCTCGCTCGACACCCAGGGTGTGAAGAACCGCAAGCAGGCGCGCAGCCGGTACGGCGCGAAGAAGGAGAAGAGCTAATGCCCCGCAAGGGTCCGGCCCCGAAGCGGCCATTGATCTCCGACCCCGTCTACGCCTCGCCGCTGGTCACCCAGCTGGTGAACAAGGTGCTGAAGGACGGGAAGCGGTCCCTGGCCGAGCGCATCGTCTACGGCGCGCTCGAAGGCGCTCGCGAGAAGACCGGCACCGACCCGGTCGTCACGCTGAAGCGCGCACTTGACAACGTGAAGCCCACCATCGAGGTGAAGAGCCGCCGTGTCGGTGGTGCCACCTACCAGGTGCCGATCGAGGTCAAGCCCGGCCGCTCGACGACCCTTGCGCTGCGCTGGCTGGTGTCCTTCTCGCAGGCCCGCCGCGAGAAGACCATGATCGAGCGACTGCAGAACGAGCTGCTCGACGCGAGCAACGGCCTCGGGGCGAGCGTGAAGCGCCGCGAGGACACGCACAAGATGGCCGAGTCCAACAAGGCCTTCGCGCACTACCGCTGGTGATCATTGCCCGGCAGGCGATAACGACGCCGGGCCCCACGTTTGAGACAGGGGAACACTCTCGTGGCACGTGACGTGCTGACCGACCTGAACATGGTCCGCAATTTCGGCATCATGGCGCACATCGATGCCGGTAAAACCACAACCACCGAGCGGATCCTGTTCTACACCGGGGTCAACTACAAGATCGGTGAAGTCCACGACGGCGCCGCCACGATGGACTGGATGGAGGAGGAGCAGAAGCGGGGTATCACCATCACCTCGGCTGCCACCACCACCTTCTGGGCCGACCACCAGCTGAACATCATCGACACCCCCGGCCACGTCGACTTCACCGTCGAGGTGGAGCGCAACCTACGGGTGCTCGACGGTGCGGTGGCCGTCTTCGACGGCAAGGAAGGCGTCGAGCCGCAGTCCGAGCAGGTCTGGCGTCAGGCCGACAAGTACGAGGTCCCCCGGATCTGCTTCGTCAACAAGATGGACAAGCTGGGCGCGGACTTCTACTTCACGGTGAAGACCATCGAAGACCGCCTCGGTGTCCGTCCGCTGGTCATCCAGCTGCCGATCGGTGCCGAGAACGCCTTCGAGGGCGTCGTCGACCTGGTCCGGATGAAGGCGCTCGTCTGGCGCGGCGAAGTCCAGAAGGGCGAGGACTACGCGGTCGAGGACATCCCGGCCGACCTCGCGGACAAGGCCGCGGAGTACCGGGAGAAGCTGCTCGAAGCCGTCGCCGAGACCGATGACGCGCTGATGGAGAAGTTCCTCGAGGGCGAGGCGCTGACCGAGGCCGAGATCAAGGCCGGTATCCGGAAGCTGACCGTGGAGCGCATGGCGTACCCGGTGCTCGCCGGCTCCGCGTTCAAGAACAAGGGCGTCCAGCCCATGCTCGACGCGGTGATCGAGTACCTGCCGTCGCCGCTCGACGTGCCCGCGGTGGAGGGCATCCTGCCCAACGAGGAGACCGCGCAGCGCAAGCCGTCCACCGAGGAGCCGTTCGCGGCGCTCGCGTTCAAGATCGCGGCGCACCCGTTCTTCGGCAAGCTGACCTACATCCGGGTCTACTCCGGACAGGTCGCCAAGGGCGCCCAGGTCGTGAACGCGACCAAGGAGCGGAAGGAGCGCATCGGCGGCCTCTTCCAGATGCACTCCAACAAGGAGAACCCGGTCGAGGTCGGCCAGGCCGGCCACATCTACGCGGTGCAGGGCCTCAAGGACACCACCACCGGTGACACGCTGGCCGACCCGCAGAACCCGATCGTGCTCGAGTCGATGACGTTCCCCGAGCCGGTCATCCGGGTCGCGATCGAGCCGAAGACGAAGGCCGATCAGGAAAAGCTGTCGATCGCCATCCAGAAGCTGGCCGAGGAGGACCCCACCTTCCAGGTCAACCAGGATGAAGAGACCGGGCAGACGATCATCGCGGGCATGGGCGAGCTGCACCTCGAGGTGCTGGTGAACCGGATGAAGTCCGACTACAAGGTCGAGGCGAACATCGGCAAGCCGCAGGTCGCCTACCGCGAGACGATCAAGAAGACGGTCGACAAGCTCGACTACGTGCACAAGAAGCAGACCGGTGGCTCCGGTCAGTTCGCCAAGGTGATCATCAAGCTGGAGCCGCTCGACACGGCCGACGGTGCCATGTACGAGTTCGACAACAAGGTCACCGGTGGCCGCATCCCCCGGGAGTACATCCCCTCGGTGGACGCGGGCGCGCAGGACGCCATGCAGTACGGCGTGCTGGCCGGCTACCCGCTCGTCGGGTTGAAGCTGACCCTGTTGGACGGTGCGTACCACGAGGTCGACTCTTCGGAAATGGCTTTCAAGATCGCGGGTTCGATCGCGTTGAAGGAAGCCGCGAAGAAGGCGGGCCCGGTAATTCTGGAACCGCTGATGGCGGTCGAGGTGACCACACCCGAGGACTACATGGGTGATGTCATCGGCGACCTCAACTCCCGCCGTGGTCAGATTCAGGCCATGGAGGAGCGTGCCGGAACCCGAATTGTGAAGGCTCTGGTTCCGCTGTCGGAGATGTTCGGTTACGTCGGCGATCTGCGGTCTCGTACCCAGGGTCGTGCGAACTACTCCATGCAGTTCGACTCCTACGCGGAGGTTCCCGCGAACGTCGCGAAGGAGATCATCGCGAAGGCGACGGGCGAGTAACACCCCGAGCCTGTGGGCGCCGGGGGGTTCCCTGAGGTCCGCACAACCGACCAGAGACGATGGGAACCGCGCGATCCATTCGCGATCGCGCGGTTCCGATCAGACACCGAGTCGCCGTCCGACAGCCACGTTGGCCGGTGCAAGCTAAACAGTCCAGGAGGACATTCCAGTGGCGAAGGCGAAGTTCGAGCGGAGCAAGCCGCACGTCAACATCGGAACCATTGGTCACGTCGACCACGGAAAGACCACTCTGACCGCGGCGATCACCAAGGTTCTGCACGACAAGTACCCCGAGCTGAACACCGCTTCGGCGTTCGACCAGATCGACAACGCGCCGGAAGAGAAGCAGCGCGGCATCACGATCAACATCTCGCACGTCGAGTACCAGACCGAGAAGCGTCACTACGCACACGTGGACGCCCCCGGTCACGCGGACTACATCAAGAACATGATCACCGGTGCCGCCCAGATGGACGGCGCGATCCTGGTGGTCGCCGCGACCGACGGCCCGATGCCGCAGACCCGTGAGCACGTGCTGCTCGCGAAGCAGGTCGGCGTGCCCTACATCGTGGTCGCGCTGAACAAGGCCGACATGGTCGACGACGACGAGATCCTAGAGCTCGTCGAGCTCGAGGTCCGCGAGCTGCTCTCGGCCCAGGACTTCCCCGGCGACGACGCCCCGGTGGTCAAGGTCTCCGGCCTCAAGGCCCTCGAGGGCGACGCCAAGTGGGGCGAGACCGTGCTCGAGCTGATGGAAGCCGTGGACGAGAACGTGCCGGACCCGGTGCGTGAGCTCGACAAGCCGTTCCTGATGCCGGTCGAGGACGTCTTCACCATCACCGGCCGCGGCACCGTGGTGACCGGCCGGGTGGAGCGCGGCCAGGTCAACGTGAACGAAGAGGTCGAGATCGTGGGTATCCGCGAGAAGTCGACCAAGACCACCGTGACCGGTGTCGAGATGTTCCGCAAGCTGCTCGACTCGGGCCAGGCCGGTGACAACGTCGGTCTGCTCCTGCGCGGTATCAAGCGTGAGGACGTGGAGCGCGGCCAGGTCATCGTGAAGCCGGGCACCACCACCCCGCACACCGAGTTCGAGGGCTCGGTGTACATCCTGTCCAAGGACGAGGGTGGCCGGCACACGCCGTTCTTCAACAACTACCGCCCGCAGTTCTACTTCCGTACCACGGACGTGACCGGCGTGGTGACCCTTCCCGAGGGCACCGAGATGGTCATGCCGGGCGACAACACCGACATCTCGGTGACGCTGATCCAGCCGATCGCCATGGACGAGGGCCTTCGCTTCGCCATCCGCGAGGGTGGCCGGACCGTCGGCGCCGGCCAGGTCACCAAGATCAACAAGTAACTCGGAAATCGGGGTGAACACCCCCGGTTCCGGCTTGAAAATCTAGGTGTGCGAGACTATTAGGGTTGCTCGTCGCGGGGCGGCCGATCTCGTTCGAGATTGGCCGCCCCGGCGCGAGTGGCCTTGGTCCGTCGAGTTTCTCCCTCCGGGGAGTGGACACGCGGGCAAGGGAACACCGGGCAAGGTCCGGCGGACCCCCTCAAGTTGAGGATTACCAGGCACGACGATGCCCCCAAGGGATTCGTCTGTGCGGCGGGCGCGACACGCCCGACCGCGTGGACCGGGGACCAGGGTGTTGAAGTGCGAAAACCGGGGCCAAACGGCTCGCCGCTAGGCCTTGGTTTGCGAGATAGCGGCACGAGACGACAAGGAACGAGCTGCCACCATGGCGGGACAGAAGATCCGCATCCGGCTCAAGGCCTACGACCACGAGGCGATCGACTCCTCGGCGCGCAAGATCGTTGAGACGGTCACGCGCACCGGCGCCCGTGTTGTCGGGCCGGTGCCGCTGCCCACCGAGAAGAACGTTTACTGCGTCATCCGCTCGCCGCACAAGTACAAGGACTCGCGCGAGCACTTCGAGATGCGCACGCACAAGCGTCTGATCGACATCCTCGACCCGACGCCGAAGACGGTCGACGCGCTGATGCGCATCGATCTGCCGGCGAGCGTCGACGTCAACATCCAGTAAGCGTTGGGCGAGCGGCGGAGATAAGAGACTCATGTCTGACAGGCAAGTGAAGGGCATCCTGGGCACCAAGCTCGGCATGACCCAGGTCTTCGACGAGAACAACCGGATCGTTCCGGTGACCGTCGTGCAGGCCGGGCCGAACGTGGTCACCCAGGTTCGCACTCAGGAAACCGACGGCTACAAGGCCGTCCAGCTGGCCTTCGGCTCGGTCGACCCGCGACGGGTCAACAAGCCGAGGACCGGCCACTTCGACAAGGCCGGCGTGACACCGCGGCGGTACCTCGCCGAGCTGCGCACCACCGACGCCGAGACCTACGAGATCGGTCAGGAGATCACCGCTGAGGTGTTCGACGCCGGCGCGGTCGTGGACGTCACCGGTACCAGCAAGGGCAAGGGCTACGCCGGTGTGATGAAGCGCCACGGCTTCAAGGGCCAGGGCGCCAGCCACGGTGCGCAGGCCGTGCACCGCAAGCCGGGTTCGATCGGGGGCTGTGCCACCCCGGGCCGCGTCTTCAAGGGCGTCCGGATGGCCGGCCGCATGGGCAACGAGCGGGTCACCACGCAGGGCCTGACCGTGCACGCCGTGCGCGCCGACGACGGCCTGCTGCTGATCAAGGGCGCCGTTCCCGGCCCCAGGGGCAGCGTGGTGTTCGTCCGCAACGCTGTGAAGGGTGGTGCATCCGAATGAGCACGGTCGAACTGAAGACTCCGGCCGGCAAGGCCGACGGCACCGTCGAGCTGCCTGCCGAGATCTTCGACGTGCAGGCCAACGTGCCGCTGCTGCACCAGGTGGTGGTGGCCCAGCTGGCCGCCGCGCGCCAGGGCACGCACTCCACGAAGACCCGCGGCGAGGTCTCCGGCGGTGGCAAGAAGCCGTACCGCCAGAAGGGCACCGGCCGCGCGCGCCAGGGTTCCACCCGTGCGCCGCAGTTCGCCGGCGGTGGCGTGGTGCACGGCCCCACGCCGCGCGACTACGAGCAGCGCACCCCGAAGAAGATGAAGGCCGCCGCACTGCGTGGCGCCCTCTCGGACCGGGCCCGCGCCGGCCAGCTGCACGTGGTGACCGAGCTGGTCACCGGTGAGACCCCGTCGACCAAGTCGGCGAAGGCCGCGATCGCCGCGGTGACCAAGGCCAAGCGCGTGCTCGTGGTCCTGCACCGCGACGACGAGCTGAGCTGGCGGTCCGCGCGCAACCTCGCCGAGCTGCACCTGATCACGCCGGACCAGCTCAACACCTACGACGTGCTGGTCAACGACGACGTGGTGTTCACCAAGGCCGCCTACGACGTCTTCATCGCCGGTCCCGCCAGGGGCAAGAGCGTGAAGGCCTCCGCCCGCGGCAGCGAGGTTACGGAAGGGAGTGACGAGCAGTGAGTTCGGTCGCCATTCCTGACCCCCGCGACATCTTGCTCGCGCCGGTGATCTCCGAGAAGTCCTACGGGCTGCTCGAAGACCACAAGTACACGTTCGTGGTTCGCCCGGACGCCAACAAGACCCAGATCAAGATCGCGGTCGAGAAGGTGTTCGGCGTCAAGGTTGTCAGCGTGAACACGCTCAACCGCCAGGGCAAGCGCAAGCGCACCCGCGCCGGCTTCGGCAAGCGCAAGGACACGAAGCGCGCCGTTGTGACTCTTTCGGCGGAAAGCAAGCCGATCGAGATCTTCGGCGGACCGGCCGCGTAAAGGACTGAGCAGACATGGGCATCCGCAAGTACAAGCCGACTACGCCGGGCCGTCGTGGCTCCAGCGTCTCCGACTTCGCCGAGATCACTCGGACGACTCCGGAGAAGTCGCTGCTGCGTCCGTTGCACGGCCGCGGTGGGCGTAACTCGTCCGGCAAGATCACCACCCGGCACAAGGGTGGCGGCCACAAGCGCGCGTACCGGCTGATCGACTTCCGCCGGAACGACAAGGACGGTGTGCCGGCCAAGGTCGCGCACATCGAGTACGACCCGAACCGTTCCGCGCGGATCGCGCTGCTGCACTACGCCGACGGCGAGAAGCGCTACATCATCGCGCCGGAGAAGCTCCGGCAGGGCGACCGGGTGGAGAGCGGCCCCAGGGCCGACATCAAGCCGGGCAACAACCTGCCGCTGCGCAACATCCCGGTCGGCACCGTGGTGCACGCCATCGAGCTCCGCCCCGGTGGCGGCGCGAAGATGGCCCGCTCGGCCGGCGCGAAGGTGCAGCTCGTCGCCAAGGACGGTCCGTACGCCCAGCTGCGCTTGCCTTCCGGCGAGATCCGCAACGTGGACGTGCGCAACCGGGCCACCGTCGGCGAGGTCGGCAACTCCGAGCACTCCAACATCAACTGGGGCAAGGCCGGGCGTAACCGCTGGCGGGGCAAGCGTCCTACCGTCCGCGGTGTCGTGATGAACCCGGTCGACCACCCGCACGGTGGTGGTGAGGGCAAGACCTCCGGTGGCCGCCACCCGGTGAACCCGAACGGCAAGCCGGAGGGCCGCACCCGCCGCCGCAAGCCGAGTGACCAACTGATCGTCCGCCGCCGGCGTACCGGCAAGAAGCGCTGAGCAGGGAGGTAGACACAAATGCCACGCAGCCTGAAAAAAGGCCCCTTCGTGGATGACCACCTGCTCAAGAAGGTGGACGTTCTGAACGAGGCGAACAAGAAGACGGTGATCAAGACCTGGTCCCGGCGTTCCACGATCATCCCGGACTTCCTGGGACACACGATCGCGGTGCACGACGGCCGCAAGCACGTCCCGGTCTTCATCACCGAGGCGATGGTGGGTCACAAGCTGGGCGAGTTCGCCCCGACTCGGACCTTCAAGGGCCACATCAAGGACGACCGCAAGTCGCGCCGCCGCTGAGCGGGCCACTAGAGACGTAGGGAAGCAGATGAACGCCCAGAACAACGCCACGGCGACGGCAGAAGAGTTGCCGACCGCCGTCGCGCGGGCTCGCTTCGTCCGGGACTCGCCGACCAAGGTGCGCCGGGTGATCGAGCTCGTCAAGGGTCGTAGCGTCAGCGAGGCCCTGGCCGTGCTCCGGTTCGCTCCGCAAGCGGCCAGTGAGACGCTCGCCAAGGTGATCGCCAGCGCGGCGGCCAACGCCGAGAACAACCTCGACCTCGACCCCGACACGCTGTGGGTCCGCAACGCCACCGCAGACGAGGGCCCGACTCTCAAGCGGATCAGGCCGCGGGCACAGGGCCGCGCTTACCGGATCCGGAAGCGCACCAGCCACATCACCGTCATCGTGGAGTCCCGGCCGAAGGACACCGCGAAGAAGGCGCAGAGCAAGAAGAAGGCAGGTGGCCGGTAGTGGGCCAGAAGATCAACCCGCACGGCTTCCGCCTGGGTATCACCACGGACTGGAAGTCTCGCTGGTACGCCGACAAGCAGTACTCGGAGTACGTGGCCGAGGACGTCAAGATCCGGAAGCTGCTCTCCACCGGCATGGAGCGCGCCGGTATCTCCAAGGTCGAGATCGAGCGCACCCGTGACCGGGTCCGCGTGGACATCCACACCGCCCGGCCGGGCATCGTCATCGGCCGTCGCGGCGCGGAGGCCGACCGGATCCGCGGCGCGCTGGAGAAGCTCACCGAGAAGCAGGTGCAGCTGAACATCCTCGAGGTGAAGAACCCCGAGGCCGACGCCCAGCTCGTCGCGCAGGGTGTCGCGGAGCAGCTGTCCAACCGGGTGGCCTTCCGCCGCGCGATGCGCAAGGCGCTGCAGACCTCCATGCGCTCGCCGCAGGTCAAGGGCATCCGCGTGCAGTGCGGTGGTCGCCTCGGTGGCGCGGAGATGTCGCGTTCGGAGCACTACCGCGACGGCCGTGTCCCGCTGCACACGCTGCGTGCCGACATCGACTACGGCTTCTTCGAGGCCAAGACGACGTTCGGCCGCATCGGCGTGAAGGTGTGGATCTACAAGGGCGACATCGTCGGCGGGCTCAAGGCCAAGGAGGCGCGTGACGCCGCCGCGGCCGCCGAGCGCGCCCCGCGTCGCGACCGCGACCGTCCCGCTCGCCCGCGTCGTTCCGGCGCGTCGGGCACCACCGCGACCTCGACCGAGGCAGGCCGGGCCGCGCAGGCCGAGAAGGCCGCGCCCGCCGCTGACACCGCGCCCGCGGTCGCTTCGCCGGACACGGCAGAGAAGACGGAGGGCTGAGAAGTGCTCATCCCGCGCAAGGTCAAGCACCGGAAGCAGCACTCTCCGAAGCGCGCCGGCGCCGCCAAGGGCGGCACCAACGTGACTTGGGGCGAGTACGGCATTCAGGCGCTTGAGCACAGCTATGTGACCAACAGGCAGATCGAGGCCGCTCGTATCGCCATGACCCGGCACATCAAGCGTGGCGGCAAGGTGTGGACCACCATCTTCCCGGACCGCCCGCTGACCAAGAAGCCCGCGGAAACCCGGATGGGTTCCGGTAAGGGCTCGCCGGAGTGGTGGGTGGCCAACGTCAAGCCGGGTCGTGTGATGTTCGAGATCAGCTTCCCGAACGAGGAGACGGCCCGCGAGGCGTTGCGCCGCGCGATCCACAAACTGCCGATGAAGTGCCGAATCGTGACCCGTGAAGGTGGTGAGTTCTGATGGCGAAAGCAGCAGGCGTTGCGGCGTCAGAACTTCGTGAGCTCACTGCTGAGGAGCTCGTGCTGCGTCTGAAGGAGGCCAAGGAGGAGCTGTTCAACCTGCGCTTCCAGATGGCCACCGGGCAGCTGGACAACAACCGCAGGCTGCGGACGGTTCGCACGGACATCGCGCGGATCTACACCGTGATGCGCGAGCGCGAACTCGGGCTGTCTGTTTCCCCCGATGATGCCGAGAGTGAGGGTGCGGCATGAGTGAGCAGCCTGAAGAGCTCGCCAAGGAGCCGGTGCTGAGCGCCGAGTCCGGCCGGAACTACCGCAAGATCCGTGAGGGCTACGTCGTCTCGGACAAGATGAGCAAGACGATCGTGGTCGAGCTCGAGGACCGCAAGAAGCACGCGCGTTACGCGAAGGTTCTCCGGAGCACGAGCAAGGTCAAGGCGCATGACGAGGAGAACACCGCCGGCGTCGGCGACAAGGTCATCCTGATGGAGACCCGTCCGCTGTCGGCGACCAAGCGCTGGCGCTTGGTGCGCATCGTCGAGAAGGCCAAGTAAGCAGAGAGCCGCAAGGTTCTCTTCAGTTCCGCAAGGCTGGGATCGAACCCAGAACCGGCGTGACATACCAGGAGTTGACGTGATCCAGCAGGAGTCGCGACTGCGAGTCGCCGACAACACGGGTGCCAAGGAGATTCTCTGCATCCGTGTGCTCGGCGGTTCGGGGCGGCGCTACGCGGGCATCGGCGACATCATCGTCGCCACCGTGAAGGACGCCATCCCGGCTGCCGGGGTGAAGAAGGGCGACGTGGTCAAGGCCGTCATCGTCCGCACGCGTAAGGAGCGGCGTCGACCGGACGGCTCCTACATCCGCTTCGACGAGAACGCCGCGGTGCTCATCAAGAACGACAACGAGCCCCGGGGCACCCGCATCTTCGGCCCGGTCGGCCGCGAGCTGCGCGATCGAAAGTTCATGAAGATCATTTCGCTCGCGCCGGAGGTGTTGTGATGAAGGTGAAGAAGGGCGACACGGTCGTCGTCATCGCCGGCAAGGACAAGGGCGCCAAGGGCAAGGTCATCCAGGCCTACCCGGAGCGCGAGCGAGTGCTCGTCGAGGGCGTGAACCGGATCAAGAAGCACACCCGGATCACCCAGACCCAGCGTGGTGCGCAGTCCGGTGGCATCGTCACTCAGGAAGCCCCCATCCACGTGTCGAACGTGCAGGTCGTCGACTCCGACGGCAAGCCGACCCGCGTGGGTTACCGCATCGGCGAAGACGGCAAGAAGGTTCGCGTCTCGCGCAGGAACGGTAAGGACATCTGATGACCTCCACTGAGAACATCGTGCCGCGGTTGAAGACCCGGTACCGCGAGGAGATCGCGGTTGAGCTCCAGAAGGAGTTCAGCTTCACCAACCCGCACCAGATCCCCGGCGTCGTCAAGGTCGTCGTGAACATGGGTGTCGGTGACGCGGCCCGCGACAGCAAGCTCATCGAAGGTGCCGTCCGCGACCTGTCGATCATCACCGGGCAGAAGCCCGAGGTGCGCAAGGCTCGCAAGTCCATCGCGCAGTTCAAGCTGCGCGAGGGCCAGCCGATCGGCGCGCGCGTCACCCTGCGCGGCGACCGGATGTGGGAGTTCCTCGACCGGTTGCTGACCATCGCGCTGCCGCGTATCCGCGACTTCCGCGGCCTTTCCGGCAAGCAGTTCGACGGCAACGGCAACTACACGTTCGGTCTCAACGAGCAGTCCATGTTCCACGAGATCAACCCGGACGCCATCGACCGCCCGCGCGGGATGGACGTCACCGTTGTCACCACCGCCAACACCGACGACGAGGGCCGCGCGCTGCTTCGCAAGCTCGGCTTCCCGTTCAAGGAGAACTAAGCCGATGGCCAAGAAAGCGCTCGTCCACAAGGCCGCGAAGAAGCCCAAGTTCGCGGTGCGCGCCTACACCCGTTGCCAGCGGTGCGGTCGCCCGCACGCGGTATTCCGCAAGTTCGGGCTCTGCCGGATCTGCCTGCGCGAGATGGCGCACGCGGGTGAGCTGCCCGGTGTGCGCAAGTCCAGCTGGTAACGGTTTCTCACGACTCCCACTTCGCCACAGGCCCCGGGAGGGGAACCAGGCGAGAAAGGTTGACAGGTCACCATGACGATGACCGACCCCATCGCAGACTTCTTGACTCGTCTGCGTAACGCGAACTCGGCGTACCACGACGAGGTCGTGCTTCCGCACTCCAAGATCAAGGCGAACATCGCCGAGATCCTCAAGCGCGAGGGCTACATCGCGGGCTACCGCGACGAGCCGGGCGAGAAGCACAAGAACCTCGTCGTCGAGCTGAAGTACGGCCCGAACCGTGAGCGCAGCATCGCCGGCCTCCGCCGGGTTTCGAAGCCGGGTCTGCGGGTTTACGCAAAATCGACCGAACTGCCGAACGTGCTCGGCGGCCTCGGCGTCGCGATCATCTCGACGTCCTCCGGGCTGCAGACCGACCGGCAGGCCAAGCGCAACAGCGTGGGCGGCGAAGTCCTCGCCTACGTCTGGTAAGGAAGGGGGCTCAGGCATGTCACGCATCGGAAAGCTGCCGGTCACCGTCCCTTCCGGGGTCGAGGTGACCATCAACGGTCAGCACATTCAGGTCAAGGGGCCCAAGGGCACCCTCGAGCACACCATCGCGGAGCCGATCACCGTCGAGCGCACCGAGGACGGCACGCTCGAGGTGAAGCGCCCGAACGACGAGCGGGAGAGCCGTGCGCTGCACGGACTGACCCGCACCCTGGTGAACAACCTGGTCGTCGGGGTCACCGACGGCTATGTGAAGAAGCTCGAAATCCACGGCGTCGGTTACCGCGTGCAGGCCAAGGGCTCGGACCTCGAGTTCGCCCTCGGCTACAGCCACCCGGTCAAGATCGCCGCACCGGAGGGCATCACCTTCACGGTGGAGACCCCGACCAGGTTCTCGGTCTCCGGCATCGACAAGCAGAAGGTCGGCCAGACGGCCGCGGTGATCCGCAAGCTGCGGCGCCCGGACCCGTACAAGGGCAAAGGCCTGCGTTACGAGGGTGAGCGCATCCGCCGCAAGGTCGGAAAGACGGGTAAGTGATCATGAGCGAATCGGCTACCAAGAAGCGGAAGCCAGTCGGCAAGGACATGTCGACCAGGCGTCGCGTCGCGAAGGCGCGCCGGCACTTCCGGCTCCGCAAGAAGATCAGCGGCACCGACCAGCGTCCCCGTCTGGTCGTCAAGCGGTCCTCGCGGCACATCGCCGTCCAGCTGATCGACGACCTGGCCGGGCACACCCTGGCCTCGGCGTCCACGCTGGAGGCGGACGTCCGCGCGCTCGACGGCGACAAGAAGGCCAAGGCCGCCAAGGTCGGCGAGCTGGTCGCGAACCGGGCGAAGAGCGCGGGCGTGACCGCCGTGGTGTTCGACCGTGGGGGCAACGCCTACCACGGCCGGATCGCGGCACTGGCCGACGCCGCCCGCGAGGCGGGGTTGGAATTCTGAGCATGAACAGCATTGATGGAAGGAAAGCCTGATGCCGGGACGTACACGGCAATTCGGCGGCGGTCAGCAGGGCGGCGGCCCCGGCGGTCAGGGCGGCAACGACCGCAATGACCGTCGCGGCGGTGGCGGCCGGGACCGGCGCGACGGCGGTCGTGGCGGAGCGGCCCAGGACAAGAGCCTGAACCTCGAGCGCGTGGTCGCGATCAACCGCGTGGCCAAGGTGGTCAAGGGTGGCCGGCGGTTCAGCTTCACCGCGCTGGTCGTCGTCGGTGACGGCGACGGTCAGGTGGGCGTCGGCTACGGCAAGGCCAAGGAGGTGCCCGCCGCCATCGCGAAGGGCGTCGAGGAGGCCAAGAAGAACTTCTTCAAGGTGCCTCGGATCGCCGGCACGATTCCGCACCCGATCCAGGGTGAGGACGCCGCCGGTGTGGTGCTGCTCCGCCCGGCCAGCGCCGGTACCGGTGTCATCGCCGGTGGCCCGGTGCGCGCGGTGCTGGAGTGCGCCGGGGTGCACGACGTGCTGTCGAAGTCGCTCGGCAGCGACAACGCGATCAACATCGTGCACGCGACCGTGGCCGCGCTGAAGGGCCTGCAGCGTCCCGAGGAGGTCGCGGCCCGTCGCGGCCTGCCGCTCGAGGACGTCGCCCCGGCTCGGATGCTGCGGCAGCGTGCTGGTCAGGGGGTCTGAGATGGTTAAGCTCAAGGTCACCCAGGTCAAGAGCAAGATCGGCACCAAGCAGAACCACCGGGACTCGCTGCGCACCCTCGGGCTGCACAAGATCCGGCAGTCCACGGTGCGTGAAGACACCCCCGAGGTCCGCGGCCTGATTCACACGGTTCGGCACCTGGTGGTAGTGGAGGAGGTCAAGTAATGGCCATCAAGATCCACCACTTGCGGCCCGCACCCGGGGCCAAGACGGACAAGATCCGCGTTGGCCGTGGTGAAGGCTCCAAGGGTAAGACAGCCGGTCGCGGTACGAAGGGCACCAAGGCCCGGAAGAACGTGCCCGCCGGGTTCGAGGGTGGGCAGATGCCCATCCACATGCGGCTGCCGAAGCTGCGTGGCTTCAACAACCGGTTCCGCACCGAGTACCAGCCGGTGAACGTGGGCGACATCGCCCGCGTCTTCGCCGACGGCGGCAAGATCGGTGCCGAGGAGCTCGTCGCGAAGGGCCTCGTCCGCAAGGGCAAGCTCGTCAAGGTGCTCGGCAACGGCGACGTGAACGGCGTCAAGCTGGACATCACCGCCGACGCGTTCTCCGGCTCCGCCAAGGAGAAGCTCGAGGCTGCTGGCGGTTCCGCCACCACCAACTGAGCCCTCCCGCTTTCCCCGAACGGCCCGCAGCCCCCGCTGCGGGCCGTTCCCTTTTCCCCAGGAGCGCGCGTTTAGCCCGCTAAACGCGCTCCCGGCCGCATGGCGCGTTTAGCGGGCTAAACGTCGTCGGCGCGGGGAACCTGGTCGCCTTACGCCTGGAGCGAACAACCTGCTCGGGTGGAGAGGGCGCTCGGCGGCTACCCGTTGCCGGCCACCCTCCGCGCGGACCAGCGGCCACCGTCGCCGGACGAGCGCACGGTGCCCGGCGCGGCCGTTAACACCGCGCATGACCCTCCGGGCCAGGCGTAACGTCGATTGCGGCACCGGTGTCATGCCGCTCGGGACCGCGGACGCGCTGGCCTTGTCAAGCACCTGATCGGCCGCCGACGGCCGCCGTCCGGGGGCCGTCGTACCGACCTACGTCGGGAATACCCCCAGGCGGTGGGGAACCATCCTGGCTTGCTGTTAGAGTCGGCGGCACGCTTCGGGACGAGTGTGCCCCGAAGCGTTCCTGGCTTGTCCGCCAGTGATGTTGTGTTCCCGCCGGTCTAGGCCGGCCAAGCCGATCGCCGGTACAAGTGCCGGTGACGCCGAGGAGGTCCCCCGCGTGCTCAGCGCCTTCCGCTCGGCTCTCGCGACGCCGGATCTGCGCAAGAAGATCCTGTTCACGCTGTTGATCGTGGCCGTGTACCGGATCGGTGCGGTCACTCCAGCGCCCGGGGTGTCCTATCCCAACGTGCAGGCTTGCCAGACCGACGATCAACAGGGCATCTACTCGCTGCTGAACCTGTTCAGCGGCGGGGCGCTTCTGCAGCTGTCGATCTTCTCGACCGGCATCATGCCCTATATCACCGCCAGCATCATCGTGCAGCTGCTCACCGTGGTGATTCCGCGGTTCGAGGAGCTGAAGAAGGAGGGCCAGTCCGGTCAGGGCAAGCTCACCCAGTACACGCGGTACCTGACGATCGCGCTGGCGATCCTGCAGGCGACCGGTGTGGTGGCGCTCGCGGACCGCGGCCAGCTGTTCCAGAACTGCGACAAGCCGGTCATCCCGGACAACAGCATCTACTCGCTCGCGATCATCGTGATCACCATGACCGCCGGTACCGCGGTGATGATGTGGCTGGGTGAGCTGATCACCGAGCGCGGTGTCGGCAACGGCATGTCGGTGCTGATCTTCCTGAACATCGCGGCCAGGATCCCGGCCGAGGGTGGCGCCATCCTGCAGAACAAGGGTGGTCTGGTCTTCGCACTGGTCTGCGTGCTCGGTCTGGTGATCATCGCCAGCGTCATCTTCGTCGAGCAGGGGCAGCGCCGGATCCCGGTGCAGTACGCCAAGCGGATGATCGGCCGCCGGATGTACGGCGGCACGTCCACCTACCTGCCGATCAAGGTCAATCAGGCCGGTGTCATCCCGGTGATCTTCGCGTCGTCGCTGCTCTACCTGCCCGACCTGATCGGCAAGCTTGTCGGCGACCCGAACGAGGCCTCCGGCTGGCAGACCTTCCTGCAGACCTACCTGGTGAACCAGTCCAGCTGGGTGCACATCCTGCTGTATTTCGCACTGATCATCTTCTTCACGTACTTCTACATCACGATCACGTTCAACGTGGACGAGCGTGCGGAGGAGATGAAGAAGTTCGGCGGGTTCATCCCCGGTATCAGGCCGGGACGCCCGACCGCCGAATACCTGAGCTTCGTGCTTGGCAGGATCACCCTGCCTGGATCGATCTACCTTGGCATCATCGCGATTCTGCCGAACTTCTTCCTGTCCCTCACCGGTCAGGGCCAGAACCAGAACTTCCCGTTCGGTGGGACCGCTGTGCTGATCATGGTCGGTGTCGGCCTTGACACCGTGAAGCAGATCGAAAGCCAGCTCATGCAGCGAAACTACGAAGGATTTCTCCGATGACGCGCCTGGTTCTCGTGGGCCCGCCCGGTGCTGGAAAAGGTACCCAGGCGGTGGCGCTGTCCGAGCGCCTGTCCGTCCCGCACATCTCGACCGGTGACCTGTTCCGCGCGCATGTCGGTGAGCAGACCCCGCTGGGCAAGGAAGCGAAACGCTACCTCGACTCCGGCGAGCTGGTGCCGGACTCGGTGACCAACGAGATGGTGCGCGAGCGGCTCGCCGAGAGCGACGTCAAGGCCGGTTTCCTGCTGGACGGCTTTCCGCGCAACACCAAGCAGGCCGAGGTGCTGGGGCAGATCCTGTCCGAGTCGGACAACTCCCTGGATGCGGTGATCCAGCTCAAGGTGGCCGAGGACGTGCTGGTGCAGCGGCTGATGTCCCGTGGCCGTTCGGATGACACCGAAGAGGTGATCCGGCGCCGGCAGCAGATCTATCTGTCGGAGACCGCGCCGCTGCTCGAGTACTACGCCGACATCCTGATCACCGTCGACGGCGTCGGTGGAGTCGACGAGGTCTCCGCGCGGGTGCTGGCCGCCCTGCGCGAGCGCACGTGAATCTTGGTGGTCTCCGTGTGCTGCAAGTGCTTCGCCGTAGCCGCATGATCGAGGTCAAGACCAGGTCCGAGCTCGAAGCGATGCGTGCCGCCGGGCTCGTGGTGTGGAAGACGCTGACGCTGGTCACCGAGGCGGCCAAGCCGGGGGTTAGCACCGCGGAGCTCGACGAGCTCGCCGAGCAGACCATCCGCGACGCCGGCGCCGTCCCGTCGTTCAAGGGCTACCACGGTTTTCCCGCGTCCATCTGCGCCTCGGTGAACGAGCAGATCGTGCACGGCATCCCAGCGGACGCGACCGTGCTCGCCGATGGTGACCTGATCTCGGTCGACTGTGGTGCCATTCTGGACGGCTGGCACGGCGACTCCGCGGTGACCATCGCCGTCGGCGCCGTGTCGGCCGGCGATCTGGCGCTGTCCGACGCGACCAGGAAGGCGATGTGGGCTGGCGTCGAGGCGGCTGTCGCCGGAGCGAAGCTGACCGATATATCGCACGCTGTCCAGACCGCGGCCGAAGCCGCCGCACTGGCGGACGGCGTCGACTACGGCCAGATTGTGGAGTACGGCGGGCACGGCATCGGCACCCAGATGCACATGGACCCGTTCCTGCCCAACATCGGCAAACCGGGCAAGGGGCCGCGGCTCAAGCCGGGCATGGCGCTGGCGATCGAGCCGATGCTGACCGCCGGCGGGGGAGAGACCAGGGAGCTCGAGGACGGCTGGACCGTGGTCACCGCGGACGGCTCGCGCGCGGCGCACTGGGAGCACTCGGTGGCGATCACCGAGGACGGCCCCTGGGTACTCACCGCCCCCGCCGACTCCTGACCCACCCCGCGCGACGTTTAGCCCGCTAAACGCGCTCCGGGCCGCGCGGCGCGTTTAGCGGGCTAAACGCGCTCCGGGGTGAGGGCGTGAGGTGGTAACGGTGTTATGGTTGGGGTGGGGTGGCGTGAGATGGGTTCGCGGTGTATCCATGAGGGTGCGGGACGTCACCTGATCGGACGCTGATCGGCCCCCGTAAGGCGGATGCTCGCCTAGCACAGGTCACCCCCGTTTGGGGACCTCGACGCGGCCTGCGTACACTATCAAGTCGGCATGCTCATCACGCCGGTTCCATGGCGCTCGTGAATCTCGCGGCATTTGGAGTCGGGGTGACGCGCGTGCGCAGGCACCACCCAGGCAAGCACTCACCGCTCAACCAATCACGAAACGCGGAGGACATGGGCAAGAAGGACGGGGCCATCGAGGTCGAAGGCCGCGTAATCGAGCCGCTTCCCAACGCGATGTTCCGCGTCGAGTTGGAGAACGGCCACAAGGTCCTTGCACACATCAGCGGCAAGATGCGGCAGCACTACATCCGCATCCTGCCTGAGGACAGGGTCGTCGTGGAGCTGTCGCCCTACGACTTGTCCCGTGGTCGCATCGTCTACCGCTACAAGTGATGCAGGCGAGCGAAGCGCACACAGCAGGAAAGCAGGAGACGTGAAGGTCCAGCCGAGCGTCAAGAAGATCTGCGACAAGTGCAAGGTGATCCGCCGTCACGGCCGGATCATGGTGATCTGCGAGAACCTGCGGCACAAGCAGCGGCAGGGCTGATCCCGCACTCGTTTCAGAGTGGATTGACAGCTAAATAACCTCCCCGCACCTGCCGGGCCGAGCAGCACCACCGCCGGTCCGGTTCACCCCCGGACTTCAGGCCGGGGCCGGGACACCAGCCGCGCGAGCGGATGGCACGACAGCGAGTCGGTCCCGGGATGGACGGGGAGCAGACCTGGAGCAACGAAAAGAAGGAGCTCAAGCGCCAATGGCACGACTCGCTGGCGTCGACCTCCCCCGCGAAAAGCGGCTGGAGATCGCGCTGACCTACATCTACGGCATCGGCCGTACCCGCTCCAAGCAGCTCATCGCCGCCACGGGCCTGAACGCGGACACCCGCGTGAAGGACCTTGCCGACGACGACGTGTTGAAGCTGCGGGACCAGATCGAAGAGAACTTCAAGGTCGAGGGTGACCTTCGCCGCGAGGTGAACGCCGACATCCGTCGGAAGATCGAGATCGGGTGCTACGAGGGTCTCCGGTGGCGTCGCGGGCTTCCCGTCCGCGGGCAGCGCACCAAGACCAACGCTCGCACTCGCAAGGGTCCGAAGAAGACGGTTGCCGGTAAGAAGAAGGCTGGCAAGAAGTGAGCGTTCGGGGCAAGAAGGTCGTGCAGATGGGCGGCTCCCAGCGCCGCGGCACGGCTTCGTGTGTTTCACCGAAGGCTCTCTACGCCCGCCCGATGGCGCTGCGCCAGCTGTACACCGACGCCGGTTCCGTGATCCGGCGCGGACAGCGTGAAGCCGCAGTCGCTCACCAAGAGAACTCGCGCTAACGAGGAGAATCGCCCCAACATGCCACCGAAGTCTCGTACCGCGGGGACCAAGAAGGTCCGCCGCAAGGAAAAGAAGAACGTCGCGCACGGTCACGCGCACATCAAGAGCACGTTCAACAACACCATCGTTTCGATCACCGACCCCACCGGTGCGGTGATCTCCTGGGCCTCCTCCGGGCACGTCGGGTTCAAGGGCTCTCGTAAGTCCACCCCGTTCGCCGCCCAGATGGCCGCCGAGAACGCTGCCCGCAAGGCCGCCGAGCACGGCATGAAGAAGGTCGACGTGTTCGTCAAGGGCCCCGGCTCCGGCCGGGAGACCGCGATCCGTTCGCTGCAGGCGGCGGGCCTCGAGGTCGGCACCATCCAGGACGTGACCCCGCAGCCGCACAACGGCTGCCGCCCGCCCAAGCGGCGCCGGGTCTGAGGAACGGGGAGGAGTAAGAAGAAATGGCTCGTTACACAGGCCCCGCGACTCGTATCTCACGTCGCCTCAAGGTCGACCTCGTCGGTGGCGACCAGGCGTTCGAGCGCCGCCCCTACCCGCCCGGCCAGCACGGCCGCGGCCGGATCAAGGAGAGCGAGTACCTCCTGCAGCTGCAGGAGAAGCAGAAGGCTCGCTACACCTACGGCGTGCTCGAGCGTCAGTTCGTCCGCTACTACAAGGAAGCAGTGCGCCGCACCGGCAAGACCGGTGAGAACCTGCTGCAGATCCTGGAGTCGCGGCTGGACAACGTGGTCTACCGCGCCGGCATCGCCCGCACCCGCAGGCAGGCCCGGCAGCTGGTGAGCCACGGCCACTTCCTGGTCAACGGCAAGAAGGTCAACGTGCCGAGCTTCCAGGTCGAGAAGTTCGACATCATCGACGTGAAGCCGAAGTCCATGTCCATGCTGCCCTTCGTGGCCGCGAAGGAGTCCTTCGGCGAGCGCCCCATTCCGGCGTGGCTGCAGGTCGTCCAGTCGAACCTCCGCGTGCTGGTGCACCAGCTGCCCGAGCGCGCGCAGATCGAGGTTCCGGTGCAGGAGCAGCTCATCGTCGAGCTCTACTCGAAGTGACCGCGTCCGGGCCTGGTGCCCGGGCGAGGTCGGGTGGCGGCGCCCAGAGCGCGCTGCCGCTTCGCCTCAGCTGTCCGCCACGGCGGGCAGCTGAGGTGCGCCACACCTTTCGGCGTCATATGGCGGGCGCCGGCAGGAAACGGAGAAAGAAACAATGCTGATTTCCCAGCGGCCGGCCCTCGCGGAAGAGGCGGTCAACGAGACGCGGTCCCGGTTCACCATCGAACCGCTGGAGCCCGGTTTCGGCTACACCCTCGGCAACTCGCTGCGGCGCACGCTGCTGTCGTCCATTCCGGGCGCGGCGGTGACCAGCATCCGCATCGACGGTGTGCTGCACGAGTTCACCACGGTCCCCGGGGTGAAGGAAGACGTAACCGACATCATCCTGAACCTCAAGGAGCTGGTCGTCAGCTCCGAAGAGGACGAGCCGGTCACCATGTACCTGCGCAAGCAGGGCCCGGGTGAGGTCACCGCGGCCGACATCGTGCCGCCGGCCGGGGTCACCGTGCACAACCCCGACCTGCACATCGCCTCGCTCAACGGCAAGGGCAAGCTGGAGATCGAGCTGGTCGTGGAGCGTGGCCGCGGCTACGTGCCCGCGCTGCAGAACAAGCAGGCCGGCGCCGAGATCGGCCGGATCCCGGTGGACTCCATCTACTCGCCGGTGCTCAAGGTGACCTACAAGGTCGAGGCCACCCGTGTCGAGCAGCGCACCGACTTCGACAAGCTGATCCTGGACGTGGAGACGAAGCCGTCGATCACGCCGCGTGACGCCGTCGCGTCGGCCGGTAAGACGCTGGTGGAGCTGTTCGGTCTCGCCCGCGAGCTGAACGTGGACGCCGAGGGCATCGAGATCGGCCCGTCCCCGCAGGAGGCGGACACCATCGCCGCCTACGCGATGCCGATCGAGGACCTGGACCTCACCGTCCGGTCCTACAACTGCCTCAAGCGCGAAGGCATCCACACCGTCGGCGAACTGGTCTCGCGCAGCGAGGCCGACCTGCTCGACATCCGCAACTTCGGTGCGAAGTCGATCGACGAGGTCAAGCTCAAGCTCGTCGGCCTCGGTCTCGCGCTCAAGGACAGCCCGCCCGGGTTCGACCCGACCGCGGCCGCGGCCAGCTACGACGGAGAAGGCTGGTCCGAGGGCGTGGACGGGATCACGGACGGTATTTCGGACAACGGCCACGACGATGGCCAGGATTACGCAGAGACGGAGCAGCTGTAGGACCGGTCGCTTCTCCGGTGCGGTGACGCACCGGAGAAGCCTGGTTTCGCGGCTGAGAAGCTGAACTAGGAGAACCGATGCCCACCCCCACCAAGGGACCCCGTCTCGGCGGCTCGCCGTCCCACGAACGCGCGCTGCTGGCGAATCTGGCCACGTCGCTGTTCGAGCACGGCAAGATCACCACGACCGAGGCCAAGGCTCGGCGCGTGCGTCCGCTGGCCGAGAAGCTGATCAGCAAGGCGAAGCGGGGCGACCTGCACAACCGCCGCCAGATCATGCGGGTCATCCGCGACAAGTCGGTCGTGCACAAGCTGATGGCCGAGATCGGTCCGTTCTTCGTCGACCGCCCCGGCGGTTACGTCCGGATCACCAAGACGATGCCGCGCAAGGGCGACAACGCCCCGATGGCGGTCATCGAGCTGGTGGCCGAGAAGACCGTGTCCGCGGAGGCCGAAGCCGCTCGCAAGACGAAGTTCGCCAAGGACGCCCCGAAGGCGGAGGCCAAGGCCGAAGACGCCACGGACGCCGTCGACACCGCTGACGCCGCCGACGCCGAGGCTGAGGAGACCGCTGAGGTCGCCGACACCGCGGTGGAGGACAAGGACGCCGACGCGTCCGCGCCGGCCGCTGAGGAGGCCTCTGACGAGGCTGCTGAGTCCGACGATGACGCTGCCGAGAAGAAGGACAAGTCCTGACGGCAGAGCACACTCCGAACGAGCCCGCCACTCCTGCTGGGGAGGGCGGGCTCGTTCGTCTGCGTCTCGAGGTCAGCTACGACGGCACGAACTTCTCCGGCTGGGCACGGCAGCCCGGCCTTCGCACCGTTCAGGGCCTTCTCGAAGAGGCGCTGGCGAAGCAGTCTCCGGGCGCTTCGGTGCCCAAGTCCGTCGTGGTGGCCGGTCGAACCGACGCCGGCGTCCACGCCACCGGCCAGATCGTCCACGTCGACGTAGCGCCTTTAGCGGGCGGAACGTCCTCGGGGCGGCTGGTAGTGGACGAGCGAGGCATTCCGGACCTCGGCCGGATGCTGCACCGGTGGAATCGCTATCTGCCCGGAGACGTCCGCGTGCTCGACGCGAAGGTCGCGCCCCCGGGGTTCGACGCGCGGTTCTCCGCCATCCGGCGGCATTACCGCTATCAGGTGTCTGACGCGCCATGGGGCGTGGATCCCTTGCGCCGCAACGACACCCTGGCCTGGAACCGGCCGTTGTCGGTCGATGCCATGAACGAGGCGTCGCATGCGCTGCTCGGCCTGCGGGATTTCGCGGCGTTCTGCAAACAGCGCGAGGGCTCGACGACGATTCGCGAGCTGCAGCGCCTTGAATGGAGCCGGATCGAGGAACATCTGGTGGCGGTGGCCGTGTCGGCTGACGCGTTCTGCCACTCCATGGTGCGAAGCCTGGTCGGCGCTCTTCTGCTGGTTGGCGACGGGCGCCGCGACGTCGGGTGGCCATCCGCGGTACTGGCGAGCGGTGTTCGGGACAGCGCGGTCGCTCCTGCGCACGGTCTCACTCTGGTGGGAGTCGACTACCCGCCGGATGCCGAGTTGGCTGCTCGAGCGGACCAGACCCGTAATATCCGCTCTCTGTAGCCCGGGTGTTCGCGCGGGTTGGCGTGACACAGGCTCTGGATATGAGGCGAAGTTCCTTTCGCGGTAGGGAAACCGGACTTGCTGCGATCCGCTTATGCAGCCCCGAATTTCATTTGCTCTGGTAGGCGCTGTCTTTAATGTCAAAAACCCGAAACGCCGACACAGGCAGGTTGACGACCTCTAAATGCCCACCGTCGCAGCGAGATTGGCGGACTCGTCTCAAGATCAACTCGATGTCACGCAAAGAATCGAGAATAAGGTCGGGCAAGTTGGGGTAGATGTTGACTATTCAAACACTGGGAAAATGTAATTTAGAACACAATCTTTCTTGTTTTTGACAGGAATAATTTGGAATTCGTCTACTTGTTTGTCGCTAGAGATCGTGGGTACACTCATTGTCTTGTGCATGTTGCACTGGAACTACGCAGGGGAGTGTACGTGGGTGTAGTTAAGGAGTACTTCGCAGCTAAGAAGAAGACGGGCCGCCGTTTTTTGGCTGCCGTCTTGGTCGGCACTGCACTTGCTAGTGGTGTAGGTGTTCCTGCCGCCTCGGCGGCCGCAAGTGTGGCGATGGAGGGTCCCAGCAGTTATGTAATTGTAAATGGGGCCACGATGCATTCCGCGCCCAGTGTCGATTGGCCAGTGTTCGATCAAGCTGACTACGGCAATGGCTTCGATGCGCTTTGCTGGAACTACGGTTATGTTCCCAATACTGAGCCAGTCTGGGCTTTCGGTGTGCTCTGGGGAGGTGGCGAGGGGTGGATGCGAGTCGACACGCTTCACCTGAACCCGTGGCCCAATAGGTGTAGAATGTAGATTCTAATGGTTGGCCTGTCGTGCTTAGTTTAGCTAAGCGCGACAGGCCAACCTTAGAGGTCGGTTCAGAATGAGTGGGCGTGTCGACTTTGGTGTTGTTGTGGGTGTTCCAGGCTTGCCGGATGTGTGAGTAGTTTGTGACCGACGAGTTGTGAGTGCGATTTGAGCCGTTGGTTCCGGTGCCGCCACGGCGTTTAAGGTATCCGGGGCGCAAGCGCGTCGATGATCGTGCCGCGCTGGAGGACATTCTGTATGTGGTGCGCACCGAGATCGGCTGGAACCGGTTGCCTGCCCGGTTGTTCGGTGCTTCGGGCGACACGTGCTGGCGGCGGTTGACCGAGCGGCAGGAGGCCGGGGGTGTGGCAGGAGTTGCATGAGTGCCTGCTCGCCGTGTTACGCGCGGCCGGGCTGCTGATATGTCCCGTGCGCTGGTGGACTCCACGCACCTGAGCGCACTCAAAACCCCAAGGGGGAGCACACCCGAACCCAGCCCGGTCGACCGGCACAAGCCCGGCTCCAAGCACTGCCTGAGATCACCGACGCCACCGGTATCCCCTCGCGGTCACGCTCCCTGGTGGCAACCACAACGACATCACCCAATTCCTGTCGCTGGTCGGCCATCCATCCGGGGCGTAGCCGGAAGGCCACAACGCCGGCCATGACGCTTCTATGCCGACTGCGCCTACGACAGCGACCTACGCCGCCGCCAGTTACGCACCGGCGGCGTCACACTCGCCGCGGCACCCAACACGGCTCCGGCCTCGGCACCATCCGATGGCCAGTAGAACGCACAATCGCCTGGCTCCGCACCTACCGACACCGCGCCGACGTCCACCAAGCCATTCTCACCCTGATCTGCTCACTCATCTGTTTCCGCAAACTCATATTGAACTGACCTCTTAGTCGCCGCGGCGGACGGGGCCGAGTAGTTGCTGCTCCTTGGCGGTGGTGACCAGGCGCAGCGGGCGCCAGAGGTTCCGGCCCAGCGCCACTACCTGATCGTCCTTCAACGTGGTGAGCTGCCGCATCATCTGCGGCGGCAGCCGCCAGATCCGGGCGGCCAGCTCGGCCTGTCCGACCGGCAGTCGCTGCATCAGCACCAGGTCGGCCGCGTTCGCCGTCGCGCTCGCCTGCGGGTGCAGGTAGGGCAGCACGTACACGGTGGTCTGCCACGGCGACCGTGGCGGGAACAGGTCCGGCGGCGTCGGACCGCCGTCGTTCACCACCAGCAGCGGTGCGTCCTCGGAGGGCCGCGGCAGCTCGACCGGCGACAGCCGCCGGATCTGCACCAGCGGCGACGGCCTGCCGTTCGGCTGGCTTCCGGCCGCCTTCGACAGCACCTGCCAGGCCGCCGGTCGCCCGGTCGCGATCACGACCCAGGCCCCCACCGCCATCGCCCGCAAAGCCACCTGACGGGCCAGGTACAGCCCGCCGACCAGCACGATCCTGGTCGGCGTCGACCGCAGCGCGGAGATCGTCAGCGGTTCGCCCTTGATCCCGGAGCCCAGCACGATCCCGCCCCGGTCACCGGACGGGCTGATCGCGTCGAGCAGCGCCGGGTCGACCGTGAACTCAGGTGCCACACCGGTGTTCTGGCCTGCGTCGCGCACCCGTGAACTCATGCCGTGCCTCCCATCGGCAGCGTCGCGGCAAGACCGTCGACCTGCAGCCCGCGCAGCGGCGTCAGCGTCACGCCGAGCCGGCCCGAAATGCTGGTCAGCCTGCCGTCGGCGGCTTCGAGCTCACGCGGGTTGCGCGCACTCAGCCGGACGACACCGCGAAGCCCGATCTGCCCCTCGTCGGCGGCGGGCGAGATCGACATGGCAACCGTGGCCGACAGCGCCCTGACACTGGTCAGTGCGTTGAGACTGTTGGTGATCTTGCCCTTCGGCCAGCTGGTGATCGCGTAGCTTGCGTGCCCGATGCCGGCCGCCGTCACACTGGTCCAGCTCTCCTGCAGGCTCACCCGCGAGCTCGAACCGGCCACCGAGGTGAGCTCCGAGGCCGAAATACCGGCCCGCAGCAGCTCGTCGGGGTTGAGCGGCCTGGTCGGCACGCCACGGGACTCGAGAGCGTTGCGCACCCGGGACAACGCGCCGATCAACGCGCGGTGGGCGCCGACGACGCCGCCACCGCGTTCCCGGACGGCGGACGGGCAGCGGCGCGGGTCGAGCCGGATCGCGACCCAGGTGGTCCGCCTCGCCGCCGCCGGCAGCGGGCCGAGCACCTCCATGTACGAGCTCAGCGCGGGCGAGTCGGCGGGCAACGCGGCGCTGCCCGGGTAGCAGTGCCAGATCATCTGGATCGAGTCGAGCACCACGCCACGGTCTTCGAGGCAGGGTGCCAACGCCGAAAGTGGAAGACTCGGCGCGCTACCGGCCTGCGTGATCAGATCCGGGGTCGGTTCCACCAGCAGCACCGCGGTCCACGTGCCGTCATGCCAGGCGAGCCCGACCTGCTGGCGTTCGTGATCTGTGCCATGCGCCACCACGAGGTCCGGCACCACCAGCCGAAGCAGGTTCACCCTCGCGTCGTCGGGTCCGGTGACCGCGTCCTCTTCGGCCGCGATGGACTCGAGGCTGGACGGGGGCGCCGGATCCGCCACCCGGTCATGGGTGCGGAAGGTGTAGCGGGTGGTAAGTCCAACCCATTGGGTGAACCACTTTCCCCGCCAACGGAGAAAAGCGAGCACCAGTGCGACGGCCAGCACACCGATCGCGACATAAAGCAGGGACTCGTTGATCGCGAGCAGGATCAGTCCCACCGCGAGACCGACTTCCAGCACCACCAGGTTGACCACGGGCAGGAAGCCGAGGTTCACACCGAGCGTGCGGCGGCGGGCGGGCGGGGCCACCGGTGGGACGGGAGTCGCGCCGGACGGCGGTCCCGACGGTGGGCCACCCGGGCCTCCCGGGCCTCCCGGGCCGCCAGGACCTCCAGGTCCGCCGGGCCCACCTGGACCTCCGGGGCCGCCAGGGCCACCGGGTCCACCAGGCCCTCCGGGACCGCGGGGCCCGCCTGGGCCTCCCGGTCCACCGGTGGGGCCGCCTGGTCTGCCAGGTCGCGGCGGCGGCCCAGGGGGCCGTCCCGGAGGTGGCGGTGACCCCGGCGGTCCACCCGGACGTGGAGGAGTGGTGACGGACATCCGCGCGTTCTCTTCCCCTCGTAAGTGCTACGTACCCGGAAAGCCGGTCCCGGGATGCCTGACACTAGCTGGGGTTGGTAGAAACCCACACCAGGACGGTCCCGTACGACTATCCTGCGGAACCGTACCGCGACTGGGAGAGCTGTAGGTCGAGAATGCCTTCAACACCGACGACTAAGTCTCAAGTCCAGGCGTACCAGTTCGTGCTGCGTCGTATGCAGTCGGCGCTGGTCCGCAGGGACGCCGTCATGCTGCACGACCCGATGCGCACGCACACGCGGGCGACCATCGTCGGTGTGGTGCTGGGCATGCTGGGCATGCTCGGCTTCCTGATCGTCGGCTTGCTCAACCCCAAGCCGACGCCACCGGACTCGGGAATCGTGATCGGTGAGCAGTCCGGCGCGGTGTTCGTCAAGACCGCGAACCCGCCCAAGCTGATCCCGGTCTTCAACCTCGCCTCCGCGCGCCTGCTGCTGATGGCTCAGCAGCAGCAACAGGGCGGCCAGGGCGCACCGGCGCAGAGTTCCGGGGCCAAAGTGGAGGATCCGAAGGTCGTACCGGACGAGCAGCTGAAGGACATCACCCGGGGCAAGATGACCGGCATCATCGACGGTCCGCAGTTGCTGCCGAACAAGGACCAGCGGGTGTCGGACGACTGGGGCGTGTGCGATCTCACGAAGATCGATCCGAGCCTGCCCTCCCAGGTCGGCCTGGAGCAGGCCACGACCGAGACCACCGTGTTCGCCGGGGTCCCCAATCTGGGGCGCGAGCTGGGACAGGAAGAGTCCCTGCTGGTGACCGCGGACAACGGCCAGTCCTATTTGATCTACCGGCAAGAGAACAATGTCAACCGGACCAGTGCCAACGCGGTGCGGGCGCGGGTGGACCTGAGCAAGCCGGCCGTGGCCGTGGCACTGCAGCTCAACAAGCAGAAGAGCCGGCGCATCTCGACCGGTCTGCTGAACGCCATCCCGGAGGTCGGTGAGCTGAAGGCCCCGGTGATCCCGAACAAGGGTCAGCGCCCGGCCACCTTCACCGTGTCGCAGTCGCTGATGATCGGTCAGGTGTTCGCCACCACACGAGTCGGCGGCCAGGACGCCTGGGCGATCCTGCCGAACGGTGTCCAGCAGGTGTCCGCGGCAGTGGCCGACTTGCTGCTGGCGGAGAACTCGGGCGGCCGGGTCGGTGCACTGCCGGAGGTTTCCCTCGACAAACTCCAGCAGCTCCCGCTGATCCAGGCGGGAACGCCGGGCGCGCTCGCGGTCGAGGACTACCCGAAGTCGGTACCGACCACATTGGAGCCGGCGCTGACCCCGCTCACCTGCCTCGGCTGGAACATCGTGAACAAGGGCACGCCGAACGAGGACGGGCACACCGCGGTCTTCGTCGGCAGTCAGCTGCCCGGCCCGAAGAACGCACAGGGCCAGTCGCAGGCGATGCCGCTCAGCCAGCCGGGCCCGGACGGGTTCAAGATCAATGGCTTCTACCTGCAGCCCGGCCGGGGTGCGGTGGTGCGCGCCGCCACTTCGAAGGAATCGTTCAACAGTGGACAGATCAGCCTGGTGTCGGATCGCGGGCTGCGGTACGGCGTGCCCGACGTCAACACGGCCAACGGCCTGGGGCTGACCGATCCTCGGCCCGCGCCGGAGGCGATCATCAGGCTGTTGCCGACCGGTGCGTCGCTGAACACCGGTGACGTCCAGAAGAGCTACGACTCGGTGCCGACCGATCCGAAGGCGGGTTCGTTCCCGACGCCCGCTCCGCAGGCCGCGGGAGCGCCGTCCGGCAACTGAAGCCCGGCGGCGGGGAGACCTTGTCGCCAGCAGAACCTGAGCAACGCAATCACGGGGCACGGCCGATATGGGCCGTGCCCCGTGATTGCTGTCTACCGCCTCGGTCACGACGCCAGGAACCGTCCACAGAGGTGACAGAACCCGACGACCCGTTTCGCCCCACCCGCCGTTCGGGACGGGAGGAGCGCGGTTAGCCCGCTAAACGCGCTGGGTGGCGGAGCGGTCGCGGGTGCGGCGGATGGTGTGCACGGTGAACAGCGTGATCAGCAGTGCGATCAGGCCGCCGCCGGTGCCGGCCAGCGCGACGATCATCGGGGTCCAGTCGCGGTCCGACGACCCCGGCATCTCGGGCGGCACCGGCTGGGACGCGGCGGGCGGCAGGTTCTCCTCCGCCGGGATGACCGCGGTCAGCGCGGCCATCGGATTGACCACGCCGTAGCCGACGAAGTTGTCTCGGCCGCTGGCCGCGCCGGGGTGCTGCGCGGTGCTGGTGATCCGCCGCATCACCTCGCGGGCGTTCAGGTCCGGGTACTTCGCCCGCACCAGCGCGGCCACTCCGGCGACGTAAGGCGCCGCGAAGCTGGTGCCCTGGATGTACTGCGGCTCGCCGTTCTCGATGGTCTGGTTGGCCAGGTTCGTCGAACCCTTTGTCGCTGGATCGAGTGAAATAATGTCGGTCCCCGGCGCCGCCACGCTGACCCACGGCCCGTGCACGCTGAATTCCGCGACACCGCCGCTCTGGTCGATCGCCGCCACGGACAGCACGTCGGTGCCGAACCAGGGCGGGGTGACGATCGTGCTCGGCCGGTTCGGGTCAGCGCCGGGCCCGCCGTTCTGCGGGCAGTTCTCGCCGGTGTTCCCGGCCGCGGCCACCACGACCACGTCCTTGTTGACCGCGTACCGCACGGCCGCCTGCAGCCGCCTCTCACCGGCGGAGATGGAGCCGTTGGCGGGCCGGCAGTTGTCCACCGACATGTTGATGACCTTGACCCCGCTGATGTCCGCGGCGTGCCGGACGGCCTGGGCCAGGGTGTCCACGGTCCCCGCGGCGCCTTCCTGGTCCTGCTGGCGCTTACCGCCGCCGCCCTGCTGCGAGCCGGTCTCTTCGTCGCCCGCGGGCTGCCCGCCACCGTTGGACGGCGGCAGCTCCGTCCCCGGCGTCGCGGTGTTCGACGGCGTGCCCCCCTCGGGAGGCGGCTGCTGCCCGGTCGCCGGCGGCTGCGCGGTCTGGCTTTCCTTGGCGGGCTTGTAGTTCTGGCTGGACTGCCGGATGGACACGATCTGCGCGTCCGGGGCCACCCCGCGGAAGGCGATGTCGGGCGGGGTCTTCGCGGCGATGATGCCGGCCACCTCGGTGCCGTGCCCGTCGCAGTCCTCGAGTCCCTGCTTGGACTCCTCCACGTAGTCGCCGCCGGCTTCCAGCCGTCCCGACAGGTAGGCGTGCTCGGTCACCCCGGTGTCGATCACCGCGACCTTCACCCCGCCACCGGCGCTGATGTTGCTCGCCTGCAGCATCTTGTGCACGTCATCGATCTGCAGATGGCCCTGGCCCCACGGCCTGTTCCGCAGCACCACGGTCTCGCCGAGGTTGCGCGTGACGCACGCCGTGCCCTTTTCGTAGGCGCGGTCCGGCTTCGGCGCCGCGTCCGGCGGGACCTGGCTCTCCTGCACCGGCGGCGGAGTCGCGTAGTACTCCCCGTCCTGGGCCTGAGCCGTCGCGGTCAGCGGGCCCACGCCGGGGCCGAGCATGCCGATGGTGGCCGCCAGCAGCACGGTCGCCGTCCTGCCGGTGGGGCCGGACGGGCGCACGCGCGTCCGGCTATTCCTGCGTGCGGGTGCCATGAACGACCGGTCCGATCACTTGAAGGAGATGTGCCGCAACGTCGAGTAGAGGTCCATCACGGCGAGTGCGAGCGGCAGTACGGTCGCGATGCAGATCGCCTCGATGATCTCCACGGTGCGCCGCATCGGCGGCGAGAACCGCTGGTTCGGGAAGATCACCCCGACCACCAGCGAGCCGGCCGCGATCAGGATCAGCGCGCTGAACACCCAGAGCAGCCTGCCGAACGCGTCCTCCACGCCGAGCCAGGCCAGCAGGATGCCGCCGGCCGAGACCATGCCGGTGGTCAGCAGCGCGATCGCCTGGCTGCCGTTCGCGTAGGACCGGGCCCGCAGCAGCAGGACCAGCGTGGCGACAACGCCCATGATGATGCCGAACACGGTGGACGAGGTGGACGCGATGATCGCGGCGACCGCGGTCGCCCCGCCACAGCCGATCAGCAGGCCGGTCATGTAGTTGTGCGCGACGTTGGTCCGGCGCTCGATCGCGGTGTAGTCCGGGAAGCCGGAGTCCTCCTTGAGCTCCTCCGCGTTGCCCGGCACGTGCGGCAACGGCAGCTTGGCCAGCCAGATGGTCGCCCTCGGCAGGATCGAGATCAGCGCCAGCGAGACCGCCGCGGTACCGGCCGCGATCCCCGGCGCGGGGTGCGCGATCAGCGTCGCGATGAGGAAGGCGATGACTCCGATCAGGCCGGCCGTCGCGGCCGCGATGAACGTGGTGATGCCGGCGCCCATGACCATGATCGCCACCGCTGCGACGATCACCACCAGGCCGCTGCCCAGCAGCAGGTTCGCCCGTACGGAGACCCCGGGCACGATGTAGAAGCCGGCCACGAAGGCGAGCGGGAGCCCGCCCGCCGCGGCGATCAGCACCCCGGTGGCCTCGGCCTGGTAGGCCTTGGCGAGCACCGCGCCGAGCGACACGCAGGCGATCGCGCCGACGCCGCCGGTGATCGCGGACGCCAGCGCGCTGCCGCCGTAGAGCGAGCCGCCCATGAACAGCGCCACCGCGGCCAGCACCAGCGCGAGCCCGCCGGCGATGTGGCCGATCCGCCGCGCGGTCTCCTTGGTCCACGGCCGGAAGCTGTCCGGGTCGGACTCGGCGATCGCGTCGACCACATCGTCATAGAGAGGAGGGGGCGGGTTCTCGTTCCGGCGGCGCAGCTGCAGCAGCTCGCCGTCCACGACACCGAGTGACGCCAGGGTGCGGCTCGGGTCCAGCGGCGCGTCGCCCAGCTTGGCCAGCGCCCAGCCGCCGTGCCTGGCGCCGCCGTCCGGGGTCGCTTCTCTCGCCATCTCGAGCAACATCGGCAGCAGGTCGGCGACCGCGACATCGGCCGGTAGGGCCACATCGATCCGGGTGCGTGGGGCCACCACCGTGACCCTGCTGAATACCGTCGTGCCGGTTGCCACTTCCTTGCTCCCCTACCTGGACAGAATGCTGCGAGTACTTATACCGGACTCGGACGACCCGTATCGTCGCCTTACCGGAAATGCCGGGCGAGCTCCATTGCGCGGTCAGTCTGCCATGTACGACCTGCTGGTACTCCAAGCCGTGACTCCCCGGCCGGACTTCGCTGGTGACGGTTTCGGCGGGAGGAGAATCGGTTGGGCGGTCTGTGCCCCCCGACCGCTGGTGATTCGCTAACGTGTGGGGCGGCCGTGGACCTGGTGTCCACCGTCGCCGAGTTGAATGAGGGGTCTTTTCGGTGAGCACGCTGCAGTTCAAGAAGTCGCCGCGCCTTGCTGCTCCGCGTCCACCCGGTGGGGAGGTTCACCTCGAACCGCCACCCGAGGTGCCGAGGACCATCCCGGGCAGCATCGTGATGAAGCTGATGCCCGTCGTGATGGTGGTCGGCATGGTCGGGATGATCGCCTTCATGTTCATGAGCGGCGGCGGGGCGGCGCTCCGTAACCCGATGTTCATGATGATGCCGCTGATGATGATGATGGGCATGGTCGGCATGTTCGCCGGCGGCGGCAAGGGCGGCGGCGCCAAGAAGGCCGAGATGAACGAGGACCGCAAGGACTACCTGCGCTACCTCGGCCAGATGCGGGACAGGGCCAGGGAGGCCATGGCCGACCAGCGCGCGGCGCTGGAATGGGTGCACCCGGACCCGCAGACCCTGTGGTCGCTGGCGGCGTCGCGGCGGATGTGGGAGCGCCGGCAGAACGACCAGGACTTCCTGCACCTGCGGGTCGGCCGCAGCTCGCACCGGCTGGCCACCCGGCTGGTGCCGCCGCAGACCGGCCCGGTCGACGAGCTGGAGCCGATCGCCACCCTCGCGCTGCGCCGGTTCGTGCGCGCGCACTCGATCGTGCCCGACCTGCCCACCCAGATCACCCTGCGCGGGTTCGCCGCGGTCAGCATGCAGGGCGAGCGCGAGCTCACCCGCGGCCTGGCCAGGGCGATGATCGCCCAGATGGTCACCTTCCACAGCTCCGACGACGTGCTGATCGCGGTGGCCACCGCGGGTCGCGCCAAGGAGGAGTGGGAGTGGGCGAAGTGGCTGCCGCACGTCCAGCACCCCGAGCTCTCCGACGGCATCGGCCAGCTGCGCATGATGGCCGGTTCGCTGGCACAGGTCGAGCAGTGGCTCGACGGCGAGCTGCGCGACCGGCAGCGGTTCTCGCGCAACGCGACCCCGTCCCCGGACCAGCCGCACGTGGTGATCATCATCGATGACGCCGAGGTGACCAGGGAAGAGCAGATCATCCTGGAGGAAGGCCTGGTCGGCGTCACGCTGATCGACCTGTCCGACTCGATCGGCAACCTGCCCGCCCGCCGTGGTCTCCGGCTGGTCGTGGAAGAGGAGCGCCTCGGTGCCCGCAGCGCGGGCGGCGTCGAGTGGTTCGGCCGCCCGGACAAGCTGAGCCTGGTCGAGGTCGAGGCGCTGGCCCGCAAGCTGTCGCCGTACCGGGTCGGCACCGCCGCGCAGGAGGCGAACGAGGACGAGCCGCTGCTGTCCAACCCGTCGCTGCTGGAACTGCTCGGCATCCCGGGCGACCCGATGACCTTCGACGTCCAGCAGGCATGGCGGCCGCGGCCGGTCCGCGACCGCTACCGCGTCCCGTTCGGGGTCGGCGAGTACGGCCAGCCGGTGGAGCTGGACATCAAAGAGGCGGCCATGGAGGGCATGGGCCCGCACGGCCTGTGCATCGGCGCCACCGGTTCCGGTAAGTCGGAGTTCCTGCGCACCCTGGTGCTCGGCATGCTCGCCACGCACTCGTCCACGACGCTCAACTTCGTACTGGTCGACTTCAAGGGTGGTGCGACCTTCCTCGGCTTGGACGAGGCGCCGCACGTCTCCGCGGTGATCACCAACCTCGCCGACGAGGTCACCCTGGTGGACAGGATGAAGGACGCGCTGGCCGGCGAGATGAACCGCCGCCAGGAGGCGCTCAAGAACGGCGGCAACTTCAAGAACGTCTGGGAGTACGAGAAGGCCAGGGAGAACGGCGCCGACCTGGACCCGCTGCCCGCGCTGTTCATCGTGGTCGACGAGTTCTCCGAGCTGCTCTCGGCCAAGCCGGACTTCATCGAGCTGTTCGTCGCCATCGGCCGGCTTGGCCGGTCGCTGCAGATGCACATGCTGCTCGCGTCGCAGCGGCTGGAAGAGGGCAAGCTCCGCGGGCTGGACTCGCACCTGTCCTACCGGGTCGGCCTGAAGACCTTCTCCGCGGCGGAGTCCCGTGCGGCGATCGGTGTGCCGGACGCGTTCGAGCTGCCGTCGGTGCCCGGTGGCGGGTACCTCAAGTACGACACCTCGACGATGGTCCGGTTCAAGGCGTCCTATGTGTCCGGTCCCTACCGGCCGTCCGGGATCAAGACCGCGGGCCCGGTGGCCAGCGTGGTCCGGGCGGACAAGCGCCCGCAGCTGTTCGTGCCGGACTTCGTGGAACTGCCCGCCGAGCCGGAGCCCGAACCGGAGCCGCTCGAGCCGAAGAAGGAGGAGCGGCAGTCGGAGGAGGCGGTCGAGCCGAGCGAGCTCGACGTCATCGTGAACCGGCTGATCGGCCAGGGCCCGCCCGCACACGAGGTGTGGCTGCCGCCGCTCAAGGAGCCGAACTCGCTGGACACCCTGCTGCCGAACCTCAACCCCACCGAGGACCGCGGGCTTTCCCCGGTCGGCTTCTTCGGCAACGGCAGGCTGCAGGTCCCGCTCGGCATCGTGGACCGGCCGTACGAGCAGCGGCGTGACCCGCTGTGGGCGGACTTCTCCGGTGCCGCCGGGCACGGCGTGCTGGTCGGCGGCCCGCAGTCGGGCAAGTCGACCATGCTGCGGACCCTGATCATGTCGATGGCGCTCACGCACACCCCCGAAGAGGTGCAGTTCTACTGCGTCGACCTCGGTGGTGGCACGCTCGCCGGGCTCGCCGACCTGCCGCACGTCGGCGGGGTCGCGGTGGCAAGGCGGGAACCGGACAAGGCGCGCCGGATCATCGCCGAGTTGAACGGGCTGGCGAACGAGCGCGAAGGCCGGTTCGGTGCGATGGGCATCGACTCCATGGCCGAGTTCCGCAACCGCAAGCGCCGCGGCGAGATCAGCGCGGAGCAGGACCCGTTCGGCGACGCGTTCCTGGTCGTGGACGGCTGGCGCGCGCTGCGCGACGACTTCGACGAGCTGGAGCCGGCGATCACCAAGCTGGCCGTGCAGGGCCTCACCTACGGCGTGCACGTGATCGTCGCGTCGAACCGGTGGGCGGACATCCGCCCGGCGATCAAGGACATGCTCGGTACCCGCTTCGAGCTGCGGCTCGGTGACCCGAGCGAGTCCGACATCGACCGCCGGGTCGCGGTGAACATTCCGGAGGGACGGCCCGGCCGGGGGCTGACCAGGGACAAGCTGCACATGCTGACCGGCCTGCCGCGGATCGACGGGTCGAGCGACGCGGAGGACGTTGGTGCCGGGGTGGCGGACGCGGTCGCCAAGATCAAGGCCGCGTGGACCGGCAGGCCGGCGCCGAAGGTGCGGCTGCTGCCGGACGTCATGCCGTACGAAGAAGTGCTCGCGATGGACAAGAAGCGCGACACCAAGCTCGTCCCGATCGGCGTCAACGAGGAAGAGCTCGCGCCGGTCTACCTCGACTTCGACGCCGACCCGCACTTCATGGCGTTCGCGGACGGCGAGTCCGGCAAGACGAACCTGCTGCGGCAGATCGCGCGGGGCATCACCGACCGCTACACGCCGCAGGAAGCCGTCATCGTCCTGGTCGACTACCGGCGCACCATGCTGGGCTTCCTGGAGGGCGAGCAGCTGCTCGGCTACGCGGTTTCGGCGAACCAGCTGGACTCGATGATCGGCGACATCGCGGGTTCGATGTCACGGCGGCTGCCGGGCCCGGATGTCACTCCGGAGCAGCTGCGCAACCGGTCCTGGTGGACCGGGCCGGAGCTGTTCGTGATCGTGGACGACTACGACCTGGTGGCCACCCAGAACAACAACCCGCTGCGGCCGCTGGCGGACTACTTGGCGCAGGCCAAGGACGTCGGCCTGCACCTGATCGCGGCCCGTCGCACCGGTGGTGCGTCGAGGGCCCTGTACGACCCGATCCTCGGCAAGCTCAAGGAGATCGCGGCGCCCGGCATCGTGATGAACGGGTCCAGGGACGAGGGCGTGCTGCTCGGTAGCGTGCGGCCGGGCCCGATGCCGCCCGGTCGGGGCAGCATGGTCAGCCGCAAGGTCAGCAAGCAGCTGATGCAGGTGTCGTGGATCCAGCCGGAGTGACCGCGTTTAGCCCGCTAACTGCACCCGGGGCTGCCTTGTGACGTTGCGGGTGGCGGTGGACTTCGGCACGTCCAGTACCTGTGTTGTCGCGTCGATCAACGGGCGCGAGCCGCAGGTGGTGGTGGTCGACGGTCAGCCGCTGATGTCGTCTGCGGTCTACGCGGCCGCGGACGGCACGCTGTTCGTCGGCCAGGAGGCCGAGCGGCAGGCGGCGATGGACCCGTCACGCTACGAGCCGCATCCCAAACGCCGGATCGACGAGGGCGAGCTGCTGCTCGGGGACAGCGTGCTGCGCGTCCTGGACGTGGTGCACGCGGTGCTCGAGCGCGCGGTCAGCGAGGCGAGGCGGCTGGCCGGTGGCGCCGACGTGGACCTGCTGGTGCTCACCCACCCGGCGGACTGGGGCGCGGTGCGCACCCGGCTGCTGCGGCAGGCGGCCGGTCGGCTCGCGCACGAGGTGGCGCTGGTGCCGGAGCCGGTGGCGGCCGCGGTGTTCCACGCGGCGACGTTCGCGGCCGCCGACGTGAACCAGGAACGCACCGTCGAGTTCAGCGGCAGGCCCGGCGACACTCTCGCGGTGCTCGACCTCGGCGGCGGCACCGTCGACGTCAGCGTCGTCACCCGCGCCCCCTCCCGCCCTGGCGCGTTTAGCGGGCTAAACGCGCCAGGGGACCAGGGCGGGCGTCGGGGTGGCTTTCAGGTGCTGGCCACTCGTGGCGACCCGAGCTGGGGTGGTGCGGACGTCGACCAGGCGCTGCTCGAGCACGTCGGCGGGCTGGTCTCGTCGGCAGACCCGGATGCGTGGCGGCAGCTCGTCGAAGGCCGGGAGCTGGCCGACCGGCGCCGGCGGCGGGTGCTGCACCAGGACGTCCGCGGCGCGAAAGAGACGTTGTCCAGGCATGCCTACACCGACGTGCCGATGCCGCCACCGTTCTCCGACGCGCATGTGACCAGGGAGGACCTGGAGCGGCTGATCGCCGCGCGGCTGGGCCGTACGGTCGAGCTCACCGTGGCCGCGGTGGACGACGCGGGGCTGCGGCCGCAGCAGCTGACCGCGATCTTCCTGGTCGGCGGGTCCAGCCGGATCCCGATGGTGTCGAGGCTGACCCACGAGCGGACCGGCGTGGTGCCGACCACGCTGGACCAGCCGGAGACCGTGGTCGCGCGTGGCGCGCTCCGGGCGGTACAGGTCGATTCGGACCGGACCGGCGCGCTGCCCGGGACCGCGGCACCTCGCCCTGGGGCACCGCGCTCGCCCGGCGAGCAGCGCACCGAGGTGGTCCGCCCCGGCGATGTCCCACGTCCCGCCTTCACCCCACCCCGCCCACCTGCCCCGCCGGGCGCGTTTAGCCCGCTAAACGCGCCGCGCGGGGGGCCGCAGGGTGGGAGGCCGTTGGTGGCATCGCCGCCTCGGGGGGTGCCCGCGGCAGCGGCGGTCGTGCCGGAGGGTGGCAGGAAGCGGCCTGGCAAGGTGCCGTGGCTGGTCGGGGGCGCGGTGCTGCTGGTCGCTGCCGCGGCGGCGGTGCTGGTCGTGGTGCTGAACAAGGACGAACCGCCGCCACTGGGACGACTGGTCGCCCAGTACGACTATCGGTTCTCCGTGCCGACCGACTGGGTGCAGACCGGCAGCGACATCCAGGCCAACGACGTGCAGGACCGCCGGGTGGTGGTACGGCCGGACGACGCGCAGACCGGCCCGGACCTGGTGTCGGTGCAGGAGTACCTGCTGGACTACGACGCCTCGGCGGACCGCGCCCGCTGGGCGAACGAGCTGCGCGGCTCGGCCGAGCGAGCGGGCCCGGAGTACTCCGGTTTCAATCCCGAACTCGGCTTCGCCGGGAAGACGACCGTCTACTACCGCCAGGTGAAGACGAACTGGGTGGTCGACTGGTACGTCGTCGCCAAGGGTGATGTGCAGGTGAACGTTGGCTGTCAGTACGCGGCCGCGATTCCCCGTGAACGAGTGCTCGCATCCTGTGAACAGATCGTGCGCACCCTCGAGATCACCCGATGAGCGCGTGCCGCGAAGGCTGGGCGGGCTCCACCAAAGAGTGAAGAGGCGAGGACTTTCGCAAGAGCGAATCGTCGCCCGCCGCGGCCGAGTCGTTCTCGTGTGGATTCCTGGAACGACGGAAACTGTTGTAGCGCAAGGGATTTCTCCCCTTTTTTCGGGTGCTGGACGGGTGGCGGGATCGAGCCGGCCGAGTCGGTTCCAGGTCGCGGCGTTCACTTCAGCAACTACTTGGCCGGGGATCGCGACAAGGCGGAACCAACCATGGCATGGTCTTCGTCGTAGGCCCGTACCAACAAACGAAGCACGGGCAAACCACTAACGAAGGGGGTAGCTCCCAATGGCTCAAGGCTTTACCGGGGAAGTTGCACAGTTCACCCAGGCCGAGAAGGACGTCAGCGCCACCCGCGCTGAGATGGACCGCAACCTGAATGCGCTTCAGGACAAGATCGAGGCCACGCAGGCCGGCTGGGATGGCCAGGCCGCCGTCGCGTTCCAGAACGTGATGATGCGCTTCAACGAGACCGGCCGGAAGCTGAACCAGTCGCTGCAGGGCATCGGTGAGCTGCTCGCGCAGGCCGGTTCCACCTACCAGGCCTCGGAAGAGGAGCAGCAGACCTTCGTCAAGAGCTTCAACGAGGGCTTCGGCGTTCTCGGCTGATCGACTTTCATCCCACCCAGACTTTTTCGAAACGGAGTATTAAATGACGATCAAGGTTGACTACGCCACGATCAACGCCGCGGCGGAGGACTGCAAGAGCACCGGTGGTGAGCTGGAGGCCCTGTTCGGCGACCTGAAGAAGCAGCTGAACCCGCTGGTCGAGACCTGGACCGGTAGCGCCCAGACCGAGTACCAGGCCCTGCAGAAGCAGTGGGACGACTCGTTCACCGAGCTCAAGCAGCTCCTCGCGCAGATCGCCACGGCGCTGCCGCAGATCGCGGACGGCTACCAGAGCACGGAGAGCAGCGTTACCAAGCTGATGGGGAACTGACCAGAGTAACCCCAGTCAAGAACCGGTTCCGGCATCGCGCCGGAACCGGTTCTTTATGTTTTCGGACGTTTACTTGGGTGCGCCGACCTCGAATTCCGGCTTGTCGTTCAGCACCCGGATGGACACCTTTTTCGGCTGTCCGGCCAGGGTGATCGAGCAGTCGAACGTGCTGCCGGCCTTGATCGGCTGGTCCGCCGGGCATCGCACGTCGCGGACATCGCTTTCCCCGAAGCTCTCCCGGAGCACGGTCACCACCCCGTTCTGCACGGAACCTTCGTCGAGCACCTCGCCCTGGAAGGCGCCGAGCGCCCAGGCTGTGGCGCCGCCGGCCAGCAGGACCACCACCACGCCCCCGCCGATGAGCCACGGTTTCTTGGAGCGCGGGCCTTTCGCCTGCGGTGCCTGACCGAATGCGCCCAGCCCACCGTACGAAGTGGACAGCTGGAAGCCGCCGCCGTACCCGCCCTGCGGAGGCGGGGCCTGCCCCGGATATCCCTGTGGCGGATAGCCCTGCGGCTGCTGCCACTGCGGCGCGTTCGGCTGCCCGGCCGGCGGCTGCCACCACCCGGGCTGGCTGGGCGGCTGGGTCATCGGGGTATCACCTCGGGAGGTCGCGGCGCGTCGCCGTGTGAGCTTCGTTGCATTCCCACCGTCGGCTCATCCGCCCTGGATCTCGCCGAGGCGCCGGTAGAAGTCGTCCACCGCGGCCTTGTCCGGCAGCACGGTCACCTGCGACGCGTCCGGGAGCTTCGGCAGGTCGTTCGCGGTCGGCTCGCCGTCGAGCTTGTAGTGCATCCGGACCTCGACTTCGTGCCCGGCGTCGGCGATCTTGCCGGTCATCTCGATCTCGGTGAGCTTGCCCTTCGGATCGAGAATCAACCGGGTCGGCAGGACCTCGGTCTTCATCTTGTCGCTGATCAGGCCGAGCAGCGACGGCGGGAAGACGATCACCTTGTTCTGCAGGAACGCGCCGAGCGTCACCTCGGCGCTGAGCTCGACGCTGCCGTCGGGGCGGCTGTTCGCCCGTTTGGCCGCCTTGCCCTTGTTCACCGAGTCGGCCACCGCCTGGATCATCTTGCAGACGTCCTGCTGGCCCTCCCAGAAGCACTCGTTGAGGTTCCCGGCGGTATAGGGCATGGACACCCACGGGGTGGGAGCGAGGGCGGCGTAGGCCGGACCGAGTTGCAGGTACTCGACCTCGCTGTTCGCCGGGTGGAACGAGTCAAGGTAGTCGGCCGAGTTGGTGTTGGAGTGGTTCTTCGAGAACCGGGCGGGCGGGCGGCCGAACTGGACCGCGCTGATCGTGCTGTTCGACTTCTTCTCGTCGACCCTGGCGAACCGCTGCAGCACGCTCTTGCGGGACTCGTTCCCGCTGAAGTCGTTGCCGAGCGCCTCGATCTTCTCGGCGAACTTGGCGCTGACGTAGGTGGCGGCCTGGTCGCCGTCGGGCACCGCGCTGCCCGCCTTGGCGCTGCCGCAGGCGGTGGTCGTCGCGACCAGCAGTCCCGCGCAGGCCAGCAGGGCCGCGAGTCGCCGATGGCGGTGGTTTCGCACGGTCACGCTGATGGCCCCCGGGGCGGTTCGGTACGGTCAACTGCACGAGACCCTAGTATGGATGTGGGCGGCGACCCCCGCTTCGACCCTCGTCGGAGCGGCCGGGTATCTTCATATGTCGTTGTGCGCTGCGGCGCTGTGTACGACTAGCGCTAGGCCCGCACTCATACCCACACGCAATGTTGACGACGAGGTAGACCCTTGCCCACGTACAGCCCCAAGCCCGGCGACGTCACTCGTGCCTGGCACGTGATCGACGCCGAGGATGTCGTGCTCGGCCGGCTCGCGACCGAGGTCGCCACGCTGCTGCGCGGCAAGCACAAGCCGACCTATGCCCCGCACGTGGACACCGGTGACTTCGTCATCATCGTCAACGCCGAGAAGGTCGCTCTGACCGGGAACAAGCGCGAGCAGAAGTTCGCGTACCGGCACAGCGGCTACCCCGGTGGTCTGCGCAAGCGCTCCTTCGGCGAGCTCCTGGACACCAAGCCCGAGCGGCTGCTCGAGAAGGTCGTCAAGGGCATGCTGCCGAAGAACAAGCTCGGCCGCGCCCAGGCGAAGAAGCTCAAGGTCTACGCCGGCCCGGCGCACCCGCACGCCGCGCAGCAGCCGCAGCCGCACGAGCTCAGCAAGATCGCGCAGGTCGCCCAGTGAGTGAGGAACAGTCTGTGACCAGCACCGAGACCGAGGCCGCCGAGGCGACCGAAGCCGTTGTGACCAGTGAGACCCCAGCCGCGCCGAAGCCGTCCCGCGCCGCCGGCGGCAACGCGCAGACGGTGGGCCGCCGCAAGGAGGCCGTCGTCCGCGTCCGCCTGGTGCCCGGCACCGGCGTGTTCAAGCTGAACGGCAAGAGCATCGAGGAGTACTTCCCGAACAAGGTGCACCAGCAGCTCATCCGTGAGCCGCTGGTGACCGTCGAGAAGCCGGACTCCTTCGACATCTTCGGCAACCTGCACGGCGGCGGCACCTCCGGTCAGGCCGGCGCGCTGCGCCTGGCGATCGCCCGTGCCCTGGTCGAGGTCGACGCCGACGACCGCCCGGCGCTGAAGAAGGCCGGCTTCCTGACCCGTGACGCGCGTTCCACGGAGCGGAAGAAGTACGGTCTCAAGAAGGCCCGTAAGGCTCCGCAGTACAGCAAGCGCTGATTCGCAAGCAACCCTCGGAAGCGTTCATCCGTCCATCGGATGGACGCTTCCGTGCTTTGTGCTGCCGACCCGAGCGCGTTTAGCGGGCTAAACGCGCTCGGCTGGCGTCGGGTGAGGGGCGTGGTGGGGTCGTGTGCCGTGCCGCTAGGTTGTCGAGGTTGTTCGCTCTAGGAGGAGATGACGATGTCTCGCCTTTTCGGCACTGACGGAGTGCGCGGTCTCGCGAACGGCGAGCTGACGCCCGAACTCGCACTCGCGATCGCTGCGAGCGCCGCCAGGGTGCTCGCAGCACACGACCGTTCGCACCGTCAGGTCGCCGTGGTGGGCCGGGACCCCCGTGCCAGCGGCGAGATGCTCGAAGCCGCAGTCGTCGCCGGGCTCGCGTCCGCCGGCGCGGACGTGCTGCGCGTCGGGGTGCAGCCGACCCCGGCGGTCGCCTTCCTGGTCAGCGAGCTCAACGCCGATCTCGGCGTGATGATCTCCGCTTCGCACAACCCGATGCCGGACAACGGCATCAAGCTCTTCGCCGCCGGCGGGCACAAGCTGCCGGACGGCATCGAGGACGAGATCGAGGCCGGTCTCGATGCCGACGCAGTTCGTCCGACCGGAGCTGAGGTCGGCCGGGTCTCCGATGTCGACGACGCGCTGGACCGGTACTCCGCCCATCTGCTGGCCGCCACCCCGCACCCGCTGGCCGGTGTCCGGGTGGTGGTGGACTGCGCGAACGGCGCGGCCTCGGCCGCGGCGCCCGAGGTGTACCGCAAGGCGGGCGCCGAGGTCATCGCGATCCACGCCGAACCGGACGGCATCAACATCAACGACGGCTGCGGGTCCACCCACCTGGAGCAGCTCCAGACGGCCGTCCTCGAGCACGGTGCCGACCTCGGCATCGCCCACGACGGGGACGCGGACCGGTGTCTCGCGGTGGACGCGGTGGGTCAGATCATCGACGGCGACCAGATCATGGCCGTGCTCGCGCTGGCCATGGCCGACGACGGCGAGCTGACCGACGAGACCCTGGTCGCCACCGTGATGAGCAATCTCGGCCTGCACCTGGCCATGCGCGCGCACGGGGTGAACGTCCGGACCACCGCGGTCGGCGACCGGTACGTGCTCGAGGAGTTGCGTGCCGGCGGTTACGCGATCGGCGGCGAGCAGTCCGGGCACGTGGTGCTGCCCGCGCACGCCACCACCGGGGACGGGCTGCTCACCGCGCTGCGGCTGATGAGCCGGATCGCTTCGACCGGCAGGCCGCTGGCGGAGCTGGCGGGCGTGATGCGGCGGCTGCCGCAGGTACTGGTCAACGTCCGGGTCGCGGACAAGGCCGCGGTGGCCGGATCCGAGGCCGTCCGCGACGCGGTCGGCGCGGTCGAGGCCGAACTCGGTGAAGAGGGCCGCGTGCTGCTGCGGCCGTCCGGCACCGAGCAGCTCGTCCGGGTGATGGTGGAGGCTCCCGCCCAGGACACCGCGCAGGCCGCCGCCGACCGGCTGGCCGGGGTGGTTTCCGCGGTCTCCTGACCCTCGTAGACCGTTTGGGTAAGCAAAGTACTCAGGTCGGTGCGGGCTGACCTGCGCCTCGGTACATTGTCTGTGCATTAGCGACGGCACCACGCGCGCCTGAAGCGCGTCGGAGTTGTGTTCGCTTATCCGTGACCTCTCGAGGGGGAGCAAATGCCAGACGGTGGCTACAAGGCCGATCCGGGGCAGGTGAATGCTGGGGCTACCGCGTTCAACCAGGAGGGGACCGAACTCACCACGGCGGCCGGGAAGCTGACCGCCACCGTGGCAGCGGGCAAGGTCGGCAAGGCGTGGCAGCAGGTCGCCGACCCCTATACGCAGGCTTTCGCGAAGTTCAAGGACGGCATCACCAAGTACGGCACGTCGGCGACCCAGTTCGGCGGTGCGCTGTCCGAGGCGTCGCGCAGTTACTCGACGAACGAGGAAAACCAGCAGGCGGCGATCAAGAACAAGGGCCAGGGCTGATCATGGGCGACGAGCAGAAGAAGTACAGCGCTGAAGAACAGCGCAAGATGCTGGACGACCCGAATGTGTCCAAGGAGAACAAAAAGGCTCTCCTGAACAGCCTCGCCGCGTCCGGTGACCTCAGCGACAACGACAAGTGGAAGTACTCGCAAGAGCTCGGCATCAACCCGCTGGAAATGATGAACCTCGGTGAGCACGGGGGCATCATTCCGATGGACGAGATGATGGGGCAGGCCGCCGCGGCCAGCGCCGAGCAGCAGATCAAGAAGGCCGAAACCGACAAGGCGCTGGGGGACAGCTGGAAACGGCTGGGCGAGGGCGGTTTCAGCAATTCCGACGAGATCATCGATCAGGGCGATGTCGGGCTGAAGATCTTCGACGAGTTCCATCCGAGGTTCACCAAGGCGGGCGGGCAGAGCCAGCAGGGCGGTGGCGACGCGCGCATGGGCGGGCTCGACCCGAACAGCCTGCGTGCCGCCACCGCGGAGTTCCGGGGCATCGACTTCACCGCCTTCCGCGCGGACGCGGACGCGCTCACACAGAGCGGGAAGACGGTCACCGAGTCCAATCAGCAGCTGGACCAGGCATGGGGCAACAACCTGTCCGGCTGGCAGGGCGGTGCGGCGACCGCGGCGAACCAGTACAAGTCCAAACTGGACGCGGGCTCGGCCACGCTGGCCGGTGCGCTGACCAACGCGCCCGGCACGATCACCACCGGCATCAACACCATCGAGAAGCAGGTCACCGACTTCGCCAAGCTCTGCCACAACAAGTGGGGCGACGGCAAGATGGCGGGGATGACCCCGTCCGATGTGGACGCGGTGATCGAGGGCAAGGAGAAGCTGCCCGGTGTTATCTCCGAGCTGAAGAACAAGATCCACGAGCTGGAGAACCGGAGCCTGCTGGAAAAGGGCCTTGACCTGCTCGGCAATATCGCCGCGGGTGCGCTCGGATTTCTCGTCGGCGGGCCGATCGGTGCCATCGCCGCTGTCGCGGGGCTCAATTTCGCGAAGGAAATCAACGAGGACAACATCAAGGAAGAGTGCGCCAAGTACGAGAAGGCGCTGACGGACTGCGAGACCAAGATCGAGCAGTTCAAGACCGCTTACACGACCAAGGCGAACGAGGTCCACGACCAGGCCACCAGCGCCAAGCAGGGCATCCAGCAGAGCTACGACACGATGGTCCAGGGCCTCGGCAAGGGGCTCGAGCAGGACCCGTTCGCGCAGGTGGGTTCGCCGAATCTGAGCGGCGGCGAGGAGAAGAAGCCGGGCGGCGGGCCAGGTACCGGTGGCGGCGGCCCGGGTACGGGTGGTGGCGGTCCCGGCACCGGCGGGGGTGGCCCCGGCGCGGGCGGTGGCACTCCGCCGGCCGGTGCCGAGGAGCCGAAGAAGCCGGAAGAGGGCATGAACCCGGTCACCGGCAAGCCGCTGGAGACGGACCCGGAGACCGGCAAGCCGTACCCGATCGACCCGGAGACCGGTGAAGCGATCAAGGACGCCGGCGACGAGCAGGACACCATGACCGTCCAGAAGGGCGACGACAAGATCACCATGTCGGAGCCGGACAAGGACGGGAAGATGGAGATCTCCGTCGACGACGGCAAGGGCCAGCCGAAGGACTACAAACTGGACTTCGGCGATGGCGAGGCGGGCAAGGAGGGCGAGGACGGCAAGCCCGGCGACCCGGCCAAGGAAGGCGACAAGGACTTCGGCCCACAGGGATCCCAGCAGGACACCGGCGAGAAGGTCTACAAGCCGGGGCCGGACGGCAAGATCCACATCGAGGACGGCAACCTCAAGATCACCGCCGAGCGCCCGGAGGGGCCGGACGGCCCGACCGTGGTCACGGTGGACGACGGGACCGGCGAGCCGACCTCGTACACCCTCGACGAGGAGGGCTCGAAGGACGGCGAGGGCAAGGACGGGGCCGGCGAGGACGGCAAGTCGGACCTCAAGGACGACGACCTCAAGCTGGATGACCGGCGCAGCGGCGACCTCCCGACCGATGACCTGGCGACGGGTGAGCCGGAGGCCGCGACCGGCGGCGAGACCCTCGAAGCGGAGAGCAAACCGGCTGGGAGCGATGGGTTCCAGGCACCGGGCGGGGTCGATGCGGGTGGTGACGGCGCCGCCGGTGCCCCGGCCGCAGCGGCCGACGCTGGTGCCCCGGCGGATGCGGCTCCTGCCGCGGATCCGGCCGCCCAGCAGACCGCGCCCGCCGAGGCGGCGACCGCCGACTCGGGGCCGATCGCGCACGCCGGCGGTGCCCCTGCGGGCGGTGTCCCGCTGGGCGACACCGGGTCGCTGGACCCGGGGTCCCAGACCGGAGGCGGTGCTCCGGCGCCGGCCATGGCCGGCGCGGCACCCGGCCTTGGCGCGGCGCCGGGCATGGACCCGTCCGCCGCGGCGACCCAGCAGGGCGCGGCCGCGGGTGGCGGAATGGGCGGCATGCCGATGATGGGCGGTATGGGTGGCGCAGGAGGCGGTGGTGGCGGAGACCAGGAACGCGGCTCCAGCCAGTACCGCGTCGACGGCGGTATTTTCGAGACCAGCAGCGCCGGCGGCCGGATCAGCGGTTCGCTGGACGACGACGGCGACCGCTCGATCCGGTACGACCGGTGACCCGCGTGGCCCGCAGGGGAAGGAAGGCTGACCGATGACCACCGTCGATCCGGCGATCGAGCAGAAGTTCGCGGAGATCCTGGCCGAATCGCGCGCCAGGTCCGCCGACATCGCCGAGCGTGCCGAGACCGTGCAGACGCAGATCGAGAAGGAATCCGAGCAGCTGCGGGAGGAGAACGAACGCCTCTGCAAGGAGCTCGACGAGCGCGCCAAGGACAACGAAGAGGCGGCGAACGACCCGAACGCCAAGAACCAGTGGCTGAAGCGGGTCGAGGGCAAGGACGCCACCTACCAGTTCAGCGAGGCCGAGGAGGCGACCTACGAGGCGCCACCCGAGCCGCCGAAGCCGCCGGCACCCGAGGCCGCGCCGCCCGCCGCTTCGGCGCCGCGGCACGCCCGCCGTGAGAACTTCGACGAGGACGACTTCTCGAACAACAGTTGGCTGGATTGAGTCTGCGGCAGGCCCGGTTCGTGCGGCCGGGCCTGCCCCTCGTTCAGGCCGCGTTCGGGTCCAGGCTGCTGTCGAACTCGATGGTGGCCTTTTTCACGTCCGAGTCCAGTAGCGGTCGGTACTGGTCGGTGCCGGTTAGGTGGGTGAGGAAGAAGGCGGTGAACAGGGCCCTGACCAGGCGTTGTGTGCCGTAGTGCGGCTTGCCGTGCAGCAGTAGCTGGCTCCAGTGCTTGCCTTCGGTGACCGCGAGATGGGTCGATTTGCCCAGCGTGCGGAGCTGGACCGGCCCGCCCCATGCGTCCGCGATGGCCCTGGCGTGGCCGACGGCCGGGGCGACCAGGTCCTGTTCCGCGGCGAGGTGCAGGCCCGGGATGGTCAGGGCGCGGGCGGCTTCGGTGGCGGGCGGGATGGTCTGGGCGGCGGTGATCGTGGCGACCGCGCGAACCTTGGGCTCGTCCGCTCCGGCCGCGGCGAGCACCGCGGCCCCGCCGCCGGTGGAATGCCCGGCCAGGCCCAGCTTGGCCGGGTCGACGCTGATGCCGTCCGGCCCGAGCCGCACTCCGGTGATGAGCTCCAGTGTGCTGCGCAGGTCCGCGGCGAAGATGCGATGAGACGGCAGCGGTCCGCGCTGGGTGGCCGGTGCGGCCGTGACGATGCCCCAGCTGGCCAGGTGGCGCAGCAGGTCGCGGTACCGCCCTGGTGGTTGCAGCCAGCCGTGCCCGAAGGCGATGGCCGGCAGGTTCAGCCCCTTTCGCGGGGTGAACACCACACCAGGCAGGCCGACGAGGGCGAGATTGCCGCGAAGCACCTCGTGCGGACCAGGGTGGGACAGCTCTTCGAGCAGCTCCTTGGGCTTGCTGGCCATGGCGTGACCTTACTGCCCGCCGCCCCACCCAGCCTGCCTGGCGGCCCCCGAGCGCGTTTAGCCCGCTAAACGCGCTCAGCGGCGGTAGCGGCCAGGAGCCGGACGGCCGCGGCGGCAGCTCCCCACCGAACAGCGATCACCTCCGCCCCGAAGCGCGTTTAGCCCGCTAAATGCAGCGTGCGGGCGCATTGAAGAGCCGGGCGGGGGCGGCTGGTGTCCCTCGTTAGGCTGGAGGTGTGTGTGGAATCGTGGGATATGTCGGACACCGGCAGGCGCTTGACGTGGTTCTCGGCGGGCTTCGACGGATGGAGTACCGCGGTTACGACTCGGCCGGGGTCGCTGTACTGGACGGCGCCGGTGCGCTGACCGTGGAGCGCAAGGCCGGCCGCCTGGCGAACCTGGAGGCCGAGCTGGACGCCGACGGCCGCGGAGGGTTCACCGGCACCGCGGGCATGGGGCATACCCGCTGGGCCACGCACGGTCCGCCGGTCGACCGCAACTCGCACCCGCACCGGGACACCGCGGGCCGGGTCGCCGTGGTGCACAACGGCATCATCGAGAACTTCTTCGAGCTGCGCAGCGAGCTGGAGGCCGCCGGTGTCGAGCTGACCAGCGACACCGACACCGAGACCGTCGCCCACCTGGTGGGCAAGGTCGTCGCGGACAACGGCGGCGACCTGCCGGACGCCGTGCGCACGGTCTGCCGCCGCCTCGAAGGCGCGTTCACCCTGGTCATCACGCACGCCGACCACCCGGACCTGATCGTCGCCGCCCGCCGCTCGTCCCCGCTGGTGGTGGGCGTCGGTGAAGGTGAGACCTTCGTCGCCTCCGACGTGGCCGCGTTCATCGAGCACACCCGAGAGGCCGTCGAGCTGGGCCAGGACCAGCTCGTGGTGATCAGCCGCGACGGCTACCAGGTCACCGACTTCGCCGGCGAGCCGGCGCAGGCCAAGCCGTTCACCGTGGACTGGGACCTTTCGGCCGCGGAAAAAGGCGGCCACGAGTACTTCATGCTCAAGGAGATCGAGGAACAGCCCGAGGCGCTGGCGAACACCCTTCGCGGGCACTTCGACGGCGGCCGGATCATCCTCGACGAGCAGCGCATCTCCGACCAGGACCTGCGCGACGTGGACAAGGTCTTCGTCGTCGCCTGTGGCTCCGCCTACCACTCCGGCCTGGTCGCCAAGTACGCCATCGAGCACTGGACCCGGCTGCCGGTCGAGGTCGAGCTGGCCAGCGAGTTCCGCTACCGCGACCCGGTGCTCGACCGGGACACGCTGGTGGTCGCGGTCTCCCAGTCCGGCGAGACCGCGGACACCCTGGAGGCCGTGCGGCACGCGCGCGAGCAGAAGGCCAGGGTGCTCGCCGTCTGCAACACCAACGGCGCGCAGATCCCGCGCGAGTCGGACGCGGTGCTCTACACCCACGCCGGCCCGGAGATCGGGGTCGCGTCGACCAAGGCGTTCCTGGCCCAGATCGCGGCGAACTACCTGGTCGGCCTGGCGCTGGCGCAGGCCCGCGGCACGAAGTACCCGGACGAGGTGGCTCGGGAGTTCGCCGAGCTCGAGGCCATGCCGGCCGCGGTGCAGAAGGTGCTGTCCACCGTGGAGCAGGTCCGCACGCTCGGCCGCGCGATCGCGGACTCCAAGGCGGTGCTCTTCCTCGGTCGTCACGTGGGCTTCCCGGTCGCCCTGGAAGGTGCGCTCAAGCTCAAGGAGCTCGCGTATATGCACGCGGAGGGCTTCGCGGCCGGAGAGCTGAAGCACGGCCCGATCGCGCTGATCGAAGACGGTCTCCCGGTGGTGGTGGTGATGCCGTCGCCGAAGGGGCGCGCGGTGCTGCACTCGAAGCTCGTCTCGAACATCAGCGAGATCCAGGCGCGCGGTGCTCGCACGATCGTGATCGCCGAAGAGGGTGACGAGACGGTCCGCCCGTTCGCCGACGAGCTTGTCGAAATTCCAGCTGTGCCAACGCTTTTGCAGCCGCTGGTGTCCACCGTGCCGCTGCAGGTGCTGGCTGCCGAGATCGCCCGCACGCGCGGGTACGACGTGGACAAGCCGCGTAACCTGGCGAAGTCGGTCACGGTCGAGTAACGGAGGCGCCGCGTGCAGGGGATCTGGACCACGGAACGGATTCGCGCGGCGGAGGAGCGGCTGCTGGCCGTCACGGCGGACGGTGCGCTGATGCGCAAGGCCGCGTTCGGGGCGTCGGTGTGCGCGGCGGCCATGCTCGAAGAGCACACCGGTGGCGTTTCCGGCCGCAGGGTGGTGCTGCTGGTCGGCGCAGGGAACAACGGTGGCGACGCGCTGTGGGCCGGTGTCTTCCTGCGCAAACGCGGTGTCGGCGTGTCGGCCGTGCTGCTCAAGCCGGACCGCGCGCATCCGGCCGGACTGGCCGCCCTGCGCCGCTCCGGTGGTCGGGTCGTGTCTGTTGTGGACAGTCCTCAATGGCTGGAGAACGCGGATCTGGTGATCGACGGTATCGTCGGGATCTCCGCCAAGGGGCCGTTGCGTGCGGATGCCGCGGGGCTGCTCGGCCACGTCAGCTCGCCCGTGCTGGCCGTGGACCTGCCCAGCGGGGTCGATCCGGACACCGGCGCGGTGGCCGGGCCGGCGATCCAGGCCACCGTGACGGTGACCTTCGGCGCCCGGAAGCCGGTGCACGTCCTGAATCCCGGTCGTTGCGGCGATGTCGAGCTGGTCGACATCGGCCTCGGCCCGGAGCTGGGCGAACCGGATCTCAGGCAGCTGGACGTGGGAGACGTGGCCGCGGCCTGGCCGATCCCCGGCGTGGAGGACGACAAGTACAGCCAGGGCGTGACCGGGATCGCCGCCGGCTCGGCGACCTATCCGGGGGCCGCTGTGCTGGCCACCGGGTCCGCGGTGCTGGCGACCTCAGGCATGGTGCGGTACGCCGGGCCGGCCGCCGACGCGGTGCGGGCCCGCTGGCCGGAGGTGGTGGCCACCGGGTCGGTGACCGACGCTGGCCGGGTGCAGGCCTGGGTGGTTGGCCCGGGGATCGGCACCGGGCACGAGGGCCGCGAGGTGCTGCGGCATGTGCTCGCCGAGGGGGTGCCGGTCTGCGCGGACGCGGACGCCACCACGATCATCGCGAAGAATCCCGAGGTGTTGGACGCGCGGGACCCCGACACCCCGCTGGTGCTCACCCCGCATGCCGGGGAGTTCGCCAGGCTGACCGGTGGACCGCCGGGGGACGACCGGGTACGCGCGGCCCTCGACGCCGCCGCCGAGTTCAGCGCCGTGGTGCTGCTCAAGGGGCACTGCACGGTGGTGGCCGCGCCGGACGGCAGGGCGCTGGTCAATGTCGCGCGGGGGTCGTGGCCTGCCACCGCCGGCTCCGGGGACGTGCTGTCCGGGTTGATCGGCGCGCTGCTCGCGGCCGGGCTCGAGCCGTGGCTCGCTGCTGGGGCGGCCGCGTACCTGCATTCCGTCGCCGCGAGCGCGGGCGCCCGCGGGGTGCCGGTGCCCGCGTCCGGCATCGTCGAGGCGATCCCCGACGCCCTTCGCCAGATCCGCTCCCTGACCCCGGAGCGCGTTTAGCGGGCTAAACGCGCTTCCGGGGTCGTGGGCTGGCGTGAATATCTCTTGTTATGTGTTAACAAGGGCGGTTGCTTCTGGTAAGAACGCGGGTATGGCGCAGCGGCCGGTCGGAGAGATCCCCGAGACCATGAAGCTCTCCGTGCTCAACGGGATCCACGACGTGGTCAACGAAGAACGCCCGGTACCGGCGCCCGGACCGCGTGAGGTGCTGATCAGGGTGCTGGCCGTCGGCACCTGCGGTTCGGACGTGCACTACTACGAGCACGGCCGGATCGGCGACCACGTGGTGCGCGCGCCACTGGTGCTCGGTCACGAGCCCAGCGGGGTGGTCGTGGCGCGGGGCAGCGAAGCGACCGCGCACGAAGTCGGCACCAGGGTCGCGCTGGAGCCGGGCGTGCCCTGTACTGCCTGTGAGCAGTGCAAGGCCGGCCGCTACAACCTGTGCCCGAAGATGCGCTTCTTCGGCACGCCCCCGATCGACGGCGCTTTCTGCGAGTACGTCGTACTGCGTGAAGACTTCGCGTACCCCGTGCCAGAGACGCTCAGCGACGAAGCCGCCGCCCTGCTGGAGCCGCTCTCGGTCGGTGTCTGGGCGTGCCGGAAGTCCAGGGTCGGCCCCGGTTCGCGAGTGCTGATCACCGGCGCCGGGCCGATCGGCCTGGTCGCCGCGCAGACCGCGAGGGCTTTCGGCGCCACCGAAGTCGTGGTCACCGACGTGAACGGCAAACGTTTGCGAGTCGCCGAGGAGCTGGGCGCGACGGGCACCGTGGACGTCAGCGCGCGGGAGCTGGCCGACTCCGGGTTCGAACCGGACGTGCTGCTGGAGTGCTCCGGTGCCGGCGCGGCCGCCGGGCAGGCGATCCGGCAGGTCGGCCGCGCCGGCCGGGTGGTGCTGGTCGGCATGGGTGGGGACGAGATCGCGCTGCCGTTGGCGCATGTGCAGAACTTCGAGCTGGAGCTCACCGGCACCTTCCGGTACGCGAACACCTGGCCCACCGCGATCGCGCTGGCGGCGGGCCGCGAGGTGGATCTCGACCGGCTGGTCACGCACCGGTTCGGCCTGGACGAGGTGCCGCAGGCGCTGACCATCGCGGCGAGGGACGACACGGTCATCAAGCCGGTCGTGCTGCCGCAGGCCGGGCGTGCCTGATGTCCCGCCCGTCCGATGCGGAGGTGGAGCGGCGCCGGCAGGACGTGCTCGGGCACGTCATCGAGCGTGGCGAGGTACGCATTGACGACCTGACCACGCGGTTCGGCGTCAGCCTGATGACCATGCACCGCGACCTGGACGACCTCGCTGGGCGGCGGCTGCTGCGCAAGCTCCGCGGCCGGGTCGCCGCCTACCCCGCGCTGACCATCGAGACCGCGAAACGTTTCCGTGAGGGCCTGAACCCGCGTCAGAAGGACGCGCTCAGCGCGGTCGCCGCGGCTGAGGTGACCGTCGGGCAGACCGTCTTCCTGGACGACTCGACCACCTTGTTCCCGCTGGCGCGCCGGCTGGCCGGGCTCGAACGGCTGGTGGTGATCACCAACTCGCTGGAGATCACCAGGATCCTCGGCCCGTCCGATGGCATCGAGGTGCTGCTGCTCGGCGGCCGTTACACCGAGTTCGACTCGTGCGCCGGCCCGGACACCGTCGCCGCGCTGGCCAGGACGCGAGCCGAGATCGGGTTCGTTTCGGCCGCCGCGATCGCCGGCGGCAGGCTGTACCACCCGGTGCGGGACTACGCGGAGCTGAAGGAGGCCGCGTTGCGGATGGCGAACCGGAACGTGCTGGTGGCCGATCGCTCGAAGTTCGGCAAGACCGCGACCCATGCGTATGGCGACGTTTCCGGCTATGACCTGGTGATCGCCGAGGAAGCGACACCGCAGGAGGAGCTGGCGGCGATGCGCGCCCTCGGCGGCAGGATTCGGACGGTGAAGGTGGATGACCGTGACAGCTGAAGGCCGCAAGCTGGTCGCCGGGGTGGACTCGTCGACCCAGTCGACCAAGGTCGTGGTGTGCGACGGGGATACCGGTGCCGTGCTGCGCACCGGGCGGGCCGCGCATCCGGACACCACCGAGGTCGACCCCGAAGTGTGGTGGCGGGCGCTGACGGAGGCCACCGACGGCCTGCTGGAGGGGGTGCGGGCGCTCGGTGTCGGTGGCCAGCAGCACGGCATGGTCACGGTGGATTCGGCCGGGGCGGTGGTCCGGCCGGCGCTGCTGTGGAACGACACGCGCTCGGCCAAGGCCGCCGAGGAGCTGACCGGCGAGCTGGGCGGGCCTGCCGCCTGGGCGGAGGCGGTCGGCTCGGTGCCGGTGGCCAGCTTCACGGTGACGAAGCTGCGTTGGATGGCGGAGCACGAGCCAGAGCTGGCCGACCGCGTCGCGCGCGTGATGCTGCCGCACGACTGGCTGACCTGGCGGCTGCTCGGCGGTACCGCGGACCCGGTCACCGACCGTGGTGACGCCTCGGGCACCGGCTACTTTTCGCCCGCTAAAGGCGCTTACCGGCCGGACTTCCTGAAGCATGCGTTCGGTGGTCGTGACCCTGAGTTGCCGAAGGTGCTCGGCCCCGCCGAAGCCGCCGGGTACACCGCGGACGGCCGGCTCGTCTCGGCCGGTACCGGGGACAACATGGCCGCCGCCCTCGCGCTGGCCGCCGGTGCCGGCGACGTGGTGGTGTCGCTGGGCACCAGCGGCACGGTGTTCGGGGTGTGCGACACCGCGGCCGCGGACCCGACCGGCACGGTCGCCGGGTTCGCCGACGCCACCGGTCGGTTCCTGCCGCTGGCCTGCACGCTGAACGCGGCCCGCGTGCTGACCGCCACCGCCGCGATGCTGAACGTCGACCTCGCCGAGCTGGACCGGCTCGCGATGGCCGCTGTGCCCGGCGCGGGCGGGCTCACCCTGCTGCCGTACCTGGACGGCGAGCGCACGCCCAACCTGCCCGAGGCCAGCGGCTCGCTGTTCGGCCTGCGCCGGGCCAACATGACCCCGGAGAACCTGGCCAGGGCCGCGGTCGAGGGCATGCTGTGCGGGCTGGCGGCCGGTCTGGACGCGGTCCGCAGGCATGGCATCACGGTCCGCCGGGTGCTGCTCATCGGCGGCGCTGCGCAGTCCGCCAGCGTGCGGGCGGTGGCGCCGATCGTGTTCGGCGTGCCGGTGGTCGTGCCGGAACCCGGTGAGCACGTCGCCCTCGGTGCGGCCCGGCAGGCCGCCTGGGCGCTGGGCGGGACGAAGGAACCGCCCGACTGGGCGGCGAACGCCGGCGCCGAGCTGGCCGAACCCGCGAGTGCCGATCGCGCCGAAGGGGAGCGCGTCCGGGAACGGCATCTGGCGGCCAGGGAGCTGTTGCACGACGTTTCCCGGGAGGAATGACCGGCGGGCGGACCGTGCTACCCGGCGCTATGGGAAAATCGTGGTCGTTATGACTTCCTTTCCTGCACCCGCCGAGACCGTCATCGACCTGGGCGCGATCCGGCACAACGTGGCCCTGCTGGCCGGTCGTGCGCCCGGCGCGGAGACGATGGCCGTGGTCAAGGGCGACGGCTACGGGCACGGTGCGCTGCCGGTGGCCCGTGCTGCGGTGGCGGCCGGTGCGAGCTGGCTTGGCGCCTGCTCGCTGGCCGAGGCGCTGGTCCTGCGCGAGGCCGGGATCACCGCCCGCTTGTTCAGCTGGCTCAACGCGCCCGGCGTCGACTTCGAGCCGGGGATCGCCGCGGACATCGACCTCGGCGTCAGCTCGCCCGCCGAACTGGCCAGGGTGGCCGCCGCGGCCGGTCGGGCAGGCCGTCGCGCACGGGTGCATCTCAAGATCGACACCGGGCTGTCGCGCAACGGCTGCCCGCCGTCGGGCTGGCCGGTGCTGGTCAAGGCGGCCGCCGCGGAGCCCGATGTGGAGGTGGTGGCCATCTGGTCGCATCTCGCCTGCGCGGACGAGCCGGGCCATCCGTCGATCGACGCGCAGGCGGAGCGATTCCGGTCGGCCTACGAGATCGCTCTGGACGCCGGGCTGAACCCGTTGCGCCACTTGGCGAACTCCGCTGCCACGCTGACGCGGCCGGATCTGCACTTCGACCTGGTGCGGACCGGGATCGCCATGTACGGGCTGAATCCGGTGCCACAGCGGGAAGATCTGCGGCCGGCGATGACTTTCCGCTCGATGGTCGTGCTCACCAAACGGATCGCCGCGGGTGAGTCCGTCTCTTATGGACACACTTGGACCGCGGACAGGGACACCACGCTGGCGCTGGTGCCCGCCGGGTACGCGGACGGTGTGCCGCGTGGGCTGTCCGGCCGGATGAGCGTCTGGCTCGGCGGCAGGCGGCGGCCGGTGGCCGGGCGGATCTGCATGGACCAGTTCGTGGTGGACTGCGGGGACGACGAGCCGGAGATCGGTGCTGAGGTGGTGCTGTTCGGAGCCGGTGCCGACGGCGGCCCGACCGCGCGGGAGTGGGCGGACGGTATGGGCACCATCGACTACGAGATCGTCACCGGGATGTACCGGCCGCGGGTGCGTCGCCGCTATCTCGGGGAGGACGGCTGATGCCGGCCCCTTCGCGCCGGCTGCTGGCCATTCTCGGCGGTGTCGGCGCGGTCGCCACCGGCACCGCGGCCGCCGCGATTGCGATCGCCACCCAGCAGCGGCGGCTCGGGGCGGACCCGCTGGTGGACGAGCCGCTGGGCGAGCTGAAGGCGGATCGCACGTCGACGGTGGCCGCGGACGACGGCACCCCGCTGGCGGTCTCCGAAATCGACCCGGCGGACGGCGGAGAGCCGGAGCTGACCGTGGTCGGCGTGCACGGTTTCGCGCTTTCCCAGCTCAGCTGGCATTTCCAGCGGCGTGATCTGGCCTCGCTGATGTTGCCGCGGGTGCGACAGGTGTACTACGACCACCGGGGTCACGGGCTGTCCGGGCCGGCGTCGCAGGAGAACAGCACCATCGAACGGCTCGCCGACGACCTGCATTCGGTGCTGCGCGCGGTCGCGCCGGACGGGCCGCTGGTCCTGATGGGACATTCCATGGGCGGCATGGTGCTGATGGAGCTGGCGCAGAAGTACCCGGACCTGTTCCGCGAGCGGGTGCGCGGGGTGGCGTTCCTGGCGACCGCGGCCGGTGAGGTGGGCGGTACCGGCTTGTCCCGGAGCCTGCTGTCCAAGTACAACCCGCTGACCAGAGGTGTCGGTGGGCTGGCCGGCTGGCAGCCGGGGCTGGTGGAGTTCGTCCGCGCGGCCGGTGGCCAACTGACCAGGCAGGCGGTGCGGCGGTTGGCGTTCGGTGACCGTGACGTCAGCTCGCGGCTGGTGGATTTCATGCTGGAGATGCTCGCGGTGACCCCGGTGCGCGGGCTGGTCAACTTCATCGACACGCTCGGCAGCCACAACCGGTACGCCGCGCTGGCCGGGCTGAAGTACGCGCATGTGCTGGTGATCGGGGCGGACTCGGACCGGATCACCCCGTTCTCGCACGCCGAGCGGATGGCCGCCGAGCTGCCGGACGCGGAGCTGGTCAGGGTGCGGCACGCCGGGCACATGGTCCAGCTCGAGCAGCCGGAGCTGGTGAACAGTCATCTGATCGACCTGCTGCAGCGGTGCGGTGGTGTGGACGGCGAGTCGCGGAGGCCCTGGTGGTGGTTGCGCCGATGAGCGTCGAACTTCCGGCGGAGGAGGACACCGTCCGGTTCGGCCGGGCGCTGGGCGCCGAGCTGGCGGCCGGCGACCTGGTGCTGCTGGCCGGTCCGCTCGGGGCGGGCAAGACCGTGCTGACCCGAGGGATCGCCGAGGGGCTCGGGGTGTCCGGGCGGGTGAGCTCGCCGACGTTCGTGATCGCCAGGGTGCATCCGGCGGGGGCGCGGGGTGTCGGGCTGGTGCATGTGGACGCATACCGGCTCGGCGGTGACCTGTCGCAGCTGGACGACCTCGACCTCGACTCCGATCTGGAGCGGTCCGCGGTGGTCGTGGAGTGGGGTGAGGGTATGGCCGAGCGGCTGTCCGAGGACCACCTGCTGGTCCGCCTCGAGCGCCGCCCCGACGATGTCCGCCTCGCCACCTTCGAGCCCCACGGCACCTGGGCCACCCGCCTCGCCGAGCGCGTTTAGCCCGCTAAACGCGCTCGGGGGCAGGGGGGACGATGGCGGTGGCGACGCCGAGGTCGACGAGGTCTTGGGGGCGTAACCGAAGCTGGTTCGCGGTAGCGGGGACTTCGGTTGAGTCGCGTTTGAGGATGGCGGCCGCGGCTTCCGGGGACGTGACCGAGAAGTAGCTGTCCGGCGTGACCCAGGTCCGGCCCGCTGCGGCGAAGGCCAGTGCGCCGCCGGAGCCGCCTTCGCCGATGACGAGAGTCGTGATCGGCACCGCGGCCCCGCCCATCGCGGCGAACAGCTGGCCGATCGCCGGACCGGCACCGGCGCTCTCCGCTGCCCCTTCGTTGGCCGCGCCCGGCGTGTCCACGAAGGTCAGCACCGGGATGCCGAACCGGTCGGCGAGGTGGACCAGCCTGGCCGCGGTGCGGAACCCGGACGGCCGGGTGGCGGTGCCGCATTGCGCCGCGTACGCGATCGCGTGGCCGTCGCGGAACCCGAACCCGCACCGCACCCCGTCGTCCCGGCCGCCGCTGCGGTCACCACTGATGTTCTCGCGCCAGTCGAAGTAGAAGTCCAGGTAGGCATCGGCCCGCGGCCGCCCCGGCGCGCGGGCCCGCTGGACCGCGTCCCAGCCGGACCGCGGCAGCTCGGCCTCGCCCAGCGCCGCGGGCGGCTCGGGTGCTGGCCCGCCACCGCCGGTGAGCAGCGTCAGCCAGCGGTGCAGCGCCTCCGGCAGGTCCGCCTGGTCGACGAGCTGGTCGACCAGGCCGGACTCCCACTGCCCCTCGGCGGTGTAGGCGTGCGGGTCGCCATCCGGGCGCACCCGCGAACCGGCGAAACCGACCTGGGCGCCGGGCAGGGCCAGCGTGACGTCGGCGCCGGCACCGAGCGTCGCCCAGCCGCCCCCGGTCGCCGGATCGCGCAGCACGGACAGCTGCGGCAGCCCGGCGGCCCTGGTCAGCGCCGACTGCCGGGCGATGCGCTGCAACTGCGACAACGCCCGCATGCCCTCCTGCATCCGGCTGCCGCCGGTGGCGACCAGCGAGACCACCGGCACGCCCAGCTCGCGGGCCCGGACGTGCGCGGCTTCGAGCAGGTCGCCGGTCCGCCCGCCGATCGAACCGCCGAGATAACCGAACTCGAACGCGATCAGCATCGCGGTCACCCCGCCGACGTCGGCCACTCCGCAGACCACCGACTCGCGTTCGCCGGTCCGCTCGGCGGCTCGCCGCCTGGCGTCGTCGTAGCCGAGCCAGCCGATCGGCCCATCCGCAGTGGACTCCACTGGATCGACCGCGGTGAGCTCGGTGAACCCGCTCGAAACCGCCTCGATGATCTTGCGCGCGGACAGCCGCTCAGCCATGCTCAGCCGTTCAGCGAACGCTTCATGACCTTGCCCATATCGTTGCGGGGCAAGGACTCCAGGAACCGGACGACCCGGGGACGCTTGTGCGGGGTGAGCAGTTTCGCGACGTGGTCGGCGAGTTCGTCGCCGGTGGGCGCTGGACCGGACGGCACGATCCAGGCGACGATCCGCTCACCGAGGTCCGGGTCCGGTTCCCCGGTCACCGCCGCCTCGGCGACGGCCGGGTGCTCCAGCAGCGCGTTCTCGATCTCGCCGGCGCCGATCTTGTAGCCGCCGCTCTTGATCAGGTCGGTCGCCTTGCGGCCCACGATGCGCAGGTAGCCGTCGGCATCCCTGGTCGCCATGTCGCCGGTGCGGAACCAGCCGTCGTCGAAGACCGCGGCGGTGGCGTCGGGCCGGTTCAGGTATTCGGTGAACAGGTTCGGACCGCGCACCTGGATCTCGCCGACGGCCTCCCCATCCGAAGTTTCGATCACTCCGCCGGACTCGTCGGCCAGCCGCACCTCGACCCCCGGCAGCGGCACCCCGACCGAGCCGGGCTTGCGTTCGGCGTCCGCGCGCACGCTGGTGTTCATCAGCGTCTCGGTCATCCCGTAGCGCTCCACCACCTGCTGCCCGGTCGCCGCGGTGATCCGCTGGTGGTCGTGCACGGGCAGCGCGGCCGAACCGGACACCAGCAGCCGCGCCGAGCCGAGCGCCGCCGAAAGCTCCGCGTTGTCGGCGACCTCGCCGGCGATCCGGTGGTACATGGTCGGCACGCCGAACATCATCGTGCCCGGTCCGGACAGCTCGCGGGTGACCGCTTCGGTGGAGAAACGGCCGAGATGGCGCACGGTGCCGCCGCGGCGCAGGGGGCCGAGGATGCCCAGGATCAGACCGTGCACGTGGAACAGCGGGAGCGCGTGCACGAGCACGTCGTCCGCGGTCCACTGCCAGGCGTCCTCGAGCGCGTCCAGGGTGCTGGCGATGGCCCGGCGGGGGAGCACCACGCCCTTGGGCGGGCCGGTGGTGCCGGAGGTGTAGACGATCAGGGCGGGTGCCTCGGCAGCCGGTTCCGCGGGCAGTTCCGCCGCGGCACCGGTCAGGGTGACGTTCTCGCGGGGCAGCGCGGCCAGCGTGGGCGGCAGTTCGGCGCCCGGTGCGGTGAGTACCAGCGACGGCTCGCTGTCGTGCGTGATGTGCTCCAGCTCGCGCTCGCCGATCTTCGGGTTGACCGGCACCGCGGGCACTCCGGCCAGCAGCGCGGCGACCACCGCGACGCTGGTTTGGATGCTCGGCGTCGCCCACACGGCTACCCGGCCGGACGGGGCCGCGGCGCGGATCCGGTCCGCCAGCGATCCGGCCGCTCCGGCCAGCTCGGCGTAGCTCAGGGACGAATCCCCGAAGACCAGTGCCGCTTTATCCGTTCGGCCGGCCAATGCCGGGAACAACCGATCAGTCACGCTCGGGCCTCCTCGCCGGTGGGGTGGCGGGATGAGGCGGGCCACACCCCGCGACCATGATGCCTCCGCGGGACCCCCGTTGCCTGGAGAACGTGTCGTGATCAACGCGCACATGTCGTGAAGGGCACCTTGCCTACCTTCAAAGTAGGCAAGGTGCCCTTCACGGACGATCAGGTCGGTCAGGAGGCGGGGAGCACGGTGATGTCGACACCGCCGGCGTTGCCGCCGCCGCAGCGCTCGGTCACGCGGTACGTGCCGGGCGCGACGTCGGTCCGGATGCCGGCCTGGCCCTCCAGGTTGCCGGCCACCTCCCTGGTGAAGACGGCGACGCCGCCGTTGCCCTCGTACGGACCGTCCTGCCCGGTCGGCGCGAAGGCCTCCGAGCCGACCAGGTTCAGCGCCTCACCGGTGTCGCACCTGGCGAGCACGTTCACCGTCTCGCCCTGCGCCACCGTGGTCCGGTCCAGCTCCAGGTAAGCGCCGGATTCGGCCGACGCGATGCCGCCCCCCGCCAGTACTCCGGCCGCGGTGATGCCGGCCACAGAAAGGGAGATGAATGCCTTCCTTGCCACGTTCATGATCTGATCTCTTCCTTTCTTGATCGAAGGTGTCAAAAGGCCCGGCCGGGGCAGATGGTGATCGATTGGCGACCCCCTCTTGGTCTTTGCCAACCTCTCACCCTTAAAAGACGTCTGTGCCCCATACGGGTTGCGTGCCGGCCGCTGAACACTGGTCGTACGCTCGAAACGTGCTAGTACTCGCCATCGACACCTCGACCCCCGCGGTCACCGCGGGCATCGCGACGCTGACGGGTGACGAGGTCACCCGGATCACCGCCACCCGCGTGACGCTCGACGCGCGGGCCCACGGCGAGCTGTTGACTCCGCACATCCTGGACGCGGCCGCCGAGTCCGGCGTGGCACTGACCGAGCTGGACGCCATCGTGTGCGGCGTTGGGCCCGGCCCGTTCACCGGGCTGCGCGCCGGGATGGCCACCGCCGCGGCACTCGGGCACGGCCTCGGCATCCCGGTGCACCCGGTCTGCGGGCTGGACGCGATCGCGGCCGAAGTGCCGGCAGGCGAGCCGTTCCTGGTGCTGACCGACGCGCGGCGGCGCGAGGTGTACTGGGCCGCGTACGACGCCGACGGCGTTCGCACGGACGGGCCGCAGGTACAGCGCCCGGCCGAACTGGCTACCGCAGCAAGACTGGCCGTGGGGGACGGTGCCCGCCAGTACGCGGAGACGTTGGGGACACTGGGCCTGCGCGTGTCCGAGCCGTCTTTCCCCGGCCCCGCCGGGCTGGTCGCGGTCGCGCGGCCCGGCCTGCTGGCCGGCCGGGAACCGGCCCCGCTCACCCCGTTGTACCTGCGCCGCCCGGACGCGACCGAACCGGGCGCGCCGAAGAAGGTGACCGCATCGTGAAGCTGGAACCGTTGCGGCGTAAGGATATTCGCCGCTGTGTGGAGATCGAGCGGGAACTGTTCGCCGGTGACGACCCGTGGAGCTCACGTGCGTTCCACTCGGAGTTGGACGCCGGTGGCTACTACCTCGCCGCGCGCACCGAGGAGGTCGAGCTCGCCGGCTATGCGGGGCTGGCCGTGGTCGGCCGTCATTTCGGCGAGTTCGAAGCCAGCGTGCACACCATCGCGGTGGACCCGGCCTGTCAGGGCCAGGGCATCGGCACCGCGCTGCTCGGCGCCCTGCTCGCCCGTGCCGACGAGCTGGACGCACCGGTCTTCCTCGAAGTGCGCACGGACAACCAGGCCGCGCTCGCGCTTTACGACCGCCACGGGTTCGCTCGTGTCGGGCTGCGGAAGCGCTACTACCAGCCATCCGGGGCGGACGCGTTCACCATGCGGCGCCCCGCCAGGTCCAGCCAGGAGGTGAGCAGCTGATGACCAGGATCGTGCTGGGCATCGAAAGCTCCTGCGACGAGACCGGTGTCGGCCTGGTCCGGCTGCACGAGAACGGCGCGGTGGAACTGCTCGCCGACGAGGTGGCTTCCAGTGTCGAACAGCACGCCCGTTTCGGTGGCGTGGTGCCGGAGGTGGCCAGCCGGGCGCACCTGGAGGCCATGGTGCCCACCGCGACCCGGGCGTTCGAGACGGCGGGGCTCGCACTGTCCGATGTGGACGCCATTGCGGTGACGGCTGGCCCAGGGCTGGCCGGAGCGCTGCTGGTCGGCGTGTCCGCGGCGAAGGCCTACTCGGCCGCGCTCGGCGTCCCGCTCTACGGGGTCAACCACCTGGCGGGCCATATCGCGGTGGACACCCTGCAGCACGGCCCGCTGCCCAAGCCCTGCCTCGCCCTGCTGGTCTCCGGCGGGCACACCCAGTTGCTCCGGGTGGACGACGTGGCTTCCGCGATCACCGAACTCGGGTCCACTGTGGACGACGCGGCCGGGGAGGCGTACGACAAGGTGGCCAGGGTGCTCGGGCTGCCCTACCCGGGTGGGCCGCCGATCGACAAGGCTGCCGCGGGCGGGGACCCGCGGGCGATCGCCTTCCCGCGCGGCATGACCGGGCCGAGAGACGCGAAGTTCGACTTCTCCTTCTCCGGGTTGAAGACCGCGGTGGCGCGCTGGGTGGAAGCCGCCGAGCGGCGCGGTGAAGAGATCCCGGTCGGCGATGTGGCGGCCTCGTTCCAGGAGGCGGTTGCGGACGTGCTCACCGCGAAAGCCGTGCGAGCCGCCACCGAAGCCGGGATCGGCACCATGGTGATCTCCGGTGGAGTCGCGGCGAACTCGCGGCTGTCCGCGCTGGCCGCCGAGCGGTGCGCGGCTGCCGGGATCGAGCTGCGGGTGCCACGGCCCCGCCTGTGCACCGACAACGGCGCGATGATCGCCGCACTCGGCGCGCACGTGCTGGCGGCCGGCCGCAAACCGTCCTCTTTGGACATATCCGCGAACCCGGCGCTGCCGGTCGGCGTGGTGACCGTCTGAGGGTCAGAACGCCGGCAGCAGGCGGACGTCGTCGGCCTTGACGTAGGCGACCCGGTGGCCGAACTGGATCTGCACGTAACGGGTCTTGCCGCGGACCACCACGTGCTGCGACGGGTCGAAGGTGGTGGCGTAGTAGTACTCCGAGCCGATCACGCCGCCGGAGGAGTAGCGCTGACCGGCCGGCAGGCTGTACTGCAGCGGCACGATCGGCAACGGCGGCCTGCCCTCCGGGTACGCCTCCGGCTCGGGGTAGGCGGTGCCGTAGACCGGGACCGAGGCGGCCCCCTGCTTCGGGGTGACCACCATGCCGAAGGCCGGCTTCACCGCGCGGCTCGGCAACCAGCCCCGCTGGCCCAGGTACCAGACCGCGGTCCAGTCGCTGCGGGTCCCGGCCACCGCGTAGCGCTGCCCGGCGTCCACCCTGCTGCCGATGTCGGAAACGCCCATTGTGGACGGTGAGCCGTCCGGGCGCAGGCCGATGTCGGCCAGCAGCGGGGCGTCTTCGCGAGGTTCGGTGCGCAAGTGCACCGAGGCTGAGCCGCGGGCGGGGCAGGGCGTGCCCGCCGACTCGCAGCCGGTGAACGTGGGCTGGTTGGTGGCGAAGTCGGGGTTGATCGTGACCAGCCCGGAGCCGGGCCTGCCGGGGCCGTTCAGCGGCGCGCCGAGCAGGTCGAAGTAGTGCGACCAGTCCCAGTAGGGGCCCGGGTCCCAGTGCATGGTGGGCACCTTGGCCGGGTTGATGCCCGGCACGTTGTCGTGGCCGAGGATGTGCGCGCGGTCCAGCGGGATCCGGTTCTTGGCGGCGAGGTAGCGGACCAGCTTCGACGAGGTCCGGTACATCGCCTCGGTGTACCAGGTGCCCTTGGCCGCGAAGCCCTCGTGCTCCAGGCCGATGGACTTGGAGTTCACGTACCAGTTGCCGGCGTGGTAGGCCACGTCCTTGGTCGGCACGTGCTGGGCGATGTGCCCGTCGGCCGACCGCAGCGAATAGTGCCAGCTGACGTAGGTCGGGTCCTGGACGAGGTCGAGCACGTCGTCCCAGTAGCCCTCGGTGTCGTGGATGATGATGTAGTCGATCTTCTGGCTCTGCGGGCGGTTCGCCAGGTCGTGGTTGCCGTAGCCGCCGTCCGGCAGCTCTTCGTATGGCGCGGGGATCGATTCGCAGGAGATGCCGCGCGGGCATTCCACGTTCGCGGAGTCGGTCCGGCGGAGGCCGAGCCGGTCCAGCTGTGCGCGATCCTGGGCGACCTCGGCCGCGGCGAGGCGCACGAGCTGGCCGTCGTCGGTGGTCCGGGTGACGCCCTCGGCCAGCGTGCCGAACACCTCGTCGGCGAAGGCGGCCGCGGCGGCCGTATCGCCGGCGCCGCTGTAGCGGGCGACCGCGCCGTACCAGCTGTCGGAGGTGCCGAGCTCACGCTGGTAGCTCGCGAGCAGCGCGGCGCCGCCCCGGATGTTCTGCGCCGGATCGGTGCGCAGCGTGTCCGCCGTGGTGCCGGTCAGCCGCGCCGCGACGTCGATGGTCTGCAGGGAGGCCGGCGGGAGCCCTGGCTCCGGTGTGCTCGGGTGCAGTTCCGGGCGGCCGGCGTCCCCGCGGGCGTCTTCCGCGCCCTCGTCGTGGTGCGTGCCGGTGCCGGCCTCGCGCAGGTCGGTCAGGTGCATCGGGCCGTAGCCGGCGCTGGTGCTCGGGGTGCCGGCGTTGTAGTCCCAGCGCGACTCCAGGTAGGAGACGGCGAGCAGCACGTTCTCCGGGACGCCGAACTCCCCGGCCGCCGCGGCGAAGGCCCGCTGGCGCTGCTGATCGGCCGGTGCGGCGGGTGCGGCGGTGGCCGGTGCGCCGGCCAGCAGCCCGGCGGTGAGCGCGGTGGCCGCGAGCAGTGTGCGGCGGGCGGTTCGGGTACGGCGAGACATGCGATGGCCCCTCGGCTAATTCGGCTTGGGCTGAACCTAACAAGAAACTCACCACCCACGGCAGCCCTTCACCGCACCCACCGAAGCGCGTTTAGCCCGCTAAACGCACCGTGCGGCGCTGGTCAGGGCGTGTGCAGCGTGGGGTCGCGATCCTCGACGACGAAACTGGCCGCGGTCTGCGCCGGGGCATCCGGCTTGCTGACGTAGGGCAGCGTCCGGAAGTCTGCGCGGACCTGGCCGGCGTCGATCCGGGTGCGGACGTAGCCGCGCCGGTAGCTGTAGAACTTGATGTGCGAGTTGGCGGCCTTGAGCTTGTCGCCGCCGGGCGTGGTGTCCGCGCCGTCGCGGCCGGAGGTGACCGACGTGGTGACCAGTTCGGTAGCGACCGAGGGCGAGCCGGGATCGTTGAAGTCGGCCTTGACCTCGTTGGCCCAGTGCGAGTGCACGTCGCCGGTGAGCACCACGGTGTTGCGGGTGTGCCGGAAACCGTCGCGGACCCGGTCCTTCGACGCCTGGTAGCCGTCCCAGCTGTCCATGCTCAGGATCTTCGCCGGGCCGGGGTCGTGGTCCATCTGCGAGAACCAGACCTGCTGGCCGAGCACGTCCCAGCGGGCACCCGAGCGGCGCAGCCCGTCCAGCAGCCATGCCTCCTGCTCGGCGCCGGTGATGGTCCGCCTCGGGTCGCGCAGCTCCGGGGCGTCGGGCTTGTTGCCGTCGCCGAAGAGCTGGTCGTCGCGGTACTGGCGGGTGTCGAGCATGTGGAAGTTGATCAGCCCGCCCCAGCCGATCCGCCGGTAGAGCTGCATGTCGATACCCTTCGGCCGGGAGGTCCGGCGCAGCGGCATGTTCTCGTAGTAGGCCTGGAACGCGGCCCGGCGGCGGTCCAGGAACGCGGCGCCGGGGGTCTGCGAGGACGCCTCGGGGATCTCGTCGGCCCAGTTGTTCTCGGTCTCATGATCGTCCCAGACCACCAGCCAGGGCGCGGTGGCGTGTGCCAGCTGCAGGTCCGGGTCGGTCTTGTACTGGCTGTGCCGGAGCCGGTAGTCGGCCAGCGCCACGGTTTCCGGGCCGAGCACCGTGCGGACGTCGGTGGCCTTGGCGGCGTACTCGTACTGGTAGTCGCCGAGGTGAAGGATCAGGCCCGGCTGGTCCTCGGCCATCCGCCGGTACGCCGTGAAGTAGCCCTCGCCGAAGTGCGAGCAGGAGGCGAAGCACATGGTCAGCTCGCCCATCCGGCCCGGCGCCGGCGCGGTGCGCGTGCGGCCGGTCCGCGAGACCGCGCCGCCGGTGCGGAAGCGGTAGAAGTACTCCGTTCCCGGTTCCAGGCCCTGTGCCTCCACGTGCACGCTGTGCGCGGACTCGGGTGTGGTCAGCGCCTCACCGCTGCGCACGATCCTGGTGAACTGCTCGTTCTTCGATATCTGCCACTGCACCGGTATCCGCCTGCCCGGCATGCCGCCGAGCCCGTCTTCGGCCACCGGGTCCGCGGCCAGTCGGGTCCACAGGACCACGCTGGTGGGGTACGGGTCCCCGGAGGCGACCCCGAGGGTGAACAGGTCGCCGAGCGGTCTGGCCAGCCCGGCGCCCTGCGCCGCCGAGGCGCGGGCGACCCCGGCCGATCCGGTGGCCAGCGCGAGCGCGCCCGCGCCGCCGAGCAGTACGGATCTACGGGAGGGCGAGCCGAATCCGGGCATGGTGAACTCCTTGTGGTGGGGGACCGTCAACGCGTCGATCGCACCTGCCGCGGGGAGAACGGGACAAACCCCAAACGGTGACTGCCCGGTGAATTCCTCCCCGGAAGCCGGAGAACCGGACCCTGGTTGCACGGCTGGCACTCGCATGGCTAGAGTGCTAATTGCACGGCACCAAACACGCCCCGGCACCCGCGACGGCGGGGGTGGTAGGCGCCGTAAGTAATTACGTACCTGCCAACGCTTTCGACGACCCGTGGAGGTCAACCCGGTGAGCGTGAACATTAAGCCGCTCGAGGACAAGATCGTTGTCCAGACGAGCGAAGCCGAGGAGACGACGGCTTCCGGTCTCGTCATCCCCGACACCGCAAAGGAAAAGCCCCAGGAGGGCAAGGTTCTGGCCGTAGGCCCGGGCCGGATCGACGACAAAGGCAACCGCGTCCCGGTGGACGTCAAGGAAGGCGATGTCGTCATCTACTCCAAGTACGGCGGCACCGAAGTCAAGTACAACGGTGAGGACTACTTGATCCTGTCCGCCCGCGACGTGCTGGCCGTCATCAACTGACGACCGGTTCTAGCGTTTGACGCCCCGGGCCCCGCATCGCCGGGGGCCGGGGCGTTTCGCTTTCAGGAAGGTATTCGATGCCCAAGCAGATCAATTTTGACGAGGACGCTCGTCGGGCGCTCGAGCGCGGCGTGAACAAGCTCGCCGACGCGGTGAAGGTCACACTCGGCCCGCGCGGCCGGCACGTCGTGCTGGACAAGAAGTTCGGTGGGCCGACCATCACCCTGGACGGGGTGACCGTGGCCCGCGAGATCGAGCTGGACGACCCGTTCGAGAACCTGGGCGCCCAGCTGGCGAAGAACGTCGCCACCAAGACCAACGACGTGGCCGGGGACGGCACCACCACGGCGACCGTGCTCGCCCAGTCGCTGGTGCGGGTCGGCCTGCGCAACGTGGCCGCCGGCGCCAACCCGACCGCAGTCGGTCGCGGTATCGAGGCGGCCGCCGAGAAGGTCGTCGAAGTGCTGAAGGCCAAGGCGACGCCGGTCAAGGGCCGGGACAACATCGCCCAGGTCGGCACGGTGACCTCTCGCGACGCGAACATCGGCGCGCTGCTCGGCGAGGCCGTGGAGAAGGTCGGTGAAGACGGTGTGATCACGGTGGAGGAGTCCTCCACCCTGGCCACCGAGCTGGAGATCACCGAGGGCGTGCAGTTCGACAAGGGCTTCCTGTCGGCGCACTTCGCGACCAACCCGGAGGAGCAGCGGGCGATCCTCGAGGACGCCTACGTGCTGCTGTGCCGCGAGAAGATCTCCGCGCTGGCGGATCTGCTCCCGGTGCTGGAGAAGGTCGTCGAGGCCAAGAAGCCGCTGCTCATCATCGCCGAGGACGTGGACGGCGAAGCGCTGTCCACCCTGGTGGTGAACTCGCTGCGCAAGACCATCAACGCGGTCGCGGTCAAGGCTCCGTTCTTCGGGGACCGCCGCAAGGCGTTCCTGGACGACCTTGCCGTGGTGACCGGTGCCGAGGTCATCTCCGCCGAGGTCGGCCTGAAGCTGTCCGAGGCCGGGCTCGACTCGCTGGGCAAGGTGCGGCGGATCGAGGTCACCAAGGACTACACCACGATCGTCGACGGGGCCGGCACCAAGGCCGACATCGACGCCAGGATCGCGCAGATCCGCAAGGAGATCGAGACCACCGACTCCGACTGGGACCGCGAGAAGCTGCAGGAGCGGCTCGCGAAGCTCGGCGGCGGTGTCGCGGTGATCAAGGTCGGCGCGGCCACCGAGACCGAGCTCAACGAGCGCAAGCACCGCATCGAGGACGCGGTGGCCTCCACCAAGGCGGCCGTCGAAGAGGGCATCGTGCCCGGCGGCGGTTCGGCGCTGGTGCACGCGGTCAAGGAGCTGGAGGAAGGCCTCGGTCTCACCGGCGACGAGGCGGTCGGCGTCAAGATCGTGTTGGACGCCCTCACCGCGCCGTTGTTCTGGATCGCCAGCAACGCGGGGCACGAGGGTGCGGTCATCGTGAACAAGGTCAAGGAGCAGGCTTGGGGGCACGGCTTCAACGCCGCCACCGGCGAGCTCACCGACCTGCTGGCCGCCGGCATCGTGGACCCGGTCAAGGTGACCCGGTCCGCGGTGGCGAACGCCGCTTCGATCGCCCGGCTGGTGCTCACCACGGAGAGCTCCATCGTGGAGAAGCCCGCCGAGGAGGACGAGGGCGCGGCCGGTCACGGTCACGGCCACGCGCACTGACGACAACCCGGAACGGGGCGGTTCACCACCAGGTGAGCCGCCCCGTTCCTTTTGCGCCCGCCCCGAGCGCGTTTAGCGGGCTAAACGCGCTCGGGGCGGTTGGGTGCACGGGCTGTACGTCGGTGGAGCGCGACGGGCGGCCGTCGTCATCTTGGCACCGTCGCGAAGTGCGTTTAGCGGGCTAAACGCGCTCAGGCGTTGAGGCCGCCGTCGACGGTGATGGCGGAGCCGGTGACGAAACGGCCGCCTTCACCGGCCAGGTAGGCGACCGCGGCGGCCATGTCGCCGGCGTCGGCGTACCGCCCGAGTGCGCTCGCCGCGCGCTGCTCGTCGGCGTGCCCGCCGTCCACCGGGTTCATGTCGGTGGCCGTCGGGCCGGGCTGGACCACGGCCGCGGTGATCCCGCGCGGCCCGAGGTCACGGGCGAGGCCCCTGGTCAGCCCGAGCACGGCGGACTTGCTCGCGGCGTAGAGGCTCATCCCCGGCCACGGCATCCGTTCGGCCAGGTTGCTGCCGATGGTGATGATCCGGCCGCCCTCGGACATGTGCGCCACCGCGGCCTTCGCCGCCACGAACACCGCGCGCACGTGAATGGCCAGGGTGCGGTCGATGTCCTCGACGGTGATCTCATCGATGGTCCCGAACGGGAAGATGCCGGCGTTATTCACCAGGATGTCCAGCCCGCCGAGCGCCGCGGCCGCACGCTCAACGGCCGCGGTCACCGCTGCCGGGTCGGTGTTGTCCGCCTGGATGGCGATCGCCTTGCGGCCGAGCCCCTCGATGCGGGCCACCACCTCGGCGGCCTGGTCCGATGCCCGCGTGTAGGTCAGCGCGACGTTCGCGCCGTCGGCCGCCAGCCGGGTGGCGATCGCCGCCCCGATGCCCCGGCTGCCCCCGGTCACCAGCGCCACCTTGCCCTCGAGCGTGCTCATCCGTGCCTCCATATCTGTAGTGGTCGGTACATAATTACCGGGCGTACGATCACGTCGTCAAGGACTTCTGTGCCGATCGATACGGAAAGCGGGCTATGTCACCACGAGGCCGGCCGCGGGGTTTCGACCGCGACGAGGCGCTACGGGAGGCGATGTACGTCTTCTGGGAACGCGGCTACGAAGGCACGTCGCTGAGCGACCTCACCGCCGCGATGGGCATCAACTCGCCGAGCCTGTACGCCGCCTTCGGCGGCAAGGAGGCGCTCTTCCGCGAGACCGTCGAGCTCTACGGCACGACCACGGGCGGGCTCACCGCACGTGCCCTTCGCGATCAGCCGACGGCGCGAGCCGCGGTCGAGGCCATGCTGCGCGACAACGCCGCGACCTACACCAGCTCCGAGCATCCGACGGGCTGCATGGTCGTGCTCGCCGGCACCAATCTCGCCCCGGCGAACCGCGGGGTGTGCGAGTACCTGGTCGAACTGCGTCGGGAAAACCAGGAGGCGCTCCGCCAGCGGCTGCACCGCGGCGTGACGGAGGGTGAGCTGCCCGGGAGTACCGACACCGCGGGACTGGCCGCCTACTACGTGACCGTGCTGCACGGACTGTCCATTCAGGCCAGAGACGGCGCGGACCGGTCCGTGCTGAGCGCGGTGATCGACAACGCGATGGCGAGCTGGGAACCGCTCACCGGGCAGAGCAAAGGGGTGGCACCCGGCTGAGTGCCACCCCTTTGCCCTTGCCGCGAAACGGTTTCAGCTGCTGGAAAGACTCAAGGCCCGCTTGCCGGACTTGATGATGTTCTCCCGCTCGGACTCGGACAGCCCACCCCAAATCCCGTACGGCTCGTGCACGGCCAGTGCGTGCCGCCGGCACATCTCCAGGACCGGGCAGGCCTGGCAGACCGCCTTGGCTCTGGCCTCCCGGCGTGCCCGTGCCGGTCCGCGCTCGCCATCGGGATGGAAGAACGACCCGCTGTCCATACCCCGGCATGACCCCTCGAGCTGCCAGTCCCAGATATCCGCGTTGGGGCCGGGGAGCCTGCGCGTGTCTGCCATCGTGACCGCCTCCGTCATCCGGTCGGTGACCTTGCAGTTGTCGGTACTTCGACTACTCCATTCGGTGCAACGCGCGTAACGTTAGAAGCGCGCCAATCCTTGTTCAAGGGATTCCGTTCGATTCAGCCGTTAGGCATCCCCCAGATGTGTGAGCCACGTCTCAACCTCCGGTTGCCGTGACCAGTTCCCCCCGGGATATTGGGCGAGGTGGGAACCGGGACGGGTGAGCGCGAACCGACCATGCCGGTCGCTTCGGTGGCCCGGCGGCTCGGCGTCGCACCGTCCACATTGCGCACTTGGGACCGCCGCTACGGCCTTGGTCCGAGCCGGCACACCGATGGCAGGCACCGGCGCTACGGGGTATCCGATATCGGTCGCCTGGAACTGATGCAGCGCGCCCTGCTGCGCGGCGCGTCCACCGCCGAAGCCGCCCGCTACGCGCTCGAGCAGATGCCGAAGTCCGCTCCGGTCACCATCCCGGCCGCCGAGCCCGGCGCCTCCGGTGCTTCGGTGCGGATCGAGACCGCGGACGGCTCGGTGGTGCTGCCGGACCGGGAACCGTCCACTGAGGACCAGAACGGGCCGTCCCGGCTCGCGCGCAGGCTGAGCGCCGCCGCGCTGGCCATGGACGTCACCGCGGTGCAGCGGATGCTGGCCGAGGTCATCGCCGAAGAGGGCGTGCTGCACGCCTGGCGACGGGTGATCCAGCCGGTGCTCACCGCGCTCGGCACCCGCTGGCGGGGGTCCAGCGCCGGTGCGGAGGTGGAATACCTGCTCGCGGAATGCGTTTTCGCCGCGCTGGTCCGTGCGACGCCGGTGCTCGACGATCCGCGCAACCACCGGCCGGTGCTGCTCGGCTGCGTGCCGGAGGAACGGGACAGCCTGCCGCTCTACGCGCTCGCGGCCTGTCTCGCCGAACGCCGGGTGGGCACGCAGCTGTTCGGAGTACCGCTGCCGGCCGAGGTGCTGGCGGTGGCGGTGCGGCGCAGCGCGCCGGCCGCGGTGGTGCTGTGGGCGCGCCGGGACGGCAGGCCGGGTACCGCGGACGACCGGTTGTTCACCAGGCTTTCCCGTGGCCGTCAACGCGGCAGGCTGTTCGCCTGCGGGCCGGGCTGGGACCCGGCCGCGCTGCCCGGCAAGGTCGAGTTGCTGCCGGACCTGTCCGCCGCGGTGGACCGGATCGAGTACGTGCTGTTCGGCAGGCGCCGTGCTCGGTGAGAATGGGACCGGTGAGCGAAACGAAGCTGCGCCAGGCTGCCTTCGGCGAGTCACCGGTGGCGCCGGGCGTGCTCGCCAAGGCCGCTGGTGGCCCGCCACGGCAGCGGCTGCTGGCCGCGATCGTGTTCGGCGCCGGCGGGCACTACGCCGCCGCGGCCACCCTCCTCGGCGAGCTGGGCCGCGGACCGGACCCGGTGCTCGCCGCGCTGGCTTTGGCCGCGTTCGGCTCGCATCGGCGACAGCTCGGCGGGCATGCGGAAGCCAGGGTGCTGGATTCCGCCGCGCTGGCCGCGACGGGTCGCTGCCGGGAGGAGAGCGCGGCGGATCCGGACGGGCTGGACCGCGCCGGTGCCGTCGCGGACGCGCTGCTCGGGCTCGCCGCGGACAACCTGGCGCTGGGCAGGCTGCCGGCCGCTCGGCGGCTGCACGAGGCGGCAGCGTCGGCATCGGCGGCAGCGTCGGCACCGGCGTGCTGGCGGGCCGAGGTGCGGGCCGGCTGGGTCGGCGCGGAGATCGAGCTGATGGCGGGCGACCCCGCTTCGGCGATCCCGCCGGCCGAAGCGGCGCTGAAGGCCGCGCTCCGCCACGGCTCGGTCCGGCACCGGACGAAGTCGGCGATGGTGCTCGGCGCGGCGCTCGCCGCGGCCGGAGAGCAGGCCGGCAAGGACCGTGCGATCGATCTGGTCGCGAAGGCGTTGGCGGCCGCTGAGGAGTACGGGCTGGACTCCCTGAGATGGCCCGGATTGCTGCTCGCGGCCGATCTGATACCGAAACGAGGGGCTCAGTATCGATTCAGTGCTTCCCAGGTGTTGCACGGAGTGTTACTACGGTCCGACGCTATGGGACGGCGGATTGCCGCCGGTTCGTCTTGGGTGCCGACCTGACCCGGTTGGCTCCGTCGGGCGGGTCGTACGACATCCGGGCTAAGAACTTTTAAAAAAAGCCACCGGATCGTGTCAAGGTTGGGCCTAAAGCGTCCGATAGGGGATATGGAATGTCACCCGGCTGCAGGAAGGAAACCCCGTGACGACGGTCTTGATCTGCGACGACCGACGCAGTGTCCGCGAAGGGCTCACCCGCGTGATGTCTGCCGTCCCAGGCGTCAGTCGCATCGACTGTGTAGCGCACGGTGACGAGTTGCTGGCCCGGTACTCCAGGCAGCCGGTCGACGTCGTGCTGGTGGGTACCCAGCGCGCGGTGCCGACCGGGGTCGAGGCCACTCGTCGCCTCGTATCCGCCAATCCGCAGGCCAACGTGATCGTGTTCGGTGCCCCGGACGACGCCGGCAGCATCGCCGCCGCGATCGCCGGCGGTGCCCGCGGTTATCTGCGCTGGGACGCGTCCCGGCCGGAGCTCGTCGCCGCGCTGGCGCACACCCTGGCCAGCACCTCGGTGCCGGCCCCGCGCCAGCCGTCCGACCCCGGCGTGCAGCTCACCGAGCGCGAGCTCCAGGTGCTGCGCGGGATGAGCCAGGGCAAGAGCAACGGGCAGATCGGGCGCGAGCTCTACCTGTCCGAGGACACCGTGAAGACGCACGCTCGCCGGCTGTTCCGCAAGCTCGGTGTCCGTGACCGCGCCCAGGCCGTCGCGCACGGCTTCCGGCGCGGGCTGGTGTCCTGAGCCGAAGCGGTAGAGCGGGGGCCAGGGGCGGGAACCCTGGCCGGAGGGTGGTGGTGCGGTGATCGGCTGGCCGGTCACCCGCCGCGACGGATCGCTCTGGCGGAACTGCCTCTCGGGGCGGAAAACTGCCGCCAGGGCCGAATCGTGTGCTCTCCGTGCCCGCAATGGCCGTTAGTTTCACTCGTCCGGCCTAGTCGAGGGTGTATCTCCGGCTTCTCTGCCACCTCTTTGGGCTGTGTGCGTTACCCGTCCACCGGATTGCTCGTTGAACTTTTGAGCAGTCGAGCGAGGGGTGAGCCGGCACGCTCCCACGAAGAGGGCGCGCCGGTAGCGACCGTGCACGAATGTTGCCGCTACCGGAAGGTACGGTAGGTATCACCGGCGTGAGGGATGTCCTCGTGACATTCCAGCCACACGTCGGACTCTTTGCACGCCTACACGTAACACTGGGACTGTTGTCTGCGATGGCCAATGTGGGGGATGGACTGGACGAACCAGTCGCCGCTGCTGTCGAGGGAGATCCCCAGGCAGTCGAGCGGTTGCTGGCCGCTATCCGTCCTCTGATAGTGCGGTACTGCCGCGCTCGAGTCGGCAGGCAGGAGCGTTCGTTCGCTTCGGCAGACGATGTTGCCCAGGAGGTGTGTCTCGCGGTGCTAACGGCATTGCCCTCGTACCGTGATCAGGGACGCCCGTTCCTGGCCTTCGTGTACGGAATCGCCCAGCACAAGGTGGCCGACGCGCATCGCGCGGCGGCCCGCAACCGTGCCGAGCCGGTGGCCGAGGTTCCGGACGAGATCGAGGGCGGCGTCGGTCCCGAGCAGCGTGCGCTGCAGGGCGAGCTGAACGAGCGGATGTCCCAGCTGCTTCGGGTGCTGCCCGACAAACAACGCGAAATCGTGGTGCTGCGCGTGGTCGTGGGCCTTTCTGCCGAGGAGACCGCCGATGCGGTCGGTTCGACACCGGGCGCCGTCCGCGTCGCCCAGCACCGGGCACTCGCCCGGCTGCGCAAGGTACTGGCCGCTGAGGAGGTGGTCTGAGTGACTGATCGCGACAGCAGGCGTCGGCTGGGCGGCGGGTTCGACGAACCGCTGTTCGAAGAGGCGGCTACGAACGGTGAGTCGCCGCTGCCCGCGGATCTGTCCGCGGTGCAGGCCGACGATGCGCTGCTCGACGCGCTCGGCGGTTCGGACCCGAAGGTGGCCGACGGGCTCGGTGACCAGGAACTCAACGCGCTGCTGCTGGCCTGGCGACGGGACATCGACAGCGAGCCGCTGGCCGAGCTGGTGGACACCGATACCGCGGTGACCACGGTGAAGACCGCGGCGCTCGCGCACCGGCACGGCCAGCGTGGCCGCCGCCGGCGGATGCTGGTGCCGGTCGCGGCCGCCGCCGCGGTGCTCGCGATCGCCTTCACCGGTACAGGGCTCGCCGCCCGTGACGCGCAGCCCGGCGACACGCTGTGGGGCCTGAGCAAGGTGCTCTACGCGGACCACGCCCGCTCGGTCGAGGCCGCGGCCGCCGCCCGCAGCGATCTCAACGAGGCGAACATCGCACTGGCCCAGGGCCGGTACGCGGACGCCCGCAAGGCCTTGGACGCCGCCCAGTCGGCGTTGCGGGAAGTGGCCTCCGAGGACGACCTGGCCCAGCTGATGGCACAGCACCAGCAGCTGCTGGCGATGTTGCAGTACCCGGCGCCGCCGCAGAGCCAGCTCCCGCCGAACAATTCCCAGACCCCGCCGCCGAGCAGCCCGCAGGTCACCCAGCCGCAGGTGCCGGCGCCGAACCCGACGGACACCGCGCCGACGGTGATCCCGCCGGTCACGTCGGACAGTGTGCCGCCGGAGACCACCACGCCGCCTTCGTCCACCACCACCAGCACGCCGGCCGGCACCGGCAGCGAGCCGGGTGGCAGCGGGCCGCGGGACGACTCCTCGAACGCCCCGCCGCCGGGCGGCAACCAGCCGCAGGCGCCGGGCACCTGACGGACGACTCAACGCGAAGGGCCCCGACCGGATCCGGTCGGGGCCCTTCGCGTCGTTCAGTTCGGAATCAGGTCAGTAGGCGCTCTCGGTGGCGGTCACCCCGTCGGCGAAGCCACGGCAGTAGTCCCAGCTCACGTAGTCGGTGGGGTTGGGATCGAAGGCAGGCTCGTGCGGCCGCATCCGGCCATCGGCGAGCAGCTGCTCGAGGCTGGCCCGCAGCAGGTGCCAGTCGTGGTAGTGCGGCTGGTCACACTCGCCGCAGTCGACCACGATCCCGCGCACGCCGCGGGGTTGTAGCAGCGCTTGGTAGACGGCCAGGTCCGAGAGGTCAGCGAGCAGTTCGGTGCGTTCGTCGGCGCCGATCGGCTCGTCCAGGTGATCGTCCAGCGCGGTGATCTCCCTGGCCGGGTCGTCCGGGTCGTCCGCGAACGGGTCTGGGGGCAACACGTCGTGCGGCACGGAGAGACACGGTACCGGGCGGCCCGCGAGCGGTCTCGGGCTACCATCGCCAACAGGGCCGCATGTCGCTCTCCGCTCCCGCTCACCTCCGGCAAGGAAGGCCAGCCGCCAGCCATGACCAGCGAGAACCCCGCTGACGTTCCCAGCAAGTTCGCGATGCTCGGATTGACCTTCGACGACGTCTTGCTGCTTCCGGCCGAGTCGGACGTGGTGCCCAGTTCCGTGGACACCAGCACCAGGCTGTCCCGCAACGTGACCCTGCGGATTCCGCTGGTCTCCGCGGCGATGGACACCGTCACCGAGGCCAGGATGGCGATCGCGATGGCGCGCCAGGGCGGGATGGGCGTGCTCCAGCGCAACCTGCCGATCGAGGAGCAGGCGGCCGCGGTGGAGGTGGTCAAGCGTTCCGAAGCCGGCATGGTCACCGACCCGGTGACCTGCGCGCCGGACGCGACTCTGTCCGAAGTGGACTCCCTGTGCGCGCGGTTCCGGATCTCCGGGGTGCCGGTGACCGACGCGGCGGGCACCCTGGTGGGCATCATCACCAACCGGGACATGCGGTTCGAGGTGGATCACAGCCGTCCGGTCAGCGAGGTGATGACCAAGGCGCCGCTGATCACCGCCCAGGTCGGGGTGACCGCGGACGCCGCGCTCGGGCTGCTGCGCCGGCACAAGATCGAGAAGCTGCCGATCGTGGACGGCGCCGGCAAGCTGCGCGGCCTGATCACCGTCAAGGACTTCGTCAAGACAGAGCAGTACCCGAACGCCACCAAGGACACCGACGGCAGGCTGCTGGTCGGCGCCGCGGTGGGCGTCGGCGCGGACGGCCACCAGCGGGCGATGGCGCTCGCGGACGCCGGGGTGGACGTGCTGATGGTGGACACCGCGCACGGGCACTCCCGCGCCGTGGTGGATACCGTGACCACGCTGAAGAAGGAACTGGGCGACACGGTCGACGTGGTCGGCGGGAACGTGGCGACCAGGGCCGGCGCGCAGGCGCTGGTGGACGCGGGCGCGGACGGGGTCAAGGTGGGCGTCGGCCCCGGCTCGATCTGCACCACGCGGGTGGTCGCCGGGGTGGGCGTGCCCCAGATCTCCGCGATCTACGAGGCGGATCAGGCGTGCCGGCCGGCCGGGGTGCCGGTGATCGGCGACGGCGGCATCCAGTACTCCGGCGACATCGCCAAGGCGCTGGCCGCGGGTGCCAGCGCGGTGATGCTGGGCAGCCTGCTGGCCGGTACCGCGGAGGCGCCGGGTGACCTGATCCTGGTCAACGGCAAGCAGTTCAAGACCTACCGCGGGATGGGCTCGCTCGGCGCCATGCAGTCCCGTGGCCAGGCGAAGTCGTACTCCAAGGACCGTTACGCGCAGGACGACGTGCTGTCCGAGGACAAGCTGGTGCCGGAGGGCATCGAGGGGCGGATCCCGTTCCGCGGTCCGCTGGTCAACGTGGTGCACCAGCTCGTCGGCGGTCTTCGTTCGGGCATGGGCTACACCGGCGCGCAGACCATCGCCGAGCTGCAGCACGCCCAGCTGGTCCGGATCACCGCCGCCGGGCTCAAGGAGAGCCACCCGCACGACATCACGATGACCGTCGAATCGCCCAACTACACCACCCGCTGAGCGCGTTTAGCCCGCTAACTGCACCACGGCGCCCTTCCCTGCCCGGAGCGCGTTTAGCGGGCTAAACGCGGTGTGCGGGCGACCCCTGCGCGGGTCACCCACATCGAGTAGCGACAATGTGCGGGCACACTTGCACTCGAGAGGGGACTTCACGTGCGGGATCTGGTCGAGATCGGCATGGGGCGTACCGCCAGGCGAGCCTATGACCTCGACGACGTCGAGATCGTGCCCTCGCGGCGGACTCGCTCGTCCTCGGTGGTCTCCACCGGCTGGAAGATCGACGCCTACCAGTTCGACCTGCCGCTAGTGACGCACCCGACCGACGCGATCGTGTCGCCGGGTACCGCGGTGGCGGTCGGTGAGCTGGGCGGGTTGGGTGTGCTCAACGCCGAGGGCTTGTGGGCGCGCCAGCCGAACGTCGAAGAGGCGATGTTCCGGCTGATCAGGACGGCCGAGGAGAACGCGGACGACCCGGCCGCGCTGGTGCGCGTGCTGCAGGAGCTGCATTCGGCGCCGATCAGGCTGGACCTGATCAGCGAGGCGATCCGCACCGTGCGCGAGTCCGGGGTGACGGTGGCCGCGCGGGTCAGCCCGCAGCACGCCGCCGAGCTGACCCCCGACTTGATCGCGGCCGGGGTGGAGATCCTGGTGGTGCAGGGCACGATCATTTCGGCCGAGCACGTGGCCAGGGAGGGCGAGCCGCTCGACCTGAAGGACTTCATCGGCAGGCTGGACGTGCCGGTGATCGCGGGCGGGGTCGGGGACTACCGGACCGCGATGCACCTGATGCGGACCGGCGCGGCCGGCGTGATCGTCGGGCACGGTTATGCGCCCGGGGTGACCAGCACCGACCGGGTGCTCGGCATCGGCGTGCCGATGGCCACCGCGATCATCGACGCGGCCGCCGCCCGGCGGGACTACCTGGACGAGACCGGCGGCCGATATGTGCACGTGCTCGCGGACGGCGGGATGAGCTCTTCCGGCGACATCGCGAAGGCGATCGCTTGCGGGGCGGACGCGGTGATGCTCGGCGCGCCGCTGGCCGCTGCCGCTGAGGCGCCGGGCCAGGGGCTGTACTGGACCGCGGCCGCCGCGCACCCGTCGTTGCCGCGTTCGCGGGTGGCGGCCGGACCGGACTACGAGGTGGACCTCAAGACGCTGCTGTTCGGGCCGTCGTCCGATGCGGAGGGTGCGGTGAACCTGTTTGGTGCGCTGCGGCGCGCGATGGCGAAGACCGGCTACTCGGATCTGAAGGAATTCCAGCGGGTCGGCCTCACCGTCCGCGGCTGACCGCGAAGCGCGTTTAGCGGGCTAAACGCGCTTTTGGCGGGAAAGGTAAGTGGGGTAAAAGGGGTAAATCGGGCTAACTGGCGGGTAACTTAGCTCTGGTCAGCGGGTGAGGCGGGGGTTACGCTTTATGTGTGACTGCGCGTAACACCACCACCGAGGCCGCTGGTTCCGCCGAAGAAGAGGCGCCCGACTACGACGTGGTCGTGGTCGGCTCCGGGTTCGGCGGCAGTGTCGCCGCGCTCCGGCTGACCGAGAAGGGCTACCGGGTGGCCGTGGTCGAGGCCGGTCGCCGGTTCGCCGACGACGAGTTCGCCAAGACCTCCTGGGACCTGCGCCGCTACCTGTGGGCCCCGCAGCTCGGCTTCTTCGGCATCCAGCGCGTCCACCTGCTCAAGGACGTCATGGTGCTGGCCGGCGCGGGCGTTGGCGGCGGCTCGCTGGTGTACGCGAACACGCTTTACCGCCCGCTCAAGCCGTTCTACACCGACCGGCAGTGGTCGCACATCACCGACTGGGAGTCCGAGCTGGCGCCGCACTACGACCAGGCCAGCCGGATGCTGGGCGTGGTGACCAACCCGACCGTCACCCCGTCCGACGAGGTGATGCAGAAGGTCGCGGTGGACCTCGGCGTGCCGGAGTCCTTCCACCCGACCCCGGTCGGGGTGTACTTCGGCGACCCGGGCAAGCGCGCGGCGGACCCGTACTTCGGCGGTGCCGGGCCCGCGCGCACCGGCTGCACGGAGTGCGGCTCGTGCATGACCGGCTGTCGCGTCGGCGCCAAGAACACGCTGGTCAAGAACTACCTCTACCTCGCGGAGCAGGGCGGCGCGAAGGTCATCCCGCTGACCACGGTCACCGCGCTGCGCGAGCGGGGCGACGGCTCGTTCGAGGTGGACCTGCGCAAGACGGGCACCGCGTCGCGGAAGTTCCGGCACACGATCACCGCGGGCCGAGTGGTGCTCGCCGCCGGTACCTGGGGCACCCAGAACCTGCTGCACCGGATGCGCGACACCGGCTCGTTGCCCCGGCTCTCGGCCAAGCTCGGCGAGCTGACCAGGACCAACTCCGAGGCGATCATCGGCTCCGGCCGCACCAAGGTGGACCCGGCGCGGAACTTCAGCCACGGCGTCGCGATCACGTCCTCGATCCATCCGGACGAGATCACCCACATCGAGCCGGTGCGCTACGGCAAGGGCAGCAACGCGATGAGTCTGCTGCAGACCGTCGCCACCGACGGCGCGTCCGGGGTGCCGCGCTGGCGGCAGGTGCTGCGCTTCATCCGCAGCCACCCGGTGCAGACGGCCAAGCTGCTCAACGGCTACCGGTGGAGCGAGCGCACGGTGATCCTGCTGGTGATGCAGAGCCTGGACAACTCCATCACCACCTACACCAAGCGCGGGTTGTTCGGCCGCCGCAGGTACACCTCGAAACAGGGCCACGGCGAGCCGAACCCGAGCTTCATCAAGGCCGGGTACGACGCCAACCAGCGCACCGCCGAGCACATCGGCGGGATCGCCGGCGGGACCTGGGGCGAGATCTTCGACATCCCGCTGACCGCGCACTTCATCGGCGGTGCGCCGATCGGCACGGATGCCGAACAGGGAGTGATCGACCCGTACCACCGGGTCTTCAACTACCCCCGTCTCTCCATTGTGGACGGTACGGCGATCACCGCGAACCTCGGCGTGAACCCGTCGCTGACCATTACCGCGCAGGCCGAGCGGGCGTTCTCGTGCTGGCCCAACAAGGGCGAGGCGGACCCGCGGCCGGAGCAGCGCGAGCCGTACCGGCGGGTGGCCCCGGTCGCGCCCCGGCGGCCCGCGGTGCCGGCCGGCGCGCCGGCCGCGCTGCGTCCGGCAGGGGAAATCGTGCGCTGAATGGAGCATGCGACCAAGGTCACATCGGTGGCACAGTGAGGGTGTGACCGACACCTTCGCCTCCAGCGGCGACACCGCTGCGAAAGAAGAGACCTTTGTCGAACTCGCGGACGGCGTGTACGCGCTGACTGCCGAGGGAGATCCGAATGTCGGTGCGATCGAGGCCGAGGACTTCCTGATCTGCTTCGAGGCGCGGGCCACTCCCGTCGCGGCCGAGCGCTGGCTGGCGCGGCTCCGTGAACGCACCGAGAAACCCGTGCGCTACCTGGTGCTGTCGCACTATCACGCGGTGCGCGTGCTCGGCGCCAGCGCGTTCGGCGCGCAGGAGATCATCACGCACGAAGCCACCGCCGAGCTGATCGAGGAGCGCGGCGAGGCGGACTGGCTGAGCGAGTACGGCCGGATGCCGAGGCTGTTCGAGGAGCCGTCTTCGATCCCGGGGCTGACCAGGCCGAGCCTGACCTTCTCCGGCAGGCTGAGCATCCCGCTCGGCGGTGATCGCGGTGACCTGGTGCTGGTGCACTGCGGGCGCGGGCACACCAGCGGCGACCTGGTCGCGTGGCTGCCCCGCCACGGGGTGCTGTTCGCCGGCGACCTGGTGGAGGCGCAGGCCGCGCTGTACACCGGGGACGCGCACCACGACGACTGGGCATCGTCCACTTTGGACACAGTGGCCAGTTTCGGTGCCACCGCGCTGGTCGGCGGCCGGGGCGCGGTCGCCAAGGGCGAGCGCGAGGTGCGCGCGGCGATCGCGCAGACCAGGCACTTCCTGGACCTGCTGCGGGACGCGGTCGGCGCGGTGCACCGGAAGCGGGGGAGCACGGCCGAGGCGTTCCAGGCCGCGCACGCGGCACTGGCCCCGGAGTACGGCCGCTGGCCGATCTTCGAGCACTGCCTGCCCTTCGACGTGCAGCGGTACTGGGACGAGCTGAACGGGGTGGACATGCCGAAGGTGTGGACCGCCGAACGGGATCGTGAGGTGTGGGCGGAACTGCGCGGTGAGCAGTGACATCCCCGAAATCCCCGGCGACACCCGCGGACCCGGTGCTGGTGGTCGGCGCCGGCCCGGTCGGCATGGTTGCGGCGTTGCTGCTGGCCGGGCACGGGGTGCCGAGCGTGGTGCTGGAGGCCGAACCGGCCAGGGTGGCGGTCGGCAGCAGGGCGATCTGCATGCAGCGCGACGTACTGGACATCCTGGAGCGGGTCGGGCTCGGTCGCGTGCTGGTCGAGGCCGGGGTCACCTGGTACACCGGCCGGATCTACTACCGCGAGCGGGAGGTGCACGCCTTCACCCTGCGGGAGCCGGCCGAAGGTGGCTTCCCGCCGTTCGTGAACATTTCGCAGAGCGAGGTCGAGCGGCTGCTGGAACAGCGGGCGCGGAACGAACCGCTGATCCGGCTGCACTACGGGCAACGGGTGACCGGGCTGCTCGAAGACGACGAAGGCGTGACGCTGCGGGCGGAAACCCCGGCCGGTGAGGCGCGCTGGCGCGGGACGCACTGCGTGGCCGCGGACGGTTCCCGGTCGCACGTCCGGGAACTGCTGGGGCTGTCCTTCGGCGGCTACTCGTTCCCGGACAAGTTCCTGATCACCGACGTCCGCGCGGATCTCGGCGATGGCGTGCCCGAGCGGCGGTTCCACTTCGACCCGCCGTACAACCCCGGCCGCCAGGTGCTGGTGCACCCGCAGCCGGATTCGGTGTGGCGGATCGACTGGCAGGTACCGGACGACTTCGACCTGGCGGCGGCGCGGGCGAACGGTGCGCTGGAGGGCAGCATGCGAGCCATCCTCGGCCCGCGCGACTACCAGCCGGTGTGGCTTTCGGTGTACCGCTTCCACCAGCGGATGGTGCCCAGGATGCGGGTCGGTCGCACGCTGCTGGCCGGGGACGCCGCGCATCTGATGAGCCCGTTCGGCGCGCGCGGCATGAACTCCGGGATCGCGGACGCGGAGAACGCGGCCTGGAAGATCGCCGCGGACCGGGCCGGACTGGCCGGTCCGCGGCTGCTCGGCTCCTACCACGCGGAACGGGCCGCCGCGGCGGAGGAGAACCTGCGGGTGACCGCGAAGACCATGCGGTTCCTGGTGCCGAGGACCGCGGCGGAGCGCGCGCACCGGGAGGACGTGCTCCAGCGCAGCGTGCACGACGCCTCGATGCGCGGCGAGATCGACTCCGGCCGGCTGAGCGAACCGTTCTGGTACTGCGACTCGCCGCTGACCACGCCGCCGGCGGCGGCCGGGCTGGACCGTGCGGCCGGGGCGCCGGGTGCGCCGGTGCCCGGCGTGCTCTGCCCCGATGTCCAGGTCTCCGGCGAGCAGCGGTTGCGGACCTGTTTCGGCCCCGGCTTCACCTTGCTCACCACGAGTTCCTGCGACGGCCCGCTGCCCGGGGTGCGTACCGTGCCGGCGCCCGAACCGCTCGCCGAGTCGCTCGGGATCGCCGGGGACGGGGTGGCGCTGGTGCGCCCGGACGGGCATCTCGCCGCCGTGCTGCGCGGCGGAGATCTGCCCGGCCGGCTGGCCGGCGCGCACCGGCGTGCGCTCGGTTTCTAGCTCAGAGTTCGATGCCGGTGAAGACGGTGACGCGCTGCTCGGTTAGGTCGTTCATCGCGGCGAGCACGCCTTCGCGGCCGACACCGGAGCCCTTCATGCCGCCGTAGGGCATCTGGTCGGCCCGGAAGGACGGCACGTCACCGATGATCACGCCGCCGACCTCCAGTTCGGCCGCGGCGTGGAAGGCCACCTGCACGTCACGGGTGAACACGCCGGCCTGCAGCCCGTAAGCGGAGTCGTTCACCGCCGCGAAAGCCTCGTCAATACCGTCCACAATGGACACCGCGAGGACCGGGCCGAAGATCTCCTCGGCCCAGGCCCGCACCGTGACCGGGACGTCGGTGAGCAGGGTCGGCTCCACGGTGGCGCCCTCGCGGGTGCCGCCGGTGAGCACCCGCGCGCCCGCCGCCACCGCCTCGTCCACCCAGGCGACGATCCGTTCCGCGGCGGCCTCGTCCACCACCGGGCCGACGTCCACCCGCGCGTCGTACGGGTCGCCGGTGCGCTGCTCCTGCACCGCGGTGAGCAGTGCGGGCACGAACTCGTCGGCCACCGAACGCTCGACGATCACCCGCTGCACGGCGATGCAGGACTGGCCGGCCTGGTAGTTGCCGAAGGTGGCGATCCGCTCCGCGGCCCCTTCGAGATCCGGCCAGTCGCCGAGCACCACGGCCGCCGCGTTCCCGCCCAGCTCCAGCACCACGTGCTTGCGGGGGGCGGCGTCCGCCAGCGACCAGCCGACCGGGCCGGAGCCGGTGAACGAGACCACCGGCAGCCTGGGGTCGGCGACCAGCGCCGAGGTCTCCTCGTTGCCGAGCGGCAGCACCGAGAACGCACCGGCGGGCAGGTCGGTCTCGGCCAGGATCTCGCCGAGCATCAGCGCGGCCAGCGGGGTGCGCGGGGCCGGTTTGATGATGATCGGCGCGCCCACCGCCAGCGAAGGCGCGACCTTGTGCGCCACCAGGTTGAGCGGGAAGTTGAACGGTGCGATGCCGAGCACCGGGCCACGCGGCACCCGCCGGGTCATCGCCATCCTGGCTTCGCCCGCTTCTTCGCCGTCCAGCCGCTGGATGTCGCCGGTGAACCGGCGCGTCTCCTCCGCGGCGATCCGGAACACCGACACGGCGCGGCGCACCTCGGCCTCGGACCACTTGAGCGGTTTGCCGTTCTCGGCGGTGATCACCTCGGCCAGCTCGTCGGCGCGGGCGGCGAGCTGGCGGGAGATGTGCTCCAGTGCGCCCGCGCGCTGGTACGCCGGAGTGCGCCGGAACTCCGCGGCCACCCCGGCCGCGGCGGCCACCGCACGCTCGACCTGCTCGGCGCCGGGCACCGCCACGGTCGCCACCTCACTACCGTCGAAAGGGTGGTGCACCGCGAGCGTGCCGGCACCCTGCTCGGGGCGCCCGGCGATCCAGGCGGGGCGCGGCACCGGGGTGATCATGTCCATGGCCACCACGGTAGGCCGCGCCGGTGAAGGGCGGTCGAACGGCCGGGCTATCGGGCGGCCGCCGGATCAGGGGCGCACCAGCACCTTGAGCGCCTTGCGGTCGGCCATCGCCTGGTAGCCGACGGGCACCTCGTCCAGGCCGATCGTGCGGTCGAACACCTTGCCCGGCTGGACCTTGCCGGCCAGCACGTCCGGCAGCAGCTCCGGGATGTACTGCCGGGCCGGGGCGACTCCACCCGTAAGAGTGACGTTGCGCATGAACATCCGGGGGCCGATCGGGCCGGTCTCGTACTGCGGCACGCCGACGCGGCTCACCTTGCCGCCGTCGCGCACCACGCCGAAGCCGGTCTCCAGCGCCTGCGCGGTGCCGACGCATTCGAGCACGGCGTGCGTGCCGTCGCCGCCGGTCAGCTCGCGGGTCCTGGCGATGCCCTCTTCGCCGCGTTCGGCGACCACGTCGGTGGCGCCGAACTCGACGCCGAGATCGGTGCGCGCGGTGTGCCGGCCCATCAGGACGATCCGCTCCGCGCCGAGCCGTTTCGCGGCCAGCACCGCGCACAGCCCGACCGCGCCGTCGCCGATCACGGTCACCGTGGTGCGTTCGTTCACCCCGGCCGAGCGCGCCGCGTGGTGCCCGGTGGAAAACACGTCGGAGAGGGTCAGCAGCGAGGGCAGCAGCGCGTCGTCCTCGGCCACGTCCACCTTGACCAGCGTGCCGTCGGCCTGCGGGACACGGACCGCTTCGCCCTGCCCGCCGTCCACGCCGCGGGCGCCCCAGCCGCCGCCGTGCCGGCACGAGGTGTGCAGGCCCTCGGCGCAGAAGTCGCAGGTGTTGTCGGCCCAGACGAACGGTGCGATGACCAGGTCGCCCTTGCGCACCCCGCGCACGTCGGAACCGGACTCTTCGACCACGCCGACGAACTCGTGCCCGATCCGCCTGCCCTTTTCGGACGGCTTCATGTCCTGGTAGGGCCACAGGTCGCTGCCGCAGATGCACGAGCCGACCACCCTGACCAGCGCGTCGGTCGGCTCGCGCAGCACGGGGTCGGGGACCTCTTCGACCCGCACGTCGCCGGCACCGTAGATCAACGTCGCACGCATGGGGTTCCTCTCGTCAGGTGTCCGTTCGCCATTCTGACCACCCGCCCCTTCTCCCGCAGCGCGTCCACCTCCGGCGACCGAGCGCGTTTAGCCCGCTAAACGCGCTCGTCGGGCCACGACGGCGGGGAGCGCGTTTAGCCCGCTAAATGCAGGTCACTGGGGCTGCGGGCGGGGTGGCGGGGTGGACCTGGGACGATGGGGGCGGATGCAGCGGAACAGTCCAGGAGGAACACCAGTGCCCAATCCGACCGGTCCGGTTCTCGTCGTGGACTTCGGCGCGCAGTACGCGCAGCTGATCGCCAGGCGGGTCCGGGAGGCCCAGGTGTACTCCGAGGTCGTGCCGCACACGGCCACCGTGGACGAGCTGCTGGCCAAGGACCCGGCCGCGATCATCCTGTCCGGCGGGCCGTCCAGCGTGTACGCCGAGGGCGCGCCCGGGATGGACCCCGCGCTGGTCGAGGCCGGGGTGCCGGTGTTCGGCATCTGCTACGGCTTCCAGCTGTTGGCCCGCGCGCTCGGCGGCACCGCCGAGGCCACCGGCGCCCGCGAGTACGGCCGCACCGAGGTGCGGATCACCGGCGACGGCGGCGTACTGCACCACGAACTCCCCGCCCGGCACCCGGCCTGGATGAGCCACGGCGACAGCGTCACCAAGGCCCCGGAGGGCTACACCGTCACGGCCACCTCGGAGGGCGCGCCGGTGGCCGGCTTCGAGAACCGCGAGCACCGGATCGCCGGGGTGCAGTACCACCCCGAGGTGGGCCACTCCCCGCACGGCCAGGAGGTGCTGCGGCGCTTCCTGCACGACATCGCCGGTATCCGTCCGCAGTGGACGACAGCGTCCATTGTGGACGACCAGGTGGCGAGGGTGCGGGCGCAGGTCGGCGAGGGCAGCGCGATCTGCGCGCTGTCCGGCGGGGTCGACTCCGCGGTCGCCGCCGCGCTCGTGCAGCGCGCCATCGGGGAACGGCTGACCTGCGTCTTCGTCGACCACGGCCTGCTGCGGGCCGGTGAGCGGACGCAGGTCGAGCGGGACTTCGTGGCCGCGACCGGGGTCCGGCTGATCACCGTGGACGCCCGCGAGCGGTTCCTGGACGCGCTCGCCGGAGTCACCGACCCGGAGCAGAAGCGCAAGATCATCGGCCGCGAGTTCATCCGGGTCTTCGAGCAGGCCGAGCGCGATCTCAAGGCCGAGGGCGACTTCGGGTTCCTGGTGCAGGGCACGCTCTACCCGGACGTGGTCGAGTCCGGCGGCGGCGAGGGCGCGGCGAACATCAAGAGCCACCACAACGTCGGCGGCCTGCCCGAGGACCTGCAGTTCGAGCTGGTCGAGCCGCTGCGGCTGCTGTTCAAGGACGAGGTGCGCCGGGTCGGCCTGGAGCTCGGTCTGCCCGAGACCATCGTGCACCGCCAGCCGTTCCCCGGTCCCGGCCTCGGCATCCGGATCATCGGTGAGGTCACCCACGACCGGCTGGAGACGCTGCGCGCGGCGGACGCCATCGCGCGCGAGGAGCTGACCGCGGCCGGCCTGGACCGCGACATCTGGCAGTGCCCGGTGGTGCTGCTCGCCGACGTCCGCAGCGTCGGGGTGCAGGGTGACGGGCGCACCTACGGCCATCCGGTGGTGCTGCGCCCGGTGTCCAGCGAGGACGCGATGACCGCGGACTGGACCCGGCTGCCCTACGACGTGCTGGAGCGGATCTCGACCCGGATCACCAACGAGGTGGCCGAGGTCAATCGGGTGGTGCTGGACGTGACGAGCAAGCCTCCGGGCACCATCGAGTGGGAGTGACCCGCCTGAACTGAGGGGACCGACTGATGGCGTTCATCATCGCCGGGGTGCTGCTGGTGCTGGCCGCGGGCGCCGGCTTCTACTTCATGCAGTCCACCAAGAAGGAACTGCACGCGATGATCGGCACCGAAACGCTGTCGATCCCGGAGCTGGAACGGCTGCGCGGAGTGTCCGACGAGCTCGGCGCGCGCGGTGGGTTCCGCAAGACCAGCGAGGTGGTCGGTGCCGCGCACCCGCGGCCGGAAGGGCTGCTCACCGCGGAGATCAGCAAGACCGAATGCGTCTGGTACCGCTACCGGGTGGACCGGCAGTACGAGCACGTCGAGTACCGCGACGGGAAACGGCACTACTCGAAGCGCAGCGAGAAGGTCGCCGACCACACCTCGTTCGAGGGGTACGCGCTGATCGACGAGCAGGGCCGCACGATCGGCGTGGACCCGAACGGCACCAGCCCGGACGGGGTGGAGCAGAGCGTAAGCCGGTTCGAGCCGCATGACGGCGGTGGCGGTCAGCCGATCGAGCTGTTCGGCCTCAGGCTGCCGGGTTTCCTGTCGGACAACCGGAGCCGCACGATCGGGTTCGAGTACAAGGAATGGCTGATCCGGCCCGGTCGCAGGCTCTACATCCTGGGCGAGGTGCACGACAAGATCGGCCCGCTGGTGATCGGCAAACCCGAGCAGCAGGGGCATTTCATCATCTCCGGGCGCACCGAGCAGGAACTCCGCCAGTCGCGCACGCAGCGGCACAAGCTGCTGGCGGCGGGTGTGATCGTGGCGTTCGTGCTCGGCCTCGCGCTCGTTGTCGTCGGCATCGTGCGCTGAGTGAGTGCACAGGAAAAAGGCCCCGGGGCCAAGCCGGGGCCTTTTCCGCGAAGGGCTGTCTAGTCCGTTTTCCGCCGTCCACCGCTCAGTGATGCACCGAGCATCAGCACGCCCACCAGGATCGCGCTGCCGGCCAGTGCCCAGCGCAGGTCGAAGCTGGGCAGCCAGGACGCCCCGTCGCTGATCACGTAGGCGGAGACGAGCAGCGTGAGCACGCCGATGACCAGGGTGAACGCGTCCACCCCGCGGCGGTCGGCGCGCCGGCTCGGGGCCGCTTCGGTGGTGGTGCTGGTGGTGCCGTCGTACTCGTCGTAGTCGTAGTGCTCAGCCACGCTGCACCTCCACGTCCATCGTGCCGTTGCGGATGGTCAGGTTGATCTGCGGCCCGCCGGGGCCGTCGCTGCCGAAGCTCTCGCCGACCAGCGGCGCACCGCCGACCCCGCTGGTGCCGCGGTCGAGGCAGGTGACGTCCCCTACGGCCGTCTCGCAGCTGTACCGCACGTCGGCGTTCGCCGGTACGAGCACCCGCGTGTCCCCGGCGCCGTTGCTGATCGAGGTTGTGACCACCGCGTCCGCGGGCAGCTTGGTCAGGTTGAGCCGGATGTCCCCGCCGGTGTGCTGGTAGACCGGCTGGACCTCGGCCGCGGTCAGCGGGGTCGCGTCGATGTCCCCGAAGCCGCCCTTGAAGTCACCGAACGGCACCGCGGTGAGCACCAACCCGGCGATCGCCAGCGGGATCGCCAGCCCGACCAGACCACGGCCGCCTCGGACGAACGAGCCGACGACCAGGCCGACACCCAGCACGGCGAGGGTCAGGCCGATGACGTGCTGCGGGGAGAACCAGGTTTCCCCGCTGGTCCCGATCGCCGCGCCGACCCCGGCCACCAGCAGTGCGATACCGAAGGTGACCAGCCCGACCTTCGACTTCCGCCGCGCGGGAGAGGGAGGCATTGGCGCGGGTGGCGGAGGTGTTGCGGGCGGCTCCGGTTTCGGGTCGGGCAGATCCCAGGCGAAGGGCGCGGCGCCCAGCGGGTCCCAGGCCGGCGGTGCGCCGGGCGCTTCGGCGGTGGCCGTCGCACCCGTGCCGGTGTCCTTCATGCTGAACCCGGCGCCCATGTCAGGCGCGGTGAACTGGCCGTGCTCGGGCCGTTCGGCCGGGGCGACCGGCCGGTTGAACTGGCCGCGGTTGCGGTGCAGCACGAACAGGGCGGCCGCGATCAGCACGAACGCGATGAACCCGGTGCCGCCGAACCAGCCGCCACCGCCGAACCAGCCGCCGCCGAAGGCCACCCCGGTCACCGGCAGCAGGCCCACGCCGAGCAGCAGGGTGAAGCCGGTGGAGGTGGAACTCCGGCCACGGCCGAACAGCGCCTCGGCAGCGGAGACCTGGTCGCGCTCGTCCGGGAAGAACAGCCAGCCGAGCAGGTAGAGCATCGGGCCGATGCCGCCGAACAGGGTCACCATCACGAAGGCGACCCGGACGACCACCGGGTCGATGCCGTACCGGTTGCCGATCGACGCGGCCACGCCGGCGATCTTGCGCCCGTCGTGCGGCCTGCGCGGCCTGCTGGCCCAGAAGTCCTTGATGGTGTCCTCGAAGCTGCCTGGGCCGTGCTGCTTCGGTGATCGGACATCCGCTGCGCCACTCATGTCCAACAGCATGCGTGATCCGGTCGCGGGCAACATCGGGGAACGTCCCTGAGGTTTGCGCACGGCCGCGCTCAGGGGTTTCCCTGATGATTCCGCGCTCGGCACGTGTGACCATGGAGTTCATGCAAGACCAGGCCCATGCCGAAACCGCGCCGAAGGTGTCGGCCGGCTCGTCGGCGCCCACCGCGGAAACTGCCGCCGGCGTGACCACGCCGGCCGACACCGGTGTGCTCGCCAAGACCGACGGCCCGCCGAAGATGTACCGGCGGCGGTCCGGGCGCGCGCTGGCCGGGGTGGCCAGCGGGCTGGCGGATCACCTCGGCGTGAAACTGCTGTGGGTGCGGGCGGCGTTCGCACTGCTCGCCGCCTTCGGTGGTGCCGGGCTGCTCGGCTACGGCCTGCTCTGGGTCTTCGTCCCGCAGCAGCCGGACGAACTGGAGGAAAAGCAGAAGACGGCCGCCCCCAAGGAACGCCAGCAGGCGTTCGGGCTGGTCGCGCTCGGGGTCGGGCTCGCGGTTGGCAGCGGCACGCTCACCGGGGTGATCAGCGGCTGGGTCGCGGTCCCGCTGGCGGTGGCGCTGATCGGTGCCGCGGTGGTCTGGCGCGAGGCCGACGAGTCGCAGCGCAGGCGCTGGCGCGACGGCGCCAAGGGCGGCGTGGCCGGGGTGGTGGTCGGCGGTGGCGGCTGGTCCGCGGCGCTGCGGGTGCTGGCCGGGGTCGCGCTGGTGATGACCGGTATCGGCGTGGTGGTGCTGCGCAGCGGCAGTTTCGACCAGGTCCAGTTCGCGCTGATCGCGGTGCTGGCCACGCTGGTCGGGGTGGCGGTGCTGACCGTGCCGTTCTGGCTGCGCATGGTGCGTGACCTCGGCGAGGAGCGCCGGGCCAGGATCCGCACCGAGGAGCGCGCGGAGATCGCCGCGCACCTGCACGACTCGGTGCTGCAGACGCTGGCGCTGATCCAGAAGCAGGCCGAGGCTCCCCGCGAGGTCGCACGGCTGGCCCGCGGCCAGGAACGCGAGCTGCGCGGCTGGTTGTACGGGCCTTCCGGCTACGGTAAGCCGGACCGCGAAGGCGAGACCGTCACCGGTGGCCGGCTCTCCGCGGCGCTCGCGGCGGCCTGCGGCGAGGTCGAGGACACCTTCGCGATCTCGGTCGGGCAGGTCGTGGTCGGCGACGTGGAACTGGACGAGTCGCTGACCGCGCTGGTGCAGGCCGCCAGGGAGGCGATCGTGAACGCGGCCAAGCACGCCGGGGTGGAAGAGGTCAGCGTGTACGCCGAAGCCGAGCCGACCGCGGTGACGGTGTTCGTGCGCGACCGCGGCAAGGGGTTCGATCCGGAGGTGGTTCCGGCGGACCGGCATGGCCTGGCGGACTCCATCAGAGGCAGGATGGAGCGCAACGGTGGCAGCTGCCGGGTGCGTACCGCGCCGGGCGAGGGCACCGAGGTGCAGTTGGAGATGCCGGTCAGGACGCGAGGAGCAGCGTGACCCCGGCAGGCGAACTTTCCCGGAGAGGGCAGGACAGGCATGACACAGCAGGAGCAGGTCCGGGAGCCGGTCAAGGTCTTCCTGGTGGACGACCACGCCCTGTTCCGGGCCGGGGTGCGCGCCGAGCTCGACTCGGTCACGCACGAGGTGCAGGTGGTCGGTGAAGCGGGCTCGGTGGCCGACGCGGTGGCCGGGATAGCCAGGGCAAAGCCGCAGGTGGTGCTGCTGGACGTGCACATGCCCGACGGCGGGGGAGCCGAAGTGCTGCGCCGGGTCCGGCCCGAGCTGCCGGACGTGGTGTTCCTGGCGCTGTCGGTCTCGGACGCGGCGGAGGACGTGATCGCGGTGATCCGGGCGGGGGCCCGCGGGTACGTCACCAAGACCATCCCGCCGAAGGAGCTGGCGCAGGCGGTGGTCCGGGTCGCCGATGGCGACGCGGTGTTCTCGCCGCGGCTGGCCGGGTTCGTGCTGGACGCGTTCGCCGACCGGCCCGGTTCGGCGCCGATCAGCGACCCCGAGCTCGACCTGCTCACCCCGCGTGAACGGGACGTGCTGCGGCTGCTCGCGCGCGGGTACGCCTACAAGGAGATCGCGTCCGAGCTGTTCATCTCGGTGAAGACGGTGGAGACGCACGTGTCGAGCGTGCTGCGCAAGACCCAGCTCTCGAACCGGTACGAGCTCTCTCGCTGGGCGTCCGACCGCCGCCTCGTCTGACCGCCGCGACCTGCAGTTAGCGGGCTAAACGTCGCGCGGGCCGGCGGGGCTCGTTCGGTTTGGGTCGGCAGCGGGCACGGTTCAACCGTCGTTCATCGCCTAGGCTGTGGCCGGGGAGAACGCATCCACGGTCGTCGTGGAGGGGAAACGCGGTGAGCTCGAAACGACCGAACTCGGCGCCCGCAGCGGCGGGCGCGCTGTTCTTCGCTGCGCTCACCTGCTTCCTCTTCCAGCAGGGACGGCGGGTCGGTGACGGTGCGCTGCCGGTCTGCGATCCGCAGCTGCCGCCGGCCGGGGAGAGCTGCACCTACCTGGTGGACCCGGCCGCGGCCGGCAACGACGTCACCCCCTGGCTCGGCCTGGTGGCGATGCTGGTGGTCACCGAGCTGGCCAGGTACGCGGGCGAGCGCGGCCACTCGATCCTGATCCGCGGCGCCTGCGTGCTCGCCCTGCTCGGCCCGTGCGGCTACCTGCTGGTGCTGCACGTGTTCGGTGCCGGCGCCGGGTTCCAGGCGCTGCTCACGGTCCTGCTCGCGCTGCGGATGTTGGTGCGCATGTTCAGCTCGCCACCGGTGGAGGTTGCCGTCCGCTACCTGGTCGGGCACGTCTGCGCGGCGCTGTTCGTGGTGCTGGCCGGGCTGCTCATCGGCTACCGCTCGGGGGAGAGCTTCCCCGGGCCCGCCGGCGCGGTGCTGCGCTGGGTGCTGGAGTCGGACACCGGCACCCCGGACCAGAGTTGGGCCGCGGCCTGCGCGGTCGCCGCCGCGGTCGTCGCGTTCTTCGGCATCCAGGACGGCTGGCGTGCCTCCGCGGAGGACGTGCTGGACATCCGTGAGCTGCCGAAGCCGGCCCTCGCCGCCGCGCATGTGGCGAACCTGCTCGGCGTCGCGACCGTGCTCGGGCTGATCGTCTACCTGGTCAGCCTGGGCACCGCGGCCGCCGGCCTCGGCATCGGGGCGGCCGTTTTCCTGCTGCTGATGCTGGGGGTCACGCACCAGGCGCTGAACGTGCGGGACTCCGCGGCCTCGCCTCACCGCGCGGGCTGACAGGCTTCGGCGGGTTCCGGTGCCGCTGCGGCCTTCACCCGGCGAACCCTGGTCAGCGCCACCCCGGCGAGCACGACCGCCATCCCGGCGACCACTCGCAGGTTGAGCTGCTCGTTCAGGAACAGGGTGCCGAGCAGTACCGACACCACCGGGAGCAGGTAGCCCACGGTCGAGGTGGCCACCGCGCCCTCGGTGGCGAGTAGCCGGTAGTTCATCGCGAAGGCAATGCCGGTGGAGAACACGCCGAGGATCACCATCGCGATCACCGCGCCGACGTCGAGCCGCACCGGGGTGAGTCCGCCGGCGGGCAGCACGAACAGCACCATGCCGCTGGCGGTGATCATCTGCGCGGCGGCCAGCGCGACCGGGGAGACGCCGGTGCCGGAGAGGAACCGGCCCTCGTAGACGAACACGAACCCGTAGCTGGCGGCGGCCGCGAGGCAGGCCAGCGCACCCCAGCTCAGCAGGCCGGACGCCTGCCACGGCGCGAAGATCAGCAGGATGCCGGCCAGTCCGACGAGCAGTCCCAGCAGCCGGGGGCCGCTGAGCCTGCGGTCGAGGCCGAACAGCACCGCGGCGAGCAGCGCCCACAGCGGGGTGGTCGAGTTCAGCACCCCGGTGATGCCGGAGTCGACGGTCTGCTCGCCGATGGCGAAGAGTAGGAACGGGATGGCGTTGTGGAACAGCGCGGCCACCCCGAGGTGCAGCCAGACGCGGCGCTGGGACGGCAGCCGGTCGCGCTGGGTGTAGCAGATCAGGGTCAGCACCGCGGCGCCGAGCACCAGCCTGACCAGCACCAGCTGCACCGGGGTGAACGCGTTCAGGCCGAGCTTGATCCAGAAGAAGCTGGAGCCCCACATCAGGGCCAGCGCGCCCATCTGCAGCAGTACTCTCAGCTCTGCTCGCACCACCGAGCCACCGGTGCTTTCTCCGCCGTCGGCCACGCGGACCTCCCCTCGTTCCGTGTCCAGGCTGTCCACCGCGAGGCATCACGACAAGCGAAATAAACTGCAGTAACCGTTTAGCAAAACTGTAAGATGGCTGGATGCTCGACGTACGGCGAATGCAGGTGCTACGCGCGGTGATCATCAGCGGCTCGATCACCGCGGCCGCCCGCAACCTCGGCTACACCCCGTCCGCGATCAGCCAGCAGCTGTCCACATTGGAGCGTGAAGCGGGGACGGCCCTGCTGGAACGAGTCGGTCGCGGGGTACGCCCCACGCCGGCGGGCACCCTGCTGTCCGAGCACGCCGAGACGGTCAGCGAACAGCTGGCCAAGGCGGAGGCCGCGCTGAACGAGCTCAAGGACGGCCGCGGCGGCAGGCTCGCGATCCGCTACTTCGCCACCGCCGGCGCCCGGCTGGTGCCGCCCGCGGTGGCCGCGCTGCGCCGCGAGTTCCCCAGGGTCCGGCTCGACCTCAAGCTGATCGAGCCGGGAGACCCGCTGCCCGAGGTGGAGTGCGGCCGCGCCGATGTGGCCATCGTGGTGCTGCCGCGGCGGGAGCCGCTGGCCAAGAACGTCTCGCTGGTGCACCTGGTGGACGACCCGTACCGGTTGGTGCTGCCCAAGGGGCATCCGCTGGAGGCCAAGCGGGTGGTCGACCTCGCCGAGCTGGCAGAGGAACCCTGGGTCGGCAACGAATGGCCGCCGGGGCCGTGCCGGGACATCATGCTGGACGCCTGCGCGGCGGCCGGGTTCACGCCGAACTTCGTGGTGGAGTCGGAGGATTACCAGACCGCGCAGGGCTTCGTGGCCGCCGGTCTCGGGGTGGCGCTGATCCCGGCGCTCGGACTCGGCTCGCCGCCGCCAGGGGTGCAGATCCGGCGGCTGCGCAGGCCGGAGCCGTTGCGCGCGATCCACGCCGCGGTCGCCGCCCATGCCCGTGACCAGCCCGCGGTGCGGCACCTCCTGGCCGCCATGCGCGCCTCGCTGGACTAGCCGCCATGCGCGTTTCGCCGGCTAAACGAACAGCAATTCGGCGATGCCGATGCCGATCGCGGCGGCGGTGAGGATCGCGAGCACGGTCAGGATCCACATGCGCAGCTTGGGTGACGAGCGGATGACGTCCATCGGCGCCCTGGACGGCCGCGGTGCCGGCGGCGGCTGCTGAACCAGCGGCGGCCGCGGCATCGCCGGGATGGTCGGCATGACGGGCGCGGTGGGCGGGATGAACGCGCTCTGCCTGCCCTGGGTGATGGCCTGCAGCGAAGCGATCGTGTCGGCCATGGTCGGCCGGGCGGTCGGATCCGCCCGCAGCAGCTTGAGCAGCGCGCCGGTGAGCGCGCCGGCTCGCTGCGGGGAACGCAGCTCGCCGGTGCCCTGCTCGCCGAACGGCGGCACCCCCTCGACCGCGGTGTACAAGGTCGCGCCGAGGGAGAAGGCGTCCGACGCCGAGCCGGCCCGCTGGCCACGGGCCACCTCCGGCGCCCGGTACGCCGGACTGGCGCCGGCGCCCGAGATGCCGAAATCGGTCACCTTCACCCCGCCGTCGTCGGCCAGCAGCACGTTGCCAGGCTCCACCGAGCGATGCGCCAGCCCGGCGTTGTGCGCCGCGGTCAGCGCCGTCGCGAGCTGGATGCCGAGAAAGGAAGCCTGCTCCGGGGTCAGCTGGCCGTGCTCGCCGAGGAAGTCGGCCATGTTCCTGGACGGCACGTACTCCATCACCAGCCACGGCTGGCCGCCGTCGAGCACCGCCTCGTGCACGGTGATCACGCAGCCGTGCACCACCCTGGTCGCGTCCTGACCCTCCTGGAAGGCGATCGCCCTGGCCTGCTCGGCGCGCGCCGGGTCGAGCCCCGGCGGGACGTACATCCGTTTCGCCGCGACCGTGCGGTTCAGCTTGATGTCGTACGCGAGCCACACGATTCCGGCACGTCCGCGACCGATCGGCTGATCCAGCCGGTAGCGGCCGGCGACGAGTTCGCCCTCGGTACCCAAATCTGCCTCTCGTTCGGGGGCGTCGGTCAGTTGGAAGAAGGCGGAGGACTCGAGCTGTCCGGTGGGTCGGATGTGGTCGACTTGGTCGACGACGTGGTCTTCGTCGGCGGCTTCGACGAGCTGGTGTTCGGTGGCGGCTCAGGCCGGTCCGAGGTCCGCCTGCTCGACGAGGGCCTGGACTTGGATGTGGGGTCGTCGCTCGGGCTCTCCACCGTGGTCGAGGGTTCCGGGGTCGACGTCGGCGTGCTCGGCGCGGAACTGCTCGCCGGGGGCGGCGGCAGCGGCTGCTGGTCACCGGCAGGCTGGCTCTTCGGGGAGAAGATCCACACCCCGAAGGCCACCAGCGCGACCAGCACGATGCCGCCGATCAGCGCCGGCTTCTTCCAGTTGCCGCGCGGCTCGTCCTCGTATTCGCCGCCCCGGCCCCGCGGCGGCTCGTCGTAACCGTCGTAGTCGCCGTAGTCGTCCGGGCCACGCGCGGCACCGGCCAGCGGGACCGCCTTGGTCGCGGCCGGGCCGCGGTCGTAGTCGTCCTCGGGATAGCCGGTGCCCTCGGCGTAGCCGTCCTCCGGCTCGTCGTAGAAGTTGCCGACCTGGGTCCCCTCGCCCAGGGTGCCCGAGTGCCCGGCCGGCACCACGTCACCGTCGAAGGAGCGGGTGCCGGGACCGGATGCGGCTGCCGCGCCGAGTGCCGCGCCCGCGGCACCGGCGCCGAGCAGCCCGCCGGCCGACGGCGAGAAGCGTGTTTCGTCGTCCGGCCCACCCAGCGGCGTCTCGCCCCTGGCCACGGCGTCCAGCAGTTCCTCGGACTCCTCCGCGGTCGGGCGGTGGTTGACGTCCGGGTGCAGCAGCACCGCGAGCACGCTGGCCAGCGGGCCGGACTGCCGCGGTGGGTTGATCTGGCCAGCCGCAACCGCGTGCAGCAGGCCGAGCGTGTTCTCGCTCAGGCCGAACGGCGGCTGGCCTTCGCAGGCCGCGTACAGCGTGGAGCCGAGGGAGAAGATGTCCGACTCCGGGCCGGGGTCGCCGCCGATGGCGACCTCCGGGGCCAGGTAGGCGGGCGTGCCGGCGATCATGCCGGTCTTGGTGACCGTGACGTCGTCCTTGGCGCGGGAGATGCCGAAGTCGGTGATCTTCACCAGGCCGACCGACGTGAGCAGGATGTTGCCCGGCTTGATGTCGCGGTGCACGATGCCGACCGCGTGCGCCTCCTTGAGCGCGGCGGCCACCTGCGCGCCGATTCTGGCGACCTCGATCGGCGGCAGCGTCTTCCGTGCCTGCAGCTCCGCCGCGAGGCTGGTGGACTGCAGGTACTCCATGATCAGGCAGGGCTGGCCGTTGTCGTCGGTGACCACGTCGAACACGGTGATCGCGTTCGGGTGGTGCAGCCTGGCGGCGATCCGGCCTTCGCGCATGGTGCGCTGCCGGGCGTCCTCGGCCTCGTTCTCCTCGAGTCCCGGCTGCAGCAGCAGCTGCTTGATCGCGACCGTGCGGTGCAGGATCTCGTCCTGTGCCTGCCAAACGGCGCCCATGGCGCCGGTGCCGATCCGCTTGATCACGCGGTACCGGCCGGCGACCAGGCGGCCCTCGTCGCTCACGCGACCTCCTTCGGGGCTCCGTTTACAGGGCACGGACGGCGCCGGTGGCGGCGCGCACCCGTGTGCCTGGAGCGTATGCACATATCGTGGTCTGTGTGCCGGCTTTACCGAGACCGACTCGTGACCAGGCTAGGTGCTCACTCTGCGCACACAAACTTGGCACGCTTCGGGAGGGGTCGGACGTTGCCTCCGGGTGCCGCCGACCACAGTCCGGTCAGAACTGCTCAGCGGAAAGCAACCAAGCCTGGACGATCTTATCGGCCGTGCCTTCGGCCAGCCGCAGCAACTGGGTGATCCGCAGCCTGCTGCCGTCCGGCTGCCGCATGGTGACCACCGCGCGCACCGAGCCGTCCGGCTGCACCTGCGCCTGTTCCACTTCGACGGAGTCCATCGCACCCCACGACCGGACCAGGTCGCCGGGCTGTTCGCCGGCGAGCAGCGGGTCCAGCAGCGCGAGCGCGCGGAACGGGTCGGTGTCCACCAGCGAGTAGAACCCGCGCACCGCGGCTACCTTGTCCGCGCTGCTGCTCGACCGGCCGGCGTCGTACCTGGTGTCGGGCGGTCGGCTGGTGCCCGGCGGCGAGCTGCTGCTGGTGGGGGTGGGCGTGGTGGTCGTGGCCGCGTGGTCGCCGCCACCGGAGGGCGACGTACCGGCGGCCGCCGCGTCGTTGGCTTCGTGCCCGGCGTCGTCCTTGCGGCCGGGCGCCGCGAACCCGCCCAGCGCGACGGCGCCGGTGATCTGCGGTTTGCCCGGCTCGGCGGCCGGTGGCCGGTCCCGCTGCCGGTTGGTCAGGACGGCGGCGGCGGCGACCGAGCCGATGAGCACCGCGGCGGCCAGCAGGAGCCCGGCCAGCTTGGCCCGCCTCGCCAGTGGACGCTCGGGTTCCGGGCTCGGCTCCGGCCGCGCCTTGGCCCGTGGCTCCCGCGTTCTCGGTGGTGGCAGGTAGTGCTGCGGATCTTGGAAGACGCGCTCGAGATGTTCGCGGTCCACCAGCTCGTCGGCCAGGATCTCCGCGGAAATGAGGTCCTCGACCCGGACCGCAGCCGGCTGCTGCCGAGTGCGTTGCCGATCGTGCACGGCCTTCATCGCCTCTTCTTCGGTACCGACGCACGGCCTGCCGGCCGCGGTCGTGGTGCAACTTGGCTGGCTGTGGATCACAGCCAGGTCGGACCCCGTATTAATCAGCGAACCCTGTCCTGGCGTTACCGGCCAGTGTTCGTCGCCGGACTGCCGTGCTGGTTCGGCGAACGGTGCCCGATGCGGCCTGGCTAGGCCATTCGAGGCGGTGAACGGTGGCGACTACTTACCGTCGTCGCGGATCTTGGCGTTCTGGCCGAAGGTCAGTGTGTGCCGCTCGGTGGTGGTGCTGCCGTCGTCGTGCACGGCCTTCACCGTGCAGACCGTGACGCCCTCGTCGGTGTACTGGCGCACGTCGACGTGCTTGACCTCGTAGTACGCCACCCCGGAGTACTTGCCGGCCAGCCCGTTGGCGCCCTGCTCCTGCAGCGGCCCGGTGGTCATCGAGTGCGCGGCGGCCGGGTCCTCGGTGACCGTGTCCAGGAACTTCTGGGACTGGGCGGCCAGGGTGGACGGCTGGTTCACCGGATACTGCAGGTAGCGCGGGTCTTCCTCGTCGTAGGGCGCCGCGGTCGGCGCCGGCTTCACCGGCTTTTCGGTGGTTGGCGGCGCGGGCGGCACGACTACTTCGGAACCGGTGCTGGAGGTCGGCTGGTCCGAGGGGGAACTCGGTCGCGCGGTGCTGGAGGCCCGCGATGTGCCGGCGCGCGGCCCGGTGAGGCCTTCCGCCGAAGACGAATCGCCGCCGGGGTGCGAAGTGTTGTCGGAGAGGCCGGGGGTGACGCTGTTCGAGTCGGCCAGCGACTCGCCCTCCAGGGTGGGCTGCACGCCCTGCAGGCCGGGCCAGCTGACCGCCTGCTGGTTGGTGTTCTCCGGCTTGCCGACCAGCAGCGATCCGGCGCAGAGCAGGGCGACCACGACGCCGCCGGAGGAGGCCGTCGCGAACCAGGCCGCCTTCCGCCAGCTCCGCGGCGGCGTGACCGAGGCCGGCACGCTGCCGAGATCGAAGGTGCCGAGCCCGTCCACCGGCGGTGCCACGTAGATCCGGACGTCGTCGTCATCGTCGCGGCGGGGCGGCGGCGGTTTGAGGCTCACTTTGGTGCGGCGCAAGGGTTTCTTCGGGTCCGCGCCGACCGGCGCGGTGCGCACGGTCGCTTCGTCCCGGCCGGCACCGGGCGGCTCCTGTTCCGGCCGGGCCTGTTCCGGGGCGAGGGGACGCAGGGCCGCGTGCGGTGCCCGGGGCACCGGCAGCCTGCCGCTGGAGGACAGGTAGCCGGACCGGCTGCCGAGATCGGCGCCGTTGCGCTCGCCGTCGGCTCTGGTGTCGCGCGTGTGCTGGTCGAGGAGTTGGGAAACCGGCAGCGACCCGGTGACCGGCGGGTCGAGCAGGTCTTCGTCCAGCCGGTGCCGATGGTGCTCGGGCCGCGGCGGCACCTGGGGCGTCCAGGTGCTCATCCCGGTCTGAAGCCGGTGTCTTCCGCGCTGTGCGGACAGGTGATCAGTGGAGTGCGCTCCGCCGTTCATGCTGGGTGGACCCTCCCTCGCACGGCGGCTGACGCGAATCCGCGGCCGGTTAAGCCGATCGGACGAGCGAAAGACCGGGAATCTGCACGCCCCGCTGCACGCGCACGGCTACCTGCCGAGCACTGTAGGCGGCCGTAGCCCGGCCGAGGCGCGAGAGTCCTCACGCGTCAAGAGTAAGAGGCATCTGGCGAATTCGTGGCGCGGGTCCGCGATATCACTCGGACGGGCGGCGGCAAATAGCCAGGCGCCAAGATCAAGTCTGCTATGCGTGCGTTTCCGGGCAGCGCGGAACCGAAGGCCTGGTCACCGCCGTGCCACCCGGGTTCGGTGGTCCGCTCAGCCGCCGCTGCGGTACTTGGCCTGGGTGGACTGCAGCGCCTTGGTCGCCACCGCGCCGCTGCCGGCCGCGAGGATGATGGCCAGGATGTCCGGGACCGTGCTACCGGCCGTGAACAGCCACGCGAGCAGGGACACGGCCGTGGTGCCACCGGCCACCGCCCAGCGCGAACGCACGTACTGCGCGATCGGGGCGCCACCCGCCCGCTTGTTCGCGGCGCTGCTCAGCATGGCCAGGTAACCGGCATGGCCGAGCGCGACCAGCACGCTCGCGATCGCGACCACGACGGCGATCACGTTGATGATGAACTCCATGACACCAGTGTGCCTGGCCGCCGGTGCCTCCGGCCTGAGGGATCACCCTGAGATTGGGGTTTCCCGCCGGTCGCGGCGTGCGCTCAGCGGCCGAGCCTGCCGCGCCCGAGGTTCAGCAGCGCCATCGCGAGCTGCCTGCCGTCCGGGCCGAGGTCGCGGTAGCGCGCGAGCACGTCCATCTCCCGGTTGTAGACGATTCTGGTGCCGCCGGCGGCCATCCTGGCGGCGCCGATCGTCCTGGACACCTCCACCCGGCGTTTGATCAGCCGGAGAATCTCCGCGTCCAGCCAGTCGATCTCTTCGCGCAGCGCGCCGATGTCCTCCACCTCGGCGGACTCGGCATTGGCATCAGCGTTCATCGGGACGTTCATCGGGGACCTTCTTCTTCGGTCCGGATTCCCAGTGGCCCCCGAGCCGACGAAAGCCCCGGGTCCGTGGACTCCGGGGCTGGCGGTGGTTGCGTGTCTGGCACTAAGCGACCACGGGAGCCGGAGTCCGGATCCCGTAGAAAAATCGGAACGCTGAGTGCTGCACGTTCCTAGTATGTCACAACGCGCCGGGCGTGGTTCAGAGCATGGCGCGGCTGCGGCGGATCCTGGCGTGCACGACGAGGCTCATCACGAGCCAGAACATCGGTGCGACGGGCCAGAAGTAGGGCGCGCCGGAAACCGACCAGCGGACAACCAGCAGGATGCCGATCAGCACCACGATGGCGGCGTGCACGCGCAGCGCCGGTGCCGGCACGAACGACGGACGGCGCTGCGGCCGTTCCTGGGGCAGGTCGGCGGTGAGCGCGGAGAGCTCGTCCACGTACTTCACCTCGTAGACCGCGGTGAGCCGCTCCTCGACCTCGGAAATGGTCAGCCGTCCTTCGGTGACGGCGTTCTGGATGAGCGCGGCCACTCGTTCCCGCTCGGCGTCCGAGGCGCGGATCCTGGCCGGTATCGGGGGCATCGTGTACGGCGACGGCGACGCTGTCATAACCCCATGGTCCGCGCCGTGCCCGGAGGCCGCATCGGTCCCCGGGCGGCATTCGCGTCTACGTCGGATGTCGTATTCATCCCACCCGCGGCTAGGCGGGGATGGCGCGGGGATGGCGCGGGGATGGCACAGCGCTGCCCTTCCCGTCGGTGCCCCCGAGTAGCGTGGAGCCCCGATGGACACCCTCTTCGATCTGCATCCGCAATCCCCCGAGTCCGGCCAGGCTGGTTCGCCGTCCGGCCGGCACGCCGACCTGCTCGCTGATCTGAACCCGGCGCAACGTGAAGCGGTGACCCACGCGGGTGCTCCGTTGCTGGTGGTGGCCGGTGCCGGGTCCGGCAAGACCAGGGTGCTGACCCGCCGGATCGCGTACCTGCTCGGCGAGCGGGACGTGCATCCGGGGCAGATCATGGCGATCACCTTCACCAACAAGGCCGCCGCCGAGATGCGGGACCGGGTGAACGAGCTGGTCGGCCGTCGGTCGAACGCGATGTGGGTGTCCACCTTCCACTCCATGTGCGTGCGGTTGCTGCGCCGGGAGGCGAAGACGCTGGAGATGTCGTCCAGCTTCTCGATCTACGACTCCGACGACACCAAGCGGCTGATCACCCTGGTCGCCCGTGATCTGGACCTGGACGCCAAGCGGTATCCGGCGCGCACGCTCGCGGTGCACATCTCGAACCTGAAGAACGAGCTGCTGGACGCCGAGACGGCCGCGGCCAGGGCGGGCAACGATCTCGAGCGCCGGGTTGCCGAGGTCTACGCCGAGTACCAGCGCCGGCTCAACCAGGCCAACGCGATGGACTTCGACGACCTGATCATGCGCACGGTGGAGCTGCTGCAGGCGTTCCCGGACGTCGCGGAGCACTATCGCCGCCGGTTCCGGCACGTGCTGGTCGACGAGTACCAGGACACCAACCACGCGCAGTACACCCTGGTCCGCGAGCTGGTCGGCACCGAGACCAGCGAGTCCGGGGTGGCGCCGGCGGAACTGTGCGTCGTCGGTGACGCGGACCAGTCGATCTATGCCTTCCGCGGCGCGACCATCCGCAACATCGAGGAGTTCGAGCGGGACTTCCCGGACGCGCGCACCATCTTGCTGGAGCAGAACTACCGCTCCACGCAGACCATCCTGTCCGCGGCGAACGCGGTGATCTCGCGGAACCCGAACCGTCGCGACAAGCGGCTGTGGACGGACTCCGGCGACGGCGAGAAGATCGTCGGTTACGTCGCGGACAACGAGCACGACGAGGCCGCGTTCGTCGCGGGCGAGATCGACGCGCTGGCCGACGGGGGCGACGCGAACTACTCCGACGTCGCCGTCTTCTACCGGACGAACAACCAGTCGCGGGTGTTCGAGGAGATCTTCATCCGGCTCGGCCTGCCCTACAAGGTGGTCGGTGGCGTCCGCTTCTACGAGCGTCGCGAGGTCCGGGACATGCTGGCCTACTTGCGGGTGCTGGCCAACCCGGAGGACACGGTCAGCCTGCGCCGGATCCTGAACGTGCCCAAGCGCGGGATCGGCGACCGGGCGGAGGCCGTGCTGGCCGCGCACGCCGAGCGCGAGCGGATCTCGTTCGCGGCCGCGCTGCGCGCCGCCGTCGAGGGCAAGGTGCCGCTGCTGAACCCGCGCTCGGCCAAGGCGATCACCGGTTTCGTCACGCTATGGGACGAACTGCTGGAGCTGGTCGAGCGGGGCGACGAGGTGGCGGACGTGCTGGAGGCGGTGCAGGAGCGCACCGGCTACCGCGCCGAACTGGAGGACTCCGACGACCCGCAGGACGCGTCCAGGGTGGAGAACCTGACCGAACTGGTCACCGTGGCCAGGGAGTTCACCGAGTTCACCGCCGAGATGGCCGGTGCCGCGGCCGAGGCAGACGCAGCCGACGGGACCGATGAGGTCGTGGACCCGGTCGCGGCCGGGGTGCCGGAGCCCGGTTCGCTGCCCGCGTTCCTGGAGCGGGTCTCCCTGGTTGCCGACGCGGACTCGATCCCGGCCGCGGACGGTGGCGGTGACGAGTCCGACTCCGGCGTGGTCACGCTGATGACCGTGCACACGGCGAAGGGCCTGGAGTACCCGGTGGTGTTCTGCACCGGCTGGGAGGACGGCATCTTCCCGCACATGCGCGCGCTGGGGGAGCCCGCGGAGCTGGCCGAGGAACGGCGGCTGGCCTACGTGGCGATCACCAGGGCGAGGCAGCGGCTGTACCTGTCCAGGGCGATCGTGCGGTCCGCCTGGGGACAGCCGATGAACAATCCGGCCTCCCGATTCTTCGACGAGATCCCGGCCGAGCTGGTCGACTGGCGCCGCGAGGAGCCGAAGTCCGCCGGGTTCGGCTCCTCATCGGGTTCGCCGCGGGCCGCGACCACCTGGGGCAGGCGGTCGTCCGGTTTCGGGTCCGACCCCGCGCAGACCGGCCTGGCCGGCGGTCGACTGGGGACCCCTTCGTTCAAGGGCTGGAAGGAAACCGTCGCGCTGAAGGTGGACGTCGGCGACCGGGTCAGCCACGACAAGTACGGGCTGGGCACCGTGGTCGCCTGCGACGGCACCGGGCCGCGGGCCACCGCGACCATCGACTTCGGTGCGGCCGGGAAGGTGCGGCTGATGCTGATCGGCAGCGTGCCGATGGTGAAGCTGTAGCGCTGCCCGGCACGACCTCCAGCTGACCGACGCCGAGTTCGCCGCTGAGGCCGCCGCACGGGCCGGCTGGTGCTCCAACACCCGGAGCGCGATCGCGTGCGGGTCCGACTTCACGAGTGCCCCCGGAGCGGCCGTCCTCGACGGTGTTCGCGGTATGGCACGACGGCAGGCGGATTCCGGCCGCTCCACCCCGGCCCACCGAAAACTGTCAGACCCCACCGCTATAAAAGGTCGAACAAACGTTCGACCAATGGGGTAAGCTGGCTACGCCGGCTCCCCGGGACGGGGGTAGGCGGTGTGGCGGAGTGGTGGTTTCGGTTCGTCCGAGACGGGGTACTGCAAAGACTGGCCGACATCACGGGGAAAGCGGCGGCGAGCGGGGGCTCGTCCACGCGGGATGTGGAGGACGCCGCGGTGCTCGCCGCGGCATGGCGGGTCCTGCTGAGCAGGCACGAGCAGGACCCGGACGGCAGGTGTGTCCTGTGCCGGCGCACTCGCTCGACGCGCGAGTTGTGCAGTGTCTGGCAGGTGGCGGTCGCCTATGTCCTTAGGCGTCCGCCTGGTGAAGGGGGTGGTTCGCGGGGACCGATCAGACCTTGACGCCGCGCGCGGCCAGCCAGGGACGGGGATCGATCTTCTTGCCGGCCGAGGTCCACACCTCGAAGTGCAGGTGCGGGCCGGTGGACTGGCCGCGGTTGCCGATCTCGGCAATCTGCTGGCCTGCCTTGACCTTCTGGCCGGCCTTCACCGAGAAGCTGTTCATGTGGCCGTAGACGTGGATCGTGCCGTCCGAAAGCTGGACGCGGACCCACAGGCCGAAACCGCTGGCCGGGCCGGCCTCGAGCACGGTGCCATCGGCGGCGGCGACGATCGGGGTGCCGATCGAGTTGGCGATGTCGATCCCGAGGTGGCTGGTGCCCCACCGGGCGCCGAAACCGGAGGTGAAGGTGCCTTCGGCGGGAATGACGACCTTGGGGCGGGCGGCTTCTTCGGCCGCCTTCTTCGCGGCCGCTTCCTCGCGCTCTTCGCGGGCCTGGGTGACCTGCGCGCTGTCCGTCAGCTTCTGCACTTCGGCGGAGGCGTCGCTGTTGCGGGCCGCGGGCAGCAGTTCCGGGGCGCCTGCGGGTGCGTCGCCACCTACGCCGACGCCGACACCGATCGCCGCACTCGCGTCACGCGCGCTCGCCAGTGGAGTCACACCGCTGTGAGCGTCCTCGGAAGTAACGGAGTTGAGGGTCTGGCCTGCCGCGGCGGCGGCGAAAGCGCCGGCCGCGACCGCAGCGACCACGACCCGGCCGCGCAGGGCGGACGGGGGAGCGGGGATGCGGTGCGAGCCCCGGACGCGAATGACGGCACCGTCCAGTGCGTCTTCGAGAGCCGGGGAAGGAGCTTGGCCGCCGGGGGAGCGGTGTCGAGCCAAGACAGGGCCTTCCGTACTCGGGGAGTCAGATCTCGGACCCGGGCGGGGGATCCCGGTGAACAACCTCGGGGGTGGTTGCTCGATGTCCGCTTCGTGACCTGACTGTAATGGGGACCGGGGGACAGTAACGAAGGGGATCCGTTCTGGGCAAGGTGTCGGCCGCGTGTCGGCCGAACGTGGAGCACGCGTATGCCTTCTAGCTGTAGTGATGACCCAAAGTAGACAGGGAATTACTCCGTTAGATGTGACTTGGGTTACTACAATCCACCCCCGTGCTCCGTTATCGGCGAACAATCCGGCCCTCTCGGCAGCCGGTCACGCAGAGTGCCGGCCGGCCGTCGTGCTGAGCGGTGTCATGAGCGGATTCCGGGTACTTGCTAGCGTCCTCGTCCAATGACTGCGCGCACCCGTTCCTCCTCGGAGGAACCGTCACGGTCCGATCCGCGAACGCTGGACACCGAGGAGCTGGGGTCGCCGGCGCCGAAACTGACCGCCGCCTTCGCCTTGGGCGGGGCCGCCGCCGTGTTGTCGGCGGCGGGAGCGCTGTTCCCGGCGATCGCCGGGGCGGCACCCGGCTTCGCCAGTGCGCCGGTGCTCATCCTGCTCGCCGTGCTGCCGATCGCCGTGGTGGCCGGGTTGGCGCTGCGCGGCCAGCGGCCTGCCGCGGCCGGGGTGCTGGCCGGGACGGCGGCCGTGGCGGTCGGCCGGATCGTGCTCGACCTCCAGTTCCTGTTCGACGCCTCGGCGGCTGCGCGTCCCGAGCTGCACCGCCCGGTGAGCCTCGGCCAGAGCCCTGCCGCCGCCGGCCTCTGGCTGACGTTGGCCGGCGAGCTTTGCGCGGTACTGGCCGGGGTGCTGGCCGTGCAGGCGGTGCAGAGCAATGCCGACCCCGGCGAGTCCGGTGCCGCCGCGGAACCGGGGACCCGCGGCCGGGTGCTGGTCGCGGTGGTGGCCGGCGTACTGGCCGGGTTCGGGCTGACCATGGCGCCCTTCGGCTCGACGGATGCCTATCTGCTGTCGGTGAGCGTGTTCGAGGCTCCCGCGTTCACGCTGGCCGGCTACCTGCTGATGGCCTGTGCGCTCCCGGTCGTCGCGGCTTTGTCCGCCAGCTCGGCGACGCCGGGCCTGGCCAAAGGCGGCCTGCTCGGTGCCGCCGTCGCCGCGGTGGTGGTGGCCCTGCCGAACCTGCTGTCCGGTCTGCTGGTGCCTGATCTGTCGCTGTCCACGGGGCCGGTGCTCACGCTCGCCGGTGCCGTGGCGCTCGCGGCGCTGGCTTTCCGTCCCGCGGATGCACGTGCGGATGCGATGGCGAATGGCAGTCACGAATCTGGGGACGGATCCAGGGACGGAACCGAGGCGGTCATGCCGGGACAGCGGCGCCTGCGCCTGGTCACCGGCCTGCTCGGGTTGCTGACCGCGGTCGCCGCCCTGGCCGGTGCGCTCGCTCCGCAGGTGGTCGCGGCCGGCGGTACTGCGGGGCCGCAGAGCCCGGCGCGCTGGCTCCTGCTGGCCGCCGGCCTGGTGGTCGGCGTGCTCGGGGTAGCGCTGCTGGTGCCCGGCCTGGCCTCGGTGGTGCGGCCCGCGATGTCCGTCTGCTGGGCGGGGGTGCCGCTGGCCGGCGCCGCAGTACTGGACACCGTGGTCAAGGCCACCGAGCTGGGCCCCGCGTTCACCGCGGGCTCCGGTGCCCTGTGGGCGGCGCTGGCCTTGGCGTTCGCGGCGGCCACCGCCTGCTGCTCGGTGGTGGCCGGCATGGTCGAACGGGAAGACGCCGAAGAGGACGGCGCGGTCCCCGGGCCGAATGTGCTGACTCCGCTGGTCGCGGCCGGGATCCTCGCGGCGGGTGCGTTCGGTGTGCCGTCGATCGCCGCGCCGGACTACGTCGCGCCCACGTTGCTGACGAACTTCGGCACCCCGTCCTGGGGCCTGCTGCTGGCCCTGTGCACGGTGCTCGGCGCCATCGCGCTGACCCCCCGCAGCCGCCCGCCCGCCGCGGTGGCCCTGCTGCTCGGCGCCGCCGTGGTGACCGGGTTGCGGCTGGTGGAGCTGCCGCTGGCCGGCGGCATGATCGACGGCGCGGGCCCGGCCACCGGCTGGTGGCTAGCGCTCGGTTCGGTGCTGGCCCTGCTGATCGCCGCCGTGCTCGCCGCCCGGCCCGCCCGGAGTGCGGCATGAGCCGTGCGCTGGTCCGGGTGGTGCTCGCCGAGCTGATGGACACCGGCGACGGCGTGCCGCTCGGCCGGAACCTGCGCGATGCGGGAGTAGAGGTCGTCTACGCGGGACGGTTGCGGACCGTCGAGCAACTGGCCGGCATCGTGGACCAGGAGGACCCGGACGTGCTCGGGGTCGCGGTGGACGAGCACGACCTGGCCGCCGCGGTCGTCGACCGGCTGCCCGGCTTGCCGGTCTTCGGCTTCGGTGCCGCGGACCCGGAGAGCCCCTTCGCGATGAGCTTCCCGTCCGCGCCGGACCCGGAGCTGGTCACCGATTGGGTGCTCCGTGCGGCGTCTCACAGCGTGGAAGCACGGCCCGACCGCGCACGGTGACCGAGTTCACCGGGTGCGGAGTCCCCGACTTCTCCGCTGGTCGCTAGGGTCGTTTGCGTCCGGCAGCAGCGTGGTTTCAAAAAACCAACACAGTGGCGTGTCGTCAGGAGACTGGAGTAGTGGACCTCTACGAGTACCAGGCGAGGGATCTCTTCGCCTCCCACGGAGTGCCGGTTCTGCCCGGCGCCGTGGCGAACAACCCCGAAGAAGCCCGTACCGAGGCTGAGAAGATCGGCGGCCAGGTGGTCGTCAAGGCTCAGGTGAAGGTCGGCGGGCGTGGCAAGGCCGGCGGCGTGAAGCTGGCGCAGACCCCGGATGAGGCCAAGGAGAAGGCGGAAGCCATTCTCGGGCTGGACATCAAGGGCCACATCGTGCACCGCGTGCTGGTGGCTGAAGCCTCCGATATTGCGGAGGAGTATTACTTTTCGTTTTTGTTGGATCGGGCGAATCGTACGTTTTTGGCGATGGCGTCGGCTGAGGGTGGGGTGGAGATCGAGCAGCTGGCGGTGGAGCGTCCGGATGCGTTGGCGAGGATCCCGGTGGATGCGATCAGTGGGGTGGATCGGGCCAAGGCGGTTGAGATTTTGACTGCGGGGAAGTTCCCGGCCGTGGTGGTGGATGAGGCCGCTGAGGTGGTGGTGAAGCTGTGGGAGACGTTCGTGTCTGAGGATGCGACGTTGGTTGAGGTGAATCCGCTGGTGCGGGATCCTCAGGGCAAGATCATCGCGTTGGATGGCAAGGTCACCCTGGATGAGAACGCCGGGTTCCGCCAGCCGGGGCATGAGGCGTTGGTGGATAAGCAGGCCGAGGACCCGTTGGAGGCCAAGGCTAAGGCTAAGGACCTCAACTATGTGAAGCTGGATGGTCAGGTCGGGATCATCGGTAATGGTGCTGGGTTGGTCATGTCCACCCTCGACGTGGTGGCGTATGCGGGTGAGCGTCATGGTGGGGTGAAGCCGGCGAACTTCCTCGACATCGGTGGCGGGGCGTCGGCGGAGGTGATGGCCGCCGGGTTGGACGTGATCCTGCACGACAGTGATGTGAAGAGTGTGTTCGTGAACGTGTTCGGTGGGATCACCGCGTGTGACGCGGTCGCGACCGGGATCGTGGAAGCGTTGAAGATCCTCGGGGACGAGGCGTCCAAACCGCTGGTGGTGCGGCTGGACGGCAACAACGTCGACGAGGGCCGCAGGATCCTCGAAGAGGCGAACCATCCCCTGGTCACCCAGGTGGACACCATGGACAACGCGGCAGACAAGGCCGCCGAGCTCGCAGCGGCAGGTGTATGAGTCATGTCGATCTTTGTGAATGAGCACAGCAAGGTGATCGTGCAGGGCCTGACCGGCTCCGAGGGCACCAAACACGCCACGAAGATGCTGAAGTCGGGCACGAACATCGTGGGCGGGGTCAATGCCCGCAAGGCCGGGCAGACGGTCACCATCGACGGCACAGACTTGACCGTGTTCGGCACGGTCGAGGAGGCCATCAAAGAGACCGGCGCCGACGTGTCGGTGATTTTTGTGCCGCCGAAGTTCGCCAAAGACGCCGTCATCGAAGCGATCGACGCGGAGATTGGGCTGGCGGTGGTGATCACCGAGGGCATCCCGGTGCACGACTCGGCCTACTTCTGGGCCCACGCCGTCGCCAAGGGCACCAAGACGCGGATCATCGGCCCGAACTGTCCGGGTGTGATCTCCCCGGGTAAGTCCAACGCCGGGATCATCCCGGCGAACATCACCGGCGCGGGCCGGATCGGGCTGGTGTCCAAGTCGGGCACCCTGACGTATCAGATGATGTACGAGCTGCGGGACATCGGGTTCTCCACCGCGGTCGGTATCGGCGGTGACCCCGTCATCGGCACCACCCACATCGACGCCCTCGCCGCGTTCGAAGCCGACCCCGACACCGACGTCATCGTCATGATCGGCGAAATCGGCGGCGACGCCGAAGAACGCGCCGCCGACTACATCGCCGCCAACGTCACCAAACCCGTCGTCGGCTACGTCGCCGGCTTCACCGCCCCCGAAGGCAAAACCATGGGCCACGCCGGCGCCATCGTCTCCGGCTCCTCCGGCACCGCCGCCGCCAAAAAAGAAGCCCTCGAAACCGCAGGCGTCAAAGTCGGCAAGACTCCGACCGAGACCGCCGAGCTGGCCAGGGAGCTGTACCAGAAGCTGCACTGATCGAGCGGTACGTCGAAAGGGCCGGGCACCGGGTCGGTGCCCGGCCCCTTCGCGTAGTCACAGGTATTCACAGGTTTCCCGCGCAACCGTTTGGGCGTCCGGCACGTCGGATAACCCGAGGGGGACATGAGTCCCAGGTGCGCTAGCGTTTCCGCGCCACAGCGCCTTGTTTGTCCCGGGTGTCATACTCCCGGTAACCGGTCTAACGACAGGAGAGCATGGATGTCCTTCCCCAGCGGTGGGCCCGGCTACCCCCAGCAGGGTGGCGGCGCGCAGCCTGGCCCCCAGGCGCCGAACACGGGTGGTTTCCCGCCGGCCCAGCAACCGGCTCAGGGCGGTGGGGCCCCGCTGAACCTCGGGTTGGTCCTCACGCTGGCCATCACCGGGCTCGGGCTGGTGAACTACTTCATGGCCTTCTCCGCGGAGGCCCGCGGCGCTGACCTGATCGTGTACTTCCTGCTCGGCGGTGGTTTACTCGCCGCACTGCGGCTGCTACCGAACGGCCCGAAGACGCTGCCGTACGCGGCTGTGCTCAGCGTGCTCGGCGGGCTGGGGGTGCTGGCGGCGGTCGTTCAGGCCGAAGAGGTGCCCGGCATCATCACCGGCATCCTGATCGTCGGCATCGTGCAGATGCTGGTCGCGGTCGCCGCGCTGCTGTTCGAGGCCGGGGTGATCAAGGCGCCGGAGCCGAAGCCTCAGCCCGCCTACGGCCAGCCGCAGCAGTTCGGCCAGCCGGGCCAGTTCGGGCAGCAGAACCAGCCGGGTCAGTTCGGCCAGGCGCAGCCGCCGGGCCAGAGCGACCAGGGTTCCTTCTCCCAGCCGACGCAGTACGGTCCGCCGGTGCAGCCGCCGGGCCAGCAGGCGACCACCTACGCGCCGCAGCAGGGCCAGTTCTACCAGCAGCAATCCCCGGAATCCGGCCAGCAGAAGCCGCCGGGCACACCGCCGGGAGGCTTCGGCAAGCAGAGCTGAGCACAGGCAGTCGAACACCCGCGGTGACGCTTGATGTCACCGCGGGTGTTTGTTTTGTTCGCCTGCCCCGAAAGGGTGGCTGTGCGGTCTGCCATTGGATCTTGAGCGGCGTGGCTCACCCGGACGGCCCAATCCGGATGCGATGGTGCGAAACATGCCGCTGCTCACGACGTCCGTCCGCTCCGGCGGTGACGAGCGGCTGCCCGAGTCCGAACCGCCGGAGGAGCTGACCGGCGCCGGCCGGTTCCGGGTGCTGGCGGCGGCCGCGCTCGTCCCGATGATCACCGGATACGCGCTGGTCGCGACCCTGCTGGCGCTGGTCACCGCGACCGGGTCCCCGGCCGCGTTCTCCGCACTCGGTGCGCTGGCCGTGGCCGGGCCCGCCTGGCTCGCCACCTACCAGGTGCCGGTCGAGATCCTCGGCCAGCCGCTCGGGGTGCTACCGCTGCTGGCCACGATCGGGGTCTTCGTACTGCTGGCCCGCAGCGCGAACGGCGCGGCGCAGCGGCTCGGTTACCGGCGGCCGCAGGAGGCCGTGCCGCTGGTCGGGGTGATGGCCGGTGCGCACATGGTGGCCGGCGCGACGATCTCGCTGACCGGTGACGAGCAGTTCGGCGTCGACCCGCTGACCGCGTTCCTGGTGCCCGGCCTGTTCGCCGCGCTGGCGGCCACCGCCGGGGCGGCGTCCAAGGCCGGACTGGCCGAACTGCTCGGCGGCTACCTCGACCCGGTGGCCGTGCGCGGGCTGCGGGCCGGCGTGCTCGGGCTGGCCGGCCTGCTCGCCTGCGGCGCACTGGTGTTCACGCTCAGCCTGGCCCTGTCCACCCCGACCATGGTCAAGCTGTTCGAGCTCAACGCGCCCGGGGTGGGCGGCGGGCTCGGCATGGTGTTGCTCTCCGTCGGCTACCTGCCGAACGCGGTGCTCTTCGGTCTTGCTTTCGCCGCCGGCCCTGGGTTTTCGATCGGGGCGGTTTCGCTGGATCCGCTCGGTTTCCAGGGCGGCCCGGTGCCCGGACTGCCGATGCTGGCCGGCATGCCGGAGCAGTACGCGCCGTGGTGGCCGGCGCTGATGGTGCTGCCGGCCGCGGCCGGTGCGCTGGTCGGCTGGTCGTTGCGCCGGATCCATCCGGACCCGATGCTGCGCCTGCGCACCGTGGGCGTCGCCGGTGCGGTGGTCGGCTTCGGTTGTGTGGTGCTGGGCACGCTGGCCGGCGGACGGCTCGGGGCCGGGATGTTCGACCCGGTGGCCATCCGGGTCGGCATGTTCTCGGTCACCGCGTTCTGCTGGATCGTCATCCCAGGCGGCATGGTCGCCTGGCTGGCCGGCCCGCACGGGGAAACCGAGCCCGAGGCCGAGCCGGTCGAAGAGCACGCGGAGTCTGTGGTGTCCTCGGAGGCTGTGGTGTCCACAGAAGACGCAGAGGACCCGGAAGCCGGCGAGCCGGAGGAGTCCACAGAGGACTCCGCAGAAGCGGAAGACCTGGTGGACGCGGAAAATCTCGTGGACGGCGAAGCTGCTGAGCCCCTGGCCGACGAGGAGCCGGTCGGCGAAGAACCCGTCGAGCCGGAGCAGGCAGCGGAAGACGTCGAGGTTCCGGTTGAGGAGCCGGAACCCGAAACCGGCGACCCGCTCCCGCCCGAGCCCGGCCCTCCGCCCGCCGCCGGAGGCGCGACAGAGCGAGACTAGGCTGAGAACCCCAGGTGAATCGCGCCAAGGAGACCGCTCTGTCTAGTCGGCTGGACCTGCCAACCCCGGTGAAGGTCGTGCTACTCGCGTCCGGTTCCGGCACCCTGCTGCAGGCGGTGCTGGATGCGGCCGAGCGGCCGGGATATCCGGTCCGGGTGGTGGCCGTCGGTGCCGACCGCGACGGGATTCAGGCCCTCGAACGGGCCGAGCGGGCTTCGGTGCCGCATTTCGTGGTCCGGCTTCGCGACCACCCCGACCGCGCGGCCTGGGACAAGGCGCTCACCGACGCGGTCGCCGCCTACCAGCCGGACCTGGTGGTGTCCGCCGGGTTCATGAAGATCCTGGGCGAGGCGTTCCTCGGTCGCTTCGAGAACAGGGTGGTCAACACCCACCCGGCCCTGCTGCCCGCCTTCCCGGGGATGCACGCGATCGCGGACGCGCTCGCGCTCGGGGTGAAGGTGACCGGGTCCACGGTGCATTTCGCGGACGCCGGGGTGGACACCGGGCCGATCATCGCGCAGGAGGCCGTGCCGGTGGAGCCGGACGACGACGAGGCACAGCTGCACGAACGGGTGAAGGCAGTGGAACGACGCCTGCTCGTGCGGGTACTCGAGCAGCTGGGCCGTGGAGGGTGCACGGTCGACGGACGAAAGGTGAGTTTCAGGTGACTGGGTCTGCTGTGACTGATTTGGCCGGACGGCGTCCTGTCCGGCGCGCGCTGATCGCGGTCTCCGACAAGTCGGGCCTGCTGGAGCTGGCCACCGGCCTGCACGCGGCCGGGGTGGAGATCATCTCGACCGGCGGCACCGCGAAGACGATCGCGGACGCCGGAGTCCCGGTGACCCCGGTCGAGGAGATCACCGGCTTCCCGGAGTCGTTCGACGGCAGGGTGAAGACCCTCCATCCGAGGGTGCACGCCGCCCTGCTCGCGGACCGCGACCGGCCCGAGCACGAGGAGCAGCTGCGCAAGCTGGAGATCGCGCCGTTCGACCTGCTGGTGGTCAACCTCTACCCGTTCCGGCAGACCGTCGCGTCCGGGGCGAGCCCCGAAGACTGCGTGGAGAACGTCGACATCGGCGGCCCGGCGATGGTGCGCGCGGCGGCCAAGAACCACGGCAGTGTCGCGGTGGTGGTGGACCCGGCCCGGTACGACTGGGTGCTCTCGCGGGTGCGCGAGGGCGGTTTCGAACTGGAGGACCGCAAACGGCTCGCCGCGCAAGCGTTTGCGCACACCGCGAGCTACGACACCGCGGTGGCCGCCTGGTTCGCCAACGCCTACGCCCCGGCGGACGACTCCGGCTTCCCCGAGTTCACCGGCGGGACCTGGGACCGGGGCGAAATCCTGCGGTACGGCGAGAACCCGCACCAGCGGGCCGCGGTGTACAAGCACTGGCGGGGTGGGCTGGCGCATGCCGAGCAGCTGCACGGCAAGGCGATGTCCTACAACAACTACGTCGACACCGACGCGGCACGCCGGGCCGCCTACGACTTCACTGAGCCGGCGGTGGCGATCATCAAGCACGCCAACCCGTGCGGCATCGCGGTGGGCGCCGATGTGGCCGAGGCGCACCGCAAGGCGCACGCCTGCGACCCCGTTTCGGCCTACGGCGGGGTCATCGCCACCAACCGCCCGGTGACCAGCGCGCTCGCCGAGCAGATCGCGGACGTGTTCACCGAGGTCGTGCTCGCGCCCGACTTCGACACCGCCGCGCTGGACGTGCTGACCAGGAAGAAGAACATCCGACTGCTCAGGCTGCCCGCGCTGGCCGATCCGGACCCGATCGAGTTCCGGCCGATTTCCGGCGGGATGCTGGTGCAGACCGTGGACAGCATCGACGCCCCCGGCGACGACCCGGCGAACTGGCAACTGGCCACCGGTGCGCCCGCGGACGCGGAGACGCTGGCCGACCTGGAGTTCGCCTGGCGCGCGGTGCGATCGGTGAAGTCCAACGCCATTCTGCTGGCGCACGGGCGGGCGACCGTTGGCGCCGGGATGGGCCAGGTCAACCGGGTCGACTCGGCGAGGCTCGCGGTGCAGCGCGCCGGTGACCGGGCCAAGGGCTCGGTGGCTTCGTCGGACGCCTTCTTCCCGTTCCCGGATGGGCTGCAGGTGCTGATCGACGCCGGGGTGCGCGCGGTGGTGCAGCCGGGCGGCTCGGTGCGGGACGCCGAGGTGATCACCGCCGCCGAGGAGGCCGGAGTGACCCTCTACCTCACCGGCACCCGCCACTTCGCCCACTGACGCCGAGCGCGTTTAGCGGGCTAAACGCGCTCCTTAGCATGTGCAAGTGGTTAGACGTGCAGGCGGACGGTGGTGCCGTCGGCCGTGGTGTGCGTTCGGACCAGCCGTGCGAGCTGGTTGACCAGCAGTAGGCCGCGTCCGCCGAGCTGGGTCGGCGCGGCGGGCCGCCGCCCGGCCAGCCGGTCGGTCAGGTGCCCGGAATCGCGGACCTCGCAGACGAGGTGATCGGGTTCCGCCCAGAGGCCGACGGTCCCGGCGCCACCGCCGTGCATGACGCTGTTGGCGACCAGCTCCGCGACGATCAGCTCGAGGTCGGGAAGCCGGTCCTCGGCCAGCCCCAGCCGGCGGGCCCGTTCGAGGGCGAAGCGCCGCGCCTGGGTGGCCTTCTGCAGGTCGAACCGGAACACGACGGTGTCCGGTGGCGGCGCGGGCAACGGCCGGTTGAAGGTGGCGATCACCTGGTCGGGTGCGTATTTTTCGCTGTTCCGCCGGCCATTGAGGTCCCACAGCACCGGATGTGTGGCGGCCGCGTCGTCGAGCACGCCCGCGGTCAGCCCTTCGACGTCGTACGGGCACAGAATGCTGGCCGCCCGTCCGGCGAAGGCGGCGTTGATCAGCGCTTCGTGCTGGGCGCACGCCGGGTACTCCTGCTCGGTGCGGCTCGGCCAGATCGGTTCGCCGACGATCCGCACCGGACGGCCGGGGTGCCGGTCTGCGAACGCCCGCAGGACGCCGGGGATGATGCGGCCGGGGTTGCGCCCCACCTCGGCCATGTCGAGAAGCTGGACCCGTTCGGTGTCCTCGCCCAGTGCGTCCCGGAGCAGCTCCAGGTTCGGGCCGGGAACGGCGGCGGCCGCCGGCTCACCGGCGGCGAGCCCTTCGCGGAGGAAAGGAACGACGCCCGCCAGGTATTCGTCCTTCCCGCGGTAGAACCAGGCCGGATGCAGAAATCGCCCGGTCGTGTCGGTGGTCATTGCGGTAGTACCTCTATCGGGGGGAAACCGTCCCACAGCGTTCGGAGAATCCGGGTGAGGGACGGCGGTGGGGCTTGCACGATCAGCCGCCCGCCGTTGGCCGTGAGTCGCTGTGCCGCCGCCATCAGGGCCGACGTGCCGCGGACGTCGATGAAGGACAGCCCGGTGCATTCGATGTGCACGGTCTCACCGTTCGCCGACACCTGCGCCAGTGCTCGCTCCCAGATCGGCCGGGTGACCATGTCGATCTCGCCGTGCACGCGGAGGCCGGTGGGATTGGTGAGGGCGTGGATCCGCAGCAGGCCGGGGGAAGCAGCGGTCGTCTGATCCACGATTCCACCAACTCACGATTCCTCGTCCACGTGTCCCTTCCATGATGACAGTTCAGGATGATCCAAGTCGCGTGGAAGGCTCGCCGGGATCCGGGACGCTCAGCCGTCCACCCCGCTGAGCATGTCGACGAGCCGCAACAGCTCGATGCTGTCGGCGACATCGCCCAGTATCACCACCTTCATGCTCGCTCGTTCCTCGTTGTAGGCCGTTTGGACGCGCACCGGCTGGTCGTCCGACTGGCGGCCGTTGAGCGAAGCCATCAGCAGGGTCGCCAGGCGGCTCGCGTCCTCGGGGCTGATCGCGTCGACCTGCACGATGCTCGACACCTCGACATGCCGGTGCCGCCTGGCCGTGGTGGCCGCGGCCGGCGTTACCGGCTGTCCGGTCAGCGCCTCCAGGTCTTCGCGGGCGATGCGGTACTGCTTGCCGATCCGGACCGCTTTCAGTCGTCCGTCGCGGACGTAGTTGCGGACGGTGCGTGCGTGCAGGCCGAGCAACTCGGCGACCTGGTCGACCGAGTACAGCTCCTGGGACATCGGTTGGGCTCCCTGTTCAGGCGGGCTGAATATTACATAAACTACCCTACTTTCCGCGCATGGGAAAGTTTGAAGGGTATTTTCGGGTATTCGGGCCGCGCTGGGTATGGATCGTCGCGGGCTGCTTGACAACGTCCGAGCGGGGGTGTTCACTGAGTCTATCGAACAGACGTTCGAACTGCCGCCTTCCCCGCGGTGTTCGCCTGCCGTTCGCGCTCATGCCGTGGGCGGACGGTGCTGGTCGCATTGGTGACACCGTGCGGGGAGGTGGCAGTGGTGAAAGTTGGTGCGCTGGCGGACGCGCCGGTCGCGAGGCTGGCCGCGCTGCCGGGGGTGAGCACGGCCAGTGGGGTGGCCGCCGCTGCCGCCAGGGCACAGGCCACCGGGCAGGTGCTTCCGGTGCTGCCCGCGTTGAGTGAACTGCTGCCTTCGGGTGGTCTCCGCCGGGGCCACACGGTGGCGGTGCACGGCTCCACTTCGCTGTTGCTGGCGCTGCTGGCCGAAGCGACGGCGAACGGGTCGTGGGCGGCCGCGGTGGGCATGCCCCACCTCGGCCTGGTGGCGGCCGAGGAACTCGGCGTGGAGGTGAGCAGGCTCGCGCTGGTGCCGCGGCCGGGAGCCGAGTTCGCCTCGGTGACCGCTGCGCTGCTGGACGGGATGGATCTCGTCGCGGTGGACCCATCGGTGACGGGCAGAGCGGGTGGGCCGGTCCCGCAACTGGCCAGAAAGCTGTCCGCGAGGGCGAGACATCGGGGTGCGGTGTTGCTTTCCCTGGGGTCGTGGACGGGGGCGGAGGTGGAACTCCGCTGCGTGACCGGGTCATGGACCGGTCTCGCCGCCGGGTACGGCCACCTGCGGGCGCGGCAGGTGGCCGTCCGGGTCGGCGGCAGGAGGGTCGCGCCGCGGCCGGGTCAGGACGAGCTGATGCTGCCTGGCCATGGCGGAGCGGTGGCGCCGGCTACCGGGCGGGCTGCCGAGCCGGTGGCCGGACCGGACTGGGCGAACGCGGGCGCCGGATGAGCGCGCCCGAAGAGTCCTTTTCGGACAGACGAGGGGTGTTGCGGGAGCGGCGGCCGGATGTGCCGGTGCGGATGCTCGTGCTGTGGTGCCCGGACTGGCCCGCGGTCGCGGCCGGTGCGGTGGCAGGGGTGCCGGCGAACCGGCCGGTGGCGGTGTTCAACGCCAACCGGGTGGTGGCCTGCTCGGCGGTGGCCAGGGCCGGTGGTGTGCGGCGGGGAATGCGGAGACGGGAAGCCCAGTCGCGATGTCCGGAGCTGGTGGTCTTCGGGGTGGACGAGGACCGGGACGCCCGGTTGTTCGAAACGGTCGCGGTGGCGGTCGAAGAGCTGGTGGTCGGGGTCGAGGTGGTGCGGCCGGGGCTGGTCGCGGTGCCGGTCAGCGGGGCGGCGGGATATTTCGGCGGTGAGTACCCGCTGGTCGAACGGCTGGTGGACCACGTGTCCGGGGCCGCGGGGGTGGAATGCCAGGTCGGGGTCGCGGACGGGTTGTTCGCCGCGGTGCTGGCGGCCCACCGCTCGGCCCTGGTCGAGCGCGGTGCGGCGGCGGAGTTCCTGGCGCCGCTGGGCATCGCCGAGCTCGACCAGCCGGGTGCCGAGCGGGCCGAGCTCGTCGATCTGCTGAACTGCTTGGGGCTGCGTACTTTGGGGGCGTTCGCGGCGCTCGCCGAACGGGATGTCGCCTCCCGGTTCGGCAGCGCCGGGATGGTCGCCCACCGGCTGGCCGGCGGGCTTTCCGAGCGGCCACCGCACCGGCGGCGGCCACCGCCCGAGCTGTCCGTCGGCAGAACGTTCGATCCGGTGCTGGACAGAGTGGACGCCGCCGCCTTCATGGCCAGGGAACTGGCCGGCCGGTTCCACGCCGGCCTCGCCGCCCGCGGGCTGGCCTGCGTAAGGCTGGGCATCTACGCCACCACGGAACGGGGTGAGCAGCTCAGCCGGGTGTGGCGGTGCGCGGAACCCCTGACACCACAGGGAATCGCGGACCGGGTCCGTTGGCAGTTCGAAGGCTGGCTGAAGGCGCCGCCCGGCTCCCGGCCGACTTCGGGGGTCAGCCGGCTTCGGCTCGAACCCGAGGAGACGGTGGAGGGCCGGTCCCTGCAACTCGGCCTGTGGCGGCCGGGGGCTCGCGGGCGGTTCAGCGGAGTTGGTGGGGTCGGTGGGGCCGGGGACGAAAATGTGGTGGCGGCGGAAAAGGCGGGTCGGGCCATGGTTCATGTCCAGGGGTTGCTCGGCCCGGAAAGCGTGTGCACCGCGGTGCTCGACGGTGGCCGTGGTCCCGCCGAGCGGGTGCGGCTGGTGCAGTGGGGAGACAACCGGAACGTGACCGGCCCGCAGGACGCGCCGTGGCCGGGCCGGCTGCCTGCACCCTCGCCGGCGACGGTGTTCCGAACCCCGTTGCCCGCGCGGGTGCTGGCCGAAGACGGAACCGAAGTGGGGATCACCGATCGTCGCGCGTTGACCAGTCCGCCGCGGGAGGTGGCCGTCGAAGGGTCGGCAGCGCGGCAGGTTCTCGACTGGGCCGGGCCGTGGCCGGTGGGCGAGCAGTGGTGGTCGCCCACCCCGCGCCCGATGCGGGTGCGGATCCAGGTCCTGCTCGGCGGGCGGCACCCGGACGAGCCGGACCTCGCCGCCCTGCTGGTACTGGAAGGCAAGGACCGTCCGATGTGGATGGTGGAAGGGATTTACGATTGATGGACGAGGAATACCTGCGGGACGTGTTGCGGTGGCTGCGGGCTGAGTCCTCGCTGTCCGCACTGCCCTCGATGCCCTTGCTGCGCAACGAGTTGGGTGCGGTGCCCACCGAGGTCTCGGAGCTCGACTTGGCGCCGGTGATCCCGCTGCCCCGAGTGTCGGCGGAGAACGGGTGACCCATGGGCTGGGACAACCCGTCGATCTCGTGGAAGGAGTTCGAGCGCGGCCTCACCGGCGAGCCTCCCGGCGACGGCGGCGACAGCCCGGCGTGGACACGGAAACGGGATAGCTACCTCCGGCCACCGGACGTCGGCGTGCCGCGTAACAGCGACGACGTCGGCAGCGAGGTCAGAGTGCCTTATGCCGAACTGCACTGTCATTCCAACTTCAGCTTTCTCGACGGGGCGAGTCATCCCGAGGAACTGGTCGAGGAGGCCGCCCGGCTGGGGCTGGACGCGGTCGCGATCACCGACCACGACGGTATGTACGGGGTGGTGCGGTTCGCCGAGGCGGCAAGGGAACTCGGTGTCCGCACCGTGTTCGGCACCGAGCTGAGCCTCGGGCTTTCCGCGCCGCAGAACGGGGTCGCCGATCCCGAAGGGGAGCACCTGCTGTTGCTGGCCAGGGGGCAGGCCGGCTACCACAGCCTGTGCCGGGCGATCACCCAGGGACAGCTGCACGGGCACGACCGGGAAGTGCCCGCCGGCCAGTACGCGGAGAAAGGCCGCCCGGTCTACGACCTGGACGTGCTCGCCGAACAGGTGCGGGGGGACTGCGTGGTGCTCACCGGCTGCCGCAAGGGTGCGGTCCGGCGGGCGCTGGTCGGCGAGGGGCCGGCGGCGGCCGCGCTGCGGTTGCGGCGGCTGGTCGAGCTGTTCGGCAAGGAACAGGTGTTCGTCGAGCTGACCGACCAGGGCATGCCCGAGGACAGCATGCACAACGACCTGCTGCATGAGATGGCGAAGGAGTTCGGGCTGCCCATCGTGGCCACCAACGCGGTGCACTACGCGAAGCCGGAGCGCGCCCGGCTGGCCGCCGCGATGGCCGCGATCAGGGCGCGGCGGAGCCTGGACGAGATGGAGGGCTGGCTGCCCGGAGCCGGGATGGCCCACCTGCGTTCCGGCGAAGAGATGGCGGTCAGGTTCGACCGCTACCCCGGTGCCGTGCCGCGGGCCGCCCTGCTCGGCGCGGAGTGCGAGTTCTCCCTGTCTCTGGTCGCGCCGAAGCTGCCGCCCTTCAACGTGCCGGAGGGGTACACCGAAGCGACCTTCCTGCGGAAGATGACCTACGACGGGGCGGCTCGTCATTACGGCCCCAGAGAGGAGAACCTGAAGGCGTACGCACAGATCGAGCATGAGCTGGCGATCATCGAGGAGCTGGATTTCCCCGGCTACTTCCTGATCGTCTGGGACATCGCGGAGTTCTGCCGGCGCAGCGACATCCTGTGCCAGGGCAGGGGATCGGCGGCCAACTCCGCGGTCTGCTACGCGCTGGGCATCACCAAGGTCGACTCGGTGAAGTGGGGGCTGCTGTTCGAGCGGTTCCTCGCCCCGGACCGCGACGGTTACCCGGACATCGACCTGGACATCGAATCCGACCGCCGCGAGGCGGCCATCCAGTACGTCTTCGGCAAGTACGGCCGGCTGTGCACCGCGCAGGTGGCGAACGTGATCACCTACCGGGCCCGGTCCGCGATCCGGGACTCGGCGCGGGCCCTCGGTCACTCGCCGGGGCAGCAGGACGCGTGGAGCAAGCAGATCGACCGATGGGGTCCGTTGCGGGAGACCGGGAAGGACCACGACCACGACATTCCGCCGCCCGTGCTCGAACTGTCCTGCGAACTTGAGGACTTCCCCCGGCACCTCGGTATCCACTCCGGGGGGATGGTGATCTGCGACCGCCCGGTGAGCGAGGTCTGCCCGATCGAATGGGCGCGGATGGAAGACCGCAGCGTGTTGCAGTGGGAGAAGGACGACTGCGCCACCGTGGGCCTTGTCAAGTTCGACCTGCTCGGGCTGGGCATGCTTTCCGCGCTGCACTACATGATCGACCTGGTCCGCGAGCACAAGGGTGTGGAGGTCGACCTCGCGCATTTGGACATCGAGGACGAGAAGATCTACGAGATGCTCGCCAGGGCGGACGCGATCGGGGTGTTCCAGGTGGAGAGCCGGGCCCAGCTCGCCACCTTGCCCAGGCTCAAGCCGAAGAACATCTACGACCTGGCGGTCGAGGTCGCGCTGATCAGGCCGGGGCCGATCCAGGGCGGTTCGGTGCATCCCTACATCCGGCGCTACTCCCACGACGAAAAGTGGGAGCCTGAGCATCCTTTGCTGGAGAATGCGCTCGGGAAGACGCTGGGAGTCCCGCTCTTCCAGGAACAGATGATGCAGATTTCCCTGGACGTCGCGAACTTCACCGCGGCCGAGGCCGACCAGTTGCGCCATGCCATGGGAGCCAAGCGTTCCGAGAAGAAGATGGAGCGGTTGCGCGCGCGTTTCTACCAGGGGGCCGCGGAGAACGGGATCGACGAGGAGCTGGCCGGCCGGATCTTCCAGAAGCTGCACGCCTTCGCGAACTTCGGGTTCCCGGAGAGTCACGCGCTGAGCTTCGCCTACCTGGTGTTCGCCAGCGCCTACTTCAAGCACTACCACCCGGAAGCCTTCTGCGCGGCCCTGCTGCGGGCGCAGCCGATGGGTTTCTACTCGCCGCAGTCGCTGGTCGCCGACGCGCGGCGGCACGGGGTCACCGTGCGCGGCCCGGACATCAACGCCAGCCTCGCGCACGCCACCCTGGAGCCGCTGGGCACCGAGCCGGGAAAGCTCGCCATCCGGACCGGACTGGCCGGAGTGCGGACGATCGGTGTTGCGATGGCTGAAAGCATTGTGGCGGAACGGGAAAAGTCCGGCGCGTTCCGCGACATGGCGGAGGTTGCCAGGCGGGTACGGTTGACCACGCCGCAGGTGGAGGCGCTGGCGACGGCCGGCGCGTTCGGCTGTTTCGTCGGCGACCGGCGCGAGGCGCTCTGGGCGGCCGGTGCGGTGGCCGAGGAACGCCCGGAGAAGCTGCCCGGCAGCGTGGTGGGGATCAGCGCCCCGGCGCTGCCGGGGATGGACCAGCTGGAGCTCGCGGTGGCGGACGTCTGGGCCACCGGTGTGTCCCCGGACAGTTTCCCGACCCAGTTCATCCGGGAGCACCTGGACTCGCTCGGGGTGATACCGGCGGCCGGGCTGCTCGACATCGAGCACGGCTGCCGGGTGCTGGTCGGCGGTGCGGTTACCCATCGGCAGCGCCCGGCCACCGCGGGCGGGATCACCTTCCTCAACCTCGAGGACGAGACCGGCATGATCAACGTGGTCTGCACGATGGGCCTGTGGCGGCGTTATCACCGGATCGCCAGGACCAGCCCGGCCCTGCTGGTCCGTGGCACGGTCGAACGCGCCGACGGAGTGGTGAGCCTGCTCGCCGACCGCCTGCAGCACCTGCCCCTGCGGATCACCTCGAAGTCGCGCGACTTCCAGTAGCTCCGAACGGTTTGCCGCGCCTCGCTGCCCAGGCTCGGTAAATTTACCTGGTAAGCTTACTTGGTATGACATCCACATCCGGAACTCGCTCCTTGAAGGTCCTCGTCTGCGGCGCTGGTATCGCGGGACAGGCAGTGGCCTACTGGCTGGCGCGAGGAGGGCATCGAGTAGTCGTGGTCGAGCGCTATCCGGTACTGCGGGCCACCGGAGCCCAGGTCGATCTCCGCGGTCAAGGCATCGAGGCGGTCGAGGCCATGGGACTTCTCGATGTCGTGAAGAGCAAGCTTGTGGACGAAGCCGGCGTCGCCTTTGTGGATACCCGGGGCAAGGCGAGGGCGACGATCATGGCCAACACGTCCGGCCAGGGGCGCCAGACGCTGACCTCCGAGTACGAGATCATGCGCGGGGACCTCGTGCGCATCCTCAATGATGCGACGAAAAGCGACGTCGACTACGTCTTCGGGACGAGCGTGGACCGCTTCGAGCAGGACGAGACGAAGGTCGTCGCGTACTTCTCCGACGGCTCGTCCGACGAGTTCGACCTGCTGATCGGCGCCGATGGGCAGGGGTCGCGTGTCCGCCGGGCCGTCTTGCCGGCCGGGACTCCGGAGCCGTACTGGCGGGTGGGGATCCACATGTCGTACTGGTTCGTTCCGCGCATCGCGTCGGACAGCAACATCCGCGACACCTACAACGCCCCCGGCGGCCGGATGATCATGCGCAGGAGTCACAACCCGGACGAGACCCAGGTGTATTTCGTGCTGCGGGAAACCTCGGAGGAAGCCTCGGCCATTCATCGCGAGCCGGTCGAACGCCAGAAAGAGTTCTGGGCCGAGCGGTTCCGCGGCGCGGGATGGCAGACCGGCCGGTTCATCGACGGCATGGAGACGACCCCGAACTTCTATTCCCAGGAGGTCGTGCAGGTTCGCACGAACACCTGGTCCGAGGGACGCGTGGCACTGGTCGGAGATGCGGCGCACTGCGCTTCCCCCTACAGCGGGATGGGGGTCTCCGGCGGTCTGGTCGGCGCCTACGTCCTGGCCGCCGAGATCAACCGCCACCCCACCGACCTGCCCCGGGCGCTGGCGAACTACGACACCACGCTCCGGCCGTTCGTCGACGAGATCCAGGCCGCGGTGAAGCCGCGCCTGCTGCGCCTCGGCATGCCCAAGAGCCGGCTCGGGATCAACGCCTTCCTCACCGTCTCTGGACTGGCCACCTCCCTGCGCATCCCCGATTTCGTCGCGCGGTTCTCCAAGGAGGACCGGGGTGGCGACTGGCAGCTTCCCGACAGCCCGGAACTTCGCGTCCATTAGGAGTGGTACATGCCCAATCGAGGAGATCGCGGCGGGTCGAAGACGCGAGCGCGCATCGCTGACGTCGCGAGTGAGCTGTTCCTGGAGCGCGGCTTCGACGACGTCACGATCGCCGAGGTCGCCGCGGCCGCCGGCGTGTCGAAGGTGACCGTGTTCTCGCACTTCGAGCGGAAGGAGGACCTTCTGCTCGATCGTCTTCCGGACGTTGTCGACATCGTGCACACCGCGATCCGCGAGCGGGCGGACGACATCAGCGCCGTCGAGTCGCTCCGTCAGGCCGCCCTCGCGCTCGCGGAGAAGCGGCACGCGCTCTCAGGTCTGGGCGGGGATCTCGAACCGATCATGCGGACCATCACGGCTTCGCCCGCGTTGATCGCACGGCTCCGCGCGTTCGGGTACGAGATCGAGATGGGGTTGGCCGCCGAGCTCGACGCGGACGCGGGGTTCGACGGTGACAGCACGCTGGCCGCGGCCTTGCTCGTCGCCGCGTATCGGACAGTCGCTGTCGAGACGGTACGACGAAGGCTCGCCGGAGACGGCCTCGACGACCTCGCTGTGTCGCATCGTCAGCGCCTGAACCAGGCGTTCGACGCCATCCGGTTGGCCACAGGTTGATGGTCAGGAGCTGTGCAGCCAGATACGGAGCGGGCCCAGCACCGTGAAGCCGCTGGCGAGGGCGGGCGCGAGGTCGTCTCCGTGCTCGTAACCGACGAGGGGGAGGCCGGGGAAGCGATCAGCGGCCGCGGTGAGCGCGGACAACCAGATGGCGGAGATGTCGCTGCCGTCGACCGCGAACAGGTTGGAGAGGCCGACCAGTCCCGCGCCGCGGTTCAGGACGACGCCCCCGGAGAGGTGCTTGCCGTCGTGAACGGCCAGCACCAGCACGGACGGGTCCTCCAGCAGCGCTGGTCGGAAGACATCCGGGGTTTCCTCATCGCCGTGCCAGGCGGCCTGCCAGTCGCGGAGGTGGGCCGCCGTGGAGACCTGCTGGGCGCGTGGGGCCGACGTTCGCGGGGTGGATAGCTTTGCTGGGCGGTGGATCCATTGGGCGGTGAACAGCTCGACGAAGCCGTCCGAGGTGAGGTCGAGGGTGGCGAAGCTGTCTTTGATCGAGCACGAGGGTGAGGCCGTGTCGATCTCGTGGAGGAAGTCGCCCGGCACCGCGTCGGGATGCAGCGTGACGGCGTCCGGGTAGTACGGCGGCGTGCGGTGGGCACTGTGCCAGGCCATTTCGCCGAAGGTCCCTTGGATGCCGTGGGACCGGCAGACCGAGGCGCACCAGTCGGCGTTGTTTCGAGCCGCGGCGGCGCGGATGAAGGTCGACTCGGTTGAGCTCACTCGGTACAGGTTGACACTGCTCGGGCTCCGCGGCACGTCCGTTTCGCAGCAACACGGTTCACCGGTGACACCAGGTATCAGTCGTCGGCGAGGACGGCGTACAGGTCCGAGTCGCGCCAGCCATCGCGAATGCGCGCGGTGCCACGCATCCTGCCCTCGTATCGCATGCCGATCTTGCGAAACACCGCCGCCGAGGCGAGGTTACGCGGGTCGCACGTGCCATATATGCGGTGGAGCCCATGCTCGCTGAATCCCAGGCGCAGCAGTTCCCGCGCCGCAGCCGTAGCTATGCCTTGTCCCCACAGCCGTGGATGCACCGCGTACGCGATCTCGCCTGTGCTCGGGCCGCGCAGCTTGAGCTCGGCGCTGCCCACAACGTCGCCATCGACGAGCACCGCGAACACCAGCCGGTCCGGGGGTGCCGCCACCGCAGCCCGCACATACGCCTGCGTCTGCTCGTAAGTGTTGGGTCCCCATGCCTGATAGCGGCACGACTCCGGCAAGCAGGCCCAGCCGTGGACAGCAGTGACGTCGTCGAGCGCGAGCGGCCGGAGCCTGAGCGTCATGGCGTCAGGCCGGGGCCGCGTGGTGTGGCAGGCGTTGGGTGAGGACCAGGGGGCCGTCTTCGGTGATCGCGATCGTGTGCTCGGAGTGGGCGGTGCGCGAGCCGTCGGCCGAGCGGATGGTCCAGCCGTCGGGGTCGAAGACGATCCGGTCGGTGGTGCGGGCGAACCAGGGTTCGAGTGCCAGGGTCATGCCCGCCTGGAGCTTGAGGCCGCGGCCGGCGCGGCCCTTGTTGGAGATGTGGGGGTCCTCGTGCATGGTCCGTCCGAGCCCGTGGCCGCCGAACTCCGTGTTGATCGGGTAGCCGTAGTCGGTGGCGACCGCTTCGATCGCCGCTGAGATGTCGCCCAGCCGGTTGCCTGCCCGCGCTGCCTCGATGCCGGCGGTGAGCGCTTCCTCGGTCGCGCGGACGAGTCGCAGGTCGTCGTCGGCCGGCGTGCCCACGATGACGGTGCGGGCGGAGTCCGCGACCCAGCCGTCGATCCCGACCGCGAGATCCATGGTGAGGACATCCCCGTCGCGCAGCGCGTAGTCGTGGGGCAGTCCGTGGAGCACCGCGTCGTTGACCGCCAGGCAGATGACATTGCGGAACGGGCCGTTGCCGAAGGACGGGGCGTAGTCCCAGTAGCAGGATTGCGCCCCGCGCTGGCGGATCCGGTCGCGGACGTGGTGTTCCAGGTCGAGGAGGTTGACGCCCACGTCGGCGAGTTCGCCGAGCTCGGACAGGATCTGGGCGATGAACTGCCCGGTGGTGCGCATCCGCTCGATCTCCGCGGGCGACTTCAACTCGATCACGGTTACCCTCACCTAGTCGGTATAATAATACCAACATAGCGCTTGCGGTATTAAAATACCAGTCGCGTTGACGGTCCTATGGGTGCTGGGGTGCGCCGAAGCTCGCGGTGTCGCCGCTCTCGTGTCGCTCCAGCAGGCCCTCGGCGCCGTTTTCGAGCATCCGGGCAATGTCCGTCGCACGGGGAAGCATCGTCTTTTCGTAGGCGCCGATGGCTTCGGCGACCGTGGCGGAGCCGGCCAGCGCAAGGGCGAGTTCGCAGCCGTCGAGCATGGCCAGGTTGACGCCGACGCCGAGCGGGGGCATGAGGTGGGCGGCGTCGCCGAGCAGGGTCACGGTCGGGGTGGGCTCCCAGAGGTGCGGGACCGGCAGCACGAGCAACGGGCGATCGACGTACGGGCCGTCGTTGTCGGTGATCATCTGGAGCATGCGCGGCGACCAGTCGGAGAAGGCGTCGAGCAGCCGGGCGCGGATCCCGGCGGTGTCGTCGGCGCGGAGACCGCACGCGGCGACCCAGTCCGCAGGCAGGCGCTGAATGATGTAGACCCGGATGTGGTCGCCGCTGTTGCGCTGGGCGAACAGGCAGCGGTCGCCGTCGGCCGCGGTGGCGCCGCCATGGCCGACGAGCGCGGCGAGGTCCGGGTGCGCGTTCTCGACATCCTCGAACCAGGCCTCCAGGAAGGTGACCCCGGCGTACCGCGGCACGGCCGGTGACACCGCCGGGCGGACCAGGGAGAAGGCGCCGTCGGCACCGATGACCAGGTCGGTCTCGACGGTCGTGCCGTCCGCGAAGCGCAGCTGCCGCGGGCCATCGGCCGGGCCGCCGACCTCGACCAGGGCGCGGTTCCATCGCACGGTCCCCGGCTCCAGCGAGTCGAGCAGCAGGTCGCGCAACTGGCCTCGGTCGATTTCCGGCTTGAAGAGCTCGTCTTCGGTCGGGGTGTGGTGATCCAGGATTCGTCCCGTCAGATCCAGGCGGCGCATCTCCTGTCCCTCCGGGCGGGCCAGTTCGAAGAACTCGTCGATCAGGCCGGCTTCGCGCAGGGCGAGCTGCCCGTCGTCGGCGTGCAGGTCGAGGCTGCCGCCCTGGTTGCGCGCGGCCGAGCTCGGGTCGCGGTCGTAGACGGTCACGGGGATGCCGTGGTTCTGCAGGATGCGGGCGCAGGTGAGGCCGCCGGGGCCCGCTCCGATGATGCTGATTCTGGCGTTGGCCGGTGCTGATGAGGTCATGACTGCCAGAAAAGCAGAACGAGTGAAAAAGTGCAACGAGTCAACTATGTGTCTGTGGCAACCTTTGGGATAGGGTGCGGGCATGGACAACGCACCTGTCGTCGGTCGTCGCGAACGCAAGAAGGCGGCTACCCGGCAAGCGCTCGCCGACGCCGCCTTGCGGTTGTTCCTGGAGCGGGGCTACGACCAGGTGAGCATCAGGGACGTCGCCGAGGCGGCCGACGTGTCGACCACGACGCTGTTCAAGCACTTCCCCGGCAAGGAGGCGCTGGTCTTCGATCAGGACGAGGACCGCGAGGCGCGGTTGATCGCCGCGGTGCGGCAACGCCCCGCCGGGCAGAGCGTGGTCGACGCGCTGCGCGAGCACGTGCTCGCGAGCTGGCTCCCGATCGCGAGCGATCCGCGCCTTGCCGAATTCGCCGACCTGATGGAGTCCACCCCGGCGCTGCGGGAGTACGGGGAACGGATGTGGACCCGGCATGCCGCCGCTCTCGGCGTGGCCATCGCCGAGGACGCCGGCGCCGGCCACGACGACGTCGCCTGCCACGCGCTCGCACGGTTCGTCCTGGACATTCCGGCGCTCACCCGAGGCCGGCGGGATCTTCGAACGGCCGTCGAGGAGATCTTCGACCTCCTCGCGCACGGCTGGCGTCCGCCTGAGTCAGGAATCCGGGCGCAGGGGTGAAATCCCGCGCCTCACTTCGAGTTTTCGTTGTAGAGGTGGGATTCCATCGTGTCGCCGAGGAGGGTCAGCGCGTCGAGCACCTTGGCCCGGTTCCGCCCGAGGCCGGCCAGCAACTGCCCGTGTGCTTCGAGTTCGCGCGGGAACAGGTCGTCGATGGTGTCCCTGCCCGCCTTGGTCATGCCGACAAAGGCGGCGCGCCTGTCGGCCGGGTTGACCGAGCGCGTGATGAGGCCGCGTTTCTCCAGTTTCGCCAGCGCCTTGCTGACCCCCGCCCGTGACATGCCGAGCTGGGACGCGAGGCGGCCGGCGGTCACCGGTTCGTCCGTGTGCCGCAGCGGGACGAGCAGTTCCACCTCGGCCGTGGTCAGCGCCGCGCCGTCGTAGAGCGGCTCGACCGCGAGCTCGAGCAGGGCGGTGATGCGCTTGATCTGCGCCACCACCTCCATCGGCGAGGTGTCCAGGCCGGGGTTGCGCTCGCGCCAGAGCTCGCGGACGCGGGACCGGAAGGGGGGCATCATCACCAACTTTGTTAACCGGTTAACTACCTGCTACCTTTTCAGGGTACCCCAGCGTGCCAGCCGAGACGGCCGAGGTGATCGAGATGGAATACGACGTGGTGGTGGTCGGTGGCGGCGCGGCCGGACTGAGCGCCGGGATGATGCTGGGCCGGTCCCGTCGCCGGGTGGCCGTGATCGACGCTGGTGCGCCGCGCAACGCCCCGGCGACGCACCTGCACGGTTTTCTGTCCCGGGACGGCGCTTCGCCTGCCGAACTGCTCGCGGCGGGCCGGGCAGAGGTGATGGGGTACGGCGGCGAGGTGATCACGGGTCGGGTGCGGGGGATCGAGCACGACGGTGAGTGCCGTTTCGTCGTGCGCCTCGACGGCGGGCCCGAGCTGACCACGCGCGGGGTGCTGGTGGCCACCGGGCTGCGCGACGAACTCCCCGACCTGCCCGGCCTACGCGCGCGATGGGGCAACGACGTGCTGCATTGCCCGTACTGCCACGGATTCGAGGTCCGCGACGCGCCGATCGGGGTGCTGGGCGGCGACAACCGGCCATTCACCCTGCATCAGGCGGCGCTGGTGCGGCAGTGGTCCGCCGACGTCGTCTTCTTCCCGAACCGGATCGTCCTCACCGACGAGGAGCGTGAACGGCTGACCGCCCGCGGGATCCGGATCGTGGACGGCGCGGTGACACGACTGGACGTGCGCGAAGATCGGCTGCACGGTGTCGAACTCGCGGACGGCCGGACCGTGCCGCGGGCCGCGGTGTTCGTCGGGCCCCGTTTCGTGCCGCACGATGAGCTGCTCACCGGCCTTGGCTGCCAGGTCGGTGAGAACGGCTGGGTGAGCACCGACGCCACCGGCCGCACCAGCGTGCCCGGTGTGTGGGCGGCCGGCAACGTGGTGGACTCGCCGGCGCAGCTGATCACGGCCGCCGGTGCCGGCTCGGCCGCCGCCGTCGCGCTGAACCACCACCTGCTGGCCGAGGACGTCGAACGGGCCGTCACGAACTACCGCGCGGCGGGTGTGGTGGTCTGACGGGCTACCGTCGGGCCGATCGTCGTAGGAAGGGGCGTCCCATGAATCCGGTCATCGCCGTCACCGGAGCGACCGGCGCACTCGGTGGCCGGGTCGCGCGGCGGCTCGCCGAGGCGGAGGCGGCGCCGCGGCTGCTCGGCCGGGACCAGTCCCGGTTGCCGGAACTGCCCGGCGCCGTCGCGGCGCCGCCCGCCGGCTACGGCGACGCGGAGGCGATGCGCCGTGCGATCGACGGCGCGGGCACGCTTTTCCTGGTCTCCGCGCACGAAAGCCAGGACAGGGTGCGCGAGCACGTCACCGCGATCGACGCCGCGGTCGCGGCGGGTGTCGAACGGATCGTCTACGTGTCGTTCCTGGCCGCCGCACCGGACGCGACCTTCACCTTCGGCCGCGACCACTGGCACACCGAGGAGCACATCCGGTCCACCGGGCTGCGCCACACCTTCCTGCGCGACAGCCTCTACCTGGCCGCGTTGCCCGCCATGACCGGGAAGGACGGGGTACTCCGCGGCCCGGCCGGTGACGGGCGGCTCGCCGCGGTCGCGCACGAGGACATCGCCGACGCGGCCACGGCGGTCCTGCTGGGGCAGGGACACGACAACGTCACCTACGACCTCACCGGGCCACAGGCGCTGACTCTCGCCGAAGCGGCGGAAGAACTGAGCCGCCGCACCGGGCGAACCATTACCTACCAGCCGGAAACCCGTGCGGAGGCCTACGCGTCACGGGCGGGGTACGGCGCCGCCGACTGGGAGCTCGACGGCTGGGTGAGCTCGTACGAGGCCATCGCCAACGGCGAGCTGGACACCGTCACCACCGCCGTGCCGGATCTGACCGGGCATCCGGCGCAGTCCTTCGCCGGTTACCTCGAACGCAACCCTGACAGCTACCGCCACCTCATCGGCTGAAAGGCTCACCGGGTGGGTGAAATCGAAACCGGTGAGGACTACCGAGACGCGGTGCTGTCGCGGGCACGGTGGGACAAAAGGCAATTCGTCCGTTGCGACTTCGGTGAGGCGGACCTGCGGGGGCTGCTCACCCAGGGCTGCACCTTCGACGAGTGCGACTTCAGCAAGGCCGACCTCGGTGCTTCCCGGCACCAGGCCTCCGCCTTCCGGTCCTGCACCTTCGACCGGACCGTGCTCGCGGAGAGCCGGTGGACCGGCTGCTCCTTCCTGGGAACGTCCTTTGTGGACTGTCAATTCCGGTCGGTGCTGATCCGGGAGACGGACCTGTCGCTGGCCGGGCTCGGCGGTGCGCGGCTGCGGCGGCTGGACCTGTCCGGGCTGCGGCTGCGCGAAGCCAACCTGGTGGACGCGGACCTGACCGAGACGGACCTGCGCGGCGCGGACCTGACCGGGGCCAGGCTGGCCGACGCCCGGCTCGAAGGCGCCGACCTGCGCGGCGCCAAACTGGACGCGAACGGCCTGCGCCAGGCGAAACTGGCCGGGGCGCGGATCGACCTGGAGACCGCGATGGCGTTCGCCGCCGCACACGGCCTGGTGGTGCAGTAACCCGCTAGTCGACGGGCGGCTCGCCCGGGTCGAGTTCGATCAGGTCACCTTCGGCGACCAGTTCCTCGATCGACGCCGGCAGCAGGTACGCGGCGCCGCCACCGGGCTGGTTGAACCACGGGATGGCCACCCCGGCCAGCGTCTCCAGCGGCCGTTGCACGCGGTAGACGTGGTACGGCCGGCTGACCCATTCCGGGACCAGCGAGCGTTCCTCGAACGGGGTCCCCGCCGCGTAGGTCAGGTTGCCGTTCGGGCCGCCGAACCGGTCCAGCTCGCTGCCCACCGGCAGTTCGCGCATCTCCTTGCCGCGGAACAGGGTCAGCGGCGGCTCGCCGGGGAACGGCTGGATCGGCCACGGCTGGCCGCCGGGGGCACGCTGGTCGGACGGTGCGGCCGCGGCGGCGGGCCGGGCAGGCTCCTCCCGGCGCGGCGGTGCCGGCGGGGGCTCCCGGCGCGGCGGGGCCGGTGGCGGCAGCGCGCTGGCTCCACCGCCACGCGGTGCACCGGACTCCTCCAGCCGCTCGGCCAGCGAGCCGGGAGCGGGCGGCGGCGGTTCGGCGACCGGTGGCCGCGGCGCGGCGGCCGCGGGCCGGGGCGCCGGCTCCGGCGGTGCGGCCGGTTCGGCGACCGGGGACATGGCCAGCTGGGTGGGTTCCGCCTCGGACCGGTCCGGCACCGGGCGCGCCCCGGTGGCGATGTCGGGTGACACGGTGGCCAGCACCGGACGCTGCTTCTTGACCGGCGCCGGGGCTGGCGGCGGCTCGGGCGGAGCTTCGACCGGAGCCGCTGCCTGCGCCGGCGCGGGTGCTGGTGCTGGTGCTGGCTCCGAGGGGGCCCTGCCGTCCGGCACGAGCAGCAGCTTGCCCAGCATGAAGGCGGCCGCGTCCTCGGCGTCCCCGAAGACCGCGGGGTTGGTCAGCTCACCGTCGTACCAGCCGACCCGCCAGCCGGACTCCACCTCCTCGACGCTCCAGCCGTACTCGGCGGGTTCACCGATCCGGTAGTGGTCGTCCGGGACACCCAGCTCGTCGAGCTTCTGCTGCAGTTCGTCGAGCACGGGCGCCGGTTGTTCCGGGGACGGGGCCGGGGGCGCCGCGGCCGGGGTGGCCGGCACCGTGACCGGGTTGACCAGCCGGGTCTGCGGGCCGGTGTCCTCCGAATCCGGCCCCGCTGCGGGGCGCTTGGCCGGCGTGCCGTTCGTAACCGGCGCGGCGACCATGGTCATCGGGCCGGGATCGATGCTCGGGCCCGGTTCGAAGACGGACACCGGTGTCTCGTCAACGGCCTCTTCGTACGCGGGCGGTTGCTCCTCGGGCTGCTCTTCGGCGGCTTCTTCCGGAGTTTCGTACGCGTGCTGGTCGAAGTGTTCCTCGTAGGCCGGTTCGAACTGGTCGTACGCCGGTTCCGGTTCGGTGTACCTGGTTTCTTCACCGACCGGTGCCGCGACCGGTTCCGGCGCGGGTGGCGGAGGTGGCGGCGGCGGAGGTGGCGCCGGAGCGGCCCGGGGCGGCGGATTGCCGCGGGTCAGGTGCGCGCCCGCCGCCTGCATCGCCTGCTCGGGCACCTCGGGCACGACGAACCGGCTGGCACGGACGTGCTCCACCAGCTCGGCTTCCGGGGAGACCCCGTACTCGCGGAGGTAGAAGTTGACCGCGGCCGGCCAGATCCACACCCCGTCGGTGTGGAAGGCGACCGGCACGGTGTTGGCCGGCGTGGTGGCCAGCCGGTCCACGTCGTAGGTGCGCTCGGACAGCACCACCGGCGCGGTGTCCAGGTACTCGAGCAGCCGGTCCTGCTCCTCGACCTCGAGGTCGGGGCGGTTGATCACCGGGTGCCCGCTGGGGCCGGCGCCGTCGAAGATGCGGGCCACCCGGAACCGGGGGCCCGGCTGCTCCGGGGTGAGGCCGGACATCCGGCGCATCAGCCACTCCGGCACGTTCTCCTCGGCGCGGGGGAACATGCGCAGCTCGTCGGCATAGGCCTGCGGCGGCGGCATCAGGTCCCACTGCGGCTCTTCGCGGTCGTACTCCAGGTTGTAGCTGGACGGGTGGTCGAGCTGGTAGCGCGCGTTGAACCAGGTGCCGCGGCCGTCCCGGTACATGCCGCCGCGCAGCCTGCCGAACAGCGTCGCGATGTCGTGTGTGGCCACCCACTCGTGGGAAGTGCCGTCGCCGGTGATGATCTCCCCGGTCATCTCGTGGTATCGGCCGACCGCTCGGTACTCCGCGGTCACCCGGCGCCAATCGCGTGGGGCAGCGCGGAGCAGGGCAAGGCCGATCTGCTTGACCAGGGTGTCCTGCTCGGTCGCGTTCAGCTGGGTCGTCGGTTGTGCCACCTGAACATTTTGACTTGTCAGGCTCGCTTATGCACGGGCATCCCTGGATCAGTGGTTCCCACCTGGCGTTGCAGGCTGCTCACCTCGCCCAACCGGGGGTGTGAATTTACCCCCATTGCCCCAGCCGGTGGCCGTGCCACGCCGTTGGCGGGTGGACAATGGAGTCCGATGAACACGGTGAGTATTTCGCCGAATACCCGGACTGAACGGACGCCCCGGACAGAACGGGCATTAGGCGTTCTTTTCGCACTTGTTTCCGGTATCGCCATGGCCGCGCAGGGCAGGGTGAACGGCCAGCTCGGCGCCGAACTGCACGACTCCATGCTGGCCGCGGTGATCTCCTTCGGCGGCGGGCTGCTCCTGCTGCTGCTCGCGTTGCCGTTCTCCACGACGATGCGGCGAGGGATCGGCAACGTCCGCGCGGCGGTGCGGTCGCGAACGCTCCAACCGTGGCACTGCCTCGGCGGAGTCGGTGGAGCGACCTTCGTGGCCAGTCAGTCGATCACCGTCACGGCGCTCGGTATCGCGCTGTTCACCGTCGGTGTGGTGGGCGGCCAGACGATCAGCGGCCTGTTCGTGGACCGCGCCGGGCTCGGTCCCGCCGGTGGCCAGCCGCTGACCTGGCCGAGGGTGCTCGGCGCCCTGCTCACCCTGGCCGCGGTGGCGTTCTCCCTCTCCGGCGGCCTCGGGGACAACGGTGCCGCGCTCTGGATGCTGGTCCTGCCGCTGGTGGCGGGGGCGCTGCTGGCCGTGCAGCAGGCGATCAACGGCAGGGTCAAATCCGTCGCGGACAGCGCGCTCACCGCGACGCTGGTGAACTTCGCGGTCGGTACCGCGGTGCTGGTGCTGGGCTGGCTGGTGTCGCTGGTGCTGCGCGGCGGGCCGGTGGGCTTCCCGTCGAACCCGGTGCTCTACCTCGGCGGGGTGGTCGGCATCGTGTTCATCGCGCTGGCCTCGTTCGTGGTGAAGTGGACCGGCGTGCTGCTGCTCGGGCTGTCCGCGATCGCCGGGCAGCTGATCGGCTCGGTGCTGCTGGACCTGCTGCTTCCCGCGGCCGGCAGGCACCTGAGCGGGCAGACCCTGGTCGGTACCGCGATCGCTCTGGTCGCGATCGTGATCGCGGCATGGCCGACCGGCGGCCAGCGCGACGCCTGATCACCCCCTTTGCCAGAATGGGGGCCGTGACGGCGACGGTTCTGGACGGCAAGGCAACCAAGGACGCCATCTTCGCGGAGCTCAAGCCGCGGGTGGCCGCACTCGCCGAACGGGGAATCGTCCCCGGGCTGGCCACCGTGCTGGTCGGTGACGACCCCGGTTCGCACTCCTACGTGAAGATGAAGCACGCGGACAGCGCCAAGGTCGGGGTGAACTCGCTGCGCCGGGACCTGCCCGCGGACATCACCCAGGAGAAGCTGGCGGCGGTGGTGGACGAGCTCAACGCCGACCCCGCCTGCCACGGCTACATCGTGCAGCTGCCGCTGCCCGCGCACCTGGACGCCGGCGCGATCCTGGAGCGGATCGACCCGGCCAAGGACGCCGACGGCCTGGCTCCGGTCAGCCTCGGCAGGCTGGTGCTCAACGAGGCCGCGCCGCTGCCGTGCACCCCGCTCGGCATCGTGGAGCTGCTTCGCCGTTACGACGTCCCGCTGGCCGGCGCGCAGGTCACTGTGGTCGGCCGCGGTATCACGGTGGGCCGGACGCTCGGCCTGCTGCTGACCCGCCGCAGCGAGAACGCCACCGTCACCCTGTGCCACACCGGTACCCGTGACCTGGCCGCGGAGGTGCGGCGCGCGGACATCGTGGTCGCCGCGGCCGGTTCGCCCGGCCTGATCACCCCGGACATGGTCAAGCCCGGTGCCGCGGTGCTCGACGTCGGCGTCTCCAGGGTGGACGGGAAGCTCGCCGGTGACGTGGCGCCCGGTGTCGGGGAGGTCGCCGGCTTCCTGGCCCCGAACCCCGGTGGGGTCGGCCCGATGACCAGGGCGATGCTGGTCCGCAACGTGGTGGAAGCCGCCGAGCGGGCAGCGGGTTGACCGCCGTGACCACCCCGCGCCGCGGCCGCGGTGGCCCGCTGGTCGCCCACCTCCCGTTCGCGATCGTGCTGCTGCTGGTGGCGGTCGCCGGGGTGCGGATCTGGCAGTACCACTGGCGGCAGGGCGCGGTGATCATCGGTGCCGCGCTGCTGATCGCGGCGGTGCAGCGGGCGGTGCTCTCGGACGAGCAGGCCGGGTTGCTGGCGATCCGCGGGCGGCCGGTGGACGTGCTCAGCTACGCCGGTCTCGGGGTGCTGGTGCTGTTCATCGCCTTCACCATCACCGGTGGCCCGTTCGGCTGATCTCGTTCCTGCTGATCTCGTTCCTTCGGAGGACGACGACGGCTCGGGATGCGGCCAGGATCTGAGCCGTGCCTCTCCTCAGGAAGACGTTGATCTGCGCGCTGGCCGCGCTCTTGCTGCTCATCGGAACGCCGGTGGCCGCCGCGGAGAACGCGCTGGTAGTGCGGGCGGACGCGGCCGGTACTCCGGTGCTGGACTGGAGTCCCTGCACGGAAGCCGGGCTCGAGCGATACCAGTGCGCGGTCGCCGAGGTGCCGCTCGATTACACCCGGCCGCAGAGGGAGAAGCTGCCGCTGGCGGTGATCCGGCAGCCCGCCGTCGATCCGGCGCACCGGATCGGCACCCTGTTCACCGCGGTCGGCGGTCCCGGTGGTTCGGGGTTCGACGCGGCGAAGGGCGGTCCGCTGGCGGACGGCGAGCTAGCCCGGCGGTTCGACGTGGTCACCTTCGACCAGCGCGGGATCGGTCGGAGCCGTCAGGTCAGCTGCTTCGCCTCGCCGGAGGACCAGGAGCGTTTCTGGGCGGCGACCGTGCTGCCGCCGGCGAACGCCGGTGAAGAGCGCAAGGCCGAGCAGGCCAGCCGGGCGCACGCGCGGGGCTGCGCCGAGCACGACGGCAGGCTGCTCGCGCATCTCACCACCGCGGACGCGGCGATGGACCTGGACCTGCTGCGCCGGGCGGTCGGCGACCGGAAAATGACCTTCAGCGGTGGTTCGTACGCGAGCTACCTGGGCGAGGTCTACGGCGCGTTGTTCGGCGACCGCGTCCGTGCCCTGCAACTCAACGCCATGATCGATCCGGACGAGTACACGAACCGCACGCTGGAGACGTTGTGGCGGCGGTCGGCGGGCACGGTGGAGGTGCTGAACGAGTTCGGCAGGCTGTGCACCGAAGCCGGTGCGGCCCGCTGCCCGCTGGCCGGGAACACGCTGGCGCGCAACGCGGCCGTGCTGGACACGCTGAAGCGCGGGCCGATCACCGTCGGCCGTGGCGGAGACGCACTGGAGCTGCACTACCGCGACGTCGTCCCGCTGCACGCCCAGCTGCTCTACGACACCGGGCAGGGCTGGCCGGCGCTGGCCGAGCTGATCGCCGGCCTGGAGCTCGGGCCGGACGGTGACCCCGCGCCGCTGCGGGAAATCTTCGCCGCGACCGCTTTCCGGCTCGACTTCCTGGACTCCTACACCGCGATCTCCTGTGCGGACAACAGCTTCCCGCGCACCCCTGGGCTGTGGCCGTCGTTGGTCCGCGCGTTCGACGCGCACGCGCCGGTGTACGGCCGGCACTGGCTGTACCAGCTGCAGGCCTGCGCGTCCTGGCCCTCGCCGCCGGGTGGTTTCCCGCAGCGCTACCGCGGGCCGTGGACCCTGCGTTCGGAGACCCCCGCGCTGCTGATCAACAACCGGTTCGACCCGGTGACGTCGGTGGAGTTCGCCTACGACGCCCGCCGTCAGCTGGGGAACGTGCGGCTGGTCGTGGTGGACGGCCATGGACACAACCCGCTCGGCAGCGCGTGCACCGACCAGCTGCGGGAGCGGTACCTGATCGACCTGCGACTACCCGCCCCGGACGTCCGCTGCTTCCCCGATCACCAGCCCTTCGCCACCGGAGCGCGTTTAGCGGGCTAAACGCGCTCCGGGCGGTCAGTGGGCGTCGGCGAGGACGGGGGCGGGGACGGCCTTGGCCTGGCGCTTGTCCAGGCCGCCGGAGACCGCGGCCAGGCTGAGGCCGAAGACGGCCAGCAGCGCGCCGACCCAGTTCGGTGCGACCAGGCCGAGGCCACCGGCGATGACAAGGCCGCCGAGGTAGGCGCCGATGGAGTTGGCGATGTTGAACGCCGACTGCACGGCCGCGGAGACCAGCGACGGAGTGCCGCCGGCCTTCTCCATGATCCGCGCCTGCATCATCGGGCCGATCATGAAACCGGCGACGCCCACCGCGAAGATGGTGATCGCCGCGCCGACCTTGCCCTGCGCGGTGACGGTGAAGACGCCGAGCACCGCGGCCAGCGAAAGCAGCGCCACGTACAGGCTGGGCATCAGCGCCTTGTCCGCGAGCCTGCCGCCGAGGAAGTTGCCGATCGTCATGCCCACCCCGGCCAGCGACAGCAGCAGGGTCACGTCGGTCGGCGCAAAGCCGGCCACATCGGTCATCATCGGCGTCACGTAGGACAGGCAGGCGAACACGCCGCCGAGGCCGAAGGTGACGATGGCCAGCGCCAGCCAGACCTGCGGGCGGCGGAACGCGCCGAGCTCGCCGCGCAGCGACGGGTCGGCCGGCTTGCCCTGGTGCGGCACCAGCTTGGCGATCGCGGCCATCGCGACCAGGCCGATCACCGCGACCACCAGGAAGGTCGCACGCCAGCCGACCTGCTGGCCGAGCAGCGTGCCCAGCGGCACGCCCACCACGTTGGCCGTGGTCAGGCCCATGAACATCATGGACACCGCCTTGGCGCGGTTGCCCTTCTGCACCAGGCTGGAGGCGACCACCGCGCCGGCCCCGAAGAACGCGCCGTGCGGCAGCCCGGCGAGGAAGCGGAAGGCGACGCCGAACTCCTGGTTCGGTGACAGCGCGAAGAGCAGGTTGCCCACGGTGAACAGGGCCATCATGGCCAGCAGCATGGTCTTGCGGGGCAGCCGGACGGCGGCCGCGGTGAGCAGCGGCGCCCCGACCACCACGCCGAGCGCGTAGCCGGAGATCAGGTAGCCGGCCGTCGGAATGGACACCCCGAAGTCGGCGGCGGCCTGCGGCAGCACCCCCATCATGACGAACTCGGTGGTGCCGATGCCAAAGGCGCCGACGGCCAGCGCAAGCAGCGCGATGGGCACGGTTCTCCTCTCGGAACTGATGACAACGTTGACATGGTGAACTGGATCGATAAAGACAAATTCCGTAAATGAGGACAGCCAGCGTGGCCCCCGACATCGCTGGGCTGTCCTTCAACCAGTGCAACCGATCAAGCCGGCGTTGTCATCCCGTTATCGAGTGAGGATGCCCACTCCATGATCCCAGCTCAGCGCGGTGCGGCCAGAATCCCATCCAGGAGGCCGGGGAACAGAGTGTCGAGATCCTTGCGGCGCAACGAGTTGTACCGGGTGGTGCCGTGCTGCCTGCCGAGCAGCACGCCGGCCTCGCGCAGCGTACGCAGGTGGTGGGTCAGCGTGGACTTGCTCACTGTCACATGGAACCCGCCGCAGGGGACCTCGAACTCGCTGCCGGCCAGCTGGCGCACGATGTCCAGCCGTACCGGATCGGCCAGCGCGTGCAGGACCGGCCCGATGGCGATCTCGTCGAGCGCCGGGCACGGCAGCCCGGCGGTTTCCGCATTCATGGGCCCATAGTACGACGGGCTTCGAACTTGTCGGTGGGCCGTAGTACGGTGATCATCGAAGTTTGACGCACGTCGTACTACTGGGGAGCGGAATGCCTGCCTCAACATCACCACCGGTCGCCGGCACGCGACCGGCCAGGACCGGAGTGCTCGCGCTGGGCACCTTCGCGGTCGGCACCAGCGGCTACGTGGTCGCCGGCCTGCTGCCCGCGCTCGTCGGCGAGCTGCGGGTGTCCGCGTCCGCGGCGGCGCAGCTGGTCACCGCGTTCGCCATCGCCTACGCGGTCGGCTCGCCGCTGTTCGCCGCGCTGACCGGGCGCTGGGAACGGCGGAAGCTGCTGGTCGCCGCCTTGCTGGTGACCGCGCTCGGCAACGCGCTGGCCGCGCTCGCGCCGGGCTACGCGCTGCTTTTCGGCGCCAGGATGGTCACCGCCATCGGGGCGGCCGTGTTCACCCCGGCGGCCAGCGCGGTGGCCGCCGAACTCACCTCGCCGGAACGCCGGGGCCGGGCGGTCGCGCTGGTCTTCGGCGGACTCACCATCGCCACCATCCTCGGCGTGCCACTGGGCGGCCTGCTCTCCGCCCAGCTCGGCTACCGCTGGGTGTTCGGCCTGGTCGCGGTGTTCGCGGTGGCCGGTGCGGTGGCCGTCCGGCTGGCCTTGCCCATGGTCGCGGCGCCGCCGCCGGTGCGCTTCGCCGAGCGGTTCACCGTGGCCAGGGATCCGCGGGTGCTGGCCATGCTCGGTGCCACCGTGCTCGGCTGCCTGGCCGCGTTCAGCGTGTACACCTTCATCTCACCGGTGCTCGCGGCCACCGCCGGGATCACCGGAACGGCGGTGAGCGTGCTGCTGTTCAGCTACGGCGCCGGCGGCTGGCTCGGCAACGTGCTCGGCGGCCGGGCCACCGACCGCTGGGGCGCGCGGCGGCCGCTGCTGCTCACCTTCCTCGGCATCACCGTGGTGCTCGCGCTGCTGCCGGTGGTGGCGACGACGGTGGCCGGTGCCGCGGTGGTGCTGTTCCTGTGGGGGTTCTGCACCTGGTCGGTGAACCCGCCGATCCAGCATCGGCTGATCGAGCTGGCACCGGGCACCGCCGGCCTGTTGCTCTCGCTCAACGCGTCCGCGATCTACCTCGGGGTCGGCCTGTCCGGGGTGGTCGGCGGGCTGGTGCTGGACACCGGCGGGCCCACCGTGCTGCCCGAGATGGCCGCCGTGCTGACCGCGGTCGGTGCGGTGATCGTGCTGCTCGGCTGGCGTGCACGGGCCGGCGAGAGCGCCAAGGAGGTGGCCGTGGTGGGGTAGCCTTCGGGGAGCAACATTCCCGTTGATGGCCCGCGTATGCCGCGAAATGCGCCGATCATGCCGATACGTTCCGGAGGCCGTCCGCCTCGAGTCCGGTGAGCCCGTCGATCCGCGTCCGCACTCGCGCCGAACTGCGGGCGACCCGGCGGAAACGAGCGCACTCCTGCTGGGGCCACCTGGTAGCGGCGCCGCTGTGGCCGTTGCACGGTGCGAACCTGGGCACGCTGCTCAGGACCTGCGACGCGGTCGGTGCCTGCCTCGCGGTGCCCAGGTTCTCCTGGGTGCCCGAGGCGCTGCGCCGCGGCAACACGCTGCGGAGGCCGGCCTGCGTGCACTGGGTGAACGATCCGCTCGGTTGGCTCGCCCGCGAACGGGCCGCGGGCAGCGCAGTGGTCGGCGTCGAACTGGCCGACGAGGCGGTGCGGCTGGCTGATTTGCTTGCCGCGCGACTTGCACCGCTGGTCAGGCGACCACCTGCTGAGCGCGGTTTAGCCTCGCCGGCGTGTGAGGCGTTGAATACCGCACGGGGACGCACGTTGATGGTGCTGGGGCACGAGCAGAGCGGGATTCCACCGGAAGCGCTGGACTCGCTGGACTCGCGGTGGAGATCCCGATGGTCGGCACCGGGGCCAGCCTCAACGTGGCGGTGGCGGGCAGCCTGGTGCTCTACCGGCTCGCCGGGCTGGTCTGAGCACTATTCGGGCGCTATTTGGGGCTGAGCTCGCAGTCCGGTCCCGGTACGACCACGGCCTCGTGCCCGTCGCTGAACCGCACCAGGTAGGGCGGTGCGCCGTGATCGCCGCGTACTTCGACGATCTCGCCACGCTGCTCCGCCGACCCCACCGTGCGGCCGTGCACCTGGATTTCGTCACCTACAGAAGCGCGCATTCGCCATCACCTCGCTACTCAAGGTTAGAAGCAGATGTCGGCGCCGTCGAGAGGCCGGCCGGGCGTCCGCCAGATGTGACGGTCGTCCGATAACCGGTGCGTCGTGCGGCACAGCAACTAAACTCGACCGGCAACCGAGGAGGTGCCACGCACCGTGTGTGGAATCGTCGCCGTTGTCGGCGAAGTCGATGTCCAGCTGTGTCGTGAAATGTTGAGTCGGATCAAGCATCGCGGTCCCGACGACACAGGAGAGATCCACCGAGGAAATGTCTGGCTAGGCCACCAGCGACTGTCCATTATGGATGTCGAAGGTGGTGCCCAGCCGATGAGCGACCAGGACGGCACGACCTACCTGGTGGCCAACGGGGAGATCTACAACCACCGCCACATCAGGGAGGACCTCGGTCACGAGCTGTTCGAGACCGGTTCGGACAGCGAGGCCGCCCTGCACGCGCTGATCGTGGACGGCCCGGTCGGGCTGGCCAGGCTGCGCGGCATGTTCGCGCTGGCCTTCATGACCGCGGACGGCGAGTTCCTGGTCGCCAGGGATTCGCTCGGGGTTAAGCCGCTGTACTGGGCGCGTCGCGAAGACGGGACGACGCTGTTCGCCAGCGAACTGCGCGCCTTCGACCCGGCCGACCGGCCGCTGGTGGAGAGCTTCCCGCCGGGCTGCTGCTGGAGCCAGGCCGGCGGGCTGGTCCGGTTCGCGGACGCGATCCCGGCCAGGGTGCGCCCGGCGCGCCGGGCCGAGCAGGCCGGGGTTTGGGACGAGACGCTGCTCAAGGACGTGCGCGAGACGATCGTGACCGCGGTCGAGAACCGGATGATGAGCGACGTCGGCATCGGCGTCTTCCTTTCCGGCGGGCTCGACTCGGCCATCGTGGCCGCGATCGCCGCGGAGTACGCGAAGCGGCACAAGCAGCCGTTGCCGACCTTCGCGGTCGGGGCGCCGGGCAGCTCGGACCTGGCCGCGGCCAGGGTGGTCGCCGAGTTCCTCGGCTCCGAGCACCACGAGATCGTGATGACGAAGGATGACGCCCTGAAGGCGCTGCCACTGGCGGTGCGCGCGATCGAGCACTACGACCCGTCGCTGGTGCGCAGCGCGGTGCCGAACCTGCTGCTCGCGGAGTACGCGTCCAAACGGGTGCACGCGGTGCTCACCGGTGAGGGTGCCGACGAGCTGTTCGCCGGCTACTCGTACTACCACGAGGAGCCGTTCACCGATCCGGACGCGTTGCAGGCGGAGCTGGTCCGCACGGTCGGCGAGCTGCACCACCTCAACCTGCAGCGGTGCGACCGCACGACGATGGCGTACGGCATGGAGGCCAGGGTCCCGTTCCTGGACCGCGACGTGATCGAGCTGGCGCTGTCGATCCCGCCGGAGCACAAGATGATCCGGCCCGGGGTGGCGGAGAAGAAGCTGCTGCGCGACGCCTTCGAGGGTTGGGTGCCGGAGAGCATCCTTCGCCGCGGCAAGGAGCAGTTCGGCGACGGCTCCGGGGCCAAGGAGGTGCTGGAGAGCGCGGTGCGGTCCTCGCCCGAGGTGGCCGCGGCGGGCGGCGTCGAGCTGCGGAACAGGGAAGAGGCCGGTTTTTACGCGCTCTGGCACGAGGAGCTGTCGGGGATCAGGGTGGACCGGACGCTGGGCCTGTTCGCCACCACCTGATCTACGGTGGTGCCATGGCGGAGGTGCTGGAGCGGGTCGACGGATGGTGCGGTGAGCTGGTGCTGCGCCGCGCGGGAGCGGACCTCGAGGTGATCGCCAACGGGATGTTCCTGATGGACACCCGGAACGGCGAGTCGGAACGGCTGCTGGTGGCCGCCGCGGTCGAGCGGGCGCCGCGGCCGGCGCGGATCCTGATCGGCGGCCTCGGCGTCGGCTTCTCGCTGCGGGCGGCGCTCGAGGAGGCCGGGGTCGGCGAGATCGTGGTCGTCGAGCGCGAACCGGCGGTGATCGAGTGGAACCGCAGCGGCCCGCTGCGCGACGTGCACGGTGACGCGCTGAACGACCGGCGCGTCACCGTGGTTGAGGCCGATCTGGTGTCCTGGCTGCGGCACACCGAACAGCGCTTCGACGTACTGTGCCTCGACATCGACAACGGTCCACAGTGGACGCTGACCAAAGGCAACGCGGAGCTCTACTCCGGACTGGGGCTGGACATGCTCGCCGGGCGGCTGCGGCCGGGCGGGGTGCTCGCGGTGTGGAGCGCGCAGGCCAGCGCGGAGTTCACCGAGGCGCTGCGGGCCAGGTTCACCGACGTCCGGGTGCTCGACGTGCCGGTGCCCCGGGGTGAGCCGGACGTGGTCTGGCTGGCTTCGCCTTAGCCGCGCCGGCCGGTCACGTCCACCACCATGTTCATCAGCTTGGCGGCGTTGCGGGTATGTCCCTGGCCGCCGAGTGCGATGGTCTTCTGGCTCGCCCGAGGGGCGCCGCCGTAGATGATGAACGGCGTCCGGTCCCCGTCCTGGCGCAGTCGGGCGAGCAGATCGTGGCCGGCCTCGCTGCCTTCCGGCCGGTGCATGTCCGAGATGATCGCGGCGAACTTGCGCCGGCCGATGGCTTCCAGCGCTTCGTCGGTGCTCATGGCCACCGTGATGCCGATGCCGATGTCGGCGAAGGCGCGGCGCTCGTAGAAGTTGTTCTCGGGATGATCGTCCACCCAGAGCACCTCGGTGCTGGACTTCGACCGGGTGGGCAGCCGCCGCACCAGGTCAACGATCTCGTCCACGTCGGGCGCGGGCTTCTCGGTGCCGTCGTGCGCGATGGCCCCCAGCGAGACCGCCACCTGCAGCTGGGACTTCAGCCAGTTGTCCTCGTTCTGGAAGTCCGCCGGCGCGTAGAGCTTTCCGCTGTGCCGGCTGACCAGCCAGGTGAACGAGCCGAGCACCAGTACCGGGAACAGCACCAGGAACCAGATCAGCGGCGCGCGCTCGGGGCGCTCCAGCGAGCTGGCGAACACCGTGACCAGTGAGGCGAAGCCGTAGACCAGCACGATGAACAACGCGATGATGCCGAGCGGGTTCTTGGCGAGGCCGATCGCCGTGCTGCCGAAACCGTCCGCCTGGTCCTGGTTCTCGCCGTTCACAACGGCTGACCTTAGCCCGTTTCGGTCGTCCAGAGCACTTCCCGGTGTTCCGTGCCGTTCGACACGACGCCCGTCACCATGCCCTGGTTGTTGATCGCATACGCGCTGCTGGTGGTGAACCCCGGCGGTACCGGCAGGGGAGTCAGCTTGCCGTCGCGCCAGAGGAACGCGTGCGAGTTGCCCGCGGCGTCCTGGCTGCTCCCGGCGACGTCGCCGTGGTCGTTCACGGCCGCGGCCTCCCCGTGCTTGCCGCCGAACGTGCCGAGGTCGGTCATCCGCCCGCGCGTCCACAGGAAGGGCCGCATCTCCTCCTGGGCGTTCTGGCTCATGCCGACCACCTGGCCGCGCTGGTTGATCGCGTGGCGTTTCTTGCTGACGAAGGCGTAGCGCCCGCCGAGGGTGCCGAGCCTGGTCATTTCGCCGTTTTCCCAGCGGAAGGCGAAGGAGTCGAGATCGCCCGAGCCCGTGGACCGAATGGCGTCGCCGACGACCTGCCCGCGGGCGTTGACCGCGTAGGGAAGCGAATAGGGGATTTCGGCCGGATCGGCCAGATAGCTCAACTTTCCGTCGTGCCAGGCGAAGCCCACCGAAATCGAGCCGGTGACTTCCCCGCCGACGACGTGTCCGCCATCGCCGAGCGAGACGGCGACGGAGGAGGGAGCCTCGCCTGGCGGGCGGACCTCCATCGCCTGCGTCCCGTCCAGCAGCACGTGCCCGCCCCCGGCGTACGAGGCGAGCACCTGGCCCCGTTCGTTGATCTTCCCCGCGTAGGCGTCCACCCCCGGCAGCAATTCGCGCACGGTGCCGTCCTGCCACAGCAGCGCACGGGATGGCCCGTTCTCGGACCTGGCGAAACCGACGATCCGGCCGCGGTCGTTGATCGACTCGGCCCAGCTGCCCGGCGGGCCGGGCAACACGGTCAACCGGCCGTGCTGCCACCGGAACGGCCGCGACCCCTGGCCCGGCACCGGAATCGAGCCGATCACCTGTCCGGCGTCGTTCAGGTCGTGGATGCGCGCTTCGGCGCCCAGCTCCACGACCTCGATCCGGGTCCCGGCCTCCGCCGGCGCCAGGCCGGTACCGATGAGAACGCCCACCGTGGCCACGGCGCCGACGGCCGTCGAAAGAACGCGCATTGCTCGCCCCCTGGTATGCGGCAGAACCTTAGGTCGAGAACTCTGCCCGAAATGCGGCCGGGGAACGAGAACCATTCGGTGGCAGCTCGAATGGTCCATTCGGGAAAATTGTCATCGCGATGACAAAGGCGGGCGGTGAATTCGTATTCAAAGCAGTTCGGTGCGGTACTGCGCGGCCAGCCGCGCGGCCTTCTGCCTGCGCGCGTTCTGCTCCGCTTCGGAAATTTCCGGTGGCGTCGCGGCCGCGCTCTCGACCGGGGCGGCGATCTCCAGGAAGTATTCGTCCTGGCCCGCGGGGGTGCACATGCACAACATCCGCGCGGGCTGATCGGAGACGTTGCGGAAGAAGTGCGGCGCGTTGGCCGGGATGTTCACCGTCTCCCCGGCGTTGACGAGCACGTCCTCGCCGCGGAAGGTGAACCGGAGCTGCCCTTCCAGGATGGTGAACATCTCCTCGAAGTCGTGCCGGTGCGGCGGCGGCCCGCCGCCGGGCGGTACCCGCATGTCGATCAGGCAGTACCGGCCGTCGGTTTGCTTGCCCGACAACAGGATCGTGTAGATGTCACCGGCCAGCGCGAGGTGGCTCAGGTCGTCGTCCACCGCTGGGCGGACGACCGCGAGCTGACGCCGCGGATCGTCCGGCGGGATCTGCGGCTCGGGGTCCGTCATGAATCGCTCCTTCGAGGGCCGAATGGCTTAACCGGAACATTTCGTCCGCTTCGGCGAGGTTAGCTCAGCCCCAGCTTTCCGGGAACGGTCCCGGCGCCGGGCGGTATTCGTGGAGGGGTGATGGACCTGCGCGGGCTCGGCTTGCGGCTGGGAGCGGCGGCGGCCGGTGCCGGTGCGGTGGTCATGGCCGTTCGCGGCGTTGACCTCCCGGCCCGGTTGGCGGCGCTCGTGCTCGCCGTGCTGTTCCTGGGCCCGCTCGTCCTGCTGCTGACCGCCGACGTCCGGGAGCGGCTGGGCCGGGTGCCGCCCGAACCCGACCCGGCGGGACGGCCCACCGTCGCCGAATGGGTGATCGCCGTGATCTTCGACGGCGCCTGCGCTGTCTTCGTCTACGTGGGGATCCTCGAAACGCGGGCGGGCTCCGGCCTGGTGCTGTTCGTCGGCCTGCTGATCGGCGTGCTGGCGCTGTTCCTCACCGGCGGGACCGTGGGGCGCTGGTGGCGGCACCGGGCGAAGCGCCACTAGCCGTTTCCCGGCGACGGGGACCGGTCCCGGGACGGTCGTCGCACGATCTGGATTCGGACCGCGAAGAAGAGCGAAGGCTTGAAGAGTGACGACTTCCTGTTGGAGCTGCCAGGTGCGGCCGGCCGCACCCGGCTACGCGGCACACATCCGGCTGCACAAGCACCTCAGCTACAGCCCGATCCTGTTCGGGGTGAAGAAGGAGTATCTCAAGGCCGTGGTCCGGGTTCCCCTGTGCCGCGCCTGCGGGCGGGCGTGGCCGGCCAACACGGTCGTCTACACGGTGACCGGCTGCTCGGGCTGCCTTGTCGTCGCGATGCTGATCCTCAGCGCGGTCGCGGTCGGACTGAACTTCCTGTGGAAGTACGCGATCGCGGTCGCGGTCGGTGCCGTGCTGATCGCCGGCCTGGCCAAGTGGTACGAGCTCCGCCACCGCCCGAAGGGGACGGGTCTGCGGGATCCGTACACGTATCCGGAGGTCCGCGCGCTGCTCGACCAGGGCTACAAGCTCCAGTGACCCGCTCAGCAGCTCTTCGCGGCTGGTCGCGCCGGTGTTGCGGTAGACCGCCTCGAAGTGATCGTTCGTTCCCTGGCAGGCGTTTTCCTCGATCAGCGGAACCGCTCATCCCTCGAGGACGGCCAGCTCGAGTTTTCGAAGTCGGGCGGGGTCCGCGACGAGTTCGTACCCGGTGATCTTCCCGGCTTCGATCGTGACGGTGAGGACGAGCCGCAGCCGGCCACCCGGCGCGACCACGATCCCCACACCGCCGTCGACCAGCGCCGGCTCGGCGAACCGCGAGTTCCGGCCGAACACGACGATCTCCTCCGCCACCGTCCGCGCGCCGCGGACCTCGGTGGCCCGCCCTTCTCCCATGGCCGCGCGGTCGGCCCGCCGCACGACGTCGGGGGCCAGCACCGTCAGCACGGCGTCGATGTCACCGGCCCGGGACGCGGCGAGGAAGGTCTCGATCACGTGCCGCTGCCGGGCGAGTTCCGCGCCGGAGACCGCCGGCGTGCCCTTCACCTTGTGGCGGGCGCGGCTGGCGAGCTTCTTCGTGGTCACCGCGGAACGATCGACGATGGGCGCGATCTCGTCGAACGGCACGGCGAACATGTCGTGCAGCACGAACGCGACCCGTTCGGCGGGACCGAGCTTGTCCAGCACGACGAGCAGCGCGTGGCCGACCGAGTCGGCCAGCAACGCCTCCTGCTCCGGGTCGCCGGTCGCGGCGGGGACCTGGCTCTGCTCGGGCAGGTCGTGGCCGGCGAGGTCTTCTCGCCGTGACTCGCGGGCACGCAGCATGTTGAGGCAGACGCGCGACACGACCGTCGTCAGCCAGGCGCCGAGGTTCTCCACTTCGTCGGCGTCGACGCGGCCCAGCCGGAGCCAGGTCTCCTGGACGGCGTCCTCCACCTCGCTCGGCGAGCCGAGTATCCGGTAGGCGATCGTGCGCAGCCGGGGCCGATGTGCCTCGAAACGATCCGCAAGTTCCATCGGTCACCTTTCCCCGTCGCCAACTGTCACCACAGTAGAGAAGCCGTATGCGCAGGTAGGAGGTCCTTGTTCGTGGAGGTCTACGAAGCGGTCGCGAGTCGGCGGGCGGTGCGCGGGTTCACCGATGAGCCGGTCCCGAAGGAGGTGCTCGAACGCGTGCTGTCCGCCGCGGCCCGGTCGCCGTCCGGCGCCAACCTTCAGCCGTGGAGCACCTACGTGCTGACCGGCGCGCCACTGGCCGAGCTGAAGAAGCGCGTCGCCGAGCGCGTGGCGGCGGGCGAACCGGGGGATGAGCGGGAGTACCGGATGTACCCGCCCGAACTGAAGCCCGCGTACCGCGCGCGCCGGTTCGCCGCCGCCGAGCAGCGCTATACCGCGCTGGGGATCTCACGCGAGGACACGCAGGCGCGGCAGCGGGCCGTCGCCGCGAACTGGGACTGCTTCGGCGCGCCCGCCCTCCTGCTCGGCTACATCGACCGGACGATGGGGCGGCCGCAGTGGGCCGATCTCGGCATGTACCTGCAGACGATCATGCTGCTGCTGCGCGCCGAGGGATTGCACAGCTGCCCGCAGATGGCGTGGTCGGTGTACCGCGAGACCGTCGCGGAGGTCGTTTCGCCGCCGGACGGGCTCATCCTGTTCTGCGGCATGTCGATCGGGTTCGAGGACACGACCGCGAACCAGGTGCGCATCGACCGTGCCCCGCTCGGCGAAACCGTCACCTTCCTCGACGGCTGGACCCCGATTCGGCGCTCGTCACGCGGCGAGGTTGGATCGGGTGGTGATCGAGTCGATCAAGGATGAACGCATCGTGGCCGCCCGTGCGCCGGCGAGGAACCCGCGGACCTGCTGGCCGCGGGGGTCGCGGTGCACCGGGTCCGGGAGGGACTGCTGCGCAAGGTGATCGGCGGCGCCAAGCCGGTCAGCTGGCTCGCGGTGGGTGCTCGACGCCGCGCGGGGCCGTGCTCGGGGTGCGGGTGCGCCGGTTTGGTGACTCGGTGGCGGCCGTGCGGGGCTTGCAGGACCAGGGTTTCCAGGTGGTGGTGACCAGCGGAATGACGGTGCTTCGCGGGATGGTCATGTCGGCGGCTCGGTGGGGAACAGGACTGGGCTGATGAGGTGGGGCGACCGTCCCGGCGAAGGCTCGTTCCTGGTCCGGGCCTTGATCGCGGCACGTACGTCGGCGACCAGTTCGGCGAGTTCGCCGGGGTCGAGCCAGAGCGTGGTCTGCAGGTAGGAGACCTGGTCCGCGGCCGGATCGCTGCCGTCGCGGTCTAGATAGGCGTTGAACTCGGCGAGCAGGGTGGCCATGGCGACGCCGAACAGGCGGCGGTGCTCGTCCGCGGACATCGACGCGATCCGGTCCGGGTCGATGCGCGTGTTGGCTTCGAGCAGCCGGTAACGACGTTCGAGGACGCTGTGCACGCGCCGTTCGTCCACGATTTCGAGCACCCCGCCGTCGTGCAGGGCGGCCACGTGCCGGTACATGGTCGCCTTCGGCACATCGGGGAACCGCTTGCACAGCTCGCCGGTGGTGAGCGCCCGTCCGCCGGACATGGCGTGCACGATGCGGAGCCGGACCGGGTGCGGGAACAGTTCGACGGTGTCCATACCCGATGGTCTCATGCGTGATACCGTGTCTCAAAGTTGAGAATGAAATGGGAGGGCTCGACATGGGACACGATCTCGACACGACTTGGGAGGCCGTGGCGCCGCGGGGCCGGCGCTACGAGGTGGCGGGGCGTCGCCTGTGGCTGCACCGCGCGGGAACCGGCGGGCCGGCCGTGGTGTTCCTGCCAGGGGCTTCGGCCATCGGCCTTGATCATCTGAACGTGGCCGAGCTGGCCGGCGAGTTCGCCACCAGCGTCGTCTACGACCGGGCCGGAACGGGCTGGAGCGATCCGGTCGAGCTGCCCCGCACCTGCGCCGAAGTGGCCGGCGAACTGCGCGATCTGCTGCGGGTCGCGGAGGTCCCCGGACCGTATGTGCTGGTTCCCCACTCGCTCGGCGGTCTCTACGCGCGCCGGTTCGCCCAGCTCTTCCCGGACGAGGTCGCCGGCATGGTCGGGCTGGAACCCCTCTGCGAGATGTGGGACGACCACATGCCCGAGCAGCAGCACCTCGCGCACAGTGAGATCGACCGGGCTGCGGTCCCGGAAATCCCCGCCGAGCAGCTCGAGTTCGTCCGCGAGCTGTTCGAAACAAAGCTCGCGGACTGGCCTGCGGAGGTCCGCGAACCGCTCATCGACTGGCACTTGGCCAACCGCTCGTTCCGCGTCGGACTGGTGGAGGGCGGCAACCTGCGTGACCTGGTGACCGAAATCCATGCCGCCGGGCGGGTGCCCGACCTGCCGCTGATCACGTTCACCGGCTTCGCGTTCGACCCGGGGATGCAGCAGGTGTTCGGCTACTCCGACGAATTCCTCCAGCGGCTGAACGACGCCAAGCGCACCCTGTTCGACGCACTCGCCGCCTCCGTGACCGACGGCGAGCATCGCGTGCTGGACAACGCTTCGCACAGCTGGCTCCATATCGACGAACCCGAAGCCGTGCTGCAAGGCATTCGCGACTTGCTGGACAAAGTAGGTCCGTAGCAGGCCGCAGGGTTCAACTGATCGGCGGGGTGAAGTCCAGAACCCATTTGCCGTCGTGCCTCCTGACTGCGACTGTGAAGGAGAAGCCGCCGGACTCGGCTTTTCCCGCGATCTCTGCCAGAGTGGGATTATTCAAGTCGGGTTTCAGTAGTACCTGTACCGCAGAAACCCCCCTATCATTCAACTTCTTGATGTATTTTTTCGTGAAGTCCTTGGCGGAACTTGATGGGTAGTCCATGATCTTCATCAACTTGCTGGCGTCCCTGGTGTCGAACGCTTCCATGATCTCGCCTCGCAGCGCCAGGGGTGTCTCGGTGCCAATGTCGGATTCAGCGCCTATGGACACTGTTACGAAAGCGATCCAGCCCACTATGGTTAAAGCCACGGCGCCCACGATGAAACTCTGACGACGAGCTGCCATCTGGATCTCCGTCGATTTTATGCATCGGCTACATGCCAATCGATCGTACTGGGAAGGGAGTAGCGCTCATTCGGACGCTCGCTGGCACTGTAACTCGGCTGCCGGTGTAGTTGCGCCCGGAGTAGATCACGATCCAGTCGGGGCGCTTGTTCCACAGTGATCGAATTCCGGGTGCGTTGCCCACCGAGTATCTGTACGGGTGGAAGCCCCCTCTCAGGTTCGTGCTCGTCCAGCCGCATACGACGTTGCGATATGGAAAGCACTGCCCCGCGCTCGGTGATCCTGTTTCGGTGCCGGCCGCTTGCTGGATTCCCGCAGTCAACGCCAAGATTATGACAAATAAGATGACGGACATTCTTTTCATGAGCATTTGATCACCCATTCGATCGAGCAGTCCGATGGACCCCGGCACGGTGCGCTCCTTTGTCAACGAACCGTGACGGAAGTGCGGTTCGTGCCAGCGTGCGTTTCCGATCCTCATCCGGTACGGGGCCCTGCTGCCAGTGTTGACTGCTGGACAATTCCAGGAAACTTCGACGGTCGGGCACCTGGCGGTGTTTCCTGAAACACTCCACTTGTCAACACTGGTGGCTGCGGGATGCGATGGTCATAGTGGATGTATGTGGTGGACCCCGTGGTTCGCCCGGTGTGATCTACGGCCTCACGCCGATGGGCCGGAGGTTGGCTGCGCAGTTGAAAAGTGAAATCAGGCGGCTGAATTAATAATCGGAAAAGAGTGTTGCGGGAATGTGGGCACCGATCGCTATAGCGTTGTTCATCGCCTGTGCCGGAAATCTGGCCAAGGGGGAAGTCGCAATAGTGGTTTCTTTCGGCTTGGTCTTCATGGCTCTGGTCGGCGCCGTGTCCTACCGAGCTTGCCGTACCGCGAGGCGGAAACGCCCCGGCATCCCGTAGCTTGAAGCTGGTCATGAAACGCGCTTGAAGGCGGAGCGGCGGGTTCGACGAGGTTCCAGGGCGGCCGAGCGGCGTCGCGGCGCGGACCCGGCACGGGCAGGTCTCCCGCGCCGCCTGTCACCCGGGCGTCCGGCGTGACGGGCACCGGCGTGTACGTGAACTTCCACGGTGGCGGGGACCGCGATGGGAGTAACCCGGCCAGGCGACCCCTGCTCGGGTGACATTGTCCCTTGTGGAGCTAACGAACCAGGCCTGAGCAGCGAATTGTGTGAAGATCCGTTCACAACACTTCGCCTGCCGGGAGTCGCCGTGTCCGTTCCGGACAAACTCGTTCGTCTGGTTCTGGTATTCACGCTCGCGTTCGGCGTGCTGGCCGTGGTCCCCGAGGCCGAGGCGGCGGTGGTCAAACCGTTCGCGCTGAACTTCAACAAGACGCTGTACGGCGATTTCGTGTACGCGGGGAACGGGGCGCTGCGTTGCCCGGTCCCGGACGACAGGGCGCCGACGACCGGGTCCGGCAACACGCCCGCTGCCTGCGCGGGCGGGGCGAACCGGGACAACACCACGGTCAACGACAACTACTTCATGCAGTGGTCCGATGTGGATGCCGACCCGGGCACGTTCGACTCCAGCCGCGCGAGGGTCACCGTGCCGCCTGGCGCGAAGGTGGAGTTCGCCCGGTTGAACTGGGCCGGGAACACCGGGATCTACAACACCCGCGCCGGTGTCCCGTCGCCGATCCGGATGTGCCAGTCGCGCAACTTCGACACCGCCGCCGTGCTGCCGGCGGGGTCGCCGGGCACCCAGCCGGTGCGGTTGACCGTCGGCTCCGGTGACGCGCAGGACATCGCGCCCGCCTCCTACGCGGAGGACCCTTCGAACACGCACTCCGGCGGCCAGTATTACTCGGCTTACGCCGATGTCACCTCGGCGTTCTCCGGGGTCGCCACCGGCGCGCCGGTGGAGCTGACCGTCGGGAACGTGTGGGCGCCGAAGGGGTTCGGCTGCATGGGTGGCTGGTCCGTCGCGGTGGTCTACTCCTACCCGGAAGCCAACGCCCAGTACGCGCCGAGCAAGCGTGAGGTGTTCGTCTACGACGGGCACGTCCGGCAGAACAGCACCGACCCGACGACCAATGTGGACATCAGCGGGTTCCGGGCCGCGGCGGCCGACGCCCACGTCGGTGTCACGGCCTACGAGGGCGACTGGGGTATCCCGCGGGATACGTTCCTGATCAACGACCAGCCCGCGTTCGAACCGGCGACCGGCGACGCGAGCAACTTCTTCATCTCCAACGCCGACGGCGCATCGGGCCCGGCCGTGCAGAACAACTACAGCGTGGATGCGAAGTCGTTCACGACCACGTCCATCCCGGCCGGGGCGACCAGTGTGAAGATCGGATTCTCCACAGGCGGGGACGCCTATCTGGCGCAGAACCTGGCGTTCTCGCTGCCGGTGCCGGAACTGCAGATCACCAAGACCGCGGATCCGAAGGTGGTGCATCCCGGGGACCCGGTCACGTTCACCATCACCGTGACCAATCCGAGCGGCGCCCCGGCCAGTGACGTTCAGGTCGAAGATCCGCTCTACCCCGACTGCTCGCGGGTCGTTGGCAACCTGGCTGGCGGAGGGTCGCAGACTTACACCTGCACGGGCGCCGCGCTCGCGGACGACTTCACCAACACCGCGAAGGTGACCGGGAAGGGCGCGCTCGGCGATCCGCTGGAGGGCACCGCGAGCGCGTTCGTGGACGTGATCCATCCGGCGGTCGGTATCACCAAGACCGCGGACAAGCCCGCCTACCGGGCCGGGGACACCGTCACCTTCACGATCGCGGTGACGAACACCGGGGACGTGCCGCTGAGCTCGGTGCGGATCGACGATCCGAAGGCGGCCGGCTGCGCGCGCACGCTGCCGGGGACACTGGTCGCCGGGCAGAAGAGCACGTTCACCTGCACCACGACCGCCCCGGTGGCGGACGATATGAACACCGCCTCGGTCACCGCGGACGATCCGCTCGGTCGCGCGGTCTCGGCGAGCGCGGACGCGCCGGTGCCGCTGATCGCGCCCGCCATCGACGTCGTCAAGACCGCATCGCCGACCACGATCCACGCCGGCGAGCAGGTCACCTGGACCGTCACCGTGCGCAACACCGGCGACAGCCCGCTGGATCCGGTGCAGATCACCGACGACACCACGGCCGCGTGCTCGCGGACCCTGCCCGGCCCGCTCGCCGCGGGCGCTTCGGAGACCTACACCTGCACTGCGAACCCGTCGGCCACCACCACGAACACGGTGACCACGACCGGGACCGACCAGTCCGGTCAGCAGGTCACCGACTCCGCGTCCGCGACGGTCGCCGTGATCAACCCGGCGCTGGCCATCACGAAGGACGCGACTCCGGCCGTCGTGCGGACCGGGGACCAGGTGACCTTCAGCATCACCGTGCGGAACTCCGGTGACGTGCCGTTGGCCGATGTGTCCGTTGTGGACGACCGAACCCCGGAGTGCGCGCGCACTTTCGGAACACTGGCGGCCGGCGCGTCCCAGACCTACACCTGCACCGCGACCGCACCCGCCGACGATTTCACGAACACCGCGACGGCGACCGGTAAGGACCCGATCGGCAAGGAGCTGACGGTCACCGACGACGCCGTGGTGGACGTGATCCATCCGGCGATCACCATCACCAAGGACGCCGCGCCCGCGCAGGTGCGCGAGGGCGACATGGTCACCTTCACCATCACGGTGCAGAACTCCGGTGATGTGCCGTTGGCTGATGTGTCCGTTGTGGATGATCGGACGCCGGGGTGCGCGCGCACTTTCGGCACACTCGCGGTGGATGGCACGCAGACGTACACCTGCACCACAGTCGCCGGGGCGACCGGGTTCACCAACACCGCGACGGCGACCGGCACGGACCCCACGAGCAGGCCGGTGACCGCTACCGACACCGCCGGCTTCACCGTGCAGCATCCGGGCCTCGGCATCACCAAGGTGGTCCAGGGCGGGCCGTTCCGGGCCGAGGACTCGGTGACCTTCGAGATCGTCGTCACCAACACGGGGGACGTGCCGCTGACCGGGATCACGGTCACCGATCCGGTGGCCCCCGAATGCGCGCGCACTTTCGAGGAGCTCGCCGCCGGGGAGGTGCGGCGGTACGAGTGCACGATGACCGCGCCCGAAGACGACGTGGTGAACGTGGCGCGGGTGACCGGCACCCCGCCGACCGGGCCGCCGGTGGCCGGTGAGGACGACGCGCGGGTCGACGTGATCCACCCGGCGGTGCGGATCACCAAGGACGCCGACCCGGCGCAGGTGCGGGCTGGTGAGCGGGTCACGTTCACCATCGCGGTGACCAACACCGGTGACGTGCCGCTCGCCGATGTGTCCGTTGTGGACGATCGGACGCCGGCATGCGGATTCACGCTGGCCACCCTCGCCCCCGGCGCCACGGAGACCAGGACCTGCGCGATCACCGCGACCCAGGACATCACCAACACGGCGACGGTGACCGGCGACGACCCGACCGGGCGCCCGGTCACCGGGGCAGACGACGCGAGCGTCGACGTGATCGGGCCGGGGATCACGGTCGCCAAGACCGGCCCGGCGAAGCCGGTGCTGCCCGGTCAGCAGGTCGCGTTCACCGTCGTGGTGACCAACACCGGTGACGTGCCGCTGACCGGGGTGACCCTGGACGATCCGGCTGCGCCCGGCTGTACGGTGCGGATCGGCGACCTGGCCGTTGGCGCGAGCTCGGCGCCGATCACCTGCGAGGTCACCATGGGCGAGGAGGACATCCCCAACACCGCCACCGCGAAGGGGAACGATCCGACCGGGCGGCCGGTCACGGCCACCGACGACGCACTGGCACTGGTCGCCGAACCCGGGCTGGACGTGACGAAGAAGGCGGATGGCGAGACCGTGGCGCCCGGGGCGGCGGTGACATTTACGCTCACCGCGACCAACACCGGGAACGTGGATCTCACGCCGGTGCAGGTGGCCGATCCGACGCTGCCCGTGTGCGACCGGAGCTTCGACCGGCTGCCGGTGGGCGAGCACCGGACGTGGACGTGCACCACCACCGCGCCGGGCTCCGGCGAACTGGTGAATACCGCGACCGGGACCGGCACCCCGGATACCGAGCAGCCAGGCACCCCGGTGACCGACTCGGCGACCGCGAAGGTGCTTGTCACCCCGCCGGAACCGGGCGGCCCCAACCCGCCACCCGGACAGCCGGGCCCCGACGGCCCCAACCCGCCGCCAGGCCAGCCGGCGCCGGGCCCTGGCCGCCCCAAGCCGGCGCTCGCCAAGACCGGTGCGGACCCGCTGTTCCCGGCCGCGCTGGGGCTCGCCCTGCTCGCCGCGGGCGCGGCCCTCGTGCTGATCTCCCGCCGTCGCTCCCGCGGTTAGCCGGCGAACCGCGGTAATCGCCCTACCGTAGAAACCGCGGTTGAAGGCCGAGCTGCGTTTCGACGAGATGCGCGACCGGAGAAGACCTGTCGTTCGCTATTCGGGTCCGGCGGTGCTCTGGTCGAACAGGTGAACAGGGTTGCCGGTCGGGTCCAGGAAGGTCGCACCCTTGCCGCCCGGCATCTCGATCTCGCCCTGCCAGTCGAGCTCCGGGTGCGACTGACGGAAGGCGTCCACGCTGTCGACGGCGTAGAAACCACCGGCTCCCCATCGCGGCCCGGTGTCCGGTGGCACGTCGAGCATCAGCTCGACCTCCGAACCCGGGACCTTGAACGAGACGGTCGACTCGCCCTCTCGCCAGGACTCGTCGAATCCGAGCGTGTCGCGGTAGAAGGCGACCGACTCCTTGATGTCCTTCACCGGCTGATACAGGAACGTCAGTTTCATGTGGACGACCGTAAACCGGTTACGTCCGACCGTCAACCAGTTATGCTTGGGCCATGCGTGAATGGATCCCGGTCCCGGGTTCGGCCAAGGCCAGGCTCATCGAGGCGGCCATCCATCAGTTCGAGCTCACCGGCTACGAAGCCGTCAACGTCGTCGACCTGGCCAGCAAAGCCAGCGTCACCACTGGCGCGCTGTACCACCACTTCGGCTCGAAGCTCGGCCTGTACCTGATCGTCCGCGAGGACATGGAGAAGCGGATCGTCGAACGAATGGAAGGCGCCGCCGCGGCGGCGGGAGATCGAGGGCACCCCGCCGTGCGCGCCGCACTCCTGGTGGCCTTCGACGCCGCCGTCCGGTTCACCGTGTGCCGGATCCTCGGCGAGCAGCCACCGGTAGCGCGCGACGACCCGGTCGCCACCGCACTGCGACCGCTGCTGACCAAGCACAAGGCGCCCGCCGCCGACATGCTGGCCGCGTCCTGGCGAGCCGCGCTCTTGACCGTCGCCACCGGCACTCCCTCCGCGACGGTCCGGGCGTCCCTGGGGTACGTCCTCGACCCCCGCAGGTAAGCGCCTGCCGATGGACGAGCGTTACGCGGTGGCCCCAGATCACGTCGCCGTCCAATCTCGCGCCGCAAGGCCAAACATCGGGCGTGTCAGAGTCGCCTCGTGGTGAACAGGGTGGTCCCGTAGACCGGGTCCACTTCCTTCCGCTCGGTCTCGGTGAACCCGACCTTGGCCAGCACACGGCGAGAAGCGGTGTTCCACTCCCAGACCGTGGCCCACAGACGTTCGTACCCGGAGGATCTCGCCCAGTCCAGAACCGCCAACGAGGCCTCGGTCGCGTATCCCTGACGCCAGACTCGGCGTAGCAGCTCGAACGCCAGTTCCGGTTCCCCGTTCGATCCTCGTTCGCTGTCGATCAGGCCGCAGTAGCCGATGACGTCACCAGCGGCCTTCCGCTCGACCGCCAGCAACCCGGTCGACGATGGCTGGTTGGTGCGGATCCAGTCCTCGAGCTCCGCGACCGTGGGGTGTCCGTCCGCGTCGATTCGGCGGTGCGGCGGCACTCGTGGATCCCGTTCGGTCCACAGCTCACGATGGACGACAGCCTCGGCTACCCGCCAAGGTCTGAGCAGCAGGCGACCCGTTTCCAGTGCAACCTCGTGGCCCGGCGTCACTCCAGCTGCCATGACAGCAACTCTCTCACGATGTGCTGGCCACACGTCGCGCTGTTGTCATATCAATGGTTGCGGTTTGCTACTTTGCGGCGGCGGCTTTGGCGGCTTTTTTGAAGGCGCGGACTTCGGCGAGGGTTTCGGGGCTGGTGACGTCGGCGATGGAGCGGTGGGAGCCTTCTTCGCCGTAGGCTCCGGCGGCTTCGCGCCAGCCTTCGGGTTCGACGCCGCGTTGTTTGCCGAGCAGCGCGAGGAAGATCCGGGCCTTCTGGTCGCCGAAGCCGGGTAGCGCTTTGAGCCGCTTGAGGACTTCCTTGCCGTCGGGTTTGCCCGCTTTCCAGATCTTGTCGGTCTTGCCGTCGTAGTTTTCGACGATGTGCTGGGCGAGGGCGTGCACGCGGCGGGCCATCGAGCCGCCGTACCGGTGGATCGCCGGCGGTGTCACGCAGAGTTCGACGAACTCGTCGAGATCGGATTCGGCGATCTTGCGGACATCGAACCCGTCCATCCGGCCGGCGATCTTCTTCGGCCCGATGAACGCGACCTCCATCGCGATCTGCTGGTCCAGCATCATGCCGGTGAGCAGGGCGAACGGGTCCTTGGTCAGCAGCTTGTCGGCGTCCGGGTCGCCGGTCAGGTGCAATGCGCGTGCCATGGCAGACAGGATCTCACGAGCCAGGCCCGGTCGCGAGAATCGCGCCCGCGCCGGTGTAGCGGGCCGGGCTGGTGCCGAGGTGGCGTTTGAAGTGCCGGGTCAGGTGCGACTGGTCGTAGAAGCCCGCGGCGGTGGCCACGTCCGCGGGCCGCTGCCCGGCCAGCAGCAGCCGCCGCGCCAAATCGACGCGGCGGCCGGTCAGATAAAGGTGCGGCGGCAGGCCGAACGCCCTGGTGAACGTGCGCACCAGATGGGTCGGGTGTGCGTGCAACTCCTCGGCCGCCTGCCGCAGGGTGACACCGTCCGCGACGTGCGCGTCCAGCAGGTTGCGCAGCCGGTCGGCGAGGTGGTGGGCGAGGTGGCGGGCGGGCTCGGGCTGGTCGCCCGGCCGCCGGTCCAGGTGGCGGCGCAGGCGTTCGGCGACAAGGGCGAGGCGGCTCTCGACCTCCAAGGTGTCGCCCGGCTGGGCGAGTGTCCGGTGCAGCTGGTGGATCCGATGGCGCAGCGGCGGGTCGGCCAGGTTCGGGTGGTCCACGGCCGCGCCGGTCAGACCAGTGCCGAGCACCGAGGTGTCCAGGTAGAGCACGCGTTTGCGGAAACCCGCCGCGGTGGCCGACCGGCCGTCGTGCGGCACGTGCGGTGGCAGCACGGTCACCGACGGTGTGCCTGCGCCGTGCTGGTGCAGCTCCAGGTCGAACCGGACCGCACCGTCGTCGACGATCAGCACGGTCCAGGAGTCGTGCGTGTGCAGCGGGTAAGCGTGGTCGACGAAATGCGCGTGGAAGACCTCGGATATGCCCGGCACGGCCGGTTTCCAGGCCCGGATCATGTCAAGAACATACAAGACCGCGGTACCGGAGAAGGCGCATCGTCAGACGGTCCCACCCCGTCCGACGAGGAGTTTCACCGTGACCGTCCGGTTCGACACGAAGATCGCCGTCCTGCTGCGGGACGACCTGGCGACCTGGCAACGGCTCAACGTCACCGCTTTCCTGAGCAGTGCGATCGCCGGGGCCGACCCCGCCCTGATCGGCGAGCCCTATGTGGACGCCGACGACACCGAGTACCTGGCGATGTTCCGTCAGCCGGTGCTGGTGTTCGCCGGGGACGGCGCGCTGCTGACGAAAGCGCACGGCCGTGCGCTTTCGCGCGGGCTGCGGATCGCGGTGTTCACCGAGGACCTGTTCAGCACCGGCAATGACGAGGACAACCGGGCCGCGGTGCGCGGTGTGCCAACGGAAAAGCTCAACCTGGTCGGCCTCGCGCTGCACGGCCCGAAGAACGCCGTCGACAAGGTCCTCAAAGGAGCCGACCTGCATCGATGAAGGCGCCGCCCCCGTGACTTGGCCCACGATCGGCTCCTGCGAGACTTGACGGCGACCACTACCTGCCCCACATGCGCGGTTTTAGCAGTACGCTTGTACCGCTTGCACACAACGCCGACAAGAATCAGTGCGGACAGACACGCGAAGATCCGCGAGAGGAGCACCGCTGCTCATGGCCAAGATCAAGGTCCAGGGCACCGTCGTCGAGCTCGACGGCGATGAGATGACCCGCATCATCTGGCAGTTCATCAAGGACAAGCTGGTCCACCCTTACCTGGACCTGAATCTCGAGTACTACGACCTGGGCATCGAGGAGCGCGACCGCACCGACGACCAGGTCACCATCGACTCCGCGAACGCCATCAAGAAGCACGGCGTCGGCGTCAAGTGCGCCACCATCACGCCGGACGAGGCGCGGGTGGAGGAGTTCGGCCTGAAGAAGATGTGGCGGAGCCCGAACGGCACCATCCGCAACATCCTCGGCGGCGTCATCTTCCGCGAGCCGATCGTCATCCAGAACATCCCGCGACTGGTGCCCGGCTGGACCAAGCCGATCATCATCGGCCGGCACGCGCACGGCGACCAGTACAAGGCCACCGACTTCAAGGTGCCCGGCCCCGGCACGCTGACCATCAGCTACACCCCGGAGGACGGCTCCGAACCGATGGAGTTCGAGGTCGCCAAGTTCCCCGAGGGCGGCGGCGTCGCGGTCGGCATGTACAACTACCGCCGGTCCATTGAGGACTTCGCGCGCACCTCGTTGCGTTACGGCCTCGACCGCGGCATGCCGGTCTACATGTCCACCAAGAACACCATCCTCAAGGCCTACGACGGCATGTTCAAGGACGTGTTCGAGGAGATCTACCAGACCGAGTTCAAGGCCGACTTCGACGCCAAGGGCCTGACCTACGAGCACCGACTGATCGACGACATGGTCGCCGCGTCGCTGAAGTGGGAGGGCGGCTACGTCTGGGCCTGCAAGAACTACGACGGTGACGTGCAGTCGGACACGGTCGCGCAGGGCTTCGGCTCGCTCGGCCTGATGACCTCGGTGCTGCGCACGCCGGACGGCCGGACCGTCGAGGCCGAGGCCGCGCACGGCACGGTGACCCGGCACTACCGCCAGCACCAGCAGGGCAAGCCGACCTCGACCAACCCGATCGCGTCGATCTTCGCCTGGACGCGCGGGCTGGAGCACCGCGGCACGCTGGACTCCACGCCCGAGGTCGTCGACTTCGCGCACAAGCTGGAGCAGGTCGTCATCGAGACCGTGGAGAGCGGCAAGATGACCAAGGACCTGGCGGCACTGGTCGGCAAGGACCAGCCGTTCCAGACCACTGAGGACTTCCTCGCCACCCTGGACGAGAACCTGGCCAAGAAGGTCTCCCTGGGCTGATTTCCGTCCGGGGCGCACTCGGTGCGGAACCTGCACCGAGCACGCCTTTCGACGCGACTGTCCGTGAAGGGGCCCTTGCCTACTTTGAAGGTAGGCAAGGGCCCCTTCACGGCGTTCGGGGGGAGGAAGGGCGGGGGTAGCCTCAGGGGCGAATGAGGGAGGTCTGGGTGGTCCGGGAACAGGCCGGCCGGGTGCTGGCGGCGAACCTGCGGGTGTTGCGCGACCAGGCCGGGCTGTCGTTGTCCGAGCTCGCGCGGCGGTCCGACATCGCGAAGGGCACGCTGTCCCAGCTGGAGTCCGGCACTGGCAATCCGACCATCGAGACGGTGTTCAGTTTGTCGAACGCGTTGGGGGTGCCCGTCTCGACGCTGCTCACCGAGCGCGCCGATCCGGACGTGGTGCTGGTGCGCTCCAGCGGACTCGAAGTGCTCAGCAGCAACGCGGTTGACCTGCGGATGCTGCGCCGGATGGACGTCACCGAGACCGTCTTCGAGCTGTACGACCAGCGGGTCCGCCCCGGCGAGGTGCAGCACTCCGCCGGCCATCCCGGCCGCGAGCACGTGGTGGTGACCTCCGGTGTGCTCAGGGTCGGCCCGCCGGAGTCGCCGTTCGAGCTGGGGCCCGGCGACTACGTCTGCTTCCCGGCGCAAGATCCGCACATCTACGAGACGGTCGGCGGGCCGGTGGTTTCGGTGCTGCTGCTGGAATATCCGGCCGACGCGGGGCCGCCGACGCTGGGCGGGTCCTGCGCCGCGGTGAAGCCGGAGTCGGCGCGGGGTTGACCCGGGTCACATCGCCGACTTAGTCTCCACTCGTTCATTTCAATGAACGGCGGTGAGGGCTGATGGCACAACCGGACGTAGTGGTGGCCGGTGCCGGCGTGATCGGCGCGGCCTGCGCCGAGGCGCTCAGCGCGGCCGGGTTGCGGGTGGTCGTGCTCGACCGCGGTGCGCCGGCGAGCGGGACGACCGCGGCGGGCGAGGGCAACGTGCTGGTCTCCGACAAGGTGCCCGGCCCCGAACTCGAACTGGCGAAGGCGTCCCGCGCGCTGTGGCCGGAACTGCTCGCCGGGCTGCGAGTGGAGCTCGGTGACGAGCTGGCCGGTGTGGAGTGGGACCCGAAGGGCGGGCTGGTGGTCGCCACCGCCGAAGCCGCCGCCGGCCCGCTCCGGGAGTTCGCGGCGGCCCAGCGCCAGTCCGGAGTGGACGCCGTCGAACTGAGCCCCGTCGAGGCGCGTGCGCTGGAACCGTTGCTCACCAAGGGCATCACCGCCGCCGTGCACTACCCGGAGGACGCCCAGCTCCAGCCGGTGCTCGCGGCGACCACCCTGCTGGCCGCGGTCCGCGCGCGGGGCGGCGAAGTCCGTTCCGGGCACACCGTGCTCGGCGTGACCACGAACGCCGGAGGCGCGGTCAGTGGAGTTCGCACGAGCCAGGGCGTCGTCTCCTGTGCCGCGGTGGTCAACGCCTGCGGTCCCTGGGCGGGGGAGTTCGCCGCCGCGGCCGGCGCGCCGATCAACGTGCTGCCGAGGCGCGGACTGGTGCTCGTCACCGCGCCGCTGCCGGAATCGGTGCGGCACAAGGTTTACGACGCCGACTACGTGGGCGCGACGGTCAGCGGCGACGCGGACCTGCAGACCTCGACGGTGGTGGAGTCGACCAGGGCGGGCACCGTGCTGATCGGCTCCAGCCGCGAACGCGTCGGCTTCGACGAGACGGTCCGGGTGGACGTGCTGGCCGAGCTGGCAGGCAAGGCGATCGGCCTTTTCCCGTTCCTGGCCGATGTGCCGGTGATGCGCGCGTACGGCGGCTTCCGGCCCTACGCGCCGGACCACCTGCCGGTGATCGGCGAAGACCCGCGGCTGCCGGGGCTGTGGCACGCGACCGGGCACGAGGGTGCCGGGATCGGTCTCGCCGCCGCTACTGGACGCCTGCTCGCGGATCTTCACCAGGGTCGAAAGTCCTTTGTGGATGCTGAACCGTTCCGGGTGGACCGCCCGGCCGTGACCGGGGAGGTGCCGGCGTGAACGTCGAGGTGGACGGCGAACCGGTGGCCGCGGTCCCCGGCCAGACGGTGGCCGGGCTGCTGCTGGGCATGGGGCGGAGTTCGTGGCGCAGCACCCGCGGTGGTGGCAGGCCGCGCGGGGTGTTCTGCGGGATCGGCGTCTGCTTCGACTGCCTGGTCGTGGTGAACGGCGTGCCGGACGTGCGTGCCTGCCAGCGGCTGCTTGAAGACGGCGACCGGATCCGCGTGCAGCGCGGTGCGGAGCTGCCGTCATGAGCCGGGTCGTGGTGGTGGGCGGCGGCCCGGCCGGGATGTCCGCCGCGCGAGCCGCCGCCGAGGCCGGGGCGGACGTGCTGCTGATCGATTCCGCGGCCAGGCTCGGCGGCCAGTACCACCGGCAGAACTCCCTCGACGGCAACGAGAAGTTCCGGCTTCCGGGGCGGGTCGAGCACCTGGCGAACACGGTGGCCTTGGCGCTGGAACCGGCCGGCGACGGGCATCGGCTGCACCTGCGTACCGGGCGAGCGGACGGTCCCGGGCGCGCTGGGCGGACGGTGCACACGCCGGCACTGGTGCTGGCCACCGGCGCTTACGACCGCGTGCTGCCCTTCCCCGGCTGGGATCTGCCAGGGGTCTACACCGCGGGGGCCGCGCAGGCGCTGGCGAAAGGCCAGCGCGTCGCGGTCGGCCGGCGGGTGCTGCTGGCCGGTACCGGGCCGTTCCTGCTGCCGGTCGCGGAGTCGCTGATCGGGGTGGGCGCGCGGGTGCTCGGGGTGCTGGAGGCGAACAACCCGATCACCGGCTGGCTCACCGAACCGGCCGGGCTGGCCGCCGGCGGCGCCAAGGCGGCCGAGCTGGCCGGGTATCTCGGTCTATTGGCCCGCCACCGGGTGCCGTACCGACCGCGCACCACGGTGATCGCCGCGCATGGCGGCGACCAGGTCGAGTCGGTGACCACCGCCAGGCTGGACCGCGACTGGCGGGTGCTGCCCGGTACGGAGCGGCGGGTCGAGGTGGACGCGGTGTGCGCCGGTTTCGGCTTCACCCCGCAGCTGGAGCTCGCGGTAGCCGCGAACTGCGCGTTGCGCGGCGGGTTCGTCGAGGTGAACCTGGCGCAGGCCACCTCGGCGCCCGGGGTGTTCGCGGCCGGTGAGCTGACCGGGATCGGCGGCGCGGAGCTGTCCGCGTACGAGGGCGCGGTCGCCGGTGCCGCGGCCGCCAGACTTGTTGGTGCGAAAGGAAAAGTGCCGCATCGGGCGTTGCGCGGGGTCCGCCGGGCGCGCCGGTTCGCGGCCGCGCTGGACCGGGCGTACCCGATCCGGCCCGGCTGGCAGGACTGGCTCACCGGCGACACCCTGGTCTGCCGGTGTGAAGAGGTCGGCTATCGCGCGTTGTGCGACGCGGTCGAACAGCGGGACGCGCTGGGCGTCCGTTCGCTGAAGCTGGTCAGCCGCGCCGGTCTCGGCCAGTGCCAGGGCCGGATCTGCGGGCGCAATGTGGCCGAGCTGACCGGGATGACGGATGATGCCGCCTTTTCCCGGCGCCCGATCGCGGCGCCGGTGCGGCTCGGGGAACTCGCCGGAACACCTAAGGAGATTCAATGACGCAGGAGAAGCTGGACGGAGTCATCGTGGCCACCGCGCTGCCCTACGCCGAGGACGCGGGCGCGCCGGCCGGGCTGCGGGTGGACCTCGACCGCTACGCCGAGCACTGCCGCTGGCTGATCGGCAACGGCTGCCGCGGGATCGGCCCCAACGGCTCGCTCGGCGAGTACTCGTCGCTCACCGCCGACGAACGGCGCGCGGTGGCCCGCACCGCGATCGAGGCGGTCGGCGACGACGGGATCGTGGTGGTCGGGGTGCACGGGGTGGGCGCGCACCAGGCCCGCGAGTGGGCGGAGAAGGCGGCCGAGGACGGGGCGCACGGCGTGCTCTGCCTGCCGCCGACCATGTACCGCGCGAACACCGCCGAGGTGATCCACCACTACGAGCAGGTGGCGAGCGTCGGGCTGCCGGTGATGATCTACAACAACCCGATCGACACCAAGGTGGACATGCTGCCGCCGGTGGTCGCCGAGATCGCGCAGCTGGACAACGTGGTCGCGGTCAAGGAGTTCTCCGGGGACGTCCGGCGGGTGCTCGAGATCCGCGAGCTGGCGCCGGAGCTGACCGTGGTGGCCGGCGCGGACGACGTCGCGCTGGAGGCGCTGCTGATGGGCGCCACCGGCTGGTTCGCCGGTTTCCCGAACGTATTCCCCGCCGAGTCCGCACACCTGTTCTCCCTTGCGCAGGAAGGAAAACTGGCCGAGGCGCTGGCGCTGTACGAACCGCTGGTGGCGGCGTTCCGCTGGGACTCGCGGACCGAGTTCGTGCAGGCGATCAAGCGCGGGATGGAGCTGGTCGGCCGGTTCGGCGGCCCCTGCCGTCCGCCGCGTGGGCCGTTGTCCGGGGACAAGCTGGACCGGCTGGACGCCGACATGCGGCGCGCGGTGGACTACCTGGCCGCGCACCCGGTGGCGGCCTGACATGCGGGCCCGCAGGTACTTCGCCGCGGTCGACTCGCACACCGAAGGCATGCCGACCAGGGTGATCACCGGCGGGGTCGGGGTGATCCCCGGGGCCACCATGGCGGCGCGGCGCGCGCATTTCGTCGAGCACCTGGACCACATCCGCGAGCTGCTGGTGAACGAGCCGCGCGGGCACGCCGCGATGAGCGGGGCCATCCTGATGGCGCCGACCAGGGCGGACGCGGACTGGGGCGTGCTCTACATCGAGGTCTCCGGCTGCCTGCCGATGTGCGGGCACGGCACCATCGGGGTGGCCACCGTGCTGGTGGAGACCGGCATGGTCGAGGTGACCGAACCGGTGACCACGGTCCGGCTGGACACCCCGGCCGGGCTGGTGGTGGCCGAGGTGGCGGTCGAGGACGGCCGCGCGAAGTCGGTGACCTTCCAGAACGTGCCGGCGTTCTCGCTGCGGCTCGACGCCACCGTGCGGGTACCCGGGCTCGGCGAGGTCAGCTACGACTTGGCCTACGGCGGGAACTTCTACGCCATCCTGCCGATCGATCAGCTCGGCATTCCCTTCGACAAGGCGGAGAAGGACCGGATGATGACCGCCGGTCTGTCCATCATGGACGCCATCAACGAGCAGGACCGGCCGGTGCATCCCGCCGACGCGGGCATCAGCGGCTGCAAGCACGTGCAGTTGGTGGCACCGGGCGTCGACGGCGGGCACGCCAGGAACGCGATGGTCATCCATCCCGGCTGGTTCGACCGCTCTCCTTGCGGGACGGGCACTTCCGCCCGGATGGCGCAGCTGCACGCCCGCGGTGAGCTGGCGCTGGGCACGGACTTCGTGAACGACTCGCTGCTCGGCACCCGGTTCACCGGCCGCCTGGTCGGCGAGACCACGGTCGGCGGGCTGCCCGCGGTGGTGCCGACGGTGACCGGGCGGGCCTGGATCACCGGGATGGGTCAGTACCTGCTCGATCCCGACGACCCGTTCCCGAAGGGGTTCACGCTGTGAGGCTGGTTTCCGTTTCCCCGCAGCGTCCGGCCGATGTGGTGCTGGACGTGCGCGCGACTGAGGCGGGCGAAGCGTTCCGCGTGGTGGAAAAGGCGCGGGTGGCCGGGCGGAGCTGGGCTCGCGGTCCGGCCGCGGACCGGGCGGCCGGGCTCACCGCGATGGCGGAGGCGGTGGCCGGAAACCGGCGGGAACTGGCCGGGCTCGTGGTGCGCGAGGTGGGTAAGCCGATCGGCGAGGCGCTCGGCGAAGTGGACCGGACCGTCGCCATCCTGCGGTACTACGCGCAGCAGTGCTTCGACCCGTACGGCGAGACTTATCCGGGGGCCGGCGGGCTCAGCTTCACCGTGCACCGGCCGCGCGGGGTGGCCGCGCTGATCACGCCGTGGAACTTCCCGCTGGCCATCCCGGTCTGGAAGGCCGCGCCCGCACTGGCCTTCGGGAACGCGGTGGTGATCAAGCCTTCGCCGGACGCGACGGCCTGCGCGCTGCGGCTGGCGGAACTGTTCGCCCCGCTGCTGCCCGCCGGCCTGTGCACCGTGCTGCCGGGTCTCGGGGAGACCGGTGCGGCACTGGTGGACTCGGCCGACCTGGTCTCCTTCACCGGTTCCGGCGAGGTGGGCAGGCAGGTCGCGGTGGCCGCGGCGGCGCGGGGAATCCCGGCGCAGTGCGAAATGGGCGGGCTGTCCGCGTCGATCGTATTGCCAGACGCGGATCTCGACCGGGCGGCCGGGCACATCGCCGCCGCGGCAATGGGTTTCGCCGGCCAGAAGTGCACCGCGACCAAGCGGGTCCTCGTGGTCGGCGACGCGGCGCCGTTCGAGGAGGCGTTGCTCGCGCGGATCGGCGGGCTCGGCTTCGGCGACCCGGCGGAGGAGGGTGTCGCGGTCGGCCCGGTGATCAGCGAGGCCGCCCGGCGGCGGGTGCTGGACGCCGCCGATGGCTCCGGCGGTCGCGTGCACACGGCCGGGAAGCCGCCGGGGGAGGGCTGGTTCGCCGCGCCCACCGTGGTCGCCGGCCTCGCTCCGGACGCGCCGCTGAACACCGAAGAGGTCTTCGGCCCGATCTGCACGCTCACCTCGGTATCCGATGTGGACAGTGCGGTGCGGCTGGCGAACGCGACCTCGTACGGATTGGTGACCGCGCTCTACACCAACGACCTTGCCGCCGCCATGTCCTATGTGGACGAATGCGCGTCCGGCATGGTGAAGGTGAACGCGCCGACCAGCGGGGTGGACTTCCACCTGCCGTTCGGCGGGGAGAAGGACTCCGGTTACGGCGGGCGTGAGCAGGGCAAGGCGGCCCTGCGCTTCTACACCTCCCCGCGCACCGTCCAGCTCGCCTGACCCTCGTGAGTGGAAACGGTTGCCCCGGCAACCGTTTCCACTCACGACCCTGGTGAAAGGTTCGTACACGTGAGCAGTCACGCTCTGTTCCGGCGCAAGCCGATCGAGGACATCGAAGAGCCGGTGAACAGCGGGGTCGGGCTGAAGCGGGTGATGGGCACCTGGCAGCTCACCGCGCTCAGCCTCGGTGGGCTGGTCGGCGCCGGGGTGTTCTCGCTGTCCGGTGTGGTGGCCAACCAGCTCGCCGGCCCCGGCGTGATCATCTCCTTCGTGCTCGCGGTGCTGGCCAGCGCGGCCGCGGCGCTGTGCTACGCGGAGTTCACCAGCCTCATCCCCAAGGCCGGTTCCGCCTACACCTACGCCTATGCCGTGCTCGGCGAGCTCGTCGGCTGGCTGATCGGCTGGGATCTGCTGCTGGAGTACACCGCGATCGTGGCGGTGGTGGCGATCGGCGTCTCCGGCTACTTCTCGTATCTGGTGCAGCAACTCGGTTTCGACCTGCCGTCGTGGATGCTGGGCGCGCCGGGGACGGGCGCCGGGCACAAGATCGACCTGTTCGCGGTGCTGATGTGCCTGCTGCTGGCCTGGGTGCTCAACCGCGGTGCGAAATCTTCGGCGCGGGTGGAGACCGCGCTGGTGGTGATGAAAATCGTGCTGGTGCTCGTGGTGGTGGTCGCCGGCGCGTTCCACATCAAGGGCGGCAACTACTCGCCGTTCCTGCCGTTCGGCCTCGGCGGCGCGGTGACGGGTGCGGCGACGGCGTTCTTCGCGGTCTACGGCTACGACGCGATGAGCGCGGCGGCCGAGGAGACCGCGGACGCGCGCAAGGCGATGCCGAAGGCGATCCTGCTCTCCCTCGGCATCGCCACGGTGATCTACGTGCTGGTCTGCGTGGTGCTGCTGGGCATGCAGAACTACCGGGACATCGACACGCAGAGCCCGTTCTCCAGCGCGCTGGCCGCGGTCGGGTTGCCGTCGCTGGCGATCGTGGTCGCGGTGGGCGCGGTACTCGGCATCACCACCTCGATGTTTGCGAACATGCTGGCGGTGACCAGGGTCTGGTTCGCGATGAGCCGCGACGGCCTGCTGCCGAAGTGGTTCGCGAAGACGCATCCGGTGCGCAAGGTGCCCAGCCGGGTCACCTGGATCGTCGGCGTGGTGTCCGCGGTGATCGCCGGGCTGCTGCCGATCAGGGAGGCGGCCGAGCTGACGAACATCGGCATCCTGGCCGCGTTCATGGTGGTCTCGATCGCGGTCGTGGTGCTGCGCCGCCGTCAGCCGGACCTGCCGCGGGGCTTCCGCTGCCCGTGGATACCGCTGGTGCCGGCGGTCGGCGTCGCCTTCTCGGTCTGGCTGGTCAGCCAGCTGGACTGGGTCACCTGGTCGCGGTTCGGCCTGTGGCTGGTGCTCGGGCTGGTGGTCTATGCGGCCTACGGCTACCGGCGGTCGGCGATGAACGACATCGGACAGGCACAGCGGGTCACCGGGGCCGCCGCCGGTGGGCCTGGACCGGCGGGGAACCGGGACCACGGAACCAACGGGTGATCACGCAGTGTCAACAGGCGAGTGCGCATTGGCGCCAGCGGGTGGCTGACCTTACCGGGGGAGCTCTATCGGCCCTACCCTGGTCGAGCCAGGGTCCAAGGCACTAGGAGCGCGTCATGTTGGGCATTCCGAAGCGAGTGCTGATCATCATCGCGGTGCTCGGTGGCGTCCTGATCGTCTACGCCATGGGTTCCGACCAGCAGCCCTCGGAGGGCGCGACGGGCGGATCCCCCACCGGCTGCCGGGTCACGGTCAGCGCGGACGTGCTGAACGTGCGGTCGGAGCCGAACGCGAACGCCGGGATTGTCGGCAAGTTCCAGCAGAACGCGGAGACCGACGCCCAGCCCGAGGTGCAGAACGGGTTCCGGAAGCTGGCCGAGGGCAAGTGGGCGGCGTCGGAGTTCCTCAAGCCGACCAGCGGGTCCAACTGCGGCTAGCCGAGCTCGACGGTCAGCCCTTCCTCGGCCGTGAAGACCTCACCGGAGAAGACGGCCTGCGCTTCCCGCACGGAGATCGCGCGGTCGCTGCCCGGCCAGAAGTGGCTGAGCAGCAGCCGCCGCGCCCCGGCGTGGGCGGCCCACCCGGCGGCCTCGGTCGCGGTCATCACGTAACGCGGTTCAGCCTGCGGTGACGGCCCCTGCAGGGTGGCGTCGACGACGTACAGGTCGGCGTCCCGGCCCAGCTCGGCCAGTTCGGCGGACGGGCCGCTGTCCCCGGTGTAGGCGACGGTCAGGCCCGGTGCGCTGAGCCGGACGCCGAAGTTCGGCACGTGGTGCGGGAGCAGCCGGGTGCTCAGCTCGAACGGCCCGACCCGATAGGTCCCCGGCAGCTCGTGCACGTCGAAGACCTCGCGCGGGTCCGGCCGGGGCTCCAGGGCGTCCAGCACGCGCAGCACGCCCGGCGGGCAGTACAGCGGCAACGGCGGCGTGTTCCGGTAATACCGGATTCTGGCCAGCGCGCTGAGGTCCACGCAGTGGTCCGGGTGCTCGTGGGTGATGACCACCGCGTCCACCATGCCGTCGGCGACCTGGGCCAACAGTCGCGGCAGCACGCCGTAGCCGAGGTCCAGCACCACCCGGAAACCCTGGTGGGACAACAGGAAGCCGCTGCACGCGCGGCCGGGTTCCGGCCATGCCCCGCAGCCGCCGAGTACGGTCAGTGCGCTCATCGGCGGCAGTCTGGCAGAAGACTGTCGGTGGGCGCGGGTAGCGTGCGCGGCGTGCTGACCATCTCCACCGTGAACGTGAACGGCCTCCGTGCCGCCGCCAAGAAAGGCTTCGTGGAGTGGCTCGCCGCCACCGAAGCCGACGTCGTCGCCTGCCAGGAGGTGCGGGCCGAGCCGGAGCAGCTGCCCGCCGAACTGCGCGCGCCCGAGGGCTGGCACAGCCTGCACGCCCCTTCTTCGGTCAAGGGCCGCAGCGGGGTGTCGGTGTACAGCAGGGTGGAGCCGGAGTTCGTGCGGATCGGCTTCGGCGAGGCCGAGTTCGAGGAGAGCGGGCGGTACCTGGAGGTGCACCTGCCCGGGGTCGTGCTGGCCAGCCTGTACCTGCCGAGCGGTGACGTCGGTACCGCCCGGCAGGATGAGAAGGAACGCTTCATGGCCGCCTTCCTGCCGTATCTCGTGGAACTGCGCGGCAAGGCCGAGGCGGCCGGCCGCGAGGTGCTGGTGGTGGGGGACTGGAACATCGCGCATGCCGAGATCGACCTGAAGAACTGGCGCACGAACCGGAAGAACTCCGGCTTCCTGCCCGAGGAGCGGGCCTGGCTCGGCCGGGTGTTCGACGAGGCCGGTTACGTCGACGTGCAGCGCAAGCTGGATCCGGCCGGGCCCGGCCCGTACACGTGGTGGTCCTACCGCGGCAAGGCCTTCGACAACGACTCCGGCTGGCGGATCGACCTGGTCTGCGCGACCCCGGGCATCGCGGAGAAGTGCCGTTCCGTGGTGGTGGAGCGGGCCGCCGACTACGACCAGCGCTGGTCAGACCACGCGCCGGTCACCGCCACCTTCGACGTCGACTTCCCCGGCTAGGTCCGCTTGGTGTAGGTCAGGTGCAGCACCCCGCTGTCGAAGGACTCGTGTGCAGCCAGGGTGAACCGCTGCGGGCTGAACTCGCCGTCGAACAGCGGGATTCCGGCGCCGGCGACGACCGGGTGGAGCTTGACGATCAGTTCGTCGATCTCCGGGCGCAACGCGTTCGCAAGTTGCCCCCCGCCGCAGAGCCAGATCCGCAGGCCGTCCTCCTGCTTGAGCTCGCGCACCTTCGTCAGCGGGTCACTGGCGACGATCTCCACGTTGGGGTCGGGGCTGGTGCCGATCGTGCTGGAGAAGACGTAGTGCCGCAGGTGCGGGTACGCGTCGGTGATGCCCTCGCGCAGGCCGATCTCGTAGGAGCCGCGGCCTTCGAGCACGGTGTCGAAGAGCTTGTTCGGCGGGTCGATGCCCATCGCCTTGCGGGCGGGCGCCGGGAGGATGTCGGAGTACTCGGTGAAGATCGACTCCATGTGCCCGCCCTCGGCGACGAAGAAGCCGTCCACGCCGATCGGGTTCGCCCCGGTGGGGTCGGCGATGAAGCCGTCGATGGTGGAAGCGACGAAGTAGGTCAGTTTTCGCATGGGGCTCCTTGGCCGTCTGGTTGAACCACGTTAGTTGTAGTACTTTGACCGTAGTGGTTGCAAGTCCCTTTTTCGGAGGTGTGCACGGTGCAGAACCCCGAGCGGCGGGTCGCGCTGACCGAGGCGGCCGTCGAAGTGCTGGCCAGGGAGGGTGCGCGTGGCCTCACCTTCCGGGCGGTCGACACCGAGGCGAAGGTGCCGGCCGGCACCGCGTCGAACTACTTCGCGAATCGCGAGGAGCTGCTCCACCAGGCGGCGCTGCGGATCTACCAGCGGGTCGGCGCCGGGCCCGCCGAGCTGGCGGACGCGATGGCCGCCGAGCCGTCCGTCGAGCTGGTGACCGAGCTGATGCGCGGGTTGTTCCAGCGGATCTCCACGGACCGGACCGGGTTCCTGGCGCTTCAGGAGCTGCGGCTGGAGGCGACCAGGCGGCCGCGGCTGCAGGCGGCGCTCACCGAGACGATCAGTGCGGACGTGGAGGCCAATATCCGCTTCCACCTGGACGCGGGGCTACCTGGCGACCGGGAGACCGTCCTGCTGCTCTACTTCGCGATGACCGCGCTGATCGTGGAGCACCTGACGCTGCCCGACGTGCTCGCACCCTTCCCTGTCGACGATCTCATCGCCATGTTCGTCCACCGCGCCATCCCCACCACCCCCTAACCCTTTACTTGCACACGCCCCCTAGCGCGTTTAGCCCGCTAACTGCACTTCCTCGGGTGACTACGGGGCGGGGTGGGTTGCTTACGCCTCGCTGACCATGGCTTACGCCAAAGGTGGTGCCCCCTGTGTGCCCGCCACTCGGTCGGTCGCTAGTCTCTGCCCGCGAGATGATCAAAAACGACCGGTCTTGACACGCTCGGTAGTTTTCTCACGAGCTACCTGGTAAGCGTCCCTCTTTCGGGTGAGTACTTAGTCGCGGGAGGCACTCCGGTGCGCAACCGAGTACAGGTTCAATCACGGTCCGCCGTGGTGCTGGCGGCGGTGTCGCTGGTGCCGCTGATGCTGGCGGGCTCCGGCGTGGCCGCCGCGGACTCGTCGGCAGCCGCAGAGCCGGAGATGGTCACCTTCGGACTGCTCGGCCCGGTCGGGCTGGTCGCCGTCGTGCTCGGCGTGCTCGGCATGGCGGCAGGTGTGCTCCGGCAGCGCCGCCGCGCCGCGGCCAAGGCCGTGCCGGCCCAGCCCGGTGCCCCGGACGTCACCGCGATGGCGAATGCCGTGCTCACCGAGTCCGACGACCCGACTCGGCCCACCCTTTCCCCCACGTCTCCGCCCGCGTCCCGCCGCTGACCCACCCACTCCTTGCACGCGCGGGGTACCGCGTTTAGCGGGCTAACTGCGCTACGCAGGTCGGGGCGGGTTTATTCCCGGGGGACGGGTGGACGCACGAGGAATCCCTCACAGCGAAATCTCTTACCCGCGCAGGTCGGTGATCCGTAGGCTCAGGATCATGGCTGACAGCGTGTCGATCACTCCGCCCGAGCCGAAGCCCACCCCCTCCGCGACCAAGCGCGCACTGCGCCGGGCCGCGGACGGAGTGGCCCTCGACGTCACCGAGGCGGCGGTGCTGTTGCATGCCCGCGACGACGACCTCGAGCAGCTGCTCGCGGCCGCGGCGCGGGTCCGGGACGCACATCTGGCGGACCAGGGCCGCACCGGCGTCGTCACCTACTCCAGCTCGGTGTTCATCCCGCTGACCAAGCTGTGCCGCGACCGCTGCCACTACTGCACCTTCGTCACCGTGCCCGGCAAGCTGCACTCGATGTACCTCGAACGCGACGAGGTGCTGGAGATCGCCCGCGCCGGCGCGGCGGCCGGCTGCAAGGAAGCGCTGTTCACCCTCGGCGACCGCCCGGAGGACCGCTGGCCGCAGGCCCGCGAGTGGCTGGACGCCCGCGGGTATGAGTCCACATTGGACTACCTCAGGGCCTGCGCGATCGCGGTGCTGGAGGAGACCGGCCTGCTGCCGCACCTCAACCCCGGCGTGATGAGCTGGGAGGAGCTGCAGCGGCTCAAGCCGGTGGCGCCCAGCATGGGCATGATGCTGGAGACCACCGCCGACCGGCTCTGGTCGGAGAAGGGCGGCCCGCACTACGGCAGCCCGGACAAGGAGCCCGCGGTCCGGCTGCGGGTGCTCGACGACGCCGGCCGGGTCGGCGTCCCGTTCACCACCGGCATCCTCGTCGGGATCGGCGAGACGCTCACCGAACGCGCCGAGTCCCTGCACGCGATCCGGCAGCGGGCCAGGCAGTTCCGCACCATCCAAGAGATCATCGTGCAGAATTTCCGCGCGAAGCCGGACACCGCGATGCGGTCCGCGCCGGACGCGGACATCGAGGACCTGGCCGCCACGGTCGCGGTGGCCAGGCTGCTGATGCCGCCGGGGGTGAGCGTGCAGGCGCCGCCGAACCTGGTCGGTGACGAGCACCGGCTGCTGCTGCGCGCCGGGATCGACGACTGGGGCGGCGTTTCACCGGTCACCCCGGACCACGTGAACCCGGAGATGCCGTGGCCGCAGATCGAGTCGCTGCGGGAGTGGACGAAACAGGCCGGTTTCGAGCTGCGCGAGCGGCTGAGCGTCTACCCCAAGTACGTGCAGGCCGCCGAGAAGTGGATCGACGTCCGGCTGCACCCGCACATCAACGCGCTCGCCGAGGCCGGCACCGGGCTGGCCGACGAGGACGCGCCGGTCGAGGGCCACCGCTGGCAGGAGCCGGACGGCGGGCTGGAGACCATCGGCAGGGCGGACCTGAACACCTCGATCGACACCGAAGGCCGCACTTCGGACCGCCGCGGCGACTTCGACAGCGTCTACGGCGACTGGGACATCCTCAAGACCCAGGTGCCGGCCGGTGCGACCGCCCCGGAACGGCTGGACGCGGACGTCCGCGAAGGGCTGCGGCTGGCCGCCGCCTATCCGGGCGCGCTGCTCGAGCCGATCCACACCGACGCCGCGATGGCGCTGCTCACCGCGGATGGCCCGGCGCTGGAGACGATGGCGAGGCTGGCCGACGAGCTGCGTGCGGACGTGGTCGGCGACGACATCACCTACGTGGTCAATCGCAACATCAACTTCTCCAACGTCTGCTACGTCGGTTGCCGGTTCTGCGCCTTCGCCCAGCGCGAGCGCGACGCGGACGCGTTCCGGCTGTCCGTGGAGGAGGTGGCGGCGCGGGCGGTCGAAGCGGCGCAGGCTGGTGCCACCGAAGTCTGCATGCAGGGCGGCATCGACCCGAAGCTGCCGGTCAGCTACTACGCCGACATCGTGCGCGCGATCAAGGCCGCGGTACCGGACATGCACGTGCACGCCTTCTCGCCGATGGAGATCGTGTCCGCCGCGTCGAAGGCCGGGGTCAGCGTCGAGGAGTGGCTGACCGAGCTGCGCGACGCCGGCCTCGGCTCGATTCCCGGCACCGCCGCGGAGATCCTGGACGACGAGGTCCGCTGGGTGCTGACCAAGGGCAAGCTGCCCGCGCAGACCTGGATCGACGTGGTGTCCACCGCGCACCGGCTTGGCATCCCGTCCTCCAGCACGATGATGTACGGGCATGTGGACCACCCCGGGCACTGGCTCGGTCACCTGCGGGTGCTGGCCAGGATCGCGGCGGACACCGGCGGGTTCACCGAGTTCGTCGGCCTGCCGTTCGTGCACCACAACGCGCCGATCTACCTGGCCGGGGTGGCGCGGCCGGGCCCGACCATGCGGGACAACCGGGCGGTGCACGCCTTCGCCAGGCTCGCCCTGCACGGCCGGATCGACAACGTGCAGTGCTCCTGGGTCAAGCTCGGCGACGAGGGCACCGCGCAGGTGCTCCGCGGTGGCGCCAACGACATCGGCGGCACCCTGATGGAGGAGACCATCTCCAGGATGGCGGGTTCGGAGCACGGCTCGTCCCGTACCGCGAAGGAGCTGGACCACCTCGCGTCGCTGGCCGGGCGCCCGTCCCGGCAGCGCACCACCGTCTACGACCACCGGCTGCTCGCCGTCTGACCATTTACTGCGTACCGTAGTTTTTTCGGCACTTATTGTTTCGGCGGCACGCAGCCGACAGTCTCCAGATATGGGGACCCGATCCGGTACCGCCTTCTCCCTGGCGCTCGACCGGGCGATCGCGGCCAGCGGCCTCGGCCTCGACCGCGTGCGGCACCGCCTGGCCGAGCGTGGGGTGCAGGTCAGCATCACCACGATCAGCTACTGGCGCTCCGGGCGCAGCAGGCCGGAGCGCCCGGACTCGCTGCGCGCAGTCGGCATCCTGGAGGACCTGTTCGGCCTGCCGGGCGGCGCGCTGAGCGAGCTGCTCGGGCCACGACGGCCGCGCGGCCGCAACTGCCACCGCGACGTGCTCGACGGCACCTCGTCGACCGACCGGCTCAGCGTGCACCAGACCTGCCTGGTCGGGGACGACGGTGTGGAGTCCGGCCGCGAGGTCCGGGAGCTGGTGCGGGCAAGGCGGGACGGGGTCACCCGGACCTTTCTCGCGCTGCCGGCGCGCGCGGTGCCGGTGATCACCGCCGAATCCGGCTTCCGGCTCGGCGGCATCCTGGAGCTGGCCGGCCGCGGGTCGCTGGTCGCCGAGCTGATCTTGGAACGCACCCTGGACACCGGGGACACCGCGCTGCTGGAGTACCGGCTGCGTTATGAGCGCCCGGACCTGCTCACCTCCTGCGAGAGCCGGCTTTCCTTGCCGGTCAAGGAGTTCCTGCTGCAGGTCCGGTTCCCGGCGCCGGTCGTGCCGGAGGCGTGCACCGGCTACTACCGGCCGGAGGGCCGCGAGCGCACCGCCCAGCGCCCCCTGGCCGTCACCCCTTCGGGCCGCGCCCACCTCGTCGAGCTAGATGCCGGCCCCGGCGTCTACGGCATCCGCTGGGCCTGATGCAGTGAAGGCCACCTTGCCTGCGTTGAACGCAGGCAAGGTGGCCTTCACTGCGTAAGACGCTAGCCGCCGGTGTTCTGGGCGATCCAGCTCGCGTAGTACGACACGTCGACGTAGATCGACGGGCCGGTCGCGCAGGTGGAGCTGTTGTTCCCGGCGCGGCTGGTGGCACCGATCAGCTGCCACGCGCCGCTGACCTGCTTGACCTGCGGGCCGCCGGAGTCGCCGTAGCAGGCGCCCTTGTTGCCGTCAGGGTTGTTCGTGCAGATCTCGCTCGCCGCGCTGATGCCCGAGCACCGGTTGTCCGCGACGATCGAGGTGTCCAGCTCCTGCAACGCCACCGGCGCACCGCAGCCGCCGCGCGGCGCGCAGGTCTGGCCCCAGCCGATGATCCTGGTCGCGGTGCCGGTGGCGCCGGACTGCGGGGCGATCGCGACCGGGGCCTGGCTGACCGAGGTGGACAGCCGGAGCAGGGCGAGGTCCGCGGACGGGTGCGCGATCCGCTGCGCCACCCTGGCGACGGCGCCCCCGCTGGTCCGGTTGGTGGTGCCGACGCGCACCTGGGCGGGCTGGCCGCAGTGCGCCGCGGTGACCACCCAGTTCGCCTTGATCAGCGAGCCGCCGCAGGAATGGCTGCCGCTGGTGGACTGCAGGGATGCCATGAACGAGTAGGTCTCGGTGGCGTTGCGGCCGCCCACGATGAACGGTTCCACACCGCCGATGTCGGCGGCGGCCGCGGTGGGGACCGCGGTCCCGGACAGCGCCGTGACGGCCGCGGCGATCATGCCGACGCCGAAGCCGACGGCGGCGCGGAGGGACCGGATCCCTCGGCGCGGTGACCGTGCCTTCATTGAGTGCTCCTTCGCTCGACCCGGGAGGGGGACCGGGGATACGGAGAACCGTAGAAAACGGACGTTCCACGGCTGCACCATCGGAAGTAGCCTTCGTTTAACTGTTTAGCCTCGCCAACCCCGACCTCGCGCTCCTCCGATGACGGCCGCCTGAGAGAATCCAGCCGTGTCCGAACAAGCTGCGCCACAGGAACGGGCCGGACGACTTCGCGTGCTGTCCGGCATCCAGCCCACCGCCGACTCCTTCCACCTGGGCAACTACCTCGGCGCGTTGCGGCAGTGGGTGCGCCTGCAGGACACGCACGAGACCTTCTACTGCGTGGTCGACCTGCACGCGATCACCCTGGAGCAGGACCCCAAGGTGCTGCGGGAGCGCACCCGGCGTTCGGCCGCGCAACTGCTCGCGCTCGGTGTCGACCCGGAGCGCAGCACGCTGTTCGTGCAGAGCCACGTGCCCGAGCACGCGCAGCTCGGCTGGGTGCTGGAGTGCCAGACCGGCTTCGGCGAGGCGAGCCGGATGACCCAGTTCAAGGACAAGGCGGCCAAGCAGGGCACCGACCGGGCCAGCGTCGGGCTGTTCACCTACCCGGTGCTGCAGGCCGCGGACATCCTGCTCTACCAGGCCAACGCGGTACCGGTCGGCGAGGACCAGCGCCAGCACCTGGAGCTCTCCCGCAATTTGGCGCAGCGGTTCAACAACCGGTTCGGCAAGACCTTCACCGTGCCGGAGGCGCATATCGTCTCCGACACCGCGAAGATCTACGACCTGCAGGACCCCACCTCGAAGATGAGCAAGTCCTCGTCCGCCGCGAACGGCCTGATCGAGCTGCTCGAAGACGCCAAGCGTTCGGCGAAGAAAATCCGTTCCGCGGTGACCGACACCGGGCGCGAGGTCGTTTACGACCCGGAGAACAAGGCCGGGGTGGCCAACCTGCTGACGATTTACTCGGCGCTGACCGAGCGCCCCGTTCCGGCGCTGGAATCGGCGTATGAGGGCAAGGGTTACGGCGACCTGAAAAAGGACCTCGCCGAAGTGGTCGTCGAATTCGTCACCCCGTTCCAGGCCCGCGTTCAGTCCTATATGGACGATCCGGCGGAACTGGACAAGGTGCTCGCCCGCGGCGCCGAGCGGGCCCGCGAGGTCGCCTCGGAGACACTGGCCGCGGTCTACGACCGGGTGGGCTTCCTGCCTGCCGCGCGCTGACCCGCACGGCCCGCTCGCGTTGCGGGGTACCCCGGGGCTGGTTAGCGTTCTTTCGTGGCGAAAGAGCAGCCCGAGGGCGAAAAGAAGGAAGGCTTGCTTCCCCGCTTACGGCGGAAGTATCCGTGGATCGACCACGTGGTCAGAGCGAATGACGCCTTCACCGAGCGCTACGGCAATCACTACGCCGCGGCGATCACCTATTTCAGCGTGCTTTCGCTCTTTCCGCTGCTCATGGTCGGCTTCTCGGTCGCGGGCCTGATCCTGGCCGGTGACCAGGCCGCGCTGAACAAGCTCAAGGACGGCATCACGTCCTCGGCGCCGGAGGGGCTCGGCGAGTTCCTCAGCACCATCGTGAACACCGCGCTGACCGCGGGCGCCGGCACCGGGATCGTCGGACTGGTGCTGGCGCTGTACTCGGGAATCGGCTGGATGACCAACCTCCGCGACGCGCTCACCGCGCAGTGGGGGCAGGAGAAAAAGCAGCTGCCGCTGGTCTCCACCACGCTCAAGGACCTCGTCTCGCTGGTCGGCCTCGGCCTCGCGCTGGCCGTGTCGTTCGGGCTGTCCGCGGCGGGCAGCGGGCTGGGCAAGGTGCTGCTCCAGTTGGTCGGCCTGGACGACCAGGGCTGGGCGGTGGCGCTGCTGCGGCTGGTCACCGTGCTGCTCTCGCTCGGTGCCAACGTGCTGGTCTTCCTCTGGGTGATCGCCAGGCTGCCCCGCGAACGGGTCACCGCACGCAGCGCGGTCAAGGGCGCGGTGATCGCCGCGATCGGCTTCGAGGTGCTCAAGCAGCTCACCACCGTCTACCTCGGGTTCGTGTCCACCTCGCCGAGCACGGTGCTGTTCGGGCCGATCCTCGGGCTGCTGTTCTTCGCCAACCTGGTGTCCCGGTTCCTGCTCTTCGTCACCGCGTGGACGGCCACCGCGCAGGAGAACCAGCTCAGCACGGTCGCGCCGCCGCCACCCGCGGTGATCCGGCCCCGGGTGTCCGTGCAGCGCGGCCCCGGGATCGGGGTGGCGGCAGGTGCGTTCAGCGCCGGTGCGGTACTCGGCTGGTTGGGTCGACGCCGCCGGTGACTTATGCTCACCCTGAAACAAACTGGGGTGAGTGTGAGCATTGCATCGACGAAAAGTTCAGCAAGAGCGAAGTTTCCGCGAGAGATCTGGGTACTGGTAGGCGCCAGTTTCCTGATCGCGGTCGGGTACGGGCTGGTCGCGCCCGCACTGCCGAGCTACGCGACCAGTTTCGACGTCGGCGTCACCGCCGCGTCCGTGGTGATCAGCGCGTTCGCCGCGATGCGGCTGCTGTTCGCGCCGGTCAGCGGGCGGCTGGTGACCAGGTTCGGCGAGCGGCCGGTCTACCTGTGGGGACTTGCCATCGTCGCGGGCGGCAGCCTGGCCTGCGCGGTGGTGAACGAGTACTGGCAGCTGCTGCTGTTCCGCTCGCTGAGCGGGATCGGCTCGACCATGTTCACCGTCTCGGCGGTCGGCCTGCTGATCCGGATCGCGCCGCCCGAGCTGCGCGGCCGCGCGTCCGGGCTGTGGGGCACCGGTTTCCTGCTGGGCAGCGTGGCCGGCCCGGTGCTCGGCGGTGGCCTGGTCGAGGTGTCGCTGCGGGCACCGTTCGTGGTCTACGGCGTGGCGCTGATCGTGGTCACCGTGCTGGTATGGGCGCAGCTGCGCAACTCCGGGCTGGCCTCGAGGGCGGACGCGGAAGAGGCGCCGGAGATGACCTTCATGCAGGCGCTGCGGCACCCGGCCTACCGGGCCGCGCTCTCGTCGAACTTCGCGAACGGCTGGCTGGTGTTCGGCGTGCGCACGTCGCTGATCCCGTTGTTCGTGGTCGCCGTGCTGCACCAGCCCACCGGGTTCACCGGGATCGCGCTGGCGGTGTTCGCCGCGGCCAACGCACTGGTGCTGACCATGGCGGGGCGGCTCGCGGACACCAGGGGACGCAAGCCGCTGGCGGTGGCCGGCATGGGCCTGCTGGCCGTCGGCACCATCGCGATCGGGCTGACCGGTGAGCTCTGGCTGTTCATCCTGGCGCTGGTGCTCACCGGGGTCGGGGCCGGCGCGCTGAACCCGGCGCAGACCGCGGCGGTCGCCGACGTGCTGGGCGCGAAGGCCCGCGGCGGCGCGGTGCTCGCCGGGTTCCAGATGGCCGCCGACGTCGGCGCGGTGCTCGGCCCGCTGGTGGCCGGCGTGCTCGCCGAGCAGCTGTCCTACCCGATCGCGTTCGTGGTCACCGGGGTGATCGGCCTGATCGCGCTGGTGATGTGGCTGCTGGCCTCGGAGACCCTGCCGGCCAAGGAGGGCGACCGCGAGGACGAGCAGCACACCGCGCAGGACGCGGCGGCCTGCGACTGCTGCCCGGACCCGGTGATCAGGACCGCTCAGCCGCCTGCTTCCGGCGGTGACCGATGACGAAGCCGGCGCCGATGATCAGCGCGACGACCAGGGTGAGGATCCAGCCGGTGGTGCCGAACGGGTCGTCCGCGCCGGCCCCGGTGCCGGTGTTCGCGTTGTCGCCGCTGTTCAGGTCCGGCCCGGCACCGGCCAGCGCCGGTTCGGGGACGGGCACCCGGACGATCTGGCCGACCGGTTTCGTGCCGGCCTTGGCCAGCGCGAAACCGTAGTCGAGCAGTTTCGCCGCCTGGTCGGAGACCCGGGCCGGCTGCTGCTCCGCGCGCAGCATCACCACGGCGAGCTTCCTGCCGTTCTGCGCGGCGCCGCCGACGTAGGTGTGCCTGGCGTCGTCGGTGAACCCGGTCTTGCCGCCGAGGAACCCCGGGTACTGGCTGAGCAGCTTGTTGTCGTTGTAGATCGGGAACGCCGGCTTGTCCCCGAAACCGGGGAACTCGAACTGCCTGGTGCCCACCGCCTTGGCGAACTCCGGCTGCTTCATCGCCTGGTTGAAGATCAGGCTCAGGTCGTAGGCGGAGGTGGACATCCCGGGGCCGTCGAGGCCGGACGGCGTGGCCGCCCTGGTGTCGTTCGCGCCGATCGCCGCGGCCAGCTTGTTCATCTTCTGCACCGCCGCGGGCACGCCGCCGAGCGCGGTCGCGAAGGCGTGCGCCACGTCGTTGCCGGAGTGCATCAGCAAGCCGTGCAGCAGCTGGTCGACGGTGTAGCGGCCGCCGGCGACGATGCCGACGCAGGTGCATTCCTGGCTGGCGTCCTCGGCGGTCACCGTGACCACCTGGTCCGGCTTCAGCTCCTTGACCACGACCAGCGCGAGCAGGGTCTTGATCAGTGAGGCCGGGCGCTGCCTGGCGTGCGGGTCCTTGGCCGCGAGCACGTCTCCGCTGTCCAGGTCCTGAATCACCCAGGAGTGTGCATTGTTCTCGGGCGGGTTGAGCGCCTTCGGCGGCAGGACCACCCCGCAGTCGGACATCCGGTCCCCGCCGAGCGGCTTGTCCGGCACCGGCAGCGGGCGGGGCTCCTGCTGGCCGGGCGCCGGCCTCTCCGAGGTGTCGACCGGAGGCGGCGGCAGTTCTCTGTATGCGCAGGGCGACGGCTGCGTCGGCGGTGTGGTCACCGGCGGCGCGGCCACGGCGACCGGTGCCGCCGTCAAGGCGAGCAAACCGGACAACATGGCAGTAACGACAACCGAAAGCGAGCGACGAGTAGCGCTGGGCACTCGAGCAGGCTAGCTGAAGCGATCCCTTCCGCTGAGGCGCATCGCCCGACCTGACCCGGCAGGGGATAATCGGCGCATGTCCCGGCGTGTCTCGTTGTTCCTGCTGGCCTTCGGCGTGTGGTCTTGGATCATTTGGATTACCTTCGCCAAGAATCTTTGGGAAAGCGACCAGGCATGGGCGCCGGACGGCTCACCGACCGCGTATTTTGTCGTGCACGCGGTACTGACTGTGGTGTCGTTCGTGCTCGGCACCGTGATCGGGGTGCTCGGCTGGCGAGGCCTTCGCGCGCGGAACTGAGGCTCGTGTTGCCCCGAACGGGGGCGGCGCGCGGTCATCCGGTTGCCTAACGTTCTCGCCAGCGAAGAGCGCTCACGGTGCACGGAGGTGGGGATGTCCCGGATGAAACGACTGCTGATCCCGGCGGCCACGGCCTTGGCGGTGACGGCCGGCGGACTGCTGGTGTCGCCGTCGGCGGCCGCGGCGCCGAGCTGTGACCAGGCGAGTGCGGAGTACAGCTACGTCGTGCTGTACCACCAGCGCACCCCGGAGCACCTGGTGGATTCGGAACTTCGGCAGAAGTGCGGGACGAAAACCGCCTACTACCCGGAGATCGGGGTCGCCGTCGCCACTTCGCGCAATCAGGATTTCGCGGAGAAGGTCGGTGTTTACCGGGCGTACTCGGCCGGCAAGGACGTCGCCGAGGCAACGTCGGCGCGGGCCGACCTGCGGGACGTCGAGCGGACCACCGAGGTGAGTGCCGCCGACGACCTCGGCGCGCAGCAGTGGGATATGCGGGCGATTCAGGCGCCGGAGGCGAACGAGGTCAATCCGGGCAGCCGCTCGGTGACCGTCGGGGTGATCGACTCCGGGATCGAGCCGACGCATCCGGCACTGAAGGGCGCCCTCGACCCGGCCGCTTCGGCCGGCTGTCTCACCGGTGCGGCGGACCCCACGCCGTCCTCGTGGGCGCCGACCACATCGGACCACGGCACCCATGTCGCCGGCACGATCGCAGGGCAGGACACGGCCCGCGGCTTCACCGGTGTCGCGCCCGGCGTTCGGCTGGCCGCGGTGAAGGTGGTCAACGACGAGGGGCTCATCTTCCCGGAGTCGGCGGTGTGCGGGTTCATGTGGTCCGCTCGGCACGGTTTCGAGGTGACCAACAGCAGCTACTACGTCGATCCCGGGATGTTCTACTGCTCGAAGGAGCCCGGTGACGCCGCCGCCTACGAGGCCGTCCGGCGCGCGGTGGCCTACTCGACCGGCAAGGGCGCGCTGAACGTGGCCGCGGCCGGCAACAGCGCCTTCGACATCCCGGCGCAGACCACCGACCCGAACCGGCCGCATCCGGTGGACCGCAGCTGCGCGATCCTGCCCGGCGGCCTCGATGGCGTGGTGACCGTTTCCGCGATCGGTTACGCCGGCACGAAATCGTCGTACAGCAACTACGGCCGCGGTGCGATCGACGTGACCGCGCCCGGCGGTGACCGGGCCCAGCTACCCCCGCCCGGCGAGGGCGCCGGCTGTCCACTGTCCACTGTGGTCGGTGGCGGCTACGGCACCAAGTGCGGCACGTCCATGGCCTCCCCACACGTCGCCGGCGTCGCCGCGCTACTGGCCAGCACCCACCGCCACGCGTCCCCGCGCGTTCTCACGTCACTCCTGGAACGCCAGGCCGACCCCGTCCCCTGCGGTCCCGACCCGACCTGCACCGGCTCCCCGTCCCGCAACTCCCACTACGGCCACGGCCGCGTCAACGCCCTCACCGCCGTCCTCTAACTGCCCCTTCCTTTTGTCCGTGAAGGCCACCTTAACTACCTTCAAGGTAGGCAAGGTGGCCTTCACGGATTTTCGGAGGAGTTATCCACACTGGGAGGGTTATCCACAGGTTGGCGAAGTGGGGGTGGCGGTGAGTAGAAGAATTTGCCGACTATGGCTTCGTGAAGAGAGGACGATGGGCGGACTACCCGGAGCTGCTTACCGAGCGCAGCCAGCTGGGTGTCATCAAGGCTGCCACACTGGAATCGCTCGGTATGCCCAGCAAAACAATCTATCAACGATGCCTGCCTGGTGGACCGTGGCGGCGCCTGCTGCCCGGTGTCATCTTGATGAGCAGGGCTGAGCCGACGCTGGATCAACGGGTCGCGGCGGCATTACTCTTTTCTGGTCCTCAAGCTTTGATCACGGCGGTCGAGGCATGCCGAAGACATGGCTTAAGGAGCGGTGCGCTGCCTGCATATGCAGGTATGCATGTACTGGTACCGCATGAGCACAAGCTACAGAGTAGCGAGTTCCTCACCGTTGAGCGCACAATTTATCTGCCTGAGGAGGTGAAGAAAGACGGAGTCCCGCTGGCCCCGTTGGTGCGCGCGACAACCGATGCTGTGCGCCGAATGCGGGCAACCGAGCCGGTGGCTGCCCTGCTGATCGAAGCCATTCAGCGAGGCCGCTGCTCGCCCAAGGCTCTGGTCCGCGAACTCAATACCGGTAGCCGGCGTGGGACTGCCATTCCGCGCCGCATATTGGCTGAAGTGCAGGAACTCCGCTCAGTGGCGGAGGTGCGAGCTCTAGACCTGAGCAAGAACATGCGGACGCCGCCAACTCATTGGAACACAAATATTTATGGGCCGGACGGTGAGTATATCGGCTGCCCGGACGCCTGGTGGGATGACATTGCGCTTGCCTGGGAGATCGATTCCCTGGACTTTCACTTTTACCGAGCCGAGTATGCGCGGACGCAGGAGCGAAATGCGCGCTACGCTATTGCTGGTGTCACCGTGGTTCCGACCTTGCCCACAGAGTTGCGCGATAACCCTGAGGCCGTGCTGCGAAAACTCGAAGCGGCTTACCTCACGGCCGCCGCTCGCCCACGCCCACAAGTCTACTTCGCCAGCTGTCCGTGAAGGCCACCTTGCCTACCTTCAAGGTAGGCAAGGTGGCCTTCGCTGCATCAACAAAAAGCTAGACGCGTTTGAAGAGGAGGGCGCGTTTGACTTCTTGGATGGCCTTGGTGACCTGGATGCCGCGGGGGCAGGCGTCGGTGCAGTTGAAGGTGGTGCGGCAGCGCCACACGCCTTCGGAGTCGTTCAGGATGTCGAGCCGTTCTTCGGAGCCCTCGTCGCGCGAGTCGAAGATGAAGCGGTGCGCGTTGACGATGGCGGCGGGGCCGAAGTACGAGCCGTCGTTCCAGTAGACCGGGCAGGAAGACGTACAGCACGCACAGAGGATGCACTTCGTCGTGTCGTCGAAACGCTCGCGGTCCGCCTGCGACTGGACGCGCTCGCGGGTCGGCTCGTTGCCGTAGGCGATCAGGTACGGTTTCACCGCGCGGAATGCCTCGAAGAAGGGCTCCATGTCGACATAGAGATCCTTCATCGTGGTCAGACCCTTGATCGGCGCGATGGTGACCGTGGCCTGCTTACCCTCTTTGCTGATCATGTCCTTGACCAGCACCTTGCAGGCGAGCCGGTTGATCCCGTTGATCTGCATGGCGTCCGAACCGCAGATGCCGTGCGCGCAGGAACGCCGGAACGACAGCGTGCCGTCCACGTAGTTCTTGATGTACATCAACAGGTTCAGCACTCGGTCGGTGGGCAGCGCCGGGACCTCGTAGGCCTCCCAGTGCGGTTCCGAGTCCTGTTCCGGGTTGTACCGGAGGATCTTGACCGTGATCATGACCTCGTCCGGCGCGACCACCGGAACCTTGGAGGTGCTGGGTGCAATAGCGGTCATCAGTACTTGCGCTCCATCGGCTCGTACCGGGTGAAGGTCACCGGCTTGTAGTCAAGGCGGATGTCGGCGAGGAAACCGGTCAGGCCGAGCGGCGCGTCCGGGTCTTCCTTGTCCGGCAGTTGCTTGTACGACATCGAGTGCCGCATGAAGTTGACGTCGTCGCGGTTCGGGTAGTCCTCGCGCGCGTGCCCGCCACGGGACTCCTTGCGCGCCAGCGCCGCGTGCACCAGCGATTCGGCCAGGTCCAGCAGGAAGCCGAGCTCGATCGCCTCCAGCAGGTCGGTGTTGTACCGCTTTCCCTTGTCCTGCACCGCGATCCGGCCGTAACGCTCCTTGAGCGCCTGTACGTCGTGCAGCGCCTGCTTCAGGGTTTCCTCGGTGCGGTACACCGCCGCGTTGGTGTCCATGGTCTGCTGCAGCTCGGTGCGGATGTCCGCGACCCGCTCGCCGCCGTGCGCGGTGCGCAGGTGGTCGACCATGCCCTGCACCATCTTCGCCGGGTTCTCCGGCAGCTCGACGTGCTCGTGCCCGGTCGCGTACTGGGCGGCCGCGATGCCGGCGCGGCGGCCGAACACGTTGATGTCCAGCAGCGAGTTGGTGCCCAGCCGGTTCGAACCGTGCACGGACACGCACGCCACCTCGCCCGCCGCGTACAGCCCCGGGATCACGTTCGTGTTGTCCCGCAACGCTTCGCCGTGCACGTTGGTGGGGATTCCGCCCATCGCGTAGTGCGCGGTGGGGTACACCGGCACCGGCTCCTCCACCGGGTCCACCCCGAGGTAGGTCCGCGCGAACTCGGTGATGTCCGGCAGCTTGGTCTCCAGCACCTCGGCCCCGAGGTGCGTGCAGTCCAGGTACACGTAGTCCTTGTGCGGACCTGCACCGCGGCCTTCCAGCACTTCGAGCACCATCGAGCGGGCCACGATGTCACGCGGTGCCAGGTCCTTGATGGTCGGCGCGTACCGCTCCATGAACCGCTCGCCGTCCACGTTCCGCAGGATCGCACCCTCGCCGCGGGCGCCCTCGGTGAGCAGGATGCCCAGTCCGGCCAGGCCGGTCGGGTGGAACTGGTAGAACTCCATGTCCTCCAGCGGCAGCCCCTTGCGGTAGTAGATGCCCATCCCGTCGCCGGTCAGGGTGTGCGCGTTCGAAGTGGTCTTGAAGACCTTGCCGAAGCCGCCGGTGGCGAACACGATCGACTTGGCCTGGAACACGTGGATCTCGCCGGTGGCCAGCTCGTAGGCGATGGCACCGGAGGCGACCTGCTGGCCGTCCACGTTCTCGGTCAATGTGATGTCGAGTACGTAGAACTCGTTGAAGAACTCGATGCCGTGCTTGACGCAGTTCTGGTACAGCGTCTGCAGGATCATGTGCCCGGTGCGGTCGGCCGCGTAGCAGGCCCGGCGCACCGCAGCCTTGCCGTGGTCGCGGGTGTGCCCGCCGAAGCGGCGCTGGTCGATCCGGCCCTCCGGGGTCCGGTTGAACGGCAGGCCCATCTTCTCCAGGTCGAGCACGGCGTCGATGGCCTCCTTGGCCATGATCTCCGCCGCGTCCTGGTCGGTCAGGTAGTCACCGCCCTTGACCGTGTCGAAGGTGTGCCATTCCCAGTTGTCCTCTTCGACGTTGGCGAGTGCGGCGCACATGCCGCCCTGCGCCGCGCCGGTGTGCGAGCGCGTGGGGTAGAGCTTGGTGAGCACCGCGGTGCGGGCGCGCTGGCCGGACTCGATGGCCGCGCGCATCCCGGCGCCACCGGCGCCGACGATCACCACGTCGTACTTGTGGAACTGCATGAAAACTCCGAGGTGGTGGGCTACAGGAGGCTCAGTCGGCGGTCATGTTCGGGTCGAAGGTGAAGATCACCATCGTGCCCACGGCGAGGATCAGCACCATCGAGACGTAGAGCACGATCTTCAGCCAGAACCGGGTGACGTCCTTGCGGGCGTAGTCGTCGATGATCGTGCGCAGCCCGTTGCCGCCGTGCAGCTGGGCGAGCCACAGCATCGACAGGTCCCAGAACTGCCAGAACGGGGACGCCCAGCGGCCGGCCACGAAGCCCCAGTTGATCCGGTGCACGCCGCCGTCCAGGATATTCATGATCAGCAGGTGGCCGAGCACCAGGATGACCAGCGCCAGTCCGGACAGCCGCATGAACAGCCAGCTGTAGAGCTCGAAGTTGCTGCGCCGGGCGGCCGGGCGCCGCGGGGAGCGCGGTTTGTCCAGCGGGAGGGCGGGGTTGGTCATCAGCTGCCACCTCCGAACATCGTGGAGACGGTCCGCTCCAGCATGAAGTAGGTGCCCGGGCCCATCACGGCCACCCAGATCGCGACGATTCCCCACAGCATGGGGCGCTGGTACTGGGGCCCCTTCGACCAGAAGTCGACCAGCATCACCCGGATTCCGTTCAACGCGTGGTAGAGCACCGCGCCGACGAGCCCGACCTCCAGCAGGTTCACGATCGGGGTCTTGTAGGTCTCGATGACCTCGTTGTAGGTGCTGGGCGAGACCCGCACCAGCGCGGTGTCGAGCACGTGCACGAAAAGGAAGAAGAACGTGAGCACACCGGTGATCCGGTGCAGGACCCAGGACCACATACCGGGATCGCCCCGGTAGAAGGTCCCGTTCCGGCGAGAGGCACCCGCCCGATCGCTCGCGCCCGCGTCTTCTGCGGTGCTAGCCGTGGTGGACATCGGTGAACGGCCTCCAACGTCATGGCTGAACAGTGCCCGGTTGACCTTGTGCGTGCGCAGCCCGGGGCCTGGAGTCCACAGGGGACTTCCGGCGACGGTGCCGAGTTTCACGGTCATCGAGCGTGGATGAAAGGATGCTAAACCCGCTCGCGCCGCGCCACCGAACCTCGGTGTGGTCTCTGTGATGGACGAGACACGCCGTGCCCGGCCGGTGCGTGCCAGGTCACATGGCTGTCGGCGGTGTTCCGCCGCCGAACCCGCTGTACATCCGATCTTTACGCCGACCGCAGCAGTGGGTCGTCGTCCGTACGTCCGCCGTCCTGGGTGTAGATCGGCCATTTGGCTGGTGGTTGCTGGGTATTGTTGACGGTTTGTGGTGCACCTCATATCTTCAGGTTCGGGCTATACATCCGATCTATCGCGATGTCGTCCGGTGCTGGCCTCAAGGGAGTGGTGGATGCCCGAGTCGAGTGGTTTCCCGCAGCGTGGTCTGTTCGGCGGCCGGGTGGTGCAGGCCACATCGGACGGTCCGGTGCCCGGTGCGGCGGCAAGCCCGCCGCACGACGCCATGATCACCGAAAAGAGTGAACTCGAACTCCACGCTTTCGTGCGGGCCACCCGTTCGCTGCGGGCCGCGGGCATTCGTCCGTTGTGGACATTCGCGCCGCTCCTGACCTTGTCGTGAGTGAAAAGTGTTGCCCTGGCAACACTTTTCACTCACGACCGTTGACCTGCATGGGAAGGAATGTGGATGAAGGAACGTGTGATGTTCGGGTGTGCGGTGGTGGTGGGGGCGGTGTTGGTGGGGGTGCCGGATAGCGGGCAGGCGAGTCCGGCGGAGAGCTGGACGTTGAGCGCGCCCGGGGTTTCCGCGCGGGCAGGCGGCACGCCTGAGGCGCAGGTGTCGCTGGACGACGGCAGGTTGACGTTGAGCGTGCGCCGGGGTGCGACCACCGTGCTGGAGCGGTCCGCGCTCGGGGTGGAGACCGCGCACGGCGACTTCACCGCAGGCCTGAGCTTCGCCGGCATGTCCCAGCGTCACGTCCAGGAGAGCTACCAGACCAAGACCGGCCGACGGCTCGAGCACAGCCTGGACGCCGCCGAGACCACCTTGCACCTGCGGGCCGGGGGCCAGCCGATGGACGTGGTGTTCCGGGTCGCCGCGGACGGGGTCGCCTACCGCTATGTCTTCCCGGGCCCGAAGTGGGTGACCGTGGTGCGGGAGGCATCCGAGTTCGCAGTCCCGGTGTCGGCCGATTCCTTTTTACTGCCTTACGACAACGGCCGCAGCGACTACGAGAGCGCGCACGCGCACAAGAAAGTGGGGGAGCAGCAGCCCGCGGAGTACGGCTATCCGTCGCTGTTCCACGTCGGCGACTCCTGGCTGTCCATTCTGGAGTCCGATCTGGACGGACGCTACGGCGGCTCGCGGCTGACCCTCGGCTCGGCGCCGGGCCGGTTCCGGCTGACCCTGCCCGACCCCACCGAGACCAGCGCCGCGCCGCTGGCCACGCCGTGGCGCACGATGATCGTCGGCGACCTGGCCACGGTCACCGAGAGCGACCTGGTCACCGATCTGGCCGAACCGTCGAAGGTGGCGGACACCTCGTGGATCAAGCCCGGGGTGGCGGCCTGGTCGTGGTGGGCGGACGGGGGCAGCCCCGGCAGCCTGGAGAAGCAGAAGGAGTACGTGGACTACGCGGCGAAACAAGGCTGGGAGTACAGCCTGGTCGACTCGGGCTGGAACGCGGCCTGGGTGCCGGAGCTGGTGGAGTACGCCCGACAGCGGGGCGTCGCGATCTGGCTGTGGCTGCGCTGGCAGCAGGTGGACACCGACAGCGAGCGGGAGCGGCTGTTCGCGCAGTACCGCGACTGGGGCGTGGTCGGGCTGAAGATCGACTTCGTGGAGTCCGACGGGCAGGACCGGATGCGCTGGTACGACGGGGTGCTCGCGGCCTCTGCGAAGTACCGGCTGATGCTCAACTTCCACGGCGCGCCGATTCCGCGCGGCACCGAGCGCACCTGGCCGCAGGTGCTGTCGGTGGAGGCGGTGAAGGGGGCCGAGGGCACCAGGCCGAAGCCGGGGCGTGAGCCGTTCCCGATCGAGCACTACCTGACCCTGCCGTTCACCAGGAACCTGACCGGCCCGATGGACTTCACCCCGGTCACCTTCAGCGGGGTGCGGCCGAACAGCGACGCCGCCGAGCTGGCGCTGTCGGTGGTCTACGAGTCCGGTGCCCAGCATTTCGCGGACAGCCCGGCGACGTACGCGCGGTATCCGCTCGCCGAGCAGCTGCTCCGCGCCGTGCCGACCGTGTGGGACGAGACGAAGCTGCTGGACGGCGATCCGGGCAGGCTGGCCGTGCTGGCGCGGAGGTCCGGGAGCGACTGGTACGTCGGCGCGATCACCGCCGGCGAGGCGGGCCAGGTGCGCACCGGGCTCGGCTTCCTGCCGGCCGGTGCGTGGAATGCCGAGCTGTACACGGACGGCGCGGACGGCAAGCTCACGTTCAGCACCCAGCGGGTCGATTCCGGCAGCACGCTCACCGTGCCGGTCACCCGTAACGGCGGCTTTTCCCTGCGGATAACCCCAGCTCACTGATGGTCCCTCAAGGCCACCTTTGCAACCTGCAAGGTGGCAAAGGTGGCCTTGAGAGACCTTTGCGGGGTAACGGTAAGTGAGGGAGTGGGTGCGGGTAAGTAGGTTGAGCAAACATTTAGGTTACGTGCGGTGCCTTAGGTATGTCCCTTCAGTGGCGGACAGGTACGGTTCGCCAGTCGAGTCCGACATCTGGGATCGGACCTGGGCACACCGTTGTACACAGCGGGGAGGGAGACAGACCTTGCATCGCACGCGAGGAACCGCGCTGGCGGCGATCGCCATGGCCGGTGTCATCACACTGGCAGGCTGCGCCAAAGACTCCGGCAACAGCGGTAACAACAACAATGCCGCAACCGGGGACCAGGGCGGCTCGTGCGCGACCGCGCCCAAGCCCGCCGCGGCGCCCGCGGCCTCGTCCAGCTCCAGCGCCGCCGGGGAGAAGGTGGACGCCAGCGCGCTGCGCGTCGGCCTCGCCTTCGACGTGGGCGGCCGCGGTGACGCGTCCTTCAACGACGCGGCGGCGGCCGGGGTGGACCGCGCCAAGCAGGACATGGGTGTCAAGGACACCAACGAGAGCACTGCTTCGGCCAGCGAGTCCGAGGACGCCAAGGCGCAGCGGCTGACCCAGCTCGCCACCGAGGGCTTCAACCCGATCGTGGCGGTGGGCTTCGCCTACGCGAAGGCGGTCGAGGTGGTGGCGCCGAAGTTCCCGAACACCAAGTTCGCCATTGTGGACGACGACTCGGTGAAGGCCCCGAACGTCACCCCGCTGGTCTTCGCCGAGGAGCAGGGCTCGTTCCTGGCCGGGGTCGCCGCGGTCTACAAGAGCAAGAGCTGCCACATCGGCTTCGTCGGCGGGGTGGACACCCCGTTGATCCAGAAGTTCGAGGCCGGCTTCCTGCAGGGCGCCAAGGCCGCGTCGAACAAGGTCAAGATCGAGGACGAGTACCTGACCCCGGCCGGCGACATCTCCGGTTTCCAGGACCCGGCCAAGGGCAACGTCAAGGCCAAGGCCCAGATCGACAAGGGCGCGGACGTGGTCTACCACGCCGCCGGCGCCTCCGGTAAGGGCGTGTTCGAGGCCGCGAAGGCCGGTAACGCGCTGGCCATCGGGGTCGACTCCGACCAGTACAACCAGAAGACCGTGGAAGCGGTCCGGGACGTGATCATGACGTCCATGATCAAGCGGGTCGACGTGGCCGTGTTCGACTACATCCAGGCCGTGGCCAAGAACGACCTGAGCACGCTGCCCAAGCGCTTCGACCTGAAGGTGGACGGCGTCGGCTACTCGACCACGGGTGGCAAGGTCGACGACATCAAGGATGTCCTGGAAGGGTACAAGGCCCAGATCGTCTCCGGCGCCATCTCGGTGTCGGACAAGCCGCAGAAATAGAGCCGTCGCGTGCGGGGCTCGGGAAGGCAATCCCTTCCCGGGCCCCTTACGTGATTTGGGGTGTCTTCGCGAATGACTAATCCTGAACCCGCGTCCAGCGGTGCCGTGCCGGTCGTCGAACTGTCCGGGATCACCAAGCGGTTTCCCGGTGTGGTGGCCAATTCCGATGTGAACCTGACGGTGCGCGCCGGTGAGGTGCACGCGGTTTGCGGTGAGAACGGCGCCGGCAAGTCCACGCTGATGAAAATCCTCTACGGAATGCAGCAGCCCGACGAGGGCACCATTTCGGTGAACGGCGAAGAGGTGCGCCTGCGCAACCCGCAGGACGCCATCATGGCCGGGATCGGCATGGTGCATCAGCATTTCATGCTTGCCGACAACCTGACCGTGCAGGAGAACGTGCTGCTCGGCGCGGAGAGCCTGCACGGCATCGGCCGCAAGGCCCGCGCGAAGCTGGCCGAGCTCGCCGAGCGGACCGGGTTGAACGCGCGCCCGGACACCCTGCTCGAACAGCTCGGGGTGGCCGACCGCCAGCGGGTGGAGATCGTCAAGGTGCTCTACCGGGGCGCCAGGATCGTGATCCTGGACGAGCCGACCGCGGTGCTGGTGCCGCAGGAGGTGGACGCGCTGTTCAGCACCGTGCGCGCCATGCAGGAGCAGGGCTTCACCTTCATCTTCATCTCGCACAAGCTGGACGAGGTGCGGGCCATCGCGGACACCGTCACGGTGATCCGCCGGGGCACCACGGTCGGCACCGCGGACCCGAAGAAGATCAGTTCCCGCGAGCTGGCCGAGATGATGGTCGGCCGCGACCTGCCGAGGCCGGAGACCCGCGAGTCCACGGTCACCGACCGGGACGTGCTGCGGGTGACCGAGCTGCGCCTGGACGCCGAGGGGACCCATGACACAGCGCGGGCGGTTCTTTCCGATATCTCGTTCTCCGTGCGCGCCGGTGAGGTGCTCGGCGTCGCCGGGGTCGAGGGCAACGGGCAGACCGAGCTGGTCGAGACCATCATGGGCATGCGCAGGGCCGGCGGCGGCCGGATCGAGCTGGTCGACGCCGAGGGCAAGGCCCGCGACCTGACCAGGCTCGGCACGCTGGCCCGGCGCGAGGCCGGGATCGGCTACATCGCCGAGGACCGCACCCGGCACAGCCTGCTGCTCACCCAGCCGCTGTGGGCGAACCGGATGCTGGGCTACCAGACCCGCAGGCCGGTGGCGAAGGGCCAGCTGCTCGACATCGCGGGCGCCCGCAAGGACACCGAGCGGATCGTCGAGGACTACGACGTGCGCACCCCCGGCATCGACGTGCCGGCGGCCGCGCTGTCCGGCGGCAACCAGCAGAAACTGGTGGTGGGCCGGGAACTCTCCGGCGACCCGGTGCTGCTGATCGCCTCGCACCCGACCCGCGGGGTGGACGTCGGCGCGCAGGCGCTGATCTGGGAGCAGATCCGCCACGCCCGCGCGGCCGGGCTGGCGGTGCTGCTCATCTCGGCGGACCTGGACGAGCTGATCGGGCTGTCCGACACGATCCGGGTGATGCTGCGCGGCCGTCTGGTCAGCGAAGCGGACCCGGCCACGGTCACCCCGCAGGAACTCGGCTCCGCGATGACCGGAGTGTCCACTGTGGAGGAAGCTTCATGAGTAGCTGGCGTACCAGGCTGCTGCCACCGCTGATCGCCATCGTCTTCTCCCTGCTGCTGTCCTCGATCGCGCTGGTGGTTTCCGGAGCTGACCCGCTGCGCGCGCTGGGCACCATGGCAGGGCAGCTGTTCGAGGGCACCGTCGCGGTGGACACGGTGAACCTGGCCACGGTGTACTACCTGGCCGGGCTGGCGGTGGCCATCGGCTTCCAGATGAACCTGTTCAACATCGGGGTGGAGGGCCAGTACCGGTTCGCCGCGATCATCGCGGCGATCGTCGGTGGCGCGCTGAACCTGCCGCCGGTGATCCACGTGGTGGTGATCATCGCGGTGGCGACGATCGCGGGCGCGGCGTACGCGGCCATTCCGGCGATCCTGAAGGTCACCCGCGGGGTCAGCGAGGTCATCTCCACGATCATGCTGAACTCGATCGTGGCCGGTATCGTGGCCTTCCTGGTCAACCCGGACCAGTTCGGCGTGCAGACCGGCAACAACGTGAGCACCAAGCCGATCGAGGAGTCCGGCACCATCCCGGGCATCCCGCTCGGCTCCGGCGAGCTGTTCGGCTTCGTGTTCATCGCGGCGCTGGTCGGTGCGGCCTACTGGTTCATGCTCAACCGCACCAGGTTCGGCTTCGAGCTGAAGGCCAGCGGTGAGTCCGGCACGGCGGCCGCGGCCGGCGGCGTGAACGCCAAGCGGATGACGCTGATCGCGATGCTGCTCTCCGGCGCGGTGGCCGGGCTGGTGGCCATGCCCGAGCTGCTTGGCCGGGACTTCAGCTACGGCATCACGTCCACCCAGATGTACGGCTTCACCGGGATCGCGGTCGCGCTGCTCGGCCGCAACCACCCGGCCGGGATCGCGCTCGGCGCGCTGCTGTGGGCGTTCCTGGACAAGTCCGCGGTGTCGCTGGAGCAGATCCAGGTGCCGAAGGAGATCGCGACCATCATGCAGGGCACCATCGTGCTGTCGGTGGTGGTGGCCTACGAGATCGTCAAGCGCGCCGACCTGGCCGCCGAGCAACGCAAGGTGGGCCGGGCGCTGGCGGGCAACGGCAACCGCAAACCGGCCGGCGTCAGCGAAGGAGGGGCCCTGTGAGCATCGACCTGTTCACCCGCCCGGACTCCGGCGGCCCGGCCACCGTGCCAACGCCGCCGTCGAAGCGGCGGATCCCCGGCTGGGCCAGGGGCGTGATCTGGGCGGTCGTCGCGATCGGCGTGCTGTCCACCGCGTCCTACCTGACCGGGATCAACACCCTCACCTCGACCAACACCTCGCAGACCGCGCTGCGGCTGGCGCTGCCGATCCTGCTCGCCGCGCTCGGCGGGCTGTGGGCGGAACGCGCCGGCGTGATCAACATCGGCCTCGAGGGCATGATGATCCTTGGCACCTGGGGCGCGGCCTGGGGTGCCTTCTACGGCGGGGTCTGGGCCGGGCTGCTGGCCGCGATCGTGTTCGGCGCGCTCGGCGGGCTGCTGCACGCGGTGGCCACGGTGACCTTCAACGTCAACCACATCGTCTCCGGTGTGGCGATCAACCTGCTCGGCCTCGGGGTCGCGAAGTACCTGGCGACGCTGGTGTTCGAGCCGCTGTCGGGAAACCCGCGGCAGTCGCCGACGGTGCCGAAGTTCGACACCTACTCGGCCACCTTCCTCTCCGACTGGCTCGGTGACCTGGAAGCGCAGCAGCGGGTCGGGCTGTCCGACGCGGCCGGGCTGATCCGCGGGCTGATCACCGAGGTCTCGCCGCTGGCGATGCTGGCGCTGTTGCTGGTGCCGGTCAGCTACCTGGTGCTGTGGCGCACCCGGTTCGGGCTGCGGCTGCGGTCCTGCGGGGAGAACCCGGTCGCGGCCGAGTCCCTCGGCGTCAACGTCTACCTGCACAAGTACATCGCGATGCTGATCTCCGGCGCGCTGGCCGGGATGGGCGGCGCCTCGCTGGTGCTGCTCGCCGGCGGCGCGGACTACCTGGAGAACCAGACCAACGGGCGCGGGTACATCGGCCTGGCCGCGATGATCTTCGGCAACTGGCGGCCTGGCGGGCTGCTCGGCGGCGCCGCGCTGTTCGGGTACGCGGACGGCCTGCAGCTCTCCGGTGGCGGCGAGGCGGTGCTCGCGCTGCTCTACGGCGCGGTGATCCTGCTCGGCGTGATCGTGGTGGTGCAGCTGATCCGCCGGCGGTGGATCGCGGCCGCGCTCGGCGTGGTCGGTGCCGGGGTCCTGTACTACATCTACTGGGCCAACGACGACCTGCCCAGCGACCTGATCCCGTACACCGCGCACTTCGTCACGCTGATCGTGCTCGCGGTGGCCTCGCAGCGGCTCCGGCCGCCGAAGGCCGACGGGGCCAGGTACCGCCGTGGTGAGGGTGACTGATGACGGTGGACTGGGAAGCCCTGCGGGCGAGCGCGGTGCAGGCCGCGAAGAGCGCGTACGCGCCGTACTCCGGGCTGCACGTCGGCGTGGCCGGGCTGGTGGATGACGGCCGCGTCGTGCTCGGCTGCAACGTGGAGAACGCGTCCTACGGCCTCGGCCTGTGCGCCGAGTGCACGATGGCCGGGCAGCTCCGGCTCTCCGGCGGCGGCAGGCTGGTCGCGGTCGCCTGCCGCAGCGGCGAGGGCGAGTTGCTGATGCCGTGCGGTCGCTGCCGCCAGATCCTGTTCGAGCTGGGCGGCCCGGACTGCGAGGTGGACACCCCGCGCGGCGTGCTGCCCATGTCCGACGTCCTGCCCGATGCCTTCGGGCCCACCGACCTACCCTCGTGAGTGGAAAACCTTGAGCGTGGAGCCTTTTGCCGCTGTTGACGTTATCCGGGCCAAGCGGGACAGCGGGCGGCTGACCGACGAGCAGATCGCCTGGGTGGTGGACGCCTACACCCGCGGCGTGGTCGCCGAGGAGCAGATGGCCGCGCTGGCCATGGCGATCTTCCTGCGCGGCATGGACGCCGCCGAGACCGCCCGCTGGACCGGCGCGATGATCGACTCCGGCGAACGGCTGGAGCTGCGCGTCTCCCGGCCGACCGTGGACAAGCACTCCACCGGCGGGGTCGGCGACAAGATCACGCTGCCGCTGGCGCCGCTGGTCGCCGCCTGCGGCGCGGCCGTGCCGCAGCTGTCCGGCCGCGGGCTGGGGCACACCGGCGGCACCCTGGACAAGCTGGAGTCCATTCCCGGCTGGCGTGCGGAACTTTCCACCGCCGAGATCCTCAAGCAGCTCGAGGACGTCGGCGCGGTCGTCTGCGCGGCCACCGAGGGACTGGCGCCGGCGGACCGCAAGCTCTACGCGCTGCGGGACGTGACCAGCACGGTCGAGTCCATCCCGCTGATCGCCAGCTCGATCATGAGCAAGAAGATCGCCGAGGGTTCGGCCGGTCTGGTACTGGACGTCAAGGCCGGCTCCGGCGCGTTCATGAAGACCCGGGACCAGGCCAGGGAGCTGGCACGGGCGCTGGTCGAGATCGGCGCCGCGCACGGGGTCGCGACCACCGCGCTGCTCACCGACATGAGCACCCCGCTGGGCAACGCGGTGGGCAACGCGGTCGAGGTGGCCGAGGCGGTGGACGTGCTGCGCGGCGGCGGCCCGCCGGACGTGGTCGAGCTGACCTTGGCATTGGCACGGGAAATGCTGACACTCGCCGGGCTCGGCGAGGTCGACCCGGCCGAGGTGCTGGCCTCCGGCCGCGGCTACGAGACCTGGTGCCGGATGATCCGCGCGCAGGGCGGCGACCCGGAGGCCACGCTGCCCGTCCCGGCGCACGTGCACGTGGTCGAGGCGGAGCTGGACGGCCTTTTGTCCACTATGGACGCTTATGCGGTGGGGGTGGCGGCCTGGCGGCTCGGCGCCGGCCGGGCGCGTCGCGGCGAACGGGTGCAGTACGCGGCCGGGATTCGCTGCCTGGCCAGGCCGGGGGAGCGGGTGGCGCGTGGGCAGCCGCTGCTGGAACTGCACACCGACACCCCGGACGCGGTGCCCGCCGCGCTGGCCGCGCTGGACGGCGGCCTGGTGGTCAGTGACTCCGGTGAGCCAGAGGACCCCGGAAAGCACGATGCCCCCGCGGGAGGCAGGGGCATCGTGCTCGAAACGATCCGAAGCTGAGGGCGTTTCCGCAGGTCAGCTGTCGTGAGTGAAAAGCGTTGCCAGGGCAACACTTTTCACTCACGACGTCGGTGGGGCTAGTCGCTGCTCTCTTCGGTCTCGGTGCTGCCGGTCTTGGCCTTGGCGTCGGCGCTCTTCGGGGCCCTGCCGTTGCGCGCGCGGCGCGGCTGGCGGGGCGCCGGGGGCGGCGGCGCGATCATCTGCTGCGGGGCCGGGCCGCCACCGAGCATCAGCTCGGCGAAGGTGGCCATCGCCTCGTCCAGCTGGCCGCCGATGCGGCGCTCGGACTCCTCGTTGCTCTTGCGCACCACCGAGGTCACCGAGTCGGTGTCCGGGCGGCTGGAGAGCGTGCCCTCGACCTTGGTCAGCCCGCTCTTCAGGCTGCCGTCCAGGTCGCCGATCTTGGCGGCGACGCCGTCCTCCACCTTGTCCAGGCGGGTGGCCAGGTCGTCCAGCCTGCTGGTGACCTGCTCCAGCTTGCCGCCCAGGTTTTCCAGGCGGTCGGAGGAGTCGACCATCTCGCCGGTCTCGTTCAGCGCGGTGGTCAGCGCCTCGGTGCTCGCCGCGATCCGGTCCTTGGTCGCCGCGTCCAGATCGGCGATGCGGTCCTTCAGGTCGGCGTCACCGGCGTCGATGCGCTCGCGCAGGGTGCTCTCGGCGGTGTCGATCCGCTCGCGGACCGGGCCGTGCACCGAAGCGGGCAGCGAGTCGAGCTTGCTGTCCTGCTTGTCCAGGTGCCCGCCCAGCTCGTCGAGCCGGCGGTGGATGTTCTGGAGCTTGTCCTCCAGGCCGTCCATCCGGCCGCCGACGCCCTCCAGGCGGGCGGCCATACCGTCCAGCCTGCCGTCCAGCTGGGCGAACGGTTTGGCCAGCTTGTCCACGATGCTCTCGACCGCGCGCGCCACGTCGGCGATCGCGTTGTCCTGAGCCTCGAGCCTGGTCATGGTCTCGTCGAGGCGCTCGGCCAGCACGCTGACCTCGGTGCGGTCGGGCAGCTCGGAAAGCCGCTTGCGCACCGCGCCGAGGGAGTCCACCGGCGCCAGTCGGGCGTAGATGTCGTCGAGCGCGTCGAAGATCTGCTGCTGCTCGCTCTCTCGGACTTCGGCCGCGCGCACCAGCATGTTGCGCATCCGGTCGAAGGACGGGGCGGCAATGTGGTTGTCAGTGGTCACTGCGGTGTCCTTCGTCGGCGGGGAAAAGGAAGGGACGTTGGGACCGAAGCTTATCTTTTGCGGAATTGCTGTGAGTATGGCCCCCGGGAAGCCGGGAATACGGAGGTCAACTCCGATGGCCGATTCAGGACAAGATCGACTGAGCTGAGGGTTAAGTCGAGCGTGAGAGTTGCCGCCGTCGCGTCCGTGTAGGTGATAGGGCATGGGTACCGTTGGGCCATGTCGCCTGATACCCCCGATACCCGCGCGGCCGCTACCCCCGGCCTCAGCCTGGAAGCCATTCGCCGTGCCCCCAAGGTACTGCTGCACGACCACCTGGACGGCGGGCTGCGACCCGGCACCGTCGTCGAGCTGGCCGAAGCGGCCGGATATGACAGTCTGCCCACCAAAGATGTCGCTGAGCTGGGCCGATGGTTCCGCACCGCGGCCGACTCCGGCTCGCTGGTGTCGTACCTGGAGACCTTCGCGCACACCTGCGGGGTGATGCAGTCCGAGGCGGCACTGGCCAGGGTCGCCGCCGAGTGCGCGGAGGACCTGGCCGCGGACGGCGTGGTCTACGCCGAGGTCCGTTACGCGCCGGAACTTTTCGTCGAACACGGACTGTCACTCGACGCGGTCGTGGAGGCGGTGCAGGCGGGGTTTGCGGAGGGTGAGCGACGAGCCGCTCAACAGGGGCAGACCATTCGGATGGGGACCTTGCTGTGTGCGATGCGTCAGCATGCTCGCGCGCTGGAAATCGCCGAGCTGGCGGTGCGTTACCGCGATGAGGGAGTGGTCGGTTTCGATATCGCCGGGCCGGAGGACGGATTCCCGCCGACCCGCAATCTGGACGCTTTCGAGTATTTGCGCCAGAAGAACGCGCATTTCACCATTCATGCGGGTGAGGCCTTCGGGCTGGCCTCCATCTGGGAAGCCATCCAGCACTGCGGGGCCGAGCGGCTCGGCCACGGCGTGCGGATCGTGGACGATATCGAGCAAGACGCCGATGGTGAGATCAAGCTGGGACGGCTGGCGAGGTATGTCCGCGACACCCGCATTCCGCTGGAGATCTGCCCGACCTCGAACGTCCAAACCGGAGCCGCCGCCTCGATCGCGGACCACCCGATCGGGCTGCTCACGAAACTACGCTTTCGGGTGACCGTCAACACGGACAACCGGCTGATGAGCGGCTGCACCATGTCCAGCGAGTTCGCCGCCCTCGCGGAGACCTTCGGCTACGGCTGGGCGGACCTGCAATGGTTCACGATCAACGCGATGAAATCCGCGTTCATCGATTTCGACCAGCGGCTCGACCTGATCAACAAAGTGATCAAGCCCGGTTACGCTGCGCTCATCTGACCGGCAAAAAGCCGGCTTCTTGCCCTTCGGCCTCAGGGCGAGAAGCCGGCTTTTTGCCGCTTGCGTTACTTAGCGGCCACAACTAACGTTCACTATGTAGGAGCCGTGTCCCATATAGTGAAACGGCGGGCAGATGACGCGAACGGTGACGAATACCGGAAGTAAGCGGCGCTGGCTGGTGCTGGCGCTCGGCCTCGCCGCGCAGACCGCCAGCTGCTCCTTCCTCTACGGCATCCCGTTCCTGGTGCCGTCGATCCGGGAGGGCGAGGGGCTGTCGCTGGCCGGAGCTGGCGCCGTGGTCGCCGCGCCGAGCATCGGGCTGCTGCTCACCCTGATCCTCTGGGGCGCCGCGGCCGACCGGTACGGCGAGCGGCTGATCATGGCGCTCGGGCTGGGCGCGTCCGGGCTGCTGCTCGGTTTCGCGGCGCTGGGCGCGCACTCGCTGCCCGTGCTGTTCGGTCTGTTCCTGGCCGCCGGGGCGAGCACGGCCTCGGTGAACGCGGCCAGCGGTCGGGTGGTGCTCGGCTGGTTCGCACCCACCGAGCGCGGACTCGCGATGGGCATCCGGCAGACCGCGCAGCCGCTCGGTGTCGGGGTGGCCGCGCTCGGCCTGCCGCCGCTGGCCGAGCACTGGGGTTTCCGGGCCGCGATGGCGTTGCCGGCCGTGCTGTCGGTGGTGGTGGCCGTGCTGGTCGCGCTGCTGGTGGTCGACCCGCCGCGGCCGGCGAAGAAGCCGGGAGCGCCGGAAAAGGCCGCTTCGCCGTACCGTGCGCCCACCCTGTGGCAGCTGCACGGCGCGAGCGCGCTGCTCGTCGTGCCGCAGTTCGCGGTGTCCGCCTTCGCCCCGGTGTACCTGGTCACCGCGCAGCACTGGAGTCCGCTCGCGGCGGGCTGGTTCCTCGGCGCGCTGGGCAGGCTGGCCGCCGGCTACTGGTCCGACCGGGCCGGCAGCAGGCTGCGGCCGATGCGCCAGCTCGCGGTGGCCAGTGCCGCGGTGATGTTGCTGGTCGCGCTCGGCGACGCGAGCTGGCCGTGGCTGGTGCTGCTGGCGCTGGTGCTGGCCGCGGTGATCACGGTCAGCGACAACGGGCTCGGCTTCACCGCTTCCGCCGAACTGGCCGGGCTGGCCTGGGCCGGCCGCGCGATGGGCACGCAGAACACCGCGCAGAACCTGGCCGCGTCGCTGACCCCGCCGCTGCTCGGCCTCGTCATCGGCGACTCGCGCTACGCCCTCGCGTTCGCCATCGCCGCCGTCTTCCCCGCCGTCGCCATCTGGCTCATCCCGGTCCGCGCCGAAACGCAGTGAAGGCCACCTTGCCTGCGTTCAACGCAGGCAAGGTGGCCTTCACTGCATTGGCGGGTCAGTTTTCGCGGAGGCGGTTCTCGAAGGACTCGACGAGCTTGCGCCAGGCGCCCTGCTCCGCGTCGAACGGCGGGGAGGGCGCCAGCCGGGTCGGGTCCGGCCGCAGCACGAAGGAGACCAGCCAGCCCAGGCTTTCCGACGAGCCCAGCGTGGTGGCCACGCTGTCGTCGTCCGCCCAGTCCGCCGCGTCCGTGATCAGCTCCACGGCCAGCTCGAGCTGGGTCGCGTCGATCGAGGTCGGGCCCTCGGCCAGGTCCTCGTCCAGCCCGCTGAGCACGTAGGTGTTGTCGGTGTCGACCTCCACCTCCAGCTCGCCGGCGGTGGCCTTGGTCAGCACCTCGTCCCAGGTGGACACCTCGGCCAGGTCGTTCTCGGCGAACTTGCCGCTGTCCGCGAGCGCCCTGGCCAGTGCCTTCTCCGAGCCGAACACGTCGATCTCGCCCTCGGAGCCGAGGAAGATCGGCTCGTCGTCGAGATAGCAGCGCAGCGTGTAGTACTCGCGGTCCGGGGTGATGATCTTGATCGGGTCGATGCCGACCTCGCCCCAGAAACCGACCGGCTCGTCCTCGTGAACGGCAGCCTTCTCGTCGGTATCGGTGTCGGTGTCCAGGTCGTCGTTCTCCGAGTCGACCCCGGCCTCCGCCTCCGCGGACTCTTCGTGGAACGCGGCCAGCTCCTCCGCGGTCTGCTCCAGCACCGCGGCGTCCACGTCCGGCACGGTCACCAGGCTGTCGATCGCGTCCAGCACGACGTCCCACTTCGAGGACACCGCCTCGGAAAGGTCGGTCCACAGCCGCTCGCCCTCGCGCCCGGTGAACGGCAGCCGTCCCTGCTCCAGCAGCGAGAAGCCCTCGGTCGCGTCCAGTACCTCGTGCACCTCGTCCAGCTCGCACACGTCGGCCAGCGAACGCACGATGCCGACGATCTCGGCCAGCTCGCCGATCGTCCAGGAGTCCGGCTCGTCGGCGACCAGCTCGGGCACGCCGACCAGGTCGTAGGAGTGGTCGTCGTCCGGGATCAGCTCGGGCACGTTCAGCTCGGGCACCGCGTGCCAGGCCGGATGGTCGACCAGGTCGTGCTGCTCCGCGGTACGGACGAACGCGGCCAGGTGCGCCGCGTCGGGGAAGGCATACAGGTCCTCTTCGTCGCCGAGGAACGCTTCCCACTCCTCGCCGTCCTCCCGCCAGCGGGGAGCCCACAGGGTCACCAGATCGCCCTGTGGCAGCCCGAGTTCGATCGGGATGATGTCCTGTGCCATTCCTGCCCTCCGGATAACCGCCTGTGTGCGCGCGGGCCTGCGGGTGTCCCCAATCCGTGCGCGGTACCGCGCAGCCTACGGGTTTCACCCGCCGCCCGCGATCGCCCCTCGTCATCTCCCGACGAACGAATGGCACGATTGACGTCACGATGACTCTCGCAGACGCGCTACCAGCCGATCCCGACCCCGATTCGCTGTTCGACGCCTTCTCCAGCTGGGCTGCGGACCGCGGTCTCGAGCTGTACCCGGCGCAGGAGGAAGCGCTGATCGAGGTGGTGTCGGGTGCCAATGTCATTCTGTCCACGCCGACCGGATCGGGCAAGAGCCTGGTCGCCGTCGGCGCGCACTTCACCGCGCTCTCACAGGGCCGCCGAAGTTACTACACCGCGCCGATCAAGGCGCTGGTCTCGGAGAAGTTCTTCCAGCTGGTCGAGATCTTCGGCCCGGAGAACGTCGGCATGATGACCGGCGACTCCGCGGTGAACGGGGATGCCCCGATCATCTGCTGCACGGCGGAAATCCTGGCGAACATCGCGCTGCGGTTCGGCGCCGCCGCGGACGTCGGGCAGGTGGTGGCGGACGAGTTCCACTTCTACTCCGAACCGGATCGCGGCTGGGCCTGGCAGGTGCCGCTGCTGGAACTGCCGCAGGCGCAGTTCGTGCTGATGTCGGCGACCCTCGGCGATGTGTCGTTTTTCGAGAAGGATCTGACACGACGCACCGGGCGGTCGACCTCGGTGGTCACCTCGGCGCAGCGGCCGGTGCCGCTGACCTACCGGTACGCGCTGACACCGTTGCACGAGACCATGTCCGAGCTGCTCAACGGGGGCCAGGCGCCGGTATACGTGGTGCACTTCTCGCAGGCCGCCGCGGTGGAACGCGCGCAGGCGCTGATGAGCATCAACGTGACCACCCGCGCGGAGAAGGAGGCGATCGCCGACCTGATCGGCGAGTTCCGGTTCGCGGCCGGGTTCGGCAAGACGTTGTCACGACTGGTCCGGCACGGGATCGGCGTGCACCACGCCGGCATGCTGCCGAAGTACCGGCGGTTGGTCGAGCAGCTCGCGCAGGCAGGGCTGCTCAAGGTGATCTGCGGTACGGACACCCTCGGCGTCGGCATCAACGTGCCGATCCGGACGGTGGTGTTCTCCGCGCTGACCAAGTACGACGGGGTGCGCCAACGGCACCTCAAGGCGCGCGAGTTCCACCAGATCGCCGGCAGGGCCGGGCGCGCCGGCTACGACACCGACGGCTACGTCGTGGTGGAGGCGCCGGATCACGTGATCGAGAACGCCAAGGCGCTGGAGAAGGCGGGCGACGACCCGAAGAAGAAGCGCAAGATCACCAGGAAGAAGGCGCCGGAGGGGTTCGTCAACTGGACGGACAGCACCTTCGAGCGGCTGGTCGCCGCCGAGCCGGAGCCGCTGACCTCCAGCTTCAACGTCACGCACGCCATGCTGCTGAACGTGATCTCCAGGCCCGGCAACGCCTTCGCGTCCATGCGGCACCTGCTGGAGGACAACCACGAGGACCGTCCCGCGCAGCGCAAGCACATCCTGCGCGCCATCGCGATCTACCGCGCGCTGCTCGCCGCGGGCGTGGTGGAACGCCTCGACGAGCCGGACGCGCAGGGCCGGATCGTCCGGCTCACCGTGGACCTGCAGTTCGACTTCGCGCTGAACCAGCCGCTTTCGCCGCTGGCGCTGGCCGCGATGGAGCTGCTCGACTTCGAGTCGCCGTCATACGCGCTCGACGTGGTGTCCATTGTGGAATCCATTGTGGACGATCCGAGGCCGGTGCTGTCGCAGCAGAAGTTCAAGGCGCGCGGCGAAGCGGTGCAGGCGATGAAGGCCGAGGGCATCGAGTACGACGAGCGGATGGAGCTGCTGGAGCAGGTCGACCATCCGAAGCCGTTGGACGAGCTGCTTCAGGTGGCGTACGCGTCCTACCGGCAGGGGCATCCGTGGGTGGACGACTATCGGCTGTCGCCGAAGTCCGTGGTGCGCGACATGTACGAGCGCGCGATGAACTTCGTGGAATACGTGGGTTTCTACCAGCTCGCCCGGTCCGAGGGGCTGGTGCTGCGGTACCTCGCGGACTGCTACGACACCTTGCGGCACACCGTGCCGGACGAGGCGAAGACCGAGCCGCTGCAGGACCTGATCGAATGGCTCGGCGAGCTGGTGCGGCAGGTGGACTCCAGCCTGCTCGACGAGTGGGAGGCGTTGCGGCACCCCGGCGACGAGATCACGTCGGCCCCGAAGCTGCCGGAGGGCCCGCCGCCGGTCACCGGCAACGAACGGGCTTTCCGGGTGCTGGTGCGCAACGAGCTGTTCCGGCGGGTGGAACTCGCTTCGCGGCGGGCGTTTTACGCGCTGGGCGAGCTGGACGCCGGCTCCGGCTGGGACGCGGACGCCTGGGAAGACGCGATGTCGGAGTACTTCGAGCAGCACGAGACGCTCGGCATCGGTCCGGACGCGCGCGGCCCGGCGTTGATCATGATCGAGCGCGAGCCCGAGCTGTGGAAGGTGCGGCAGATCTTCGACGATCCCGCGGGCGACCACGACTGGGGGGTCAGCGCGGAGGTGGACCTGGCCGCGTCCGACGAAGCCGGCGCCGCCGTCCTGCACGTCACCCGCATCGACCAGCTCTGACCAGCTCTGACCGCACGGGAAAACCGGTTGCGCCAGGTGGTTTCCTGGGATGGTGAAGGTGGTGTTCACCAAAGGCGCGGGCGGGCGGTACTGGTCGCACGTGCACCGGCGTGACGGTGTCGTGCTGCTGCTTCCCGGCTACGACCGCAAGTTCCGGATCCCGCACGACCTGGCGCACTTCGCCACCGAACGCCAGCTCGGCCTGTCCGACGGGGTGTTCGGCAGCCTGTTCGCCGGTGCGGTGTTCGAGAACATGAGCGTGGTCGCCGGCCGGGTCCGCCACGACGCCAGGCAGCGTTCCGAGCGCATCCTGCGCGAGCACGCCAAGTCCGGCGGGATCGGCACGGCCGAGGTGCTGGCCGGGGTCGTGCACCACGCGGTGGAAGGTGACGTGCGCGCCCGGCTTTTCGACGACGCCCGCGTCGAGTGGGGCATCATCCGCCAGGAACCCTTCCCCTACACCGCCGCCCAGTTCCGCGACGCCGCCGACACCCTGGCCGCACTCGCCACCCGCTGGGACGCCCTGCCCGTCGACGCCACCCTCGACCTCACCTGGCCCTGACCCCGGCCGGTCAGGGGGTGTGCTTGGCGGCGAGGGTGAGCAGGGGTTCGGCGGCGTTGGTGTCGGTGATCAGGGTGGAAACGGTGCCGGAACGCAGCACGGCGTCGATGGCTTCGGCCTTGGGAGCGCTGTAGCCGAGGGCGATCACCTCGGGTATCCGTTGCAGGTCTTCGGTGGAGATGGCCAGCACGTGGTGTGCGAGGCCGGTGGACAGCGCGTTGCCGTCGGCGTCGAACAGCCGGGCCGCGATCTCGCCCTGCGCGCCCCTGGCGGCGATCGCCGCCCGCTCGGTCTCGTCCAGCGCGTCGTACACAGTGGACTCGCCAGGCCGCCAGGCGCCGATGCTGACCACGGCCTTGGTCAGGTCGCGGAACCGCCCGAAGGTCTCCGCGATACCGGGCTGGTTGCGCAGGATTTCGGTGGTCCGCCGGTCCGGCAGCACCAGCGGCCCGTAGATCGGGTACGCGTCGCCGCCGGAGACCGAGGCCACCCGGCGGACCGTCTCCACCGAGCGGTCGCGCATGTCCATCCCGGCCTGCACCCCGCACAGCTGCACCACCGGGCAGTGCGCGAGCTGCTGGATCTCCTCGGTCATCACGTTCACCGACCTGGCCCAGGACAGCCCGATCACGTCGCCGGTGGTGACGATCTCGGTGAGCAGCTGCGCGGCCAGCTTGCCGATCCGGCGGCGGACCTCCGGCCGGTCGCCCTGGCTCGCCGCTCGTTCGAGCACCAGCGCCCGGTCCAGCCCGTAGGCCGAGCGCAGCTCGTCGGACAGTGCCAGGTCGACCGGCACCGGTAGCTCGAACTCCACCCGCACCAGACCGGTTTCCCTTGCTGTGTCCAGGATCCGGGCGACCTTGAAGCGGCTGATGCCGAACTCCCCCGCGATCTCCAGCTTGGAATGGCCCCGGATGTAGAACCGGTGCGCGATGGAAGCCGCCGTCACCGCTTCAGCTGGGCCGACTGCTCGCTTCTTGCTGCTCACATGAGCATCATAACGCGAAATCCGGCGGAAAGGTTGACGTAACCCGCACGAAAAGCCTGTAATGCTTCCCAACGCATAAGAGGCAGCCGCTCAAACGAGCAATCGGAAGAGGTGAGGCGGCATGCGCGCCGCTATCGTGGACCAGCCAGGCTCGATCAGGGTCGGTGACGTGCCCGATCCCGTCCCCCGCGAGCGGCAGGTGGTGCTCCGGGTCGGCGCCACCGGTATCTGCGGGACCGACCTGCACATCGCGGACGGGCACTTCCCGCCGACGCCCTATCCGATCGTGCCGGGGCACGAGTTCGCCGGTGAGATCGTCGAGGTCGGCAACGACGTGCCGGGCGGCTGGCGGCCGGGCGACCGGGTGGCCGTTGACCCGTCGCTGTTCTGCGGGTACTGCGGCCCGTGCCACGCCGGGCACGGCAACCTGTGCGAAAACTGGGGCGCCACCGGGGACACCGTGGACGGCGCCTTCGCCGAGTACGTCGCGGTGCCCGCCGCCAACTGCTACCGGTTGCCGGATCACCTCAGCTACCAGCAGGGCGCACTGGTCGAGCCGGTCTCCTGCGCGGTGCACGGGGTGCGCCGGGTCGGGGTCGAGGCCGGGGAGCGGTTCCTGGTGGTCGGCGCCGGCACCATGGGCCTGCTGATGCAGCAGCTGCTGCAGCGCGCCGGCGCGCGGGTGACCGTGGTGGACCGCAACACCGCGCGGCTCGGCCGGGCCAAGGAACTCGGCGCGCAGGCGGTCGCCGGTGACGTGACCGAGCTGGACGGCGAGCGGTTCGACGCGGCCGCCGACTGCACCGGTGCGGTGCCCGCGATCGAAGCCGCCTTCGACTCCCTGCGCCGCGGCGGTCGGCTGCTCGTCTTCGGGGTCGCGCCGGCCGAGGCCAGGGTGGCGCTGTCGCCGTTCCGCATCTACAACGACGAGATCACCGTGGTCGGCTCGATGGCCGTGCTGCACAGCTACGGCGCCGCGCTCGACCTGGTGGCGGGCGGCGCGGTGGACACGGCCTCGCTGCTCACCGACTCGCTGTCGTTGGAACGTTTCCCCGAGGCGCTCGACCTGATGCGCAGTGGGGCCGGGCTGAAGGTGCAGGTCCTGCCTGGGGCGAGCGATGCGTAGGCTGGAACGCGGCTGCGCTGACGTTGATGTGGTAGGTGACCACATGCGCGCGCGTTTCCTTTCGCCGGAGGCTCGGGCGGGTGGAGGCGGGCCGTTCACTGCGCGGGTGCGCGGACTGCGGAGGTCGCGGCCCGTCTACGCCCGGCCGAAAGCGCGCTCAAGAAAACACAGGCTGGCGGCGCTGGCGGCTGTTGCCCTGCTCGCGCTGACCGGTTGCGCGGGGGCGGGCGCGCTCGGCGCGGGTGGGCAGACGCTGGTCGTCGCGATCGTGTCGAACCCGCAGATGAACGACGCCGTGGACCTTTCCGGCCAGTTCGAGGCGGAACACCCCGGGGTGCGGCTGAAGTTCGTGTCCCTGCCGGAGAACCAGGCCCGCGCCAAGATCACCGCCTCGACCGCCACCGAGGGCGGCGAGTTCGACGTGGTGATGATCAGCAACTACGAGGCGCCCCAGTGGGCGCAGAACGGCTGGCTGGAGAACCTGCAGCCGTTCCTGGACGCCGACCCGGACTACGACCAGGCCGACTTCATCCCCAGCATCCGCGACTCCTTGTCGCACAACGGATCCATGTACGCGGTGCCGTTCTACGGCGAATCCTCGTTCCTCACCTACCGCAAGGACCTGTTCGAAAGGGCCGGGCTGACCATGCCGGCCAACCCGACCTGGCAGCAGGTGGCCGAGTTCGCCGCGAAGCTGGACGACAAGGCCGGGGGAGTGGCCGGGATCTGCCTGCGCGGCAAGCCGGGCTGGGGCGAGAGCCTGGCCCCGTTCACCACGGTGGCGAACACCTTCGGCGCGCGCTGGTTCGACCAGGACTGGAACGCCCAGCTGACCTCGCCGGAGTTCCGCGCCGCCGCCGACTTCTACGTCAACCTGCTGCGCGAGCACGGTGAGGTCGGCGCGTCCAGCGCGGGCTTCTCCGAGTGCGGCAACCGGTACGCCCAGGGTCAGGCCGCGATGTGGTACGACGCGACCGTGATGGCCGGGACCAACGAGTCCCCCGAGGACTCCAAAGTGGTCGGCAAGTCCGGTTACGTGCCGGCGCCGGTGAACAAGACCGAAAGCAGCGGCTGGCTCTACACCTGGTCGCTGGCCATGCCGAAGGTCACCGAGCACAAGGCCGAGGCGTGGGACTTCATGCGCTGGATGACCGACAAGCAGTTCGTGCAGAAGGTCGGCACCCAGCTCGGCTGGAACCGGGTGCCGCCCGGCTGCCGGCAGTCCACCTACCAGCTCCCGGAGTACCGGGAAGCGGCGAAGGCATACGCGCAGCCGACCCTGGACGCGATCTCCAGGGCGGACCAGCGGCGCACCATGACCGAACCGGTGCCCTATCCGGGTATCCAGTTCGTCGGCATCCCGGAGTTCCAGGACCTCGGCACCAGGGTGAGCCAGCAGCTTTCCGCCGCCGTCGCCGGTCAGATCACCGTGGACGAGGCGTTGCGGCAGTCGCAGGAGTACGCGGAAACGGTGGGCGAGTCGTACCGGGAGGCACGGTGACTTCGCAGGCAGTCAGTACGCCAGAGATCATTCCGGAAACCGTGCGCGCGCCAAGGAAGGTGAAGGGCAGCACCGCGTGGCGGCGGCGCCTGCCGCTGCTGCCCGCGCTGATCTTCACCGTGGCCGTGACGCAGATTCCCTTCCTGCTCACCGTGTTCTACTCGTTCCAGTCGTGGAACCTGGTGCGGCCCGGCTCTTCGCATTTCGTCGGCCTGCAGAACTACGTGGACGTGTTCACCGACAGCCAGTTCCGCGGTGCGCTGCTGAACACGGTGGTGCTCACCGTGGTCTGCGTGCTGATCGCGATGCTGCTCGGTCTCGGCCTCGCGCTGCTGCTGGACCGCAAGTTCCTCGGCCGCGGGGTGGTCCGCACGCTGCTGATCACGCCGTTCCTGATCCTGCCCGCGGCGGGCGCGCTGCTGTGGAAGACCACCATGTTCGACCCGGTGAACGGGCTGCTGAACTTCGTCTTCGGCGGGAGCACCGACTGGCTCTCCCAGTTCCCGCTGGCCTCGGTGATGACCCAGGTGATCTGGCAGTGGACGCCGTTCATGATGCTGCTGATCCTGGCCGGGTTGCAGGCGCAGTCCAAGGAGGTGCTGGAAGCCGCCGCGGTGGACGGCGCCGGGCGATGGCGCACGTTCGCGTCCATCACCCTGCCACAGCTGTCCCGCTATCTGCAGCTGGCCGTGCTGCTCGGCGCGATCTACATCGTGAACAGCTTCGACGCGATCTTCCTGATGACCCAGGGCGGTCCCGGTACGGCGAGCACCAACCTGCCGTACTACATCTACCAGCGCGCGTTCGAGGGCTTCGACGTCGGGCAGTCCTCGGCGATGGGGGTGGTCGTGGTGATCATGACGCTGATCGTGGCCACCTTCGCACTGCGCCTGATGTTCCGTACCTTCTCGGTGGACGGCGGGGTGAAGTGATGACCACCACCAACAACCGGCTCGGCAAGTCCTCGCTGACGGTGGCCACCTGGGCGATCGCGATCCTGTTCGTGTTCCCGCTGCTGTGGATGGTGCTCACCGCCTTCAAGCAGGAGTCGGACGCGGCGACCAACCCGCCGAAGGTGTTCTTCAGCCCGACCTTCGACCAGTTCGCGGAGATCTTCCACCGCGGTTTCCTGCCATACCTGGGAAACTCGGCGTTCGTTACGGTGGTGTCCACCCTCGCCGTGCTGGTGCTCGGCGTGCCCGCCGCCTACGCGCTTTCGCTGGCGCCGGTGAAGGGCACGTCCAACGCGCTCGGGTTCTTCCTGTCCACCAAGATGCTGCCGATCGTGGCGGCGATCATCCCGCTGTACGTGATCTCGCAGAGCACCCAGCTGTTGGACAACGTGTGGGCGCTGATCATCCTGTACACCGCGATGAACCTGCCGCTGGCGATCTGGATGATGCGCTCGTTCTTCCTCGAAGTGCCCAAGGAGATGATCGAGGCCGGCCGGATCGACGGGGCAGACCTGCCGACCCTGTTGCGCAAGGTGATCCTGCCGGTGGTCGCGCCCGGGATCGCGGCGACCGCGCTGATCTGCGTGATCTTCTCCTGGACCGAATTCTTCTACGCGGTCAACCTGACCGCCGCCCGCGCCGGCACGGTGCCGCTGTTCCTGGTCGGCTTCATCACCAGTGAAGGGCTGTACTGGGCGCAGCTTTCCGCGGCCGCGCTGCTCGCGTCGCTGCCGGTGATGATCGTCGGCTGGATCGCGCAGAACCACCTGGTGCGCGGCCTCTCCATGGGCGCGGTCAAGTAGCTGGTCGTGAGTGGAAAGTGTTGCTGGGGCAACACTTTCCACTCACGACCCTCAGCTGACCCGGACGACGACCGTGTTGGCGACCTTGTCGTGTAGGCACTGGTAGAGCGGCCGGTCCCAGAGCAGCCAGAGGATGTCCAGCAGCCCGACGCAGGACACCAGGTTCATCAGGAACTGGAACACGTAGCGCCACAGGGACATGCCGAAGGTCGGCCACTGCTGCCCGTCCGAGGTGCGCACCACCCGGATGCCGAGGATGAGCTTGGCCGGCGTGCCGCCCCATTTCCAGATGCAGATCGGTTCGTAGAGCACCATCGCGATGAACGTCAGCACGCCGAAGACGACCAGCACGATGATGCCGGCCGCCTCCAGATCGTTCTGGGTGCCGTTGACGGCGAAGGTGATGCCGACGCCGATGCCCATCAGAACGGCCATGCCCAGGATCAGGAACAGGCTGTCCAGCAGCCGTGCGCCAAGCCGCCTGCCCGGGCTGGCCAGCACCCGGACCACGTTGACGCCGTCGTTGTACGCCTGGCCCAGTGGCGCTTCGGGCGGCAGGTAGCCCGGCCCAGGGCCCTGTCCCCATGCCGGGCCCTGCGGCGGGAAGGCGGGCTGGCCGTAGGGCTGCCCGTATGGCTGTTGCCCGTACTGGGCATAGGACTGCTGCTCGTAGCCGGGAGGCGGGTACTGCTGACCGTACGGCTGCTGCGGTGGCGGCTGCTGCGGCTGTGGCCCGGAGGGTGGGTACTGATTGGGGTCGCCGGGGTTGCTCACGAGGGATCCTCTCGGGGTTACTAGATGGCCGAGAGGATCCCACACGGGAGCGTCCGCTGCCTGTTCTCAGCCGCTTTCGGCCAGCGAAAGCGCCTGGCTGGGGCAGATGTGCACCGCCTCGCGCACCTTGTCCAGCTGCCCGCCGGCCACCTCCTCGGTCTGCAGCACCACCGTGCCGTCGTCGTCGCTCTGGTCGAACACACCGGGTTCGGTGAGCACACACTGCCCGGCGCCGACGCAGCGCCCGGTGTCCGCGACTATCCGCATCGCCGTACTCCTCTCTGCTACCAGGTCACCGGCATCTCGTGGATGCCGTAGACGGTGGCGTCCTCCTTGAACGACAGCTCGTCGACGGTGGTCGCCAGCCGCAGGCCGGGGATCCGCTCGAAGAGGGTGTCGAAGACGATCTGCAGTTCCATCCTGGCCAGGTTCTGCCCGAGGCACTGGTGCGCGCCGAAGCCGAAAGCGACGTGATGGCGCCCGCCGCGCTCGATGTCGAACTCGTCCGGTGACGGGAAGGCCGCCGGGTCGCGGTTGGCCGAGTTGCCCAGCGCGACCACGGCCTCCCCGGCCTTGATCGGCACGCCGCCGATCTCCAGGTCCGCCAGCGCCACCCTGGAGGTGGCGACCTCCGCGATGGTGAAGTAGCGCAGCAGTTCCTCGACCGCGTCCAGCGTCTTGCCGGGATCTTCGCGAATCGTCCGCAGTTGCTCGGGGTTCTCCAGCAGGGTGAGGGTGCCCAGCGAGATCATGTTCGCGGTCGTCTCGTGCCCGGCGACCAGCAGCAGGAAGGCGAGGCCGACCAGTGCGCCATGGTCCTCGGTGCCGTTTTCGCGATGCTTGAGCACCTGACGGCCGAGCAGGTCGTGACCGGGGTCGCGCTGCTTCGCCGTGACCAGCTCGTCCAGGTAGCCCCGGAGTTCGTTGAACGCGCTCTGCCGCTGCTCGCTGGTGGTCGCGCGGCTGAGCAGCTGGGACGAGCGCACCTGGAAGAAGTCGTGGTCGGAGTAGGGCACGCCGAGTTGTTCGCAGATGACCAGCGAGGGCACCGGCAGGGACAGCGCCCGTACCAGGTCGACTGGGCGCGGTCCGGCGAGCATGGCGTCGATGTGCTCGTCGACGATTTCCTGGATGCGTGGTCGTAGTGCCTGCATCCGTTTGACGGTGAACTCGCCGACCACGGCGCGGCGGGCCGGGCCGTGCTCGGGCGCGTCCATGCCGATCAGCGAAGAGTTGAAGTCGGAGACGATGCGCTGGTCCTTGACGAAGACCGGGAAGCCGGGGTGCTTGCGGTCGGAGCTCAGCCTGGGATCGGTCAGCGCCGCGCGGACGTCCTCGTGCCGGCTGACCAGCCAGGCGTGCTGGCCCGACGGCAGCAGCGCCTTGGTGACCGGGGCGTTCTCCCGCAGGTCTCGGTAGTCGGCGGGTGGGCTGAACGGGCAGGCTCGTGGTTTCGGGAAGGCGGTGGGCATCGGCTGTTCGGCCAGTTCGGTCATGGTGGTCCCCAATCCGACGAAGCTGAGCGGGATGTTTTCCTTCTCGGCGCCTGTTACCAGGTCACCGGCAACTCGTAGAGGCCGTAGATGGCGGCGTCGTCCTTGAACGGAAGTTCGTCCACAGTGGTCGCCAGCCGAAGGCCGGGGATGCGCTCGAAGAGGGTGTCGAAGACGATCTGCAGTTCCATCCTTGCCAGGTTCTGGCCGAGGCACTGGTGCGGTCCGAAGCCGAAAGCGACGTGATGACGGCCGCCGCGTTCGATGTCGAGTGCGTCCGGATCCTCGAACGCGGCGGGGTCGCGGTTGGCCGCGTTGCCCAGGGTCACCACGCCTTCGCCGGCCTTGATCAGCGTGCGGCCGATCCGCACGTTCTCGGTGGCCACCCTGGCCCCGGCGATCTCGGCGATGGTGAAGTAGCGCAGCAGCTCCTCGACGGCCTCCGGCGTCTTGGCAGGGTCTGCGCGGATGGCGGCGAGCTGCTCTGGGTTCTCCAGCAGCGCGACGGTGCCGAGCGAGATCATGTTCGCGGTCGTCTCGTGCCCGGCGAGCAGGAGCAGGAAGGCCAGGCTGACCAGTGCCCCGTGGTCCTCGGTGCCGCTTTCGCGATGCTTGAGCACTTGGCGGCCGAGCAGGTCGTCGCCGGGGTCGCGTTCCTTCGCGGTGACCAGCTCGTCCAGGTAGCCGCGAAGATCGTCGAACGCGGCCTGCCGGTCCTCGACGGCGGTCTCACGGTTGATCATCCTGGCGGTGCGGGCCTGGAAGAAGTCGTGGTCGGAGTAGGGCACGCCGAGTTGTTCGCAGATGACCAGCGAGGGCACCGGCAGGGACAGCGCCCGTACCAGGTCGACTGGGCGCGGTCCGGCGAGCATGGCGTCGATGTGCTCGTCGACGATTTCCTGGATGCGTGGTCGTAGTGCCTGCATCCGTTTGACGGTGAACTCGCCGACCACGGCGCGGCGGGCCGGGCCGTGCTCGGGCGCGTCCATGCCGATCAGCGACGGCGGGACCTTGCTGTTGACCGGGGCGCTCTTGGTCAGCTGCGGGAACCCGGGGGCCAGGCGGTCCGAGCTGAACCGGGGGTCGCTGAGCACGGCCCTGATGTCCTGGTGCCGGCTGATTGCCCAGGCGTGTTTGCCCGACGGCAGCAGCACCCTGGTGATCTCGTCGCTTTCGCGGATGTCCTTGTATTCCTCCGGCGGGCTGAACGGACAGGTCCGCGGCAGGGGGAAGTCGGTGGAAACCGGTTGGTCGGCCAGGTCGGTCATGGTGGGACCCCAATCCGGGCAAAGAGTATACGGACGTTTTTCTTCCGTTTCCTGTCACCAAGTTACTGGAAGTGGAAGCTTTCCGTCCACCTGGATTCGGGCGGGGCATGCGAGAATCCCCCGACGTGCGAGGGAGGTGGAATGACAACGGATTCCGAGGCGAACCTGAGGGCGGACGCGCGCCGGAACCGTGGCCAGATCTTGCTGGCGGCCAAGCGGATGTTCGCCGAGCTGGGCGCGGACGTGCCGATGGAGGAGATCGCGCGCGCGGCCGGGGTCGGGGTCGGCACCCTGTACCGCCGCTTCCCGGACCGGGAGGCCCTGATCAGGGCGGTGGCCAGGGACAACTTCGAGAACGTGCTGATCGAGGCGCGGGCCGCGGTGGCGGAGGAGCCGACGGCCTGGGATGCGCTGGTCCGCTTCCTGCGTCAGTCGCGTGAGCTGCAGCTGAGCGTGCAGCTGGCCATGGTGTCGCCACTGGCGCGGTCGGTGCTCGAAGACGACCCGATGACCAACGAGTTCCGGTACGCGCTGGTCGATGAGCTGGACGGCCTGGTGCACCAGGCGCAGACCGACGGCGCGCTGCGCGACGACATCGGCACCGGCGACGTGGCGATGCTGTTCATGCTGCTGGTGCGCCAGATGCCCAGCCAGTACGAGGACGCGTCGCGGATGGCCCCGGACCGCTGCATGGCGATCATGCTCGACGGCATCCGCGCCCGCCCTGGCAGCCCGCTGCTCCCCTTCCGCCCCCTCACCCGCACCGACATCGGCGTCTGACCGTATGCAGCGAAGGCCACCTTGCCTGCGCTCAATGCAGCGAAGGTGGCCTTCGCTGCATTGAGCGAGCAGGGTGAGTGGAGCTAGACGCCGAGGGGGTGCCAGACGGTTTTGGACTCGAGGTAGCGGCGCAGTCGGGAAAGGTCCGGGCGCCGGGTCCAGTCCGGTTCGGACTCGGGCACGGTGAGCACGCGCTTGACGGTGCCGGCGGCTTCCCTGGCCAGTTCGGCGCGGGACTCGGGGTCCGCGCCGGTCGGGTCGAGCGCGTTCACGTCCCCGTGCGCGGCCAGCCAGCCGCCCAGTTCCGCGGCACGCCCGGTCAGCATGTTCACCACACCGCCGGGCAGGTCCGACGTGGCCAGCACCTCGGACAGCGTGATCGACGGCAGCGGCCGGTCGGCGCTGCTGACCACCACCGCGGTGGAGCCGCCGGCGAGCACCGGCGCCAGCACGCTGACCAGCCCGAGCAGCGAGGACTTCTGCGGCGCGAGCACCGCGACCACCCCGGTCGGCTCCGGCACGGTGAACGAGAAGTACGGCCCCGCCACCGGGTTCGCTGCGCCCAGCACGGTGGCGATCTTGTCCGTCCAGCCCGCGTACCACACCCAGCGGTCGATCGCGGTGTCCACAAGGGACTGTGCGGTGCGCGACGGCACGCCCTCGGACGCGGCGACCTCGGCGGCGAACTGCTCGCGCCGGCCCTCCAGCATCTCGGCGACGCGGTAGAGCACCTGCCCGCGGTTGTACGCGGTGGCCGAAGCCCAGCCGGGGAACGCCTTGCGCGCGGCGACCACGGCGTCCCGCACGTCCTTGCGCGACGCGTGCGCGGCGTTGGCCAGGAACTTGCCCTTCGAGTCGGTGACCGGGTACACCCGCCCGGACTCCGAGCGCGGGAACTTGCCGCCGATGAACAGCTTGTACGTCTTCGCCACGGAGATGCGGTCAGACATCCGGTCAGACATTGAGGTAAGCCTCCAGCCCGGCACGGCCGCCTTCACGGCCGAAGCCCGATTCCTGGTATCCGCCGAACGGCGCGGTCGGATCGAAGCGGTTGAACGTGTTGGCCCAGACCACGCCGGCGCGCAGCTGGTTCGCCATCCACAGGATGCGCGAGCCCTTCTCGGTCCAGATCCCGGCCGACAGCCCGTACGGCGTGTTGTTCGCCTTGGTCACCGCCTCGTCCGGGGTGCGGAAGGTGAGCACGGACAGCACCGGCCCGAAGATCTCCTCGCGGGCGATCCGCATGGACTGCTGCACGTCGGAGAACACCGTGGGGGCGAAGAAGAAACCCTTGTCCGGCACCGGGCACGGGCTGGTCCAGCGCTGCGCGCCCTCGCTGTCCCCGGACTCGACGAGCCCGCGGATCTTGGCCAACTGCTCGGCCGAGTTGATCGCGCCGATGTCGGTGTTCTTGTCCAGCGGGTCGCCGAGCCGCAGCGTGCTCACCCTGGTGCGCAGCTTGGCCAGCAGCTCCTCGGCGATGGACTCCTGCACCAGCAGCCGCGAGCCGGCGCAGCAGACGTGCCCCTGGTTGAAGAAGATGCCGTTCACGATGCCCTCGACGGCCTGGTCCAGCGGCGCGTCGTCGAACACCACGTTGGCCGCCTTGCCGCCGAGCTCCAGGGTGAGCTTCTTCGGCGTGCCCGCGACCTGGCGCTGGATCAGCTTGCCGACGTCGGTGGAACCGGTGAACGCGATCTTGTCGATGCCGGCGTGGTTGACCAGCTCGCCGCCGACGTCCCCGGCGCCGGGCAGGATGTTCACCACCCCGGGCGGCAGGTCTGCCTGCTGGCAGATCTCGGCGAACACCAGCGCGGTCAGCGGGGTGGTCTCGGCCGGTTTGAGCACCACGGTGTTGCCGCAGGCCAGCGCGGGCGCGATCTTCCAGGCCAGCATCAGCAGCGGGAAGTTCCACGGGATGATCTGCCCGGCCACGCCGAGCGGGCGCGGGTCCGGCCCGAGCCCGGCGTAGTCCAGCTTGTCCGCCCAGCCGGCGTGGTAGAAGAAGTGCGCGGCCGCGGTCGGCACGTCGGAGTCGCGGGACTCCTTGATCGGCTTGCCGTTGTCCAGGCTCTCCAGCACGGCCAGCTCACGCGAGCGTTCCTGGATCAGCCGCGCGATCCGGAACAGGTACTTGGCGCGTTCCGCGCCGGGCATCTTGCCCCAGACCTTGTCGTAGGCCTTGCGCGCCGCCTGCACCGCAGTGTCCACATCGGACGGTGATGCGGTGCTCACCTCGGCCAGCACCTCTTCGGTGGCCGGGTTGACGGACTTCAGCGGCTCGCCGGCCCCGTCCACGAACTCGCCGCCGATGAACGGGCGGTAACTGGGCTTGAGGTTCGCCAGGTCCCGGTTCTCCGGCGCGGGCGCGTACTCGAAAACAGGCATTTCTAGTCCACCGTCACGTAGTCAGGGCCGCTGTAGTGGCCGTCGAGCTGGGTGCGGCGCTGCAGCAACAGGTCGTTGAGCAGGCTGGAGGCGCCGAAGCGGAACAGGGTCGGGGTGAGCCAGTCCTCGCCGGCCACCTCGTGCACGGCCACCAGGTACTTGATGGCGTCCTTCGTGGTCCGGATGCCGCCGGCGGGCTTCACTCCGCGCAGCTCGCCGGTGGTGGCGCGCCAGTCGTGCACCGCCTGCAGCATCACGTGCGTGACCGGCAGGGTGGCGGCGGGGGAGACCTTACCGGTGGAGGTCTTGATGAAGTCGCCGCCGGCCAGCAGGGCCAGCCAGGACGCCCGGCGCACGTTGTCGTAGGTGGCCAGCTCGCCGGTCTCCAGGATGACCTTCAGATGGGCCGGCCCGCAGGCCGCCTTGATCGACTGGATCTCCTCGAACACCTGCCCGTAGCGGCCTTCCAGGAAGGCACCGCGGTCGATCACCATGTCCACCTCGGTCGCGCCCGCGTCCACCGCGAGCTTGACGTCGGCCAGCTTGACCTCGCGGCTGGAGCGCCCGGACGGGAAGGCGGTGGCCACGCTGGCCACCCCGATGCCGGTGCCGGCGACCGCGTCCACCGCGGTGCGCACCAGGTCCGGGTACACGCACAGCGCGGCGACCTGCGGGGTGTCCGGCCGCTCGGGGTCGGGACGCCGTGCCTTCGCTGCGAGCGCGCGCACCTTGCCGTGGGTGTCGGCGCCTTCCAGGGTGGTCAGGTCGACCATCGAGATCGCGGTGTCGATCGCCCAGAGCTTGGCCGCCTTCTTGATGCTGCGGGTGGCCAGCCCGGCCGCGCGTTGTTCGACGCCGACCTGGTCCACGCCCGGCAGGCCGTGCAGGAAACGGCGCAGGCTTTGCTCGTCGCGGGTGACTGATCCGGCATCGGTCAGCGGGATCGCCGATGACCCGGCCGTGGTAGCTGTCATACCGCCGAGTCTAAGCGGCCACGGCGGCCCGATCTCGCCCTAACCAGCTCCCGCCGACCTCGTGAGTGAAAAGTGTTGCCCCGGCAACACTTTTCACTCACGACAGCTGACCTGCGGAAATGGCGATTTTGGGGGTGGTGGTCGGGGTGCAGAACTCGCTGACCATGGGCATCAGCCTGGCGACGATGCCTTCCTGCGGCGTGGTGAAGTCCCGGTTGGCCATGGTGGTGATCTGCCGGTCGGCGCGTTCGGTGGTCGCGCTCCAGGTGTTGTAGCCGGGCACGTCGCCGCCGTGGCCCCAGACCACCTGGTCGGTGCCGCAGAACGGGCGCAGCGGCAGCCGCATCAGGCCGAGGCCGTAGTCGTAGCCGGCGTATTGCCCGGTCACCGGGTCGATCCCGGGGGTGGTGGTCTTCATCTGGGCCAGCAGATCCGGCGGCAGCAGCTCGCCGCCGAGCAGGGCGTGGAAGAAGGTGTTCACGTCGGTGGCGCTGGAGATGAGGCTGCCGGAGCCGAAGTAGCGGGAGAGGTTGTACTCGGTCAGGTCGGTCATCGGCGCCGGTTCCGGGAACGACTGCTCGTAACCGCGCGCGGCCGGGCGGGGCAGCAGCGGGAAGTCGCGGACCAGTGACGTGTCCCGCAGGTCGAGTGGCCTGGTCAGCCGGTCGCGCAGGGCGAACTCGAACGGCCGGCCGGTGATCTTCTCGATCAGCATGGCGAGCACGGTGTAGCCGGTGTTCGAGTAGAACCAGCCGGCGCCCGGCTCGAAGAGCATCGGCTGGGTGGTGCTGAGCCGGACCATCTCGGCCGGGGTGAAGCTGGAGAACCGCTCGGTGGCCAGGTCCTCCGGGCCGTCCCACTTCGGCCCCGGCGGCAGGTCGCGGGGGATGCCGCTGGTGTGCTGCAGCAGCTGGCGGATGGTGATCGGCTTGCGGTAGGGCAGCAGGCCGGGGAGGTGGTCGTCGATCAGGTCGTCCAGGCCGAGCTCGTGCTCGGCGGCCAGTTGCAGCACGATCGTCGCGGTGAAGCTCTTGGACACGCTGGCGATGCGGAAACGCCCGGCCGGGTCCGGTTCGCCCTCGCGGTGGATGTCGGCGACCCCGGCGGCGCCCCGGAAGTCGGTGGCGACCGCGAGCATGCCGGGGTTGCCGGCCGCGATCGCCGCGTCCAGCGCGGCCTGCACGGGTGAGATCTCGGCCGACGCGGGCGCGGCGGTAACCAGCATGGCCGCGCCCGCGACAACGGACAGCAGCTTGCGAAACACCAGAATCCCCCAGATTTGGTTCTATTCCTTGATTTGCTTGGTGTTCTTCTTGGGGCCCTTGCGGATCACCGTGACTCCGCCCCAGAAGGCGAACCCGGTCACCTTGATCACCGGCGCGTCCGGCGGCGGGGTCCGGACCTCGCCGCTGTCCTTGGTCTCGAACGCTCCCATGAAGCCGATCCCGGTGACGTCCACGATCACGTCGTCCGGCACCACGATGTCGATGCCGCCCATGATCGCGACCGCGGTGATGGTGGAGTGCTTCTCCTCGAACCGGGCCTTGCGCAGGTCGATGTTCACCCCGCCCCAGAAGGCGAAGCTGTTGTGCTGCTGCGGCAGCACCCAGGCGCCCTTGCGGTCCGCGCCGGACATGATCGCGATCGAGGTGGTCGACCCCGGCCTGCCGCCGATCCGGTCGTCCGGTGCGCCCACCGCGCGGGTCGGCGCGGTGGCGACGGTACCGCCGGTGGCGACCGGCAGGTCGGCCGTGATCGGTTCCAGGTCGGCGAGGGTCTTCGCGGCATACACCTCGGTCAGCCGCTCTTCGAGCTCCTCCATGGTGATCCGGCCCTCGCCCATCGCGGCGTGCAGGATCTGCGCGACTCGCTCACGGTCAGTGTCGGAAGCGCGCATCGCGGGACGTTCGGCATCGGTCACGCGCACACTTTAGCGGCCTGGCGGCGCCGTGAAATCGCACTTTGTGCGGACACGACCCGTAGACCGCAGAGCGTGTCCACTCGGCTACCGTTAGCTGATGGTCGGCCGCTGTGTCGCGCACCGGCGTGTTGCCGTGGCCACCGAAGTCACTGCACGGCGACCGCGTCGATTTCGAAGAGCATGCCGGGCAGGGCGAGGGAGGCTACGCCGAGCAGCGTCTGGGTGGGTGGTTTCGGGCCCCAGATCTCGGCGATCTGCTCGCCGATGACGGCCAGCTTGTCCAGGTCATGATCGACCACGTAGGTGCCGAGCCGGACCACGTGCTCGAAGCCGAGGCCGGCCGCTCGCAGTGCGACACCGAGGTTGGCCAGCGACTGCCGCACCTGAGCGGCGAAGTCCGGTGAAACAAGCTGCCCGTCGGGGTCGGCCGCGTACTGCCCGGCGATGAAGATGACGTCGCCGGAGGTGCGGGCGATGTGGCTGTAGCCGTAGCTCACCGGATCGGCGAGGCCGTCCGGGTTGATGATCTCGTGCGGCATCGAGTTCCTTCAGCGTTGGTGATCGAGGAAAGCGGTCCAGCTCGTGGCCGGGAAGGCCAGGATGCCACCGTGGGTTACGCCTGTGGCGGGGAGGTCAGTTGTGCATCCTTCGCGGTTGTTGCGCTGCCCAGGGTCTGGGTAAGCATCCACGCACTGTCTCCGGGGGACAGTGCGGCGGCGAAGAGCAGGCGCCAGGTTTCGTTCACGAACTTGAAATGCTCCTCTTCTTCCAAGAACGAACTACCGGCCTGGCCCTCCGAGTAGACCAGGCGCGATCCGTCTTGCAAGTGCAGGAGCAGAAACGGTCCGTTGAGCAGATGTCGTAGCTGTGCCCGCAGAACTTCCGGCCCGCCGACGGGTCGATGCAGCACCATTTCGTCCATTAGCAGTTGGACGGTCGGTGTGGTCCGCTGCCGGAGAATGAGCTGCCGCGACTGACGGGCTGCGACAAATCGTTCGACCTGGGCTTCGGTCAGCGGTCGTCCGCTACCTTGGACCACGGCTCGCGTGTAGGCGGGTATCTGCGCGAGCCCGGGAACGACCATCGCTTCGTAGTTGCGGATAAACGTCGCGTTGGCCTCGGACTGGCTCAGGTTCCGCCAAGTGCTGGCCACCTCACCGGCTTGCGAGGTTTCATGCCAGTTTCGTTCTTGCCCGGCGCGCACGAGATCCAGCAGCTCTTGCCGGAACGTGGCTGGGGCTCGCAAGTACCCCAGGATGCCCGCTTCGGTTCTCGATTTTATTGCCTTTCCTGACCTTCGGTCGTTGCCACCGGGTCAAGAAAGGGGGTTCACCCGAATGGAAATTTGCCGGACCCGGTGGCCGAGCGGCAGGGTTGGTCACCACTTCGTTGTCCGGTAAGGAGTTGGCGATGGAATCGCTGGAACAGAGCTGGCTGGTGCGCGGCTGTTACGCGAATTGGAAACTGACCGTCACCGCCGAACCGCCTGAAGGCTGTGAAGTCGGTGAAGACGGCGAAGCACCTTCGCTCGACGTACCCCGTTGGCCGGATGAAAAGTTCCAGTTCCTGGCGAACCAGTTCGCGCACACGGTCAACCACTACGAAGCGGTGCGGGAACTGGAGCAGGTGCGGTGGGGATAGCCCGGCTTGAGCTAGCGTGTCCCTCCATGGACGTTCTCGTCGTCGATCACCCGCTGGCCAAGGCCCGGCTGTCCACCATGCGTGACGCCAGGACCGACAGCGCCGCGTTCCGGGCCGCGCTGCACGAGCTGAGCGTGATGCTGATGTACGAGGCGACCCGCGACGCGCCGGTGCGGACCGAGCGGATCCACACCCCGGTCGCGCGCACCGACGGTTTCCGGCTGGCGAACCCGCCGCTGCTGGTGCCGGTGCTCCGCGCCGGGCTTGGCATGGCCGACCAGGCGCACAAGATGATCCCGGACGCGCAGATGGGCTTCGTCGGCTTGGCGCGCGACGAGGAGACCCTGCAGCCGAAGCCGTACCTGGAGTCGCTGCCGGAGAACCTGGCGGACCGCCCGGTGCTGGTGCTGGACCCGATGCTGGCCACCGGCGGCTCGATGGAGTACACGATCCGGCTGCTGGTCGAGCGCGGCGCCACGGACGTCACCGCGGTCTGCGCGCTGGCCGCGCCCGAGGGCATCCGGCACCTGGAGACCACCGGCCTGCCGATGCGGGTGGTGACCGCCAGCATCGACGAGCGCCTCAACGACTCCGGCTTCATCGTGCCCGGCCTCGGCGACGCCGGCGACCGCCAATACGGCCCCCGCTGATCGCCCCTTAAGGCCACCATGAGGGCGTTCAACGCCCCTATGGCGGCCTTAAGGGACAGTCCCGGTCAGCGGAAGATGGCGATGGGGTCGATGACCAGCTCGCGGGTGCGGGGGTCCCAGTCCTGGACCTTGCCGAGGCAGCGGGCCTGGAAAGCGCCCTTCGGCACGGTCCGGCGCAGCCCGCTGGTGGCGCACTCCGCGCGGACCCATGCGCCGTCGGTGTCGGCGGCGCTCCCGTAGGGCGCCAGGAACGTGGTGACCTCGCCGTTCTGGGTGTCCTTCCGGAACAGGCCCTTGAGCGAGACGTACGCGTCGAGGTCGCTCAGGCCGACCGGGGCGCGCTGGTCGGACTCGGTGCCGTCGGCCGGGTCCAGTGCCTTGGTCATCGCCTTGTTGTGCGCGATCTGACTCTTCCCCAGGTCCACGTGCACGATGTCGTCGGCGCCTTCCAGCACCTCGAGGATGATGCCGATGACGGTGATCGGCTCGGCCTTCTCGATGTACTTGCGGAAGATCTCGCTGTTCACGTTGTGTTTGGCGCCGCCCTTCAGGACCGGGCTTTCCGCACTGACTTCGGCACTCTTGCTGCTGCTGATCTTCTCCTCGACCTGCTGCCGCAGCGCCGGCTTGTACCGCTGCTGCCGGTAGATGTCCATCACCGAGTCGTCGTCGAGGTAGAAGCTGATGTCGTTGACCCGGCGCGGTGTCGGACGCCGGCCGCTGCGGCGCCAATGCGTCACCAGGATCACCACCGCCGCGACCACCGCGGCCGCGGTGAGTGCCCACAGCAGCACCCACGGCCACCAGACGCTCCACCAGAGTTCGCTATCGGCAGCCACGGGTCTCCTTGAACGCGTCGAGCAGGGAACTGGCATTGGCATCGACCATCCGGCCGCCGGTCGCGCGCGCCGCGCGGTCGAGCTCGCCGGCATCGGCTTCACCGAACCGGATGGTGTAGGTGTGCACGTCCTTCGCGGGGGCCGTGCTGTGCCGCTGGAGGAACTCGTCCAGGCCCATGCCGGCGTTGTTCTCGCCGTCGGTCATCAGCACGATCGAAATCGGTCTTCCCGGCTCGGCGCCGAGAAAGCCCGCCGCTTGCTGGTAAGCGTGGTCGAGACCGGACCAGACCGCGGTGTTCTGGTCGAAATCGTCGGTCGCGACGAAGGCGCGCACGGCGTCGAGATCGGCAGGACCGCCGATGGTGAAACTCCGCTCGCCGAGTATTCGCCCGCCGAATCGCATGACGGTGAAATTCTCACCCTGGAAGAACCGGGTGAACTTTCCGTCGGAACTGCCGTCAGCGCCGCTGAGTCCGGCGAACGTGGACCGCAGCGCGGCAATTCGATCGCCCGCCATGGATCCGGAGAAATCGAGCAGGAAGATCACCCGGCCCGGTTTCGGATCACCGTAGTAGGCGAGCAGTTTGTCGACCACTTCCTGCCGGTCGGGGAAATACAGCGCGTTTCCCGCCGACGCCTGCAACCGCAGATCTCGCGGTACGCCGGTGTCGAGCGGCCGGCGCAAGGTGCGTTCCATGATCTTCTGCTGCACCGGGCCGCGCTTGAGCCAGTCGATCACCTTGTCGTACGCGGCGCGTTTCCCGGGATCGAGCAGCAGCAGCGGGTACTCGGACTGCACGATGCCGTCCGTCGGATAGATGATCTCCAGCGGCTCCGGCAGTTTGCCGCTGTCGTTCAGCGAGAGCAGCACCGACTCGTAGCCGATCAGCGCGTCGGCCAGTTCCGGGCGCCCGACGAACTCTTCGACCAGGCGGCCGGAACTCTCCGCGGTGAGCGCATGGCCGGTCCGGAAGCCGCCGAGCCGGTCGCAGGTCACGTCCTCGGGGCTCAGCGCGTTTCCGGTGCCGGCAGCGGCCGTGGCCACCCCGATCAGCGCGGCCAGCCCGCTCCCGGAGCGATGCGGATCGGCCATCCCGAACCGGAACTGACCCGCGGCTGCGCGGTCGGCGAGGTCCGCCCAGGACAGCCGCCCGTCCGCGGTGCCACCGCGGAGGAACTCGGCCGTCTTCGGCCGCACCCCGACGACCACCGGCGAAAGCATGATGTTGGTGCTCAGCGGGCGCGGCCCGGCGTAGCCCGTCTTGGCGAGCTTGAGCTGGAAGTACCGGTCCGAGGACAGCCAGGCCAGGTCGTAGCCGTACTCCCCGGGGGTGAGCGCGTTGGTGGCGTCCACGGTGCCCTGGTAGGTCAGCTTCAGCTCGACTCCGGTCTCTTCGCGAAGCTCGTCGAGCAGGGGCTGCATGTCGGCGAGCTCCGAGCTGGCCAGCACGCTCAGGGTGGTCCGCTCCGGCGGATCCGAACCGCAGGCGGTGATCGCGCCGGCCACGCCGAACGCTGCGCAGAGCGCGATAACGCCCAGCCTCGCCCTCATTTCACGGGTCCGTTGCCGAGTTGGGCCGGGCAGTCGCCGATCACCGTGATCATCCGTTCCAGCAGCTGGACGTCCGGCAGGCTCGCTCTGGTGTCGCTGGCTTCGGTGGACGGCACCGGCACCTCCCGCTCGCGGAGGAACTGGTTCAGCACCTCGCTGCCGGTCACCCCGGTGTTGTCGAGCACCCGGAAACCGAGTTCCAGCGCGCGGCGGCGCAGGCCGGGATCGGTGGCGACCAGCCGTCCCAGCCGGTCCCCGTCCGCGTTGAGCCCGAGGAACTCCGGCTGCGTCTGCAGGGCCGTCTGCGGGTAGAGCAGCACGCGTTCGGCGTCCAGCCTTCCGTGCTGGTTCCGGTGCTGGATCTGGTGGGCGAGGTACTGGTGCTCGTAGATCACGATGACCGGCGCGGTCTCTTTTCCTTCCGGCACGAAGTAGAGGTCCGCCGGCGCGGCCGCGGGCAGGCCCTGGCCGCGCAGCAGCGGTTTGATCCGCTGCGCCAGCGCGGTGGCATCCGCTTCGTCCGCCGGCACTCCGGGCCGCTTGACGTAGGAGACCAGCCCGAGGTAGGTCGCGGCTCCGTTGGAGGTGCACACGTTGGAGGTCTGCGCGAGCACCTTGTTCCCGTTGGTGGTGCCGTGGCCGGTGATGCCGAGGTCGTTCCAGGAACGCCCGCTCTCCACCAGTTCCAGGAACAGGGGGAGGTCGAGGTTGTAGTAGGAGGCATCACCGCCGTCGCTCTGCACGCTGGCCGCGCCCGCCTCACGCAGTGTTTCGGCGTATTCGCGATAGGTGGCGAGCACGATGGGGCTGACGAACGGCCGATGCACGGTGACGTATTTGCCGGTCCGGTTGCGCTCGTTGAAGATCAGCAAGGCGGTCGGCTGCCCGGACGGGAAGACGAAATCGTAGGCGTCCACGTCGTTGGTGGCGACATCACGGGAGCCGGTCCTGGTCACGTGCACGCGGATGTGGTGTTTGAGAAGCAGCCGCTGGACCCCTTCGTCGTCGAAGAAGTCCGCCTTGGAGCCCATCTTGCCTTCCAGCGTCTGGACGCGCTCGAACGGCAGTAGAAAGTTTCCGGAAACAAGTAAGACAACCAGACCGACCACGGCGGCGAATGTCGAAGGGGTGAACGAACGGAGAAATCTTCGCCGGAGAAAGAACGGCTTCGGTCGAGGCTGGACGGTGAGCAGAGGCTCCCCGGTGGGCGAGTGGCCGATGGACACCGAGTCCTCCCGGACATTCCGCTGGCTGGCGTGCGGTGAAGGGAAATGCACGAATCGGGTGCTGCGCCTTTCACGTCGGCAGGCCGACTGCACGCGTTACGGCCGAACGCGGAAAACTGCGGGAACTGCCGCTCAGCGACGCCAGCCGGAGGCGTTTGCGCGAAGGGCGGATTCGTAGGACGAGGCCACGTCGAAGTCTTCGGGAAGGTTTCCGTTGAGCTCCAAGGTGACCAGGCCGTGCACCAGGCCCCAGGAGCTGACCGCGATCACCTCGGGGGGCACGTCGGCGAACACGCCGGCTTCGATCCCGGCGCGCACCGTGTGCACCAGCGGGGCCAGTGCCGAGTTGGCCAGGTCCTTCGCCTCTTCACCCGCCTCGAAACCGGGCACCACCTTGGTGAACATCACCGAGTAGAGCTGCGGGTCGGTCAGCGCGGACTCGCGGTAGGTCAGCCCGAGCCGGACCAGGTCCTCCGCCGGATCGCCGGTCGGCTCCAGCCGCGCCATCCTGGCCTGGAACCGCCGGAACCCCTCCATGTACAGCGCGGTGACCAGATCCGGCTTGCTGCCGAACAGCGAGTACACCGCGGTGGTCGAGGTGCCAACGTCGGCGGCCAGCTTGCGCAGGCTCAGCGCCTTGGGGCCTTCCGCGGAGATCAACTCCCCGGCGCGGTCGAGCAGCTTGAGCCGGAGGGCTTCGTCATGCGTACGGGGACGAGGCATGCACAGAGTGTATCGCAACGGTGTTACCAAACCCGAAACGGACGTTCCGGGGAGAGCCGGAGAACGATTTGACCTGGAGTGCGCTCCAGGTCGTACTGTCGCCTCATGAGCTACTCGATTGCGGAGGCCGCGCGGCGAAGCGGGCTGTCGATCGACACCCTTCGCTACTACGAGCGCATCAAACTGCTCGACCCGCCCGCCAGGGACGCGGCGGGCAGACGGGCCTATTCGGACACCGACCTGACCTGGCTGGAGTTCCTCACCAAGCTGCGCCTGACCGGGATGCCGATCAGGGCGATGCGTGAGTACGCGTCGCTCCGGCACCGCGGGGTGGCCAGTACCGGTCGTCGCAAGGCGATCCTGGTGGAGCAGCGCACTTCGGTCGCGGCCAGGATCGCCGAACTTCAGTCCTGTATGGACATTCTCGACTACAAGATCAACAACTACAGCTGCCTGGAGGCCGGGATGTACCCCGAGGATAGCCAGGCGCAGGAGGTATCGGCGTGATTCCGGCAAGAAAACTGGGTGAGCTCGAGGTCGGCGCACAGGGCCTCGGCTGCATGGGGATGAGTGCGGCGTACGGCGTGTTCGACAACGAGACCGAGTCGGTCGCCACCATCCACCGCGCGCTCGAACTGGGCGTCACCCTGCTGGACACCGCGAACGTCTACGCGAACGGGGCGAACGAGGAACTCGTCGGACGGGCCATCAAGAACCGTCGCGACGAGGTGGTGCTGGCGACCAAGTTCGGCATCGTGTGGACCGACGGCGAGATGGGCGCCCGCGGCGACGCGGCGTACGTCAAGCAGTGCGCCGAGGACTCGCTGCGGCGGCTCGGCGTGGACCACATCGACCTGTACTACCAGCACCGCGTCGACCCGAACGTGCCGGTGGAGGAGACCTGGGGCGCGCTGTCCGAGCTGGTCGACGAGGGCAAGGTGCGCTACCTGGGCATCTCCGAGGCGAACGCGGACACCATCCGCAAGGCGCACGCGGTGCACCCGGTCTCCGCGCTGCAGAGCGAATGGTCGCTGTGGACCAGGGGGATCGAGGGCGAGATCCTGGCCGCCTGCCGGGAGCTTGGCATCGGCGTGGTGCCGTTCTCACCGCTCGGCCGCGGGTTCCTGACCGGCAGCATCACCACGGTCGACGAGCTGCCCGCCGACGACATGCGCCGCGGGCTGCCGCGGTTCAGCGACGGGAACCTGGAGAAGAACCTGGCCATCGTCGAGGCGTTGCGCACGCTGGCGGCGTCGAAGGGCGTCACGGCAGGGCAGCTGGCGCTGGCCTGGGTGCAGGCGCAGGGGCCGGACGTAGTGCCGATTCCGGGCACCAAGCGGCGGAAGTACCTGGAGGAGAACGCGGCCGCCGCCACCCTCGAACTGTCCACTTCGGACATCGAGGCGATCGAGGCCGCGGCGCCCGCCGAGGCCGTCGCCGGTGAGCGCTACCCGGAGCGGTACGCGCGCGCCGCCGGCAAATAGTTTTCAGTTATCAGGAAGAAGGAATACATGAGTGGGTCGACGCTGCCCGAAAACAGGCTGGGCGAGCTGACCGTCGGGGCGCAGGGCCTCGGCTGCATGGGGATGAGCGAGTTCTACGGCGAGGGCAACGACGCCGAGTCGATCGCCACCATCCACCGCGCGCTGGAGCTGGGCGTGACCATGCTGGACACCGCGGACATGTACGGCTACGGCCGGAACGAGGAGCTGGTCGGCAGGGCCGTCCGCGATCGGCGCGACCAGGTGGTGCTGGCCAGCAAGTTCGGCATCGTGCGGGACGAGGCGGACGTCACCAAGCGCGGCGTGCGCGGGGACGCCGAGTACGTGCGGAAGTCCAATGAGGACTCACTTCGTCGGCTGGGCGTCGAGCACATCGACCTGTACTACCAGCACCGGGTCGATCCTGGCGTGGAGATCGAAGAGACCGTGCAGGCGATGGCGGAGCTGGTGCGAGCCGGCAAGGTGCGGTACCTCGGGCTGTCCGAGGCGAGTGCGGAGACCATCCGGCGGGCGCACGCGGTGCATCCGATCACCGCGGTGCAGACCGAATGGTCGCTGTGGTCGCGGGACATCGAGGACGAGGTGGTGCCGACCTGCCGTGAGCTTGGCATCGGCGTCGTGGCGTACTCGCCGCTCGGGCGCGGGTTCCTGACCGGCCGGTTCACCTCCAAGGAGGACTTCAAGGAAGGCGACTTCCGGCAGAGCTCCCAACCGCGGATGGCAGACGGGAACCTGGAGCAGAACCTGGCCATCGTGGAGGCGTTGCGCACGCTGGCGGCGTCGCGGGGTGTGACGGCCGGGCAGCTGGCGCTGGCGTGGGTGCAGAGCCGCGGTTCGGATGTGGTGCCGATTCCGGGTACCAAGCGCCGCGCGTACCTGGAGCAGAACGTGGCCGCCGCTACCCTCGAACTGTCCACTTCGGACATCGAGGCGATCGAGCGGGCGGTGCCGGCCGAGGCGGTCGCCGGCGACCGCTACCCGGTCGAGGCCCTTCAGCTGCTCCAGCGCTGACCGGGGGTCGTGAGTGAAAAGTGTTGCCGGAGCAACACTTTTCACTCACGACGTCAGGGTCTCAATAGCCCGTTCACCTCAGTTGCCACGTCCCCTACCTGCACCGTCCTCTGTTCCCTGGACTGGAGGCTGCGGATGGTGACGTTGCCGGCGTCCCAGTCTTCCTGGCCGACGATGACCACGGCCTGCGCGCCGGCCTTGTCGGCGCGGCCTAGTTCCTTGCCGAGCTTGCGCTGCTCCAGCGGGGTGGAGGTGCGCAGCCCGGCGGTCCGCAGCCTGGTCGCGACGGTGCGGGCGGCGTCGGCGAGCTCCTCGGTCACCGGGATCACCACCACGTCCACCTCGCTGCGCGGGCTCGGCAGCAGGTCGTGGGTCTGCAGGAAGTCGATCAACGTCACGTCGCCCATGCCGAACCCGATACCGGGGATCTGCTGGGCGGTGAACAGCCCGGCCAGGTCGCTGTAGCGGCCGCCGCCGAAGAGCGCGCGGTTGTTCTCCGGCGAGGTGTCGAACACCTCGAACACGGTCGAGGTGTAGTACGCCAGCCCCCGCACGATCAACGGGTCGTACCGCACCAGCCCGGCCGCGCTGCTGCCGAGCACCTTGACCAGGTTCGACTCCGCCTTGACCTGCTCGGGCAGCTCGTCCAGCAACGCCGTGCCCGCACCGAGGGTGTCGGAGAGCTTGGCGAACTGCTTCTCGGACAGCCCGATCTCCTCCGCCGCGCCGGCCAGCTTGTCGCGGTCCTGCTTCTCCCAGCGGTCCACCAGGCCGAACACCTGCGGCAACTGCTCCGCGGTGACCCCCACCAGGTCGGTCAACGCCGACGCCAGCAGGTTCCGGTCGTTCGCGCGCACCACGAACAGATCCTCACCGGCCCCGAACGCCCCGAGCAGATCGTGCACCAGCTCGAACATCTCGATCTCGCAGTTCGCGCTGTCCGAACCGAAGATGTCCGCGTTGATCTGCCAGTGTTCCCGCACCCGGCCCCGCTGCGGACGCTCGTAGCGGTGGCAGTTCGGGTGGCTGTACCAGCGCACCGGGAACTGCAACGACCCCGCATTGCCCGCGACCATCCGCGCCACCGACGGCGTCATCTCCGGCCGCAACGCCAGCCGTCGCCCACCACGGTCGGTCAGCGTGTAGAGCTGCTGATCCGCGATCTCCTGACCCGACTTGGCCTCGTAGATCTCCGCGGACTCCAGGATCGGGCCGTCATAGCGCAGAAACCCGTACCGCTCCAGCACGTCGTACAGCTGCCCGAAGACCTGCGTGCGGACGGACATCTCCGGCGGGAGGAAGTCACGGGTTCCCCGATAGGGCGCGGTCGGCAGGTACTCAGGCACGATGTGGTCCTCAACGTCAACAAATGTGGCCCATTCAGCCTATCTTCAGATCGCGGCGACCCCGTAGGCGGTGAGCAGGAGGGCGGCGGCCAGCAGGATGGCGCCGCCGGTGGTGACCAGGTGCCCGGCGGTCCGCTCACCCGGCTTGTTGATCAGCAGGTTCAGGAAGAACCCGCCGGACTGGGCGAGCACGCCGAACAGCAGCAGGAAGCAGACCGTCCAGCGGGCCGGGTCGCCGAGCCCGCCCGCGCCGAGCAGCTGCAGGGCGACCAGGGTGAGCACCAGCAGAACGCCCGCGTGCGCGTGCCCCGCCTTGAAGGACATGCGCTGGTAATCGGTGAGCTCTTGCTTGCGCAGCACGCCCATCAACGCGTAGCCGCCGAACATCACGGTCGGCAGCGAAACCAGCGCGATCACGCTGAACAACTGCACCGGCCCAGTAAGCGTGCTCATCTTCTCTCCCTCTCGCCAACTTCCCGCAACCATAACACCGTTTTAAAACGCTGTCACCAAACCTTTCCGTGAGCGATTCACCAACTGCCCGGCGAGCCCAACGTGACGTTTGGCCAATAGAACGAGCCAAACGTCACGTTGGGCCGGTGCGAGGGCTGGTCAGGCGATGTGGCCGCGGGCGACGACGAGGTCGATATCGCGAAGGGCGCCGAGGTCGGCGAGCGGGTCACCGCGGACGACGAGCAGGTCAGCGGCCAGGCCGGGGGCGAGGCTGCCGGTGATCGAGCTGAGGCCGAGCGCGCGGGCGCTGGCGACGGTGGCGATCTCCAGGATGCGCACGCGCGGGAAACCGAGCCATTCGTAGAGTTCCAGCGCGCCGACCGGGTCGTCGAAGACCGAACCGGGCAGCCCGGCGTCGGTGCCGGCGATCAGCGGTACGCCCAGCTCCTCCAGCCAGGTCAGCCTGCCGTAGACCCTGGCGGCGACCTCCTCGCCCATCCGCTCCACCATCTTCCGCCAGTTGCGGCTGCTGGTGGAGCAGGCAGCGATGCCATCGGCTGCCATCCGCCGCCCGACCGGCTCGCGGGTCTCGACCTGCTGCGGCCCGACCATCCAGGTGCAGTGCTCGATGGTGTCGACCCCGGCTGCCACGCTCGCCTCGATCGCGTCCGCGCCGTGCGCGTGCGCCGCGACCGGGAGCCCGTGCCGCGCGGCGTGCTCGGTGATCACCCGCAACTGCCGGGTGTCGAACTGGGACTCCCACATGTTCGCGCCGCCCGGGGTGAGCTGCCCGCCGCTGGCCATCACCTTGATCACGTCGGCACCGGCGGCCGCGTTGGCGTCGATCAGCGCGCGGATCTCGTCGTCACCGGCCACCTCGCCGCCGAAGAAGTGACAATGCCCACCGGGCACGGTCAGCGGCCTGCCGGCGGCCAGTATCCGGGGCGCGGCGCCGGTCAGCGCGTCCCGCACCGAAATCGCCAGGTGACCGCTGTCGCCCAGATCCCGCACCGTGGTGACGCCGGTGCTGAGCAGTTGCTTCGCGCGTTCGAGCGCGCCCGCCAGCGGGTCGCTTTCCAAGCCGCCCAAGGTGTCCGGCCCGGCGTCGAAGGCGAGATGCAGGTGGCTGTTGAACAACCCGGCGAGCAGGGTGGACGCGGGGAAGTCGTGCCGGACGGCCGACGGCGGTGCCTGCCGCAGCACATCTTCGCGGCCACCGACCGCCACGATCTGCTCATCGCGGACCAGCACGGCACCGTCGGTGAGCACGCTGTCCGGCCGGGGCAGCACCCGCCCGGCGGTCACCACCAGATCCACGTTCCCGCCTTTCACGCGGTCGAGACCGCGCGGGACAAGGCCAGCAGCGGTCGCACGTCGGCGTCCAGGTCGGTGCCGCCGCCGGGCAGCACCAGGCGCGCCTTGTGGTCGCTTTCGCCGCCCTCGGCCTGCCGGTCGAGCGAGGCCCTGAGCTCCGCGGCCGCGCCGGGCGGATCGTCTTCGGCCAGCGCGGTCAGGTCCGCGCCGAGGTACGGGCTCAGCTGCACCAGCCCGTCGCGGATCTCGATGACCCGCCGGTAGTAGCGGCGGGTCACCGCACGCGCCCGGAACCGGTCCAGCGGCCGCGGCCGCCCTTCCCGCAGCACGATGGTCGGGAACGCGGTCACCAGCAGTGTCCACAGTGGATGCAGCTCCTGGTAGTGCCGCTGGTGCTGACGGCGGCGGCCGATCGCGGAGAGCCTGGCCCGCAGGCCGGGGTAGCAGATGCCGACCAGGAAACCCACGGTGCCGAGGATGACCAGCGGCACGGCGATCGCCAGCAGCGTAGGCACACTCGGCCCGAACGCCCACGCGATCACGATGTACAGCGCGCGCAGGATGCTGCCGAGCGCGGCGCTGCCCAGCCCGATCGCGCCGATCCGCAGCCCGACGCGCAGATGCCGGTCCGCGGCGCGCAGGTAGCGGAGCATCCAGCGGACGCAGGAGACCATGCCGTAGATCAGGTAGAGCCCGGCGCCGAGATAGAACAGCGCGACCCCGGGAAGGTGCACCCTGGCCGGGCTGAGGCTGGCGCCGCGCACCTCCGGCGGCGTGATCGCGAGCGCCACCACCATCAGCGCGATCACCGCGGCCAGCGGGAGCAGCTCGAAGGCGGCCCGCCGGTACGGCCGTTCCCCCAGCGCCGAGCCGAGGAAGAAGACCAGCAGCGAGCAGACCCCGATGGACAGCAGCACGTTCATCAGCAGCCGGGCGGCACCGCGGCCGAACGCCTCGTCCACCGCGGTCGCCAGCACCTGCTGCTGGAACAGGAACGAGGCGGCGACACAGGTGATGGTCACCGTCACCGCCCACGGCGGCAGGCTCCGCGGCGACCGGCGCAGCTGGAAGACCCGCCAGGCCAGCGCGGCCGCGAACAGGATCATCGCGGCGATGTTCAGTGGGCTGAAGAGCGCTTTCACATCCACCCTTGACGGTCGCCGAGCGTGCCCTGGATCCGACGCAGATCGCGGTCGTCCGCCCGCTCGGGCATCGTGTAGTTCAGCACGGAGGCCCACTCCAGGATGATGGTCGCGACGGTCTCCGCCTCCCATTCGTGCGCCTCGTCGTAGGAGGTGCGGCGCAGCGCGCGGCGGACCGCCTCGCTGTCGATGCCCAGCGGCGGGCCGTCCGGCAGGAAGTCGCCCGGCTCCGCATCGCCCATCGAATGGTGGTCGGCCAGGATGTGGCCGAGTTCGTGCAGGATGATGTGGTCCTGGTGCGCCTTGGTGGTCTCCTGCTGGAAGAAGATGTAGTCGGCGGTGGGCGTGGCGATCCAGCAGCCGAACGGGCCGGGTACCTCCAGCGGATAGGGCATCAGCCGGATCGGCTTGCCGCGCTGCTCGCCGAGTCGCAGGCAGAGCTGCCCGACGTCCAGCGGGGGGTCGATGCCGAGCTGATTGAGCAGGCGCCGGCAGCGTTTGCGTAGCTGGCGTTCCTTCATCAGTTCAGCTCCGTGGCGTCTGGTTTCGCTCGGCCTGTTCGTACCGCTCGACCAGGTCGAGCAGGTCCATCACCTGACGTCTTCCTTCGGGGGACAGTTCCTGCGCGCGCATCGCCATCAGCTTCGCCTCATCGCTGCCGGCCGCTTCCGGTTTCCGTTCGGCCAGGCTGGCGTCGACCGCGCTGGTGACCGCGTCATCGAAAAAGTACGCCACGGGCACGGCGAAAAGTTTCGCCAACGCTTCCACATAGTGAATTTTCGGGTTGATCCGTTTCCCGGTGGCCAGCTGCTGGATGTAGGCCGGGGACATCGCCGGACCGCCGGCCCGCTCGATCGCCGAGGACATCTCGCGATAGCTGTGCGGTGCGCTGCCGTTGGCCCTGACCGTGTCGATCAGGGTGCTCAGCTTCTCGGCGAACGTTCGTTGTCGAGCCACGCTCGCCTCCTCACCCAGGTTCCCGGTGGGCACCAGTGCCTCAGCACACACGCAGTGTAACTCAGCCCGGCCTGTAAGCAACCGTTGACAGTCCCCGTATGCAGTGGTTTACGGTGGGCGGGACGTTTCCGCCGCTCCGCCGCTCGTTCCGGTCTCCGGGCCCTGGGGGTGTCCGAAGGCCGGGACGAGTGCGCAGGTCAGGGCATCAGCCCGGCGGCCACGGTGGCGCCGAGCTCCCAGCACGCCTCGAGGTCCGCCTTGGTCGGTTCGCCGGTGACCGAGACGTTGCCGCTGGCCTTCTCCCAGCCGAGCCCGGTGGTGACCGACTCGATGCCGCGCACCGCGCCGGTGGTGTCGTTGTTGCCGTGGATGTACAGGCCGAACGGGCGGCCGCGGGTGGCGTCCAGGCAGGGGTAGTAAGCCAGGTCGAAGAAGACCTTCAGCGCTCCGCTCATCATGCCGAGGTTGGCGGGGGTGCCGAGCAGGTAGCCGTCGGCTTCGAGTGCGTCCGAGGCGGTGGCGGCGAGGGCGGGGCGGCGGATGACGTCGACGCCTTCGATCTCGTCGGTGGTCGCGCCGGCGACGACGGCCTCGAACATCGCCTGCATGGACGGCGACGGCGTGTGATGCACGATCAGCAAAGTGGCCACGTCCGGCGAGCCTGCCCTGGCCACTCCGCTGCCGCAACCTAGGGGGCGAGCAGGGTGTGGATATCGCCGCGCAGGGCGGCGAGGCGTTCGGTGGCGCGGGTGCGGGCGTCCGCCAGGTCGTCGGCCACGGGTTCGGTGACCTCGAGGTAGCTCTTCAGCTTCGGTTCGGTGCCGGACGGGCGGATCACCACGCGCACGCCTTCGCCGCGCAGTCGCAGCACGTCCGCGTCGGGCAGCAGGTCCTCAGTGGACACCTCGACCCCGGCCAGCTTCGACGGCGGGTCGGCTCGCAGTCCGGCCATCAAAGTGGCACGCACACTCAAATCTGTGACACGCAACGAAACCTGATCGGTCAGGTGGACTCCGTGTCGCGTCGCCAGCTCGTCCAGCAGTTCGGGCAAGGTCCGGCCCTGCTGCTTCGAGGTCGCGGCCAGGTCGCAGGCCAGCACCGCGGCGGCGATACCGTCCTTGTCCCGCACGAAACCCGGGTTCACGCACAGCCCGAGCGCTTCCTCGTAGGCGAACACCAGCCCGTCCCCGGCGCGCACCAGCCACTTGAAGCCGGTGAGCGTCTCCGCGTACCGCGCGCCGTGCGCCTCGGCGATCCGGCCGAGCATGGACGAGGAGACAATCGTGGTGGCCACCAGCGGATCCGAGGTGCCCGAAGTGTCTGAAGTGTCTGAAGTATCTACTGTGGACAGAATGTGCTCGCCGAGCAGTGCGCCGGTCTCGTCGCCGCGCAGCATCCGCCAGGCGCCGCCGGTGTCGCGGACGCCGAGCGCGCACCGGTCCGCGTCCGGGTCCAGCGCGATCGCCAGATCGGCGTCCACCCGCTCGGCCAGTGCGAGCAGCAAGTCGGTGGCGCCCGGTTCCTCCGGGTTCGGGAAGGAAACGGTCGGGAAGTCCGGATCCGGCGCGGACTGCTCGGCCACCAGGTGCAGGTCGGTGAACCCGGCGCGGGCCAGCGCCTGGCGCAACACGTCGGCGCCGACGCCGTGCAGGGCGGTCGCGGCGATTCGCAGCTCCCGCGCGGAACCCCTTGGCAGCTCGGCGGTCTTGGCCAGGTAGGCGTCCAGCAGCTCGTCGCCCAGCGTCGAAGCGCCGGGTGCGCGCGGCACGCTGACCGCCCCCGGCTCGGCCGCGATCGCGCGCTCGATCTCGCCGTCCGACGGCGGCACGATCTGCGCACCGGTGTCGTCGTAGAGCTTGTAACCGTTGTCCGCGGGCGGGTTGTGCGACGCGGTGACCTGGATGCCCGCCACCGCACCGAGCTGCCTCACGGCGAAGGCCAGCAGCGGAGTGGGCAACGGGCCCGGCAGCACCCGGGTGTCGAAACCGGCGGCGGTGAGCACTTCGGCGGCGGCCGTGGCGAACGCCTCGGAACCGTGCCGCGCGTCGCGGCCGATCACCACCAGACCGGACTTTCCGTGCTGGGCAAGCCAGTCCGCGACTCCCGCGGTGGTCCGGACGACGACCGCGGTGTTCATCCCGTTCGGCCCGGCGCGCACCGGGCCGCGCAGGCCGGCGGTGCCGAACTCGAGCGGCCCGGCCATCCGCTCGGCCAGTTCCTCCACCGCGCCAGGCGCGCCGCCCATCGCGCGGGCGAGAACGGCCTGCAGCTCGTTGCGGGATTCGGTGTCCACGTCGTCGGCGATCCACCGGAAAGCCCGGTCCCGCAGGTCGGTCGTCAGCTTGGGTCCGTTCACCCGACCACCCTACCGGCGGGCCGGCGCGAAACTGGCTACCTTGGATCTCGTGCGCATCCTGTTCTCCAGCCTGCCCGGCCACGGCCACACCTACCCCCTGCTGCCGCTCGCGATCGCCGCCCGCGCGGCGGGCCACGACATCATGTTCGCGACCGGCGCCGAATTCCATCCGACCCTGCGCGACCTCGGCTTCGAAGCGATCGCCGCGGGCAAGAGTTTCGAAGAAGCACGCTTGGAGGTGATGGGCCAGGCCGACCGCGCGGACTCGCTGGAAGGCGAAGAACTGCAGCGGGCACTGCTCGAGATCTTCGGCGTGCTCCTGCCGCGTTCCTTCGCGGTCGACCTGCGACCGGTGCTGGCCGAGCGGAAACCGGACCTCGTGGTCGCCGAGGTCGGCAACCCCGGTGCCGGCCTCGCCGCGATCGATGCCGGGATTCCCGTGGTGCGCCACGGTTTCGGCCGGGAGATGACCGCCGAGTTCGGCGAGCTCGTCGGGGCCGGGCTGCGCAGGTGCGCGGCCGAGCTCGGCATCGCGCTGGCCGATGGCGACCTCGGTCCCGGCGCGCCGACCCTCGACATCTGCCCGCCGTCGTTCCAGGAACCGGAGACGGTGGGCGCGCCGAACCGGATGCCGCTGCGGCCGGTGCCGTTCAACCCGCCCGGCGAGCTGCCAGCCGGGGTGCGCCGGGACGAACGCGACCGCCCGCTGGTCTACCTGACGCTGGGCACCGCTTTCGGGGTCGCCGAGGTGCTGCGCGCGGCCATCGCCGGCCTGGCCACCCTGGACGTGGACGTGCTGGTGGCGGCCGGGCCGAGCCTGCAGGGGGCCGCGCTGGGCACGATGCCGCCCGGGGTGCGGGTGGAAAGCTGGGTGCCGCAAGGTGAACTGCTGCCGCACGCCGATCTGGTGGTGCACCACGGCGGCAGCGGCACCACGCTCGGCTCGTTCGGCGTCGGCGTACCCCAGCTCTTTCTGCCGCAGGGCGCCGACCAGTTCGAAAACGCCGCCGCGGTGGTGGCGGCCGGCGCGGGCGACCAACTGGTCGGGGCGGAGCAGACCGCCGAAGCGGTGGCCGCCAAGGCGAAGCGGCTGCTCACCGACGAGCCGGTGCTCGCCGCCGCACGCCGCTTCGCCGACGAAGTCGCCGCGATGCCCACTCCCGCCGAAGTCGCCGAGCAGCTCCCCGCCCTAGCGGCCTCGTGAGTGAAAAGTGTTGTTCCGGCAACACTTTTCACTCACGACTGCTGATCAGGCGCGGAGCACGATCTCGCGCAGCAGGGTGCCCATCCGGGTGGCCGCCGCACGACCGGCTTCGAGCACCTCTTCGTGGTTGAGGTGCTCTCCGGTCATGCCGGCGGCCAGGTTGGTCACCAGCGACAGGCCGAACACCTCGATCCCGGCCGCGCGGGCCGCGATGGCCTCCAGCACGGTCGACATGCCGACCAGGTCCGCGCCCATCGTGCGCAGCATCCGGATCTCCGCCGGGGTCTCGAAATGCGGGCCGGTCAGTCCCGCGTAGACACCCTCGGCCAGGCTCGGGTCGATCTCGCGGGCCAGGCCGCGCAGCCTGCTCGAGTACAGGTCGACCAGGTCGACGAAGTTCGCACCGACGATCGGCGAGCGGGCGGTCAGGTTGAGGTGGTCGGAGATCAGCACCGGCTGGCCGACCTCGAACCCTTCGCGCAGCCCGCCCGCGGCGTTGGTGAGCAGCACGGTCTTCGCGCCGGCGGCGGCCGCGGTGCGCACGTTGTGCACCACCGGCTCGATGCCCTTGCCCTCGTACAGGTGGGTGCGGCCGAGCAGCACCAGCGCCCGCCGGTCGCCCACCAGCACCGAACGCGCGGTGCCGCCGTGGCCGACCGCCCCCGGCCGTTCGAACCCGGGCAGCTCGCCGAGCGGGATCTCCGCCTCGGCCTCCCCGATCACGTCCGCGGCGGGCCGCCAGCCGGAGCCGAGGACCACCGCGACGTCGTGCTTGGCCACTCCGGTGCGCTCGGCGATGGTGTTCGCGGCGGCACCGGCGATATCGATCTCACTCATGGGCCCGAGCGTATTGCACCCGGCGTTTCCCCTGGTCAACGGTCGTGAGTGAAAAGTGTTGTTCCGGCAACACTTTTCGCTCACGAGGGCTGAGCTGCGCGGATGCCGGTCAGTCGGTGGTGCTGAAGGTGGGCACGATCCGGTCGAACAGGGTGGCCCGGCTGATGTCCTCGCTCTCGGTTGGCACCGTCATGCTCACCGCCCACAGGTTGGTGTTCCGCCGGACCGCCTCGGTGAAGGTGGTCCGGCCGACCGTCGACGAGCCGGCCGAAGACGGGCGTTCGGTCCCGGCCTGCTCCACCGTCCGGTAGGTGATCGCCGCGCCCTCCTCACCGTCGTCCAGCGGTTCGGAGCTGACCCGCACGAAGTTGCCGCGCGACCAGGGCAGCTCCAGCGCCTTGAGGTACTGGTCGACGCCGCGGCCGGGGAAGTACTCGGCGAACCGCTCGATGTTGAGCACCTGCCTGCCGTCCGGGGAGACGAACTGGACCAGCGTGCTCGGCGGCAGGCCCTCACCGGTCTGCTGGGTGACGAACTTGGCCCAGTCGCGCGGCACCTGCACCCGGAAGAAGCCGCCCTTGGCGCCGCGCAGGTTCGTCGCGTCCCCGATGCGCATCTCCAGCGGGGTCTGCTGCGCGCTCACCGCGGGCTGCCGTGCCACCGGTTCCGGCGGGGTGATCGGCTGGGCGCCCAGCCGCCTGGACGCCGCGAAGCCACCCACCGCCGCGAGCACGAACAGCAGCACCGCCACCACGGCGAGCGTGGTGCCGGCCAGCGGGCCGCGTCCCGGCGTGCCCGGCCGCGCGGGTTTCGCGAACGGCAGCGGGCCAGGATCGGCGGCGAGCCCGCCACTGCCGCCCGCCCGGTGCTCGGCGGGCCTGGCGGCCGGGATGACCTGGGTGACCGTGGCGTCCGGCCGGGATCTCACCGGGTTGTCCTTGGCCACAAACCGCTCGGCCTCGAACAGCGCGTGCGGGGCGGCGGCCAGCATCGGGCGCAGCAGACGGCGGACCTCGCGCAGGCTGATCCGGTCGAGCGGCTCCTTCGCCATCAGCTTTTCGATCAGCGGGGCGAGCGGTCCCGGCGGCGGTTTGGGCACGTCGCCGTGCACCACCAGGCCGACGGTCTCCAGCGGGTCGCCGTCCGCGTCGTAGGGCGGGGTGCCCCGCACCGCGGTGAACAGGGTGGTGCCGAGGCCCCACAGGTCCGCGGCCGGGGTGACGGTGCCGCCGGAGGCCACCTCGGGCGAGATGTAGGCGGGGGAGCCCAGCATCATCCCGGTGCGGGTCATGGTCACTTCGGAGACGCTGCGCGAGATGCCGAAGTCGGTGAGCTTGATCCGGCCGTCGCTGCTGACCAGCACGTTGCCCGGTTTGACGTCACGGTGCGTGATGCCGGCTTCGTGGGCGGCTTCCAGCGCGCCCGCCACCGCGTCGCCGACCGCCGCGGCCTGCTCGGTGTTCAGCGGCCCGTGGTCGCGCAGCAGGGCGGCGAGGCTGCGCGAAGGCAGCAGCTCCATCACCACGAACGGTTCGTCGTTCTCCTTGGCGACGTCGTGCAGGGTGATCACGTTCGGATGCGAGAGCACTGCGATCGCCCTCGCCTCGCGCAGGGTGCGTTCCCGCAGCTCCTCGACCTGCGCGGCGAGCACGCCCGGCGGCAGCCGGACCTCCTTGACCGCGACCGGCCGCTGCAGGAACTCGTCGTAGGCGGCCCACACCGTCCCCATCGCTCCGGAGCCGAGCACCGAGCGCAGGCGGTAGCGACCGGCGATCAGCCGTGGCTCTTCACTCTCGGTCGACACGGCCCCCATTCTGGCGGATGGCGGACGCGGCCCCGGCACGCACCGGTGCGGGTCAAGTTTGTTAATGGCGATTAGCCTCACAGTGCGGCTCGAGGTGCTAGCCCTAACATGACTAGGTATGACAAAGGCTGGGACGAAGTCGTCTGTGCCGGGCTCGCCGGACTCGGTGGTGCACGAGGAGCCGGCCGAGCTGACGCTGGCCGCCGAGTTCGGCACGCCGGACCGGGCCGACTGGCAGGAGCTGGTCGTGGGCGTGCTGCGCAAGACCGGCGCGCTGGCCGAGGACTTCGACGGCGCGCCGGAGTCGCTGCTGACGAGCCGGACCTACGACGGGATCGAGATCCAGCCGCTCTACACCGCCGAGGACGCCGCACCGCCAGCCGGTTTTCCCGGGCTGCCGCCGTTCGTCCGCGGGGCCAGGCCGGAGGGCGCGGTGCGCACCGGCTGGGACATCCGCGCGCTGCACGCCGAAACCGACCCGGCGGCGGCGAACAAGGCGATCCTCGCCGACCTCGAAGGCGGGGTGCAGTCGCTCTGGCTGCGCGTCGGCGGCGAGGCGCTGCCGGTGGACTCCCTCGCGGACGCGCTGAACGGGGTCTACGTCGAGCTGGCCCCGGTCGTGCTGGACGCCGGCGCCGACTACCCGGCCGCCGCGGAGGCGCTGCTCGAGCTGTTCGCCGAGCGGGACGTCCCGGCCAGTGAGATACCCGGCAACCTCGGTGCCGACCCGATCGGCCTGCGCGCCCGCACCGGCCGGGCGCACGACCCCGGCCAGGCCGCGGAGCTGGCTGCCCGGATCGCCGGGACGTACCCGCAGCTGCGCACGATCGTGGTGGACGGCACGCCCTTCCACGACGCCGGCGGTTCGGACGCGCAGGAGCTCGGCGCCGCCATCGCGGCCGGCGTCGCCTACCTGCGGGCGCTCACCGCCGCCGGGCTGAGCGTGGACGCCGCCGCCGCGCAGCTCGAGTTCCGGTACGCGGCCAGTGCGGACCAGTTCCTCACCATCGCCAAGTTGCGCGCCGCGCGCCGGTTGTGGGCCAGGGTGACCGAAGTGTCCGGTGTGGGCGCCGCCGCGCGCGGGATGCGCCAGCACGCGGTGACCTCCGCGGCGATGCTCACCCAGCGCGACCCTTGGGTGAACATGCTGCGCGGCACGGTCGCCTGCTTCGCGGCCGGGATCGGCGGCGCGGAGGCGGTCACCGTGCTGCCCTTCGACGCCGCGATCGGCCTGCCGGACGCGTTCTCCCGGCGGATCGCCCGCAACACCCAGGCGATCCTGCAGGAGGAGTCCAAACTGGCCGGGGTGATCGATCCGGCCGGCGGCTCCTGGTACGTGGAGAACCTGTCCGGCTCCCTCGCCGAGGCCGCCTGGTCCGAGTTCACCGAGATCGAGCGCAACGGCGGGATCGAGTCCGCTTTGGACTCGGGTTTCCTTGCCGACCGGCTGGCCGGGACCTGGGCGGCCAGGTCGAAGCGGCTGGCCACCAGGAAGGACCCGATCACCGGGGTCAGCGAGTTTCCGAACCTGGCGGAGAAAACCGTGGAACGCAGGCCCTTGCCGTCCACTGTGGATGGTGTCGGGCTGCCGCGGGTGCGGTACGCGCAGGCTTACGAGGCACTGCGGGACCGTTCGGACGCACACCTTCGCGCACACGGCGAGCGCCCGCGGGTCTTCCTGGCCACCCTCGGCCCGGTCGCCGCGCACACCGCGCGGGCCGGGTTCGCCGCGAACCTGTTCCAGGCCGGTGGCATCGAGCCGGTCAATCCTGGTGCGACCGAGTACACCGAGGACACTGTGGCCGCGTTCAAGGAAAGCGGTGCGACGGTCGCCTGCATCTGCGGCAACGACAAGGCGTACGCGGAGAAAGCGGGCGAGGTGGCCACCGCGCTCAAGGAGGCGGGCGCCACCGCGGTGCTGCTCGCCGGCAAGCGGACCGACGAGTACGCGGACGTCACCGGCTTCCTCCACGCCGGTTGCGACGCGCTGGAGGTACTGACCGGCACCCTCGAAAAGCTGGGAGTTTCGCAGTGAGCATCCCCGACTTCACCGGCGTCGAACTCGGCACCCCGGAACCGACCGGCCATGCCGACTGGGCCGAGGCGCTGCACGCGAGCACCGGCAAGGGCGCCGACGCGCTGGTCTGGGAGACCCCGGAGGGAATCGGCGTCAAACCGGTGTACACCGCGGATGATCTGTCCGGAGTGGACTTCCTGGGCACCTACCCCGGGATCGCGCCGTACCTGCGCGGGCCGTACCCGACGATGTATGTGAACCAGCCGTGGACGATCCGCCAGTACGCCGGGTTCTCCACCGCCGAGGAGTCCAACGCGTTCTACCGGCGCAACCTCGCGGCCGGGCAGAAGGGCCTTTCGGTGGCCTTCGACCTGGCCACCCACCGCGGTTACGACTCCGACCACCCGCGCGTCGCCGGCGACGTCGGCATGGCGGGCGTGGCGATCGACTCGATCTACGACATGCGCCAGCTCTTCGACGGCATCCCGCTGGACAAGATGAGCGTGTCGATGACCATGAACGGCGCCGTGCTGCCGGTGCTGGCGCTCTACGTGGTGGCGGCGGAGGAGCAGGGCGTCACGCCGGACAAGCTCGCCGGGACCATCCAGAACGACATCCTCAAGGAGTTCATGGTCCGCAACACCTACATCTACCCGCCGCAGCCGTCGATGCGGATCATCTCGGACATCTTCTCGTTCACGTCGCAGCACATGCCGCGGTACAACTCGATCTCCATCTCCGGTTACCACATGCAGGAGGCCGGCGCGACCGCCGACCTCGAACTGGCCTACACCCTCGCCGACGGCGTGGAGTACATCCGGGCCGGCATGGACGGTGGGCTGGACATCGACAAGTTCGCGCCCCGGCTCTCCTTCTTCTGGGCGATCGGGATGAACTTCTTCATGGAGGTCGCGAAGATGCGCGCGGCCCGGCTGCTGTGGGCGAAGCTGGTCAAGCAGTTCGAGCCGAAATCCACCAAGTCGCTTTCGCTGCGCACGCACTGCCAGACCTCGGGCTGGTCGCTGACCGCGCAGGACGTCTACAACAACGTGGTGCGCACCTGCGTCGAGGCGATGGCGGCCACCCAGGGGCACACCCAGTCGCTGCACACCAACGCACTCGACGAGGCGCTCGCGCTGCCGACCGACTTCTCCGCGCGGATCGCGCGCAACACGCAACTGCTGCTGCAGCAGGAATCCGGTACCTCGCGGGTGATCGACCCGTGGGGCGGCAGCGCGTTCGTGGAGAAGCTCACCTACGACCTGGCGCGCCGGGCGTGGGCGCACATCAGCGAGGTCGAGTCGGCTGGCGGGATGGCCCGCGCGATCGACGCCGGCATCCCGAAGCTGCGCATCGAGGAGGCCGCCGCGCGCACCCAGGCGCGGATCGACTCCGGCCGTCAGCCGGTGATCGGGGTGAACAAGTACCAGCTCAGCGAGGACGAGGACATCGACGTGCTCAAGGTGGACAACGCCGGGGTGCGCGCGCAGCAGCTGGAGAAACTGCGGCGGCTGCGGGAAGAGCGCGACTCCGCCGCCACCGAGGACGCGCTGCGGCGGCTGACCGCGGGCGCCGAGGCGGACGGCAACCTGCTCGCGCTGGCCATCGACGCGGCCCGCGCCAAGGCCACCGTCGGCGAGATCTCCGACGCGCTGGAACGGATCTGGGGGCGGCACTCCGGCCAGATTCGTACCATCTCCGGGGTGTACCGCGACGAGGTCGGCAAGTCCCAGAACGTGGAACAGGCGCGCGAGCAGGTCGAGGCGTTCGCCGTGGAGGAAGGCCGCCGCCCGCGCATCCTGGTCGCCAAGATGGGGCAGGACGGGCACGACCGCGGGCAGAAGGTGATCGCCACCGCGTTCGCCGACATCGGCTTCGACGTGGACGTCGGCCCGCTGTTCTCCACCCCCGCCGAGGTCGCCAGGCAGGCCGTGGAGGCGGACGTGCACGTGGTCGGGGTGTCCTCGCTGGCCGCCGGGCACCTGTCGCTGGTGCCCGCGCTGCGCGAGGAACTGGCCGCGCTGGACCGGGCCGACATCATGGTGGTGGTCGGCGGGGTCATTCCGCCGCAGGACTACGACGAGCTGCGCAAGGCGGGTGCGGCGGCCATCTTCGGGCCGGGCACGGTGATCGCGGACGCCGCGATCGACCTGCTGGCTCAGCTCGCCGCGCGGCACTGAGCCCGATGGCCCCGATGGCGCGGAAACTCGAGGTCGCGGACTACGCCAAGGGTGTGCTCGCGGGCGATCGCGGCATCCTGTCCAGGGCCATCACGCTGGTCGAGTCCAGCCGTGCCGATCACCGCGAGCAGGCGCAGGAGCTGCTGGTGGAGCTGCTGCCGCAGGCCGGCGGCGCGCAGCGAGTCGGCATCACCGGCGTGCCCGGAGTCGGCAAGTCGACTTTCATCGACCAGCTCGGCACCGACCTGACCACGGCCGGGCACCGGGTGGCGGTGCTCGCGGTGGACCCGTCGTCCACCCGCACCGGCGGCAGCATCCTCGGCGACAAGACCAGGATGGCCAGGCTCGCGGTCGATCCGGCCGCGTTCATCCGGCCGTCGCCGACCTCGGGCACGCTCGGCGGGGTGGCCAGGGCGACCCGCGAGACGATCGTGCTGATGGAGGCCGCCGGCTACGACATCGTGCTGGTGGAAACGGTCGGCGTCGGGCAGTCCGAGGTGACCGTGGCGAACATGGTCGACTGCTTCCTGTTCCTCACCCTCGCTCGCACCGGCGACCAGTTGCAGGGCATCAAGAAGGGCGTGCTGGAGCTGGCCGACGTGATCGCGGTGAACAAGGCCGACGGCGAGCACGAGCGGGACGCGAAACGGGCGGCGCGGGAGCTTTCCGGAGCGCTGCGGATGATCTACGGCCCGGACGCGGACTGGACCCCGCCCGTGCTGACCTGCAGCGCGTTGCACGACCTCGGGCTGGGCACCGTGTGGCAGCAGATCGAGCGGCACCGGTCCGCGCTGGAGTCCACCGGCGGGCTGGTCGCGAAACGGCGGCAGCAGCAGGTCGACTGGACCTGGTCGATGGTCCGGGAGCAGCTGCTGACCAGGCTGGCCGGGCATCCCGACGTGCGTGAGTTAGTGCCCGAGGTGGAGCGGGCCGTGCGGGCCGGTGAGCTGACCGCCACGCTGGGTGCCGAACGCATTCTGCGAGCATTCGGTGGTGGGCATTCGCCGACTGGCGGATGACGCGGCAGGCCAGGGGCGGGACAATGTGCCCGTCGTGCGGAGGGAGTCAGGGTGGTAGCGAAAACGCGCGCCTCGGTGCTGGCGCTGGTGCTCGGCCTGCTGGTGGTGCTGGGCGCGCCGGCCGCCGTGGCGCAACCGGCGGCTGAGGTGCGGCAGCCGGTCGCGGCCGCGGTCGCACCGGTGCTCGCGCAGGACCAGACGCCGGTCCCCGGCCCGACGATCGACCCGGCCGAGAGCCAGCGGGCGGACAGCGAGGAGACCAGGAACAAGATCATCGTCGGCGTGAGTGCCGCGGTGTTGCTGCTGCTCGTGCTGTGGGGACGCAAGGTGCGCAAGGGTAAGAAGGCCTCCTAACCGGGACGGGTACGCCCACCGGGCCGGGCCGCCGAACCGGCTACAGCGAGACTGAACTCGTCCGGCCGTTCAGCGCAGATCCACTACCGGCCGTCTCCGCTTGAGGGGAGCTCTACCCGTTTGCCTCTTGCATGGGGCACGATTGTCTGCAAATGCGTACGACAATCACTACCCAACGTCAGGCCCGTCACGTGCGGAGCAACGTGGCCGCCCCCGTTGTGGACGGAGGTGCGGCGTGACCGTGCTCGACTCACGGCCGGAGACCCCAGGTGATCCCGATGGCAGGCCCGGCGCCTCGATCGGGGGGTCCGAGGCGCTGATCACCCCCAGCGGCGTCAGCATGGCACGTGTGCGGGACATCGGTGCAGGTCGCGGGCCATTCTGGCTGGACGAATGGCTGCGCGCGAACGCGGCGGACGTGGTCGCGTGGCGCCGGCACATCCACGCCCACCCCGAACTTTCCCGCCGCGAGTACGGCACCACCGAGCTGGTCGCCGGGATCCTGCGCTCGGCCGGGCTGAAGCCGTCCGTGCTGCCCAGCGGCACCGGCCTGATCTGCGACATCGGCAGCGGGCCCGCCTGCGTGGCGTTGCGGGCCGACCTGGACGCGCTGCCGCTCACCGAGGCCACCGGCCTGCCGTTCTCGTCCACTGTGGACGGTGTCGCGCACGCCTGCGGGCACGACGCGCACACTTCGATCCTGCTCGGCGCGGCGATGGCGCTGGCCTCCGCGCCCGAGCTGCCCGGCCGGATCCGGCTGATCTTCCAGCCCGCCGAGGAGGTCATGCCGGGCGGTGCGCTGGACGCCATCGCGGCCGGCGGCCTCGAAGGCGTGGACCGGATCTTCGGCCTGCACTGCGACCCGCGGGTCGAGGTCGGCAAGGTCGGCACCCGGATCGGCGCGCTGACCTCGGCCGCCGACCTGATCGAACTGCGGCTCACGTCGCCGGGCGGGCACACGTCGCGGCCGCACCTGACCGCGGACCTGGTGCACGCGCTGGGCACGGTGATCACGTCGTTGCCGGCGCTGCTGTCCCGACGGGTCGACCCGCGTTCGGGCACCGTGCTGGTGTGGGGTGCCGTGCACGCCGGTGAGGCTGCCAACGCGGTGCCGCAGGACGGTGTGCTGCGGGGCACGCTGCGCACTGCCGACCACGAGGTGTGGAGCCAGCTGGAGCCGCTGGTGGCGTCGTCCGTGGAGTCCCTGCTGGCGCCGACCGGGGTCGGCTTCTCGCTGGACTACCGGCGCGGCGTGCCGCCCGTGGTCAGCGACCAGGAGAGCACGGCGGTGCTGCGCGCCGGCGTCGAAGCCGCCCTCGGCGACGACGCGCTGACCAGCACCGAGCAGTCCTCCGGCGGCGAGGACTTCGGCTGGTACCTGGAGCACGTGCCCGGCGCCTTCGCGCGCCTCGGCGTCTGGCCCGGCGAAGGCCCCCAGCGCGACATCCACCGCCCGTCCTTCGAACTCGACGAGCGCGCCCTCCTGGTCGGCACCCGCGCCATGGTCCACATCGCCCTAGCCGCCCTCGCCTAACCCGCGAGTCCCACCCTCGCGCACCCCGAGTCCCACGCTCGGGGCGCGCGAGTTCCACACTCAAGCCCGGCGAGTCGACCATTCGAACTTGTCAACTCGAAGGCCGCCCGATCCACCGAGTTATCCACAGGCGCTCGAGTTGTCCACAGATTCGCGGGCTTGCCCCCCGTTGCTCACTGCTGGCGACAGAGTGCATGCATGGTGTCATTACCGGATGGCCTGCACGGCGCCTACCTACGCTCTGAGCTGGGCTCTTTGCTAGGCCGCGTCGCACTGGAAGCCGCCGTCACCGACCGGCGGCTAACGCCTTTTTCCCGAAATGTCCTTGTGGATCCGCGGCGATCCACAGAGTTACGCACACGGGCAGCCGCGTCCCTGTTGTACGCCGGTCCGGAGGCGGCGCTGAGCGGGCACACCGCTTTGGCCATGTTCGGATGTTCCACTGCCGACTCCGCGCCCGTGCACGTTTTGCTGCCCTATCACCGCAAACTCCGTGCCCGCCCCGGCATCGTGGTGCACTACGGCACTCTCGCGGAGCAGGATGTGGTGGTTTTGGACGGCCTTCGGGCTACCGCGATGGATCTGGCGCTGGCCGAGGTACTGAGCCGCGACAGCAGAAGGGCAGGGCTCGCCGTGGCAGATCAGTTGCTCGGTCTGTTGCCGGAGCACGCCAGGGCCGATTTCCGTGCCTGGACTGAAGAGCGCATTCAGACGAGGCCGGACCCCCGTGGCCGCCGGCAGGCGAGGGCGCTGCTGGACTTGGCGACCGGCTTGGCGGAGTCGCCGCGGGAGAGCTGGACGCTGCTGGCCCTGGTGGACGGCGGTCTGCCGGTTCCGGCTCAGCAGTACCAAGTGCTCGATCTATCCGGTACAGAGCTCTATCGCCTCGACTTCGCCTGGCCGGAAATACGGGTCGCTCTCGAATACGACGGCTACGAAGCGCATGAAGGGCGTGAGTTGCGGGACGAGTCCCGCGACGCCGACTTGCGCAAGCGTGGCTGGATCGTCATTCGGGTCGGCGCGGCGGAACTGAAGGAACCGGCTCGGATGGTCGCGGCTGTCACCGCGGCTTTTCGTCGACGGGGACTGGCGGCTTGAACGAATGTGGAACTCGCCGGGAACGAATGTGGAACTCGCGGGGCGTGAAGGTGGGACTCGCGGGGTTAGGGGGAGATGCCGCGGCAGGGGCGGGTGCGGAGGGCTTCGACGTAATCGGCGGGGGCGGCGGCGGCTTCGGCGGCGTCGGCGAGGACGCCGAGGTAGCGGGCCGAGGGCAGGCCGCCTTCGTAGGCATCGAGTACGTAGAGCCAGGCGAGCACGGAGCCGTCCATGGTCTGCACGCGCAGCCGGATCTTGTTGTGCACGCCGAGCTCGCCGCCTTCCCAGCGGTCGAGGCCGGCCTCGTCGAGCGGGGTGACGTCGTAGAGCACCACGAACACCCGCGAGCCGGGGTCCTCGACGATGGTCGCCAGCGCGCCTTCCCAGCCGATGTCCTCGCCGCCGAAGGTCAGCCGCCAGCCTTCCAGCCAGCCGGTGCCGGCCATCGGCGAGTGCGGGGCTCGCTCCATCATCTGGGCGGGTTCCATGTTGGACCCATACGCGGCATACAACGGCACGCCGACAGCCTAGCGACCTCATCCTCACCCGATAGGACGCATGGGGTGTGTCGGCCGGGAACCTGCTCGATCGTGTCCGGCCCCCGGTGGCCGCGAAACCCCATCCAAGTAACGTGGGCGGCGGCCCGGACCAGCATGAAGGAGGACCAAAGGTGACCAGGATCGTGATCATGGGCGGCGGCCCAGCCGGTTACGAGGCCGCACTGGTCGCCGCCCAGCACGGCGCCGACGTCACGGTGGTGGAGCGCGACGGCCTCGGCGGCGCGTGCGTGCTCTACGACTGCGTGCCCTCCAAGACCTTCATCGCTTCGTCCGGCGCGCTGGCCAACATGCACGGTCTCGGCGAGCTCGGCATCAGCACCGACATGGGTGACACCAGGCTCGACCTGCGCACGGTGCACGGCAGGGTGAAGGGCCTCGCGCTCGCGCAGTCCGCGGACATCAGGGCCAGGGTGCAGCGCGAAGGCGTGCACGTGGTGGCCGGTGAAGCCCGCTTCTGCGACGACGAGCCCGGCCTGGCCACGCACAAGGTGGCGGTCCGGGCGCCGGACGGTCAGACCAGCGTGCTGGACGCGGATGTGGTGCTGATCGCCACCGGGGCGACGCCCCGCGTGCTGCCCGGCGCGGTGCCCGACGGCGAGCGCATCCTGGACTGGCGCCAGCTCTACGACCTGCCCGAGCTGCCGGAGCACCTGGTGGTGATCGGTTCGGGGGTGACCGGCGCGGAGTTCGCTTCGGCCTACACCGAGATGGGCGTGAAGGTCACCGTGGTCTCCAGCCGCGACCGGGTGCTGCCGCACGAGGACGCGGACGCCGCCGCGGTGCTGGAGGAGGTCTTCTCCCAGCGCGGCACCACGGTCGCCAAGCACGCCCGCGCGGACAAGGTGGAGCGCACCGCGGACGGGGTGGAGGTGCATCTCACCGACGGCAGGGTGATCGAGGCCAGCCACGCGCTGATGACCGTCGGTTCGATCCCGAACACCACCGGCATCGGCCTGGAGAAGGTCGGCATCGAGCCGGGGCCGGGCGGCTTTCTCACCGTGGACCGGGTTTCGCGCACCACGGTGTCCGGCATCTACGCGGCCGGTGACTGCACCGGCGTGCTGATGCTCGCCTCGGTGGCCAGCATGCAGGGCCGGATCGCGATGTGGCACGCGCTGGGCGAGGGCGTCGCGCCGATCAAGCTGAAGACGGTCGCGGCGAACGTGTTCACCCATCCGGAGATCGCCACCGTCGGGATCAGCCAGCAGGCCATCGACTCCGGTGAGGTGCCGGCCCGCACCATCATGCTGCCGCTGGCCACCAACGCCAGGGCGAAGATGGAGGGCCTGCGCCGCGGGTTCGTGAAGCTGTTCTGCCGCCCTGCCACCGGTGTGGTGGTCGGTGGTGTGGTGGTCTCGCCGAACGCCAGCGAACTCGTCCTGCCGATCGCGCTCGCCGTGCAGAACCAGCTGACCGTGGAACATCTGGCGCTGACCTTCTCGGTGTACCCATCGCTGTCCGGTTCGATCACCGAGGCGGGCCGCCAGCTGATGCGCCACGACGACCTGGACTGACCATGTACCGCAAGCTCGCCCTCGCCTTCGCCGTTCTCCTCGGGGTGCTGGCCGGTCCCGCCGTGGCCGGGTCCGCGCAGCAGCCGGAGACCCCGGACTGGGCCGGCAGCGTCCAGCTCAACCAGGACACCGCGGCGGCCACCGGGCTGGTGAACAAGTACAGCTTCGACGACGTCAACGTCGCGCTCGGCGGCTGCCTGGCACCGGCCGCGGGCACGCTGACAGCACCCGATTCGACCCGGTTCTCCTCGCCGGTGCTGCGATTCAGCGACTACACCTTCGAGCCGTTCGCGAGCGCGCCGGGCAACGTCAGTGCGACCGCCGAATTGGTCGCGGGCACGGCACCGGGTTCGTATCCGCTGACGATGTCCTGCAACGGCCAGGACCACACGGTGACTTTCACCGTCGAGCGGCAGGTGCGGAAGGTGCCGGACGGCGCGGTATCCGCCGGTGGCGGCGGCACCGCGCGCTGAGAAAGTCCGGCCTGGCAACCCTGCGAAGGCCGCGTGCGTCTTGCTGGTGAACCGCCGGGGAATTCTCCGGCGGCCGATTCTCGCTGATCCGAATTCCGCTGTCGAATGCGGAAGAATGGGGTGTGCGATGAGCTATCGGAGTTTGGCAGCCGCCTGCTGCCTGATAATGGCGCTGACGCCGGTCACGGCGTTCGCCGCCACCGAAACGACAACACCGACCAAGCCGACCGAAACGACCAAGCCGAGCGACCCGATGCCGATCCCGGTACCGATTCCGATCACCGTGACCCCGGCGCAGGGAAAGCCGGGCACGAAGGTGGTCGCGTCCGGCTGTCATCCACCGCGCGGGACCTCCGCCGCGATCGACTTCGATTCGGACGTTTCCCAAGGGGTGGCGAAGGGCGTGGTGAAGAATGTCAAACCGGGCCGCTACGACGTCACGCTGTTCTGCCACGTGATGGGCTCCCTGCCCAAAGAAGGCCACGCCACGTTCACCGTGCTCGGCACGGAGTCACCGGCGCCGCCCGCGCCACCGGTGTCCTCGCCGGGGAAGCAGGTGGCGAAGGTGCCCTCAGGTGCGCCGGAAACCGGCGGTGGAGCGTTGGGTGACTAGTCCGCGAACAGCGGGCCGCCACGGGCGCACGCTCGCGGCGGTCCTGCTGCTCGGCCTGGTTTCGTTGGCGGGCTGTGGTTCCGGAGGTTCCGGCGGCTCCGACACAGCACCCGCGGCGCCGCCGCGAGTGGACCCGCCCGCCGCCGTGCCCACTCCGGCGGAGCGTCCGGAACCGGCCGCGGTGGACGTGCCCAAGATCGGCGCGCATTCCACCCTGGTGCCGCTCGGGCTCAATCCGGACAACACGATCGAGGTGCCGCCGGTGACCCAGCCGATGCAGGCAGGCTGGTACTCCTACGGTCCGGCGCCGGGCGAAACCGGGCCCGCGGTCATTCTCGGTCATGTCGACGGGGACAAGCAGCCGGGGATTTTCTACCGGCTCAAGGAAATGGCGCCGGGTGACGCGGTGCGGGTGTCCAGAAAGGACGGATCCAGCGTGGACTTCGTGGTGCGGCGGGTGGAACAGGTGGACAAGGACGAATTCCCCACGGACGCGGTGTACGGCGACACCGCTGCACCGGAATTGCGGCTGATCACCTGCGGCGGCGGTTTCGACCGGACCGTGCGCAGTTATCGGGACAACATCATCGTTTACGCGGCTCTGGCCTGAGCGGGGAAGGCCGCCGGGTGCATTCCGGCGGCCTTCCCGGTAGCTCAGTCGGATTCCACCCAGTCGAAGGTCTTGGTGACGGCCTTCTTCCAGGCGCGGTACTCGGATTCGCGGCGGGACTCGTCCATCGACGGGTCCCACTGCTTGTCCTTGGCCCAGTTGTTGCGGATGTCGTCTTCGCTCGCCCAGAAGCCGACCGCGAGCCCGGCCGCGTAGGCGGCGCCGAGCGCGGTGGTCTCGTTGACCACCGGCCGGATCACCGGCACGCCGAGGATGTCCGCCTGGAACTGCATCAGCAGCTCGTTCACCACCATGCCGCCGTCCACCTTGAGCGACTTCAGCGGCACCCCGGAGTCGGCGTTCATCGCGTCGATCACCTCACGCGACTGGAAGGCGGTGGCCTCCAGCACGGCACGCGAGATGTGCCCCTTGTTCACGAACCGGGTCAGCCCGACGATCGCGCCGCGGGCGTCGGAGCGCCAGTACGGGGCGAACAGGCCGGAGAACGCCGGCACGAAGTAGGTGCCGCCGTTGTCCGACACGCCACGGGCGTGCTCTTCGATCTCGGCCGCGGAACCGATCAGGCCGAGGTTGTCCCGCAGCCACTGCACCAGCGAGCCGGTGACCGCGATGGAACCTTCCAGCGCGTAGATGGTGTCGTTGGAGCCGATCTTGTAGCAGACCGTGGTGAGCAGGCCGTTCTGCGAAAGGACCTTCTCGGTGCCGGTGTTCAGCAGCACGAAGTTGCCGGTGCCGTAGGTGTTCTTGGCCTCGCCGGGGGACAGGCAGGCCTGGCCGAAGGTGGCCGCCTGCTGGTCGCCGAGGATGCCGGCGATCGGCACCCCGGCGAACGCGCCCTTCGCGCGGACCTTGCCGTACTCCTCGGAGGACGAGCGGATCTCCGGCAGCATGGACAGCGGGATGCCCATGTCGGCGGCGATGCCCTCGTCCCAGGACAGCGTGTCCAGGTCCATCAGCAGGGTGCGCGACGCGTTCGTCGGGTCGGTGACGTGTACCCCGCCGTCGGTGCCGCCGGTCATGTTCCAGAGCACCCAGGTGTCCATATTGCCGAACAGCAGGTCGCCCGCTTCGGCGCGCTGCCGGACACCGTCCACATTGTCCAGAATCCATTTGATCTTGGGGCCGGAGAAGTAGGTGGCCAGCGGTAGCCCGGTCTTCTCGCGGTAGCGCTCCTGCCCGCCGCCGAGCGCGCCGAGCTCGGCCACGATCTTGTCGGTCCTGGTGTCCTGCCAGACGATCGCGTTGTACACCGGCTTGCCGGTCTTGCGGTCCCAGACCAGGGTGGTCTCACGCTGGTTGGTGATGCCCACCGCGACGATGTCGCCCGGCGTCAGGTCCGCCTTGGCCATCGCGCCGGCGGCGACCGCCCTGGTGTTCGACCAGATCTCCTCCGCGTTGTGCTCCACCCAGCCCGCCTGCGGGAAGATCTGCTCGTGCTCCCGCTGGTCCACGGCGACCACCCGGCCGGAGTGATCGAAGATCATGGTTCGGGTGGACGTGGTTCCCTGGTCGATCGCGGCGACGTAGGTCATTGCGCTCCTTACAGTTGGCTCAGGCGGTCGGGTAGACGAGGTACAGCAGCGCGGCCAGCGCGCCGCCGACGAGCGGGCCGAGCACCGGGATCCAGGAGTAGCCCCAGTTCGGGTTCGCCTTGCGCTTGATCGGCAGCATGAACGCATAGGCCAGCCGCGGGCCGAGGTCACGGGCCGGGTTGATGGCGTAGCCGGTCGGTCCGCCGACCGAGGTGCCGATCACCAGCACGACGAAGGCGACCCCCGCGTAGCCGAGCGCGCCGTTGCCGAACTGCGGGATGCCGTCCTTGTCCGCCTGCGCGACCGGGCTGAACAGGATCCACGCGACCAGCACGAAGGTGCCGATGATCTCGGTGACCAGGTTCCACGCCTTGTTCGGGATCTGCGGTGCGGTGGAGAAGACGCCGAGCGTTTCCTCCCGCGCCGGGTGGTCGTCGAACTGGAGCTTGTACGCCGCCCAGCACAGGATCGCGCCGAGCATGGCGCCGATCATCTGTGCCGCCATGTACACCGGCACGGTGTTCCACGGGGTCTTGCCGGCGACGGCGAGGCCGAGCGTGACCGCGGGGTTGAGATGCGCCCCGCTCGGGTCGGCGATGCTCGCGCCGGCGAACACCGCGAAACCCCAGCCGATGTTGACGAACAGCGGGCCGCCGCCGTTTCCGTTGTTCTTGCGGAGTACGTGGTTGGCCACCACCCCGTTACCGAGCAGGATCAGCACCGCCGTGCCGAGCAACTCCCAAAGGAAAATCGAGCCCGCGTCCATATAGTCGTCCTCCGCCGTTCGAAACACACCTTGCGCAGGGTCGACTACTGCTAGCACCGGCGCCATTGCCGACCCACGATTGGGGGAACGGTACCCACTGATCAGTGATCATTCCAGCGACCGGCTGCCGCAATTTTTCGCGCCGGGGGAGCGTTGTGCCACACGTCTTGCGGCGTGGAGATGCGCGGATGGCGAAGCATGCGATGCTGGGGACGTCCGAGAGCTAGGGAGGAACGTCAGTGGCCGAGTCACAGCGCGAAGTACAGGCCGGTCCGGCAGAGCTCGGCCCGGTCAGCCGGGAGAACTCCTGGCAGCGGCTCGGCAAGGAGACCTTCGACCTCGTCGTCATCGGTGGCGGTGTGGTCGGCGCCGGCACCGCGCTGGACGCGGCCACGCGCGGACTGCGGGTCGCGCTGGTGGAGGCGCGCGACCTGGCGTCGGGAACGTCCAGCCGCTCCAGCAAGCTCTTCCACGGCGGGCTTCGATACCTGGAGCAGCTCGAGTTCGGGCTGGTCCGCGAGGCGCTGCGGGAACGGGAGCTGATGCTCACCCGGCTGGCGCCGCACCTGGTCAAGCCGGTCGCCTTCCTGTACCCGCTGACCCACCGGGTGTGGGAGCGGCCGTACACCGCGGCCGGGTTGTTCCTCTACGACAGCATGGGCGGGGCGCGTTCGGTGCCCGGCCAGAAGCACCTGACCAGGGCCGGCGCGCTGCGCATGGTGCCGGCGCTGAAGCGGAACGCGCTGGTCGGCGGGATCCGGTACTACGACGCGCAGTCCGACGACGCCAGGCACACGATGACCGTGGCGCGGACCGCCGCGCACTACGGCGCCGTGGTGCGCACCTCCACCCAGGTGGTCGGTTTCCTGCGGGAGGCGGACCGGATCTCCGGGGTGCGGGTGCGTGACGTCGAGGACGGCAGGGAGACCGAGATCCAGGCCAACGCGGTGATCAACTGCACCGGGGTGTGGACCGACGATCTGCAGCACCTTTCCGGCAGCCGCGGCCGGTTCCGGGTGCGCGCCAGCAAGGGCGTGCACATCGTGGTCCCGCGCGACCGGATCGTGTCGGAGGCCGGGATGATCCTGCGCACCGAGAAGTCGGTGCTCTTCGTCATCCCGTGGCGCAACCACTGGATCGTCGGCACCACGGACACCGACTGGAACCTGGACCTGGCCCATCCCGCGGCCACCAAGCACGACATCGACTACCTGCTCGAGCACGTGAACTCCGTGCTGGCCACCCCGCTCACGCACGACGACATCGAGGGCGTGTACGCCGGGCTGCGCCCGTTGCTGGCCGGGGAGAGCGAAGAGACCTCGAAGCTGTCCCGCGAGCACGCCGTGGCCAGGGTCGCGCCGGGGCTGGTGGCCATCGCCGGCGGCAAGTACACGACCTACCGGGTGATGGCCGCGGACGCGGTGGACGCGGCCGCGGTCGATCTGCCGGGACGGTCGCAGTCCTCGATCACGGACAAAGTGCCGCTGCTCGGCGCGGACGGCTACCACGCGCTGGTCAACCAGGCCGACCATCTGGCCGCCGAGCACGGGCTGCACCCGTACCGGGTCCGGCACCTGCTGGACCGCTACGGCTCGATGGTGCACGAGCTGCTGGCGCTGGCCGCGGGACGGCCGGAGCTGCTGCGCCCGATCGAGTCCGCGCCGGACTACCTGGCGGTGGAGGCGGTGTACGCGGCCAGCCACGAAGGCGCGCTGCACCTGGAGGACGTGCTGGCGAGGCGGACCAGGATCTCCATCGAGTACCCGCATCGCGGCACCGACTGCGCGGAGCAGGTGGCCAAGCTGGTCGGCGAGGTGCTCGGCTGGTCGGCGGAGACCATCGCGCACGAGGTCGAGGTGTACAACGCCAGGGTCACCGCGGAACGCGAGTCGCAGACCCTGGACAGCGACGAGTCGGCGGACGCCCGTCGCGTCAATGCCCCCGAAGCCCGTTCCCGCCTCGCCGAACCCGTCACCTGAACCGCGATTGGGACACGCCCAACGTGACGTTTGGCCAATAGAACGAGCCAAACGTCACGTTGGGCTCGTTCGGGTCAGGCGATGGGGCGGGGGTGAGGGGTCCAGTAAGGGGTGCGAAGGGCTTTTTTGTCGATCTTGCCGAGTGGGGTGAGCGGTAGCGCGTCGGTGAACTCGACGGTGGACGGCACGAAATGCTCCTGGCCGAAATGGGCGCGGGCGTGCCGCTGGAGATCGGCGGGATCCAACGCGCCGGCTGGGACGACGACCGCGTGCACGGCCTCACCTTCGCCGCCCGCGCCGGGGATCCCGATCACGGCGACCTGGCGGACCAGCGGATGGCGGGCGAGCGCGTCCTCCACCACAGTCGAGTAGACCTTCGTGCCGTGCTCGCCGGTGATGATCACGTCGACGGCCCGGTCGAGCAGGTACAGGTAGCCGTCGTCGTCGAAACGGCCGATGTCGCCGGTGTGCAGCCAGCCGTCGGTGAAGGCGGCGGCGGTGAGCGCGGGATCGCGGTAACCGTCCATCAGGGACAGACCCTGCACCAGCACCTCGCCGTCGTCGCCGATCTTGGCCGCCATACCGGGCACGATCCGGCCCACCGAGCCGAGCCGCTCGGGGTGCCCGTCCAGCTCGGCGGCGGTGATGGTGGCGATCATCGGCGCTTCGGTGAGCCCGTAGCCCTGGCCGACGATCGGCCCGAAGACCTCGAGCGCCTGGCTCAGCCGCTCGGTGGACAGCGGGGCGGCGCCGAGCGAGAGCGAGCGCAGGCTGCTCAGGTCGGTGTCCGCGAGCGCGGGATGGTCGAGCAGCTGCGCCAGCCTGGGCGGGGTCAGCGAAAGCGCGGTGATCCGGTCGTCGTTGATCGAGCGCAGCACCGCGGTCGGGTCGAAACCGTTGTGCGGCACCACGGTGTCCCCGCCGAGCAGCGCGCCGAGGGTGGCCGCGTTGCCGGTCATGTGCGACATCGGGGCGGTCACCAGTATCCGGCCCGGCCCGGCCGGATTCGGCCGGAAGATCCGCGCCATGCCTTCGTAGGTGCCGCCGTGCTCGATCAGCTTAGGGGTGCCGGTGGTACCACCGGTGGGGAAGATCGTGACCACCCCGCTCGGCAGGTCGAGCGGGGATTCTCCTGATGCGGCAAGAAGATCCGGGGTTCCCGCCGGCAGTGACCCCGCGGAGCCGGCCGGCCCGATGGACAGCGGCGCCCTGGTGCCGATCAGCTCGTCGATCCGGCCCGGCTCCCGTTCGGGGTCGACGATCAGGGTGGTGGCACCGGCGGCGCGCAGCGCGGCCAGCCGGTCCGGCAGGCTGGAGGACGCGCTGATCAGCAGCACCCGCGCGCCGCGCAGCTGGGCGGCGAGCTGGACCAGCACGGTCTCCGGGCGGTTGCCCGCGAGCACCGCGACCACCTCGCCCGGCACCGTGTCCGGCAGTGCGTGATGCAGCCGGCGCAGTAGCCGGTAGCAGTCCCGGTAACTGATCTCCTTGCCGCGGAAGAGGAACGCGGGCCGGTCACCGCCGTCGTGGAGCAGTGCCAACAGGTGTGTGAGGAAGAAACTCGGCTCGCTCATGTTGTCCCAGCTCAGCACTCGCCGGGGTCGATCACCCAGCGCATGCTCGGCCCGAGCTGCGGATGCCGGGTGTGCGCCGGCCCGAGCAGGCGGAATCCGCAACGCTGCGCCACGGCCCGTGAAGCCACGTTCTTCTCGGAGTGCACGTAGGACACTTCGCGCAGACCGAGCGCACCGGCGCCGAAGCGCAGCACGGCGGTCAGCGCGGTCACCGCGACCCCGCGGCCGCGGGCGGCCGGATGCACCCAGATCGAGGCCTCCGCCTTGCCGGCGTCCAGGTCCAGCCGTTTGAGTCCCACCTCGCCGAGCAGGGCGCCGGTGGTCGGCTCGGCCACGCACCAGGAGCAGCGCCGGCCGGCGGCCCATTCCGCTGCCCGCTGCCGCACGTAGTCTCCGGCCTGCGTCAGATCCGCCAGGCTCAGCGCGGGCTCGAAACGCCGGAACTCGGGATCGGCGAAGGCTTCGAACAGCGCCGGCCGGTCGTCCATCCGGTCGTCCGCCCGGAGTGGACGCAGGTAGTAGTCACCGGCGTTGATCTCGATGGGTTCCACTGTCGCGAGACTAGAGCAGCGGCCGGTCAGCGCCGACGGCGGTTGAAGATCACGAAGGCGATGATGAGCGGGACGATCAGGAAGCCGGGGAAGAACACCACCCGGCTGGCGGCGAAGATCAGGCCGACCAAGAGCACCGCCGCGATCGGCACGGCGAACCCGGCCCGCCACGGCGTCGCCAGCGCGCCGGAGGACTGCGGCGCGGGCACCGGCGGCGGCGCGGTGGGTAGCAGCACGGACGGCCGGGGCGCCGGCAGGTCCGCGAACAGCGCCGCCAGCTCGCTGCGGCGCTTGGCCGCGGTGGCCTTGGCCGACCGGTCGCCGAAGTCGTCGATGTCCAGCCGTCCGGTGCGGACGTGCTCGCTGAGCGCGTCGAGTGCCTCTTCGCGGTCGGCGTCGCTGAGGCGCAGGTCGGGTCGGTCGCTCATGGTCGCGGCCTAATGTTCGAGGCCACGGCGGCGGTCCCGCAGCTCGCGACGGAATTCCTGCCGGTCACGGTGCCTCTCCCGGTGCCACTCACGCTGACGTTCGATGTGTTCGCGGTGCCGTTCACGCTGATGCTCATGGTGCTCGCGGTGCCATTCGTGGCGGCGGCCCCGGCGGCCGCGTTGCCAGTCCTCGCCCCACAGGCCGCCGCCCACCGCGCCGATCGCGGCCGGCAGCAGGAACCACCACCAGCCGCCGAGCACGAAGAACAGCACCACGCCGACCATTGCGGCCAGCGGCACCGCGGCCGCCACCAGCCGCTGCTGCAGCGGCCGGTCCGCCCATTGCGCCGGGGTCGCGGGCTTCGCTTCGGCCGCCGGTTCGACGGTGCCCTGGCTTTCGGCGGCGGGGGCGAGCACGGTGCCGTCGAAGCTGGGATGCGGCTGCGGCAGGTCGGCGAAGATCTCGGCGAGCTCGCCCCTGGTCTTCGCCGCGGTCACCCGCGCGGACCGGTCCCCGTACTCGTCCAGCGTGATCCGGCCGACGCTCATGTGCTCGCCGAGCGCGCGCAGGGCGGACTCGCGGTCGACGTCGCTGATCCGCAGCTGCGGTGAGGGAACCTCGTTCACCTTTTCGATGGTAGGCCGGTTCGCCCGGCCGCACCCAGGACAACTGAGCTGTTTCTCAGCCTGTGCCGTAACCGTCACGCGCCGGAAAGGGACTCCGGCGGACGTTTCGGCAGTTTGCGGGAACCCTCAGTCCTTGAGTTCCAGCAAAGCGGTGCCCTGTGTCACAGCGGCACCCACCTCGACCGACAGCCCGGTGACGGTGCCCGCCTTGTGTGCGGTGACCGGATTCTCCATCTTCATGGCTTCCAGCACGACGATCAGCTCGCCGGCCGCCACCTGCTGGCCCTCTTCCACCGCGACCTTGACGATGGTGCCCTGCATCGGCGCGGTCACCGCGTCGCCGCTGACCGCCGCCTTGCCGCCACCGCCGCGCTTGCGCGGCTTGGCCTTGGCCGCCGCCGCGCCACCGCCGGCGCCGGGAGCGCCGCCGCCGAGCGCGAGGTCACCGGGCAGCGAGACCTCCAGCCGTCGCCCGCCGACCTCCACCACCACGTTGTGCCGCGGCTGCTCGTCCTCGGCCACCTCGGCGGCCGCGGTGAACGGCTCGATCCGGTTGTCGAACTCGGTCTCGATCCAGCGGGTGTGCACGTCGAAGGAGTCGCCGGAGCCGACGAAGGCCGGGTCGCGCACGATCGCCCGGTGGAAGGGCAGCACGGTGGCCATGCCCTCGGCCACCATCTCGTCCAGCGCGCGGCGGCTGCGCTCCAGGGCGTTCTCCCGGTCCGAACCGGTGACGATCAGCTTGGCCAGCATCGAGTCGAACTGCCCGCCGATCACGCTGCCGCTCTCCACCCCGGAGTCGACCCGCACGCCGGGCCCGCTCGGCGCGACGAACCTGGTCACGGTGCCGGGCGCGGGCAGGAAGTTGCGGCCGGCGTCCTCGCCGTTGATGCGGAACTCGATGGAATGCCCGCGCGGCTCGGGGTCCTCGGTGAAGCGCAGCTTCTCGCCGCGTGCGATCCGGAACATCTCGCGGACCAGATCGAGGCCAGTTGTCTCTTCGGACACCGGGTGCTCGACCTGCAGCCGGGTGTTCACCTCCAGGAAGGAGATGGTGCCGTCCACCGCGACCAGGTACTCCACCGTGCCGGCACCGAAGTAGCCGGCCTCCTTGCAGATCGCCTTGGCCGAGGTGTGGATCCGGGCCCGCTGGTCGTCGGTGAGGAAGGGCGCGGGCGCTTCTTCGACCAGCTTCTGGTGCCGCCGTTGCAGCGAGCAGTCGCGGGTGCCGACCACGATCGCGTTGCCGTGCTTGTCCGCCAGCACCTGGGCCTCGACGTGCCGGGGCTGATCCAGGTAACGCTCCACGAAGCACTCACCGCGGCCGAACGCGGCCACCGCCTCGCGGGTCGCCGACTCGAACAGCTCGGGGATCTCCTCCTTGGTACGGGCCACTTTCAGCCCGCGGCCGCCGCCGCCGAACGCGGCCTTGATGGCCACCGGAAGGCCGTGCTCTTCGGCGAAGGCGATGATCTCGTCCGCGGTCTCCACCGGGTCCTTGGTGCCGGGCACCAGCGGCGCGCCCGCCTTCAGCGCGATGTGCCGCGCGGTCACCTTGTCCCCGAGGTCGCGGATCGCCTGCGGGCTCGGCCCGATCCAGGTCAGCCCGGCGTCCAGCACGGCCTGGGCGAAGTCCGCATTTTCGGAGAGGAAGCCGTAACCGGGGTGCACGGAGTCCGCGCCAGCGCGCTTGGCCACGTCGAGCAGCTTGTCGAAGACCAGGTAGCTCTCGGCCGCGGTGCTGCCGCCCAGTGCGAAAGCCTCGTCGGCGAGCCGGACGTGCGGGGCGTCCCGGTCGGGGTCGGCGTAGACGGCGACGCTGGTCAGGCCCGCGTCCCTGGCCGCCCGGATCACCCGGACCGCGATCTCGCCGCGGTTCGCGACGAGAATTTTCGTGACCGGTCCGCCCTCGATCGCGCTGGCCTGCTCGGGCACGCCCTACCTCCTGTGTCGATGAGCCGATGGGCCCAGGGCGTCGCACCGGCACGCCTGTGGACCTCGCAGCAGTTTACGTACCCGTGGGTCGGTCTGTGCTGAGAGGCGGCTCACTCATCACGGTCACACCGCTTGGTGGCCGTACCGCAGATCCTCCGGGAGCTGGGCGTCGAGCAGGATAACGTCGTACGGTTGAGCGGCGTACAACTTTGGCAGGTTCCCGCTGGTCACCAGCACCCAGGCCTGGTGTTCGCCGCAGCAGGCGACGAGCCGGTCCAGGGCGGAGTAGGCGAGCAGGGCGAGGCGGCCGTCGCCGGTGCGGCGCAGCTCGATGCTGGACTCGGTGTTGCCGTTCCGATGTGGCGTGGTCGGCACGTAGATGACCGGGGGCAGTTCAGGATTTGTCACGGTAACAACATAGACGTGCGCTCTCAGTCATCTCGCATACGCTCTGGGGAGAGGGGTTAGGAGGGGTCTCGTGTCTCGGTCGGTGCTGTGGACGGCGCTGCTGGCCGCGGTGGTCACCGCGGCCGCGCTGGTCAGCGTGGTGCTGCTGCGGTCGCAGGCGACGGACCACCAGGGCTTCCAGTCCGCCGGCGAGGCGGTGGCCAGCGGCGTGACTCCGCTGCCGGGCTCGGAATGCGGGGCGGGACCGTGTCAGGTGCTCCGCAGCGTGGAAGTGCACGGGGAGTCGGTGGAGCTGCTCGCGGATGCCGAGGGCGGCACCGGGCGGGTCCGGATCGGCGGGGCCACCTCGAAGATGGTGCTGGAGACCAGCATCACCGCGCTCGGCGTGCGGCTCAACGGGGACTCGCTGAGCTGCTTCGCGGCGGGCGTCTCGGCCTGTCTCGTCCGCGGGCCGCACGACGGCGGCATGGTGGGCGAGGTGCTGGTGTCGCGGGAGGGCAACTGGCGGGCGTCGGAGAAGCCGTACTTCTCGGACGCGGGCAGCATCGTGCTCGCCAACGTCACCGGTGATGACGCGGCGGAGGTGGTCCGGGTGCAGCACGAGTGCTCCGACGCGCAGGCCAGCGCCGGCAAATGCCAGGTGACCCCGGTGCACGCCGAGGTGTTCGACCTCGGCGGCAAGCAGGTCGGCTGCAGCCGGGGCTACACGTCGCCGTCGCAGATCCGCGGCTGGCCGGACATCCGCCTCACCGCCGCCGACCTGCGCCCCTGCCCCTAAAACGGCAAATAGCCGGCTTTTTGCCCTTTCGGATAAGGGCAAAAAGCCGGCTATTTGCGGGGTTGGGGTTAGGCGGGGGTGGGGGTAGGGGATTTGCTGGGGGCGGAGCCGGTGTCGGTGAGCAGCGGGGGCACGCTCGGGCCGTGCAGGACATCCTCGTCCAGCAGGTTTTCGCCCCTGGCCACGATGGTCGGCACCACGATCTGGCCGGCCACGTTGGTCGCGGTGCGCATCATGTCCATGATCGGGTTGACCGAGTAGATCAGCGCGATGCCCAGCGCCACCTGCTGCGGGTTCAGCCCGATCACGGTGGTGGTCAGGGTGAGCGCGGTCAGCCAGCCGGTGGTGCCGGCGGTGGCCAGCGCGCCGAGCACGGCGACCACCACGATGCCGATGTACTGGCCGATGCTCAGCGAAACCCCGGAGATGTTCGCGATGAAGATCGCGCCGATCGCCGGGAACACCGCCGCGCAACCGTCCATTTTGGTCGCACTGGCCAGCGGGGTGGCGAAACCGGCGTAGGCGGGGTCCACGCCGAGGTTCACAGTGGACTGGCGGGTCAGCGGCAGGGTGGCGCCAGAGGACTGGGACACGAAGGCGAACTGGATCGCGGTCCACGACTTGGCGAAGAACTTCGCCGGGCTCACCTTCGCGACGAACTGCAGCAGGATCGGGTAGACCACCAGCAGCACCAGCAGGCTGCCGACGTAGACCGCGACCGTGATGGACAGCAGGGGCCGGAACAGCGCGTCGCCGTAGTTGGCCACCGCGGCGCCGATCAGGCCGAGGATGCCGATCGGGGCCAGCCGCACGATCCAGCCGAGGTAGCGCTGGATGATCTCGAAGACGCTGGTCGTGAAGCTCACGAACGGCTTGGCGCGCTCACCGAGGCTGTACGCCGCGGCGCCGACGATGACCGCGAGGAACAGCACCTGCAGGGTTTCGCCCTCGGCGAAGGCGCTGAAGAAGTTCGAGGGCACGATGCCGTCGATGAAAGCGTCCCAGGAGCCCCAGTTGTCCACGCTCTGGGCGGCCTTGTCCGCGTTCTTCGCGGTCGCCACCACGCCTTCGCCGAGTCCGCCGCTGCCCGGGTTGAACAGCTTGCCGACGGCGATGCCGATCAGCACCGCGATGAACGAGGTGATGGCGAACCAGAGCACGGTCTTGCCGCCGAGCCTGGCCGCGGTCCGGCCGCCGCCGAGGTGGCGCAGGCTGTTGATGCCCACCACGATCGCGGTGAAGACCAGCGGGATGACCGCTATCTGCAGCAGCGTGGTGAACACGGTGCCGATCTTGCTCAGCGTCTCGGTCAGCCATTCGGCCTCGGTGGTCCTGGCGATGATGCCGAGCACCGCGCCGACGACCAGCGAGCCGATCACGGCCGCGGCGAAGACCCTGGGCTTGGTGTAGGTGCGTATGAAGGACACGGGCTCGCTCCGGAGGATGAATGGTTCCTTATGTGCCGGACGTGACTAACGTTCGGCAACGGGGAACTCTTCCGCATCACCCATTCGTGTGGAGCATCTCTCAGGATGTGAGAAAAGTTCAGCGCCAGAGGTCGATCACGCTGACGCCGACCTCGGCGAGCAGTTTCCTGGTCAGCGGCAGGCTGATGCCGATCACGCTGGACGGGTCGCCGTCGATGCCCTCCACGAACCAGCCGCCGAAGCCGTCCAGGGTGAACGCGCCGGCTACTCCCAGTGGTTCACCGGTGGCGAGATAGGCGTCCAGCTCGTCCGGGCTCGGCTCGGCGAAGCGGACCGTGGTGGCGTGGCTGCCGGTGGCGAGGCCGTCCCGCCTGCCGTCGGTCAGGCGCACCACCGCGTGCCCGGTGAGCAGCTCGCCGGTGCGTCCCGCCATCGCCGCCCAGCGTTCGCGGGCCACTTCCGGACTGCCCGGTTTGCCGACCATCGCACCGCCGATGGACAGCATCGAGTCGCAGCCGACCACCACCGCGTCGCCGTGCGTGGCGAGCACTTCGCGGGTCACGGCTTCGGCCTTCGCGGCGGCCAGCGCGGTGACCAGCTCGGCGGGCGAAGGGTCGGTCAGGGTCGCGGCGACCGCGTCCTCGTCCACACCGGACACGACGACGCTCGGGTCGATGCCCGCGGCGCGAAGCACCCCGAGCCTGGCGGGAGAGGCGGAGCCCAGCACGAAACGCACGGTGCGCAGCGTAACCGGTCGGTTTCCGGCTGGGCCGTTAGAGGGAAGGTCTGGACCAGGGGTGCGCCGGAGGCTACTTTGTTGTGGCTCGCAACATATCGAGTCTCCTCCGGAGGAACCGATGACGTCTCGCCTCCGCGTCCGAAGAAAAGCACGCCGGACGCAAACCTTGCTGCTCACGGGCCTGTTCCTGACCAGCGCGGTGCTGGCGCCGGTGACCGCCTCGGCCGCGCCGAAACCGATCTACCAGGACCCGAAGCAGCCGGTCGCCAAGCGGGTGGACGATCTGCTCCGCCGGATGAGCCTGGACGACAAGCTCGGTCAGATGGTGCAGGCCGAGCGCAACGGGGCCACCCCGGCGCAGGCCGCGCGGCTCCGGCTCGGCTCGATCCTGTCCGGCGGCGGCTCCTCGCCCGCGCCGAACACGGCCGAGTCCTGGGCCAACACCTACGACGCCTACCAGCGGGCCGCCGTGGACACGCCGCTGGGCATTCCCACCATCTACGGGGTGGACGCGGTGCACGGGCACAACAACGTCTGGGGCGCGACCGTCTTCCCGCACAACGTCGGCCTCGGCGCGGCGGGCGACCCGGCTCTGGTGCAGAAGATCGGCAGGGCCACCGCCGAGGAGGTCTCCGCCACCGGCATCGACTGGGACTTCGCGCCCTGCCTGTGCGTCGTGCGCGACGAGCGCTGGGGCCGGTCCTACGAGTCGTTCGGCGAGAAGCCCGAGGACGCGATCCGCAACTCGACCGTCATCAACGGGCTGCAGGGCGGCTCGCTGAACGGCCCGGCGTCCGTGCTGGCCACCGCCAAGCACTTCATCGGCGACGGCGGCACCACCGGCGGCGACGACCAGGGCAACACCGAGATCAGCGAGCAGGAGCTGCGCGCGGTGCACCTGCCGCCGTTCCAGGAGGCGATCAAGCGCGGCGTCGGCTCGGTGATGGTCAGCTACAACAGCTGGAACGGGGTCAAGGACCACGGCAACAAGTTCCTGATCACCGATCTGCTGAAGAACGAGCTGAAGTTCGGCGGGATCGTGGTGTCCGACTGGAACGGCATCGACCAGATCGACGGCCAGACCGGGTTCACCGCGGCCGAGGTCAGCCAGTCGGTCAACGCCGGCATCGACATGTTCATGGTGCCCCACGACTACGTGAAGTTCCTGACCCTGCTGCGCGCGGAGCTGAACGCGGGCCGGGTGGCGCCTTCGCGGATCGAGGACGCGAACCGCCGCATCCTGACCAAGAAGTTCGAGCTCGGCCTGTTCGAGCGGCCGCTGACCGACCGTTCGTACCTGGAAACGGTGGGCAGCAAGGAACATCGCGACCTGGCCAGGCAGGCGGTCCGCGCGTCGCAGGTGGTGCTGAAGAACGACGGCGTGCTGCCACTGGCCAAAAAGGACAACAAGATCTTCGTGGCCGGCAAGAACGCGAACGACATCGGCAACCAGGCCGGTGGCTGGACGATCTCCTGGCAGGGCCAGAGCGGCCCGGCGATCCCGGGCAGCACCGTCCTGGACGGCATCAAGGCCGCGGTGGGCAAGTCCTCCACGGTGACCTACGACCGCGAGGCCGACGGGATCGACGCCGGCTACCAGGCGGCGGTCGTGGTGGTCGGTGAGACCCCGTACGCGGAAGGCGCCGGGGACCGGCCAGACGACCTCAGCCTGGACGCGGAGGACCTCACCACCCTGGCCAAGGTCAAGGCGACCGGGGTGCCGGTGGTGGCGGTGCTGGTGTCCGGGCGTCCGCTGGACATCGCGAAGCAGTTGCCGCAGTGGAACGGTTTCGTGGCTTCTTGGCTGCCCGGCAGCGAAGGGGCCGGTGTCGCGGACGTGCTCTTCGGCGACTACAAGCCGACCGGCAAGCTCGCCGTCTCCTGGCCGGATTCGGTCGCCCAGGAGCCGGTCAACGCCGGCGACGGCAAGACTCCCTTGTTCCCCCACGGCTTCGGCCTCACCTACCCCCGCCGCTGAGTCATTGTCCGTGAAGGGCACCTTGCCTACGTTGAAGGTAGGCAAGGTGCCCTTCACGGATTGGTGGGCGTGAGGGCGGGGGAGTGGCGGCGGATGGTGAGGGCGAAGGCGGCGCCGGCGAGCAGGACCGCGATCGGCAGCAGGAGGGTCACCTTCGCGGCGCTGGTGAGTCCATTGTGGATCACATCGGCGCCGAGCCGCTGGAACTGCGCGGCCACGTCCGCCGGTAGGCCGGGCGGCGCGGTGGCGGCCGCACCGCCGAACTCGCTGTTCGAAGCGGCCGCGTCGCGGATGCCCTCCAGGAACCCGGTGCGGTACTCCGGGGGCAGGCTCTCCGCCGCGTGCCGCGCCTCGGCGGTGGTGGACGCGGTGACCCTGGCTTGCATCAGCACCCCGGTGACCGCGCTGCCGAACACCCCGCCGATCTGCCGCGCGGTGTTGTAGATCCCGGACGCGGTACCGGTGAGCTCCGGCGACACCGAGCCCATGGTCACCGTGCCCATCGGCGAGAAGATGCAGCCGACCCCGAGCCCGATGACCAGCATCGCGGGCACGAAGGCCAAGGGTGCGGTGGTGGTCTGCGCCTGCGCGGCGAGCACGCCGAGCCCGGCGGCCAGCGCGACGAGCCCGGCCATCAGCAGGTACTTGGGGTTCGTCCGGTCCGAGAGCAGCCCGGCGAACGGGGCCACCCCGGCCGAGAGCAACGACATCGGCAGCATCAGCAGCCCGGTTTCGGTGGGGGAAAGCCCGAGCACTGCCTGCAGGTAGAGCATCAGCGGCAGGTTCATCGCGATCAGCGCGAAGCCGACCACCGCCGAGGAGATCGTGCCCGCGGTGAAGTTGTGGTTGGCGAACACCCGCAGCGGCAGCAGCGGTTCCTTGCGGTTGAACCGCTGCCACAGCACGAAACCGGCCAGCAGCAGCACTCCGGCGCCGATGATCTCGAAGACGGTGACCGAGCCGGTGACCACGCCCCAGTCGTACTGCTGTCCATTTTGGACACCGAAGACCAGGCAGAACAGGCCGGCCGCGGAGAGCAGGATGCCGAACAGGTCGAAGGAGTGCGCGTGCCTCGGCTGCCAGTTCGGCACCAGCGCCAGGGTGAGCACGATCGCGACCAGTCCGATCGGCACGTTCACGAAGAAGATCCACTCCCAGCCGAGGTGGTCCACCAGCACCCCGCCGAGCAGCGGGCCGGTGATCGTGGCCAGCCCGGCGATCCCGCCCCACATGCCCATCGCCGCACCGCGCTGGGCCGGCCCGAACAGGTGTGAGATGAAGGCCAGCGTCTGCGGGGTCATCATCGCCGCGCCGAGGCCCTGCGCGGCGCGGGCCGCGATCAGCATCTCCGCGGTGCCGGACAGTCCGCACCAGAGCGAGGCGCCGGTGAACACGACCAGCCCGGCCAGGAAGACCTGCCGCGGGCCGAACCGGTCGCCGAGCCTGCTGGAGAGCAGCATCGGCACCGCGAAGGTGAGCAGGTAGACGCTGGTCACCCAGACCACCGCGTTCAGTCCGGCGTCCAGTCCGGTGAGCATCGCCGGAATCGCCACCGACACGATCGTGGTGTCCAGCAGGATCATGAACAGGCCGAGGCACAGCGCGCCGAGCGCGGCCCAGGGGTTAACTCGCTTCGTGTTCATCGCCGTCTCTCCGCTCGTCGGTGACGAGGCTCAGTCCCCGGGGGTGGTCGCGGCCGGCGTGCTGCCAGGCCAGCTCGCCCGACTCGATCTCCGCGACCAGCCGGTTCGTCCAGTCCAGCTCGAACCGGCGGCGCTCGGCGTAGAACTTCCAGTCCAGCCAGTAGATCTCCGGTAGCTCGCGTTCGCGCAGGTGGCCGGTGATCACGTCGTCGGAGGCGACCCCGGCGGCAAGGCGCAGCGCCCTGTTGCGCAACTCGACCAGCACCTCGTCGGGGTCGAGGTCGTCCAGCACGCTGAGCCCGCAGGCGAACTCCGGGTACTCGTCGGCGACCGTGCTGAGCATGGCCTTGCCGCGTTCGACGAAGGCGTCCTTGCCGGCCTGGGTCATCCCGTAGACGGTGCGTTCCGGGCGGCGGCCCTCCCGCTGGACGGTGACCACCTCGATCAGCCGCTGCCCCTCCAGGCGCTCGACCGTGTGGTAGAGCGAGCCAGCCTTGACCGGGATCCGCAGGCCCATGTGCCGCTCCCGCATCAGCTGGGCCATTTCGTAGGGGTGCATCGGCTTCTCGTGCAGCAGCTCCAGCACCGCCATCGCCAGCGGCGTCAGCTTCGAGCCCGCCATCCGTACTCCCTCCGCGCCGTTTATTCCACGCGGACTATACGGCCCGGGCTAATTCTCGGTCATGGAGGAAAAGAGGGGTTAGCGGGTGAGGGGGAGGAGGACGGAGGTGCCGGGGAGGTTGACGGTGAGCTTCGGCAGCTTGGCCGGGGCGGGGATGAACGAGCGGTCCGCGCCGCCGATGACCAGTGCCAGCCGATGCCCGGCCGGTACCACGTGGTCCACGGTGGCCAGGTCGAAGGTCAGCTGGTAGGTCGTGCCGGCGCGCAGCGGCTCCGGCCTGCTCAACGACTTGTAGTTGGCCAGGTCGGCCCAGCCGCGAGCGAGGATCTCCGAATTCACGTCGGCGCTGGTCGCTTCGGTTTCCTTGTAGCAGCCGTCGTCGCCGGGCCGGTTTTCGCCCCAGCAGGTCTCGCGGTCGGTGTTGCGGATGCCGGGGTCGGTGCGGATGGTCGCCGGCCCGTAGTCCACCAGCGCCGCGGAAACATGCGCGGTGGTGGTGGACGGGGTCACGCTGACCGTCACCTTGCCGGTGCCGGACACGCGCAGGTCCGAGGCCAACGGGCCGGTGTTGAACAGCACCCGCGAAGACGAGGTGGCGTCCGGCTGGGCGATCCAGTTCTCCGAAGTGCTCCGACCGTCGTCGGTCAGCGACTCCTTGCCGGTGCCCGGCGCGCCTTCGCGCAGGCCGCCGACGCCGGGGGTGCTGCCGGAGACCGGGTACAACCGGGTGGCGGTGGTGCCCGACGGCGGCCAGTTCTGGTCGTCGGCCCACACGTCCGGCTTGCGCTCCACGGAAGCCTGCGGCTCGTTCTCGATCCCGTTCGGCACGTCCAGCAGCCAGCGGTCGAACCAGCGGTGCAGGGTGTCCACCCACTCCGCGCGGCGGAAGTCGAACGGGTCGATGTGCGCGGTCTGCGAGAGCCAGATCTTGCGCGGCACGCCGGCCGCGCCGAGCGCGTCCCACCACTGGCCGTAGTTGATCGTCTTGACGTTCAAGTCGTTCTGGCCGTGCACCACGAACACGCTCGCCTTGACCTTGCTCGCGTCGCGCACGAAGTCCCGGTCTGTCCACATCGGAGTGACATCGCCGTTCGCGGTGGCGCCGTTGGTGATCTGGCGTCGCACACCGGAGCAGTTGGCGCGGGCGTCGGCGTTCTCCTGGCTCTGCACCAGCCCGGTCGGGTTGGCCCCGGCGAAGGAAACGCCGTCCGAGCGGTAGTAGTCGTACCAGGAGCTGATCGCGGCGATCGGCACGATCGTGCGCAGGCCGTCCACCCCGGTCGCGGCGACCCCGTTGGCCACCGTGCCGTCCCAGGACTTGCCGATCATGCCGACCGCGCCGGTGGCCCAGTTCGCGGTGACCTTGCTGCCCCCGGTGACCGCGCCGTACCCGGCGGCGCGGCCGTTCAGCCAGTCCACCACCGCCTTGCCGGAGGTGACGTCACCCTTGCCGCCGATGTCGAGGCAGCCCTTCGAGCGGGAGGTGCCGGCCAGGTCGGGCAGCACCACCGCGTAGCCGCGCGGCACGAAGTAGTTGTCGTAGAAGAGCGGGTACCGCACGACCCTGCCGGCCGAGTCGTAGGTCTTGAGCTCGCTCTCGTTGCCACGGCCAAGGGTCTGGTAGTACGGGCTGGCGTCCATGATCACCGGCACCCGCTGTCCGGCCGGGGTGGCCGGCCGGACGATGTCCGCGGTCACCCGGTCGGGGGTGCCGTTGCCGTCCTGGTCGATACCGGTGTCCACCCAGACGGACTCCCGGACCACGTCCGCCTGTGCGTAGATCGGCTGGGAGACGCCGTCTCGCACCTGGAACGCGGGCGCGCGTTCGGCCGCCGCCGGCAGCGCGCCGGCTACGGCGGCGACCGCGGCGAACACCACAACAGGCAGCATTCGGCGAAACATCGACGACCCCCTCGGGACACCGCGGTGTCCATAGTGTTGCGAGTGTGGCGCTGTTCGCGACACATCTCACGCTAGGGAGGAACGCGGTCGCCCGGCACAGCCGAAAGTCGTAACTGTGCGGGGTGCGAACGCCTCAGATCTCCGGGCCGACGGTGCCGTCGAGCTGTTCGCGCAGAATGTCCGCGTGCCCGCAGTGCCGGGCAGTCTCCTCGATCAGGTGCAGGTAGACCCAGCGCAGCGATACGTCACCGAGGACGCGGTGGGTGCCGGTGTGGGCGAGCTCGTGCGCTCGCGCGACCTTCCGTGAACGGGCGCATTCGGCGTCGTACTCGGCGATTATCGATTCGACGGTTTCGTCGTCCTCGATCCGGAAGTCGGCGTCCGGGTCGGCGTCGGACCACGGTGGCGGCGGCAGCTCGTCCTCGGGGACCGCGGCCACCACCCGCTGGAACCAGTTCAGCTCCACCCAGCGCAGGTGCTTGAGCAGGCCGCCGAGGGTGGTGGCCGAGGGCACCAGCCGCCGCCGGGCATCTGCCTCGGACACGCCGGACAGCTTGCTGACGGCGATCGCGCGGTAGTTGTCCAGGAAGGCTTCGAGCATGGCGCGTTCGTCGGCGGTGGTGTTGTGCACGGCGAGTTCCAGTGGGTCGGTCATGCCTTGAAGCTAGTGGGCAGCACCGACAGTCTCAGCCGAATTCAGCTGGGCAGCCCGGAGGCCCGCCAGGCGCCCGCGCCCGGCGAAAGGCGCTGCCGCAGCGCGCGGGCGTGGCTGCCCCATTCGGACTCGCCTGCCGGTTCCGGCTTGACCTCCCCAGCACCGGCCGCGGCGGCGACCACCGCGGCCAGCGCCGCCAGCTCGGCGTCGTCCGGGGTCCCGCGGACCACCCGGAGCAGCGGCCTGGCGCTCTCGGACATGCGTACCTCCAGCGTGCGGTCGTGAGTGAAAAGTGTTGCCGGGGCAACACTTTTCACTCACGAGGGCTTAAAGCGGGATGTTGCCGTGCTTCTTGGGCGGCAGGGTTTCGCGCTTGTCCCGCAACAGGGTCAGCGCGCGGGCCACGTGGCCCCTGGTGTGCGCCGGCACGATCACCGAGTCGACGTAACCGCGCTCGGCCGCCGCGTACGGGTTGAGCAGCGTGTCCTCGTACTCCTGGATCAGGTCCGCGCGCAACGAGTCCACGTCGCCGCCGGGCCGCTCGGCCTCCTCGGCCAGCCGCTTGCGGTGCACGATGTTCGCCGCGCCCTGCGCGCCCATCACCGCGACCTGCGCGGTCGGCCAGGCCAGGTTCACGTCCGCGCCGAGGTGCTTGGAGCCCATCACGTCGTAAGCGCCGCCGTAGGCCTTCCGGGTGATCACGGTGACCAGCGGGACGGTCGCCTCGGCGTAGGCGTAGATCAGCTTCGCGCCGCGGCGGATGATGCCGTTCCACTCCTGGTCGGTGCCGGGCAGGAAACCGGGTACGTCGACGAAGGTCAGCACCGGCACGTTGAACGCGTCGCAGGTGCGGACGAACCGGGCCGCCTTCTCGGAGGCGTCGATGTCGAGGCAGCCGGCGAACTGGGTCGGTTGGTTGGCCACGATGCCGACGCTGTGCCCGTCCACCCTGCCGAAGCCGACCAGGATGTTCGGCGCGAACAGCTCGTGGCACTCGAGGAACTCGCCGTCGTCGACGACGCGGGTGATCACCTCGTGCATGTCGTAGGGCTGGTTCGGCGAGTCCGGGATCAGCGTGTCCAACTCGCGGTCGGAGTCGGTGACCCCGTCCGGGATCGACTCGCCGAGCGGCTCCGGGGAGTCGAAGACCGGGGCGTCGGAGAGGTTGTTCGGCGGCAGGTAGCCGACCAGGTCCTTGACGTAGGCGATCGCGTCCTCCTCGTCCGAACCGAGGTAGTGCGCGTTGCCGGACTTGGTGTTGTGCGTGCGCGCGCCGCCGAGCTCCTCGAAGGTGACCTCTTCGCCGGTCACCGTCTTCACCACGTCGGGGCCGGTGATGAACATGTGCGAGGTCTGGTCGACCATCACCACGAAGTCGGTCAGCGCCGGCGAGTAGACGTGCCCGCCCGCGTTCGCGCCCATGATCAGCGAGATCTGCGGGATCACCCCGGAGGCCTGCACGTTGCGGCGGAAGATCTCGCCGTACAGGCCGAGCGAGACGACCCCCTCCTGGATCCGCGCGCCGCCGCCCTCGTTGATGCCGATGATCGGCTTGCCGGTCTTGATCGCCAGGTCCATCACCTTGACGATCTTTTCGCCGTACACCTCGCCGAGCGAGCCGCCGAACACGGTCACGTCCTGGCTGAACACGCAGACCGGGCGGCCGTCCACGGTGCCGTAGCCGGTGACCACGCCGTCGCCGTAGGGGCGGTTCTTGTCCTGGCCGAAGTTGGTCGAGCGGTGCCGCGCCAGCTCGTCCAGCTCGACGAACGAGCCGGGGTCGAGCAGCAGGTCGATCCGTTCACGGGCGGTCTTCTTGCCCTTCGCGTGCTGCCGTTCCACCGCGCGGGCGGACCCGGCGTGCACCGCCTCGTCGTAGCGGCGGTAGAGGTCGGCCAGCTTGCCGGCGGTGGTGTGGATGTCCGGCTCTTCGTCTGGGGGCGTCCCGATCGGCTCTGTGGCACTGCTCATGGAAGGGCAGCCTAGCTACTCGGGGCCGTCCTCGCGGGTGTGTCGTCGGCAACGTCACCCAGGGTGAACACGGGACCAGGCGTCGAGCAGCCGGGCGGTCGAGCCGCCGATCGGGCCGACCGCGTCCGCCAGCGTTTCGGCGGCCGGCAGCTCGGCGTTGTCCACCGCGGAGACCGCCTTCGCCGGGTCTTCGATGGTGGACGAGCAGATCGCGCGCAGGTAGTCCGGTACCCGCAGGGCCGGGTCGGTGCAGCCGACCAGCGGCGTGCCGGCCGCGGCGACCAGCGGGAACACCGTGCCGGGAATGCCGATCGCGGCCTCCGCCCGTGCTGACGCCTGCAACGACGGCACGTCGCTGATCTCGTACCGCGCCCAGAGCGAGCGGTCTTCCCGGGGATGCAGCCCGACCAGGACGCGCTTGCCGGCCGCCGCCAGCCGTTCGGCTGCGGCCAGCAGCAGCTCGGTGCCCGGCGCCGCGTCCCCGGTCCCGTCCGGCCGGGTGACGCTGGTCAGGACCAGCACCAGCCCCGGCTCGGGGGCGCGCACCGGCAGGTCGTCGGTCTGCGGGGAGCCGACCACGCGGATCGGGCGCCGGGTGCCGAGGTAACCGGCGAAGGCGCGGGACTCCGCGGGCGAGGACGAGGTGATCAGGGCCAGCCGGGGGCGCAACCGCCGGGCCTGCGGGGCTTCCGGAGGTTGCAGGTACGCCAGCGAACTGGCCACCAGCGGCAGTCGCCGGAACCGGGCCGCGCACTCGGCGGGCCAGTCGCCCGCGCCGGTGACCACCAGCAGGTCCGCGTGCGGTGCCCGCCGCGGCGTCGTGACCGGTACCGGATCGCCCGGCTCGACCTGGGAATGGTCGGGCACGAGCTGGGTCAGCCGCCAGCCGCGGCGCTCGGCCTCGGTGAGCAGCGGCCGGACGTGGTAGGTCCCCCACGGCTCGTTCGTGGCGATCAGCACTCGCCGCCGTCGAGGGCGGGCATCGGCGGTGCCGGTGACCGCGATGGTCGTGGCGGCCGCCAAGGCGCCGGTCAGCAGGGTCCGGCGGGCAAGCTCCTGGTTCACGTCCGCAAGCTAACCGGCGAGCAAGACCGGTGGGTGAACAGGCGGCGAACCCTCAGGCCTTACGCCCGGTGATCGACACCAGGCCACCTTCGTAGGCGCAGATCACCAGCTGGGCGCGGTCCCTGGCGTCGAGCTTGGTCAGCAGGTGCCCGATGTGGGTTTTCACGGTGGCCAGGCTGAGGTGCAGATGCGCGGCGAGCTCGGTGTTCGACAGCCCGCGCGCGATCAGGGTGAGCACCTCGCGTTCCCGCGCGGTCAGCGCGTCGAGGTCACCGGATGCGAGCTGGGCCGGCTCCGGGCGGCGGGCGAACTCGGCGATCAGCCGCCGGGTCACCGAAGGCGCGAGCAGGCTGTCGCCGGAGGCCACCACGGTGATCGCGGAGAGCAGCTCGGCGGGCGGGGTGTCCTTGAGCAGGAAACCGCTCGCGCCGGCCCGCAGCGCGGAATAGACGTACTCGTCCAGGTCGAAGGTGGTCAGGATGAGCACCCGCACCCCGGAGGTCTCCGGGGCGGCGCAGATCCGCCTGGTCGCCTCGATCCCGTCCAGGCCGGGCATGCGGACGTCCATCAGCACCACGTCGGGGCGCTCCTTCGCTGCCACGGCAATCGCTTCGGCGCCGTCGCTGGCTTCGCCGACCACTCGCAGCCCCGGCGCGGTCTCCAGCAGCACCCGGAAGCTGCCGCGCAGCAGGGCCTGGTCGTCCGCGATGAGCACGCTGACCGGCTGGTTCACCCGGAAATCTCCTTCGGCTGTGGTTCGTAGGGCAGGGTGGCGAGCACCCGGAAGCCGCCGGTGGGCAGCGGGCCCGCGGTGAACTCGCCGCCGTAGGTCAGCACCCGTTCGCGCATGCCGATCAGGCCGTGCCCAGGCGGCTGGGTGCCGGTGCCTCCGGTGCCACCACTGCCGCTGTCGGTCACCTCGATCCGCACCGCCTCCTGGCCCGCTTCGACGCTCACCCGGCAGGTCGCCGGTGCGGCGTGCTTGACCACGTTGGTCAGCGACTCCTGGACGATCCGGTAGACAGCCAGTCCGACGCCCTCGGACAGGCTGGACAGCCCGCGCACGGTCAGTTCCACCCGCACCCCACCGATTTCGGCCAGCTCGGCCAGTGCGGGCAGCCCGGCCGGGCCCGGTGCCGGGTCCAGCTCGGCGGACTCCTCGTCACCGTCCATTCCGGACCGCAGCACGCCGAGCATCCGGCGCAGGTCGGTCAGCGCGCCCCGGCTGGTGTCCTCGATGACCCGCAGCGCGTCGCGCGCCTCCTCCGGTCGTTGCACCGCCACGTGGTTGCCGACCGCGGCCTTCACCGCGATCAGGCTCATGCTGTGCGCGACGATGTCGTGCAGTTCGCGGGCGATCCGCAGCCGCTCGTCGGTGAGCGCCTGCTCGGCCAGCCGCTGCGCCGACCTTGCCGTCTCCGCGCGCCGGACGCGCATGATGAACCCGGCACCCCAGCCGATCGCGCACCACAGGCAGACGATCACCGTGTAGTTTTCCGGCCCGTCCATCAGTGCGGAATCCAGCCGGAACGACACCACCAGTCCGGTGGTGGCGGTCAGCAGCGTGACGACCAGCGCGGGCACCGACCGGCGCGGCGTCTCCCGCACCCCGACCATGTACAGCACGAAGGCGACCGCCGTGAACGGCTCGCGGGTGATGTGCAGCAGGGCGGCGGCGACGCAGCCGGCCACGGTCAGCGCGAGTGCCGGGAGCGGGCACAGCCGGCGGAGCGCGACCGGCAGCGCCACCGCGACCGCGACCAGTGCGCCGAGCCAGTCCGGCCCGGTGAAGCCGACGCTGCCGTCGAGCGAGCTGGAGTTCGCGAAGCCCAGGTAGACGGTGAACCAGAAGATCGCCAGCCCGGCGTCCAGCGCGTAGGCCGGCGCACCACGCAACCAGGCACGGCGGGGCGAGCGCGACCTGTCCACACCCCGAAACCTAGCCGCCCTCCCTCTTCCCCACCTCCGCCCACGGTCTGACTTTCCGGGGACGCAGCGAAGGCCACCTTGCCTGCACTGGACGCAGGCAAGGTGGCCTTCGCTGCATACGCGGGTTCAGGAGACGAGGGGGGAGTAGGAGGGGGCGAGGGCGGCGGCGCGGTCCCAGGGGGAGAAGGTCGTCTCCGAGTCGGAGAGCCAGGCTTCGAAGTGGTCGAGGCAGGCGTGCCAGCCGGAGGCCATGTCGACCATCCAGTCGCCGACCGGCTGGTCGCCGAGGTCGAAGATGTTGATGAAGACCAGGTGGCAGCCGCCGTCGTCGGTCCGGTTCAGCCGCCACCGCAGGATTTCGTCCGCCCAGGTGTACTCCAGCCGCTCCGGCGCCTCGAAGACGGTGACCTCGCCCTCGGAGACGGTGTCCGCGCCGGCCTCGATGCCCATTCGCCGCTTGGCCTCCGGGGTGAGGTCGAACCGGACGCGGCCGCCGGGGACTAGATCGCGGTCGACCACGACGGCGAACCAGGCGTTGAGCCGTTCCGCCTCGGTGATCGCCCGCCAGACCTTCTCCGGCGGGTGGCGCAGCGTCCGTTCGAACCGGATGGACATCCGGCCGTCTTCGGTCGGGTGCAGGGTGCCGAGCATGGGATCCCTTTCCGGCTCAGCCGAGCCGTTCGGTGTAGCGCCGCACCAGTTCCTCGGTGCGTTCGGTGGGCCACGGGCAGGTTTCGCCGCCCATCAGCGCGCGGAAGAGCACCTCGATCTGGGTCTGCCAGGCGGCGAGCGCGGTGGCGCGCAGCCCGGCGAGCTCGGCCGGCACGGTCTGGGTGAGCACCACCCGGTGCCCAGCCTCCGGATCGGCGTCCAGCTCCCAGCGGATCTCGCCGGCCGGCGCGCCGTCGTGCAGCCACCGGTAGGCCAGCAGGCGCTCGGACTCGACCTCGGTGACCCCGCCGGCCGGCACGTAGCCGTTGGTCGCGCCGACCGGAGGCTGATCGCCAGGGCCGACGTCTCCGCCGATCAGCGCCCAGACCGCGGACATCGGCCGCCACACCAGATCGCGTTCGAACCGCAGCAGGTACCCGTCTTCGGTCCGGCGCACTTCGCCCTCGGCGAGGCCGAACCGCTCGGCGTAGCCCTCCATCAGCGCCAGCATGTCGTCCGGGCCGGTGGCCGGGGCGGTGCCGTCGAGCCGGCCGGCCAGCGCGTCCAGGCAGGTGTCCCAGCCCGCCGCGTTGCGGCCCGCCGCCTGCCGCCCGCCGAGCGCCTCGCTGACGATGTGCGTGAAGTAGAGGTGACAGCCGGCGCCGTCGGGGACCAGCTCGAACCGGAGCACGTCGGTCTGCCAGCGGTAGACGAACAGCTTCGGCGGATCCATTTCCAGGATTTCCCCGCTGGTGGTCGCGTCCTCGCCCTCGAAGGTGAAGCGCATTTCGGCGCCGACGGCGAGTTCGGTCTCCACTTTGGCCGGGAACCAGTGCACCATTTCGGCCGGATCGGAAATGGCCCGCCACACCTTTTCCGGCGGATGTGCCAGCCGGCGTTCCAGTCGCAGCACGGGTTTTCCGTCTGTGGCGTCCAGGGTCGCCCAGTTCGTTCGCACGATATTCCTCTCGGGTTCGCGGTGCCGCTCAGCCGTTTTCCGGCTCGTCCGGCATTTCGTCGAGGTGGCGTTCGAGTGCGTCCAGGCTGTTGTTCCACAGCTGCCGGTAGGGCGCGAGCCAGGCGTCGATTTCGACCAGCGGCTGCAGCCGGAGCCGGTACCACCGGCGCTGCGCGTCGTGCCGGACCTCCACCAGTCCCGCCTGCCGGAGCACCTTCAGGTGCTTCGAGACCGCGGGCTGGGTCAGGGTGAGCCGCTCGACCAGGTCGCCGACCGGACGCTCGCCGCCCCGCAGCAGGTCCAGGATCTGCCTGCGACGGGGCTCGGCGAGCACTTCGAACGTTGTTGCCATGAGAGGAATATAACCAGCAAGGCATGTACGGCGCAAGCCTTGTCGTTACCATGCGACCGGGAGTCGCCGCACGCCATAGGTCATGTTGTTGGCCAGCAAGGGAATCTCGGCGGCCGGTAGGGCGAGGCGAAGCGCCGGAAAGCGCGCGAACAGCCCCGAGTAGGCGATCCGCAGCTCGCTCCTGGCGAGTTGCTGGCCGAGGCACTGGTGCACGCCGTGACCGAAGGCCAGATGGTGCCGGGCGCCGTCGCGGTCCAAGCGCAGGACGTCCGGCTCGGGAAAGGTCACCGGGTCGCGGTTGGCCGCGGGCAATGCGACGGTGACTGTCTGTCCTTTGTGGATCATCGTGCCGTCGAGGTCGACGTCCTCCAGTGCGGCCCGGTGCACGCCGAACTGGAGGATCGTCAAGTAGCGCAGCAACTCGTCGACCGCCCGCTCGGCCGCGGTCCGCCCGTAGCGGAGCGCGGTGAGCTGCCCGGGGTTCTCCAGCAGGGCGAACACGCCCAGCGCGATCATGTTCGCGGTGGTCTCGTGCCCGGCGACCAGCATCACCACGCCGATGACGGCCAGTTCGTCGTCGGTCAGCCCGCTCTCCGCGGCCAGCGCGCCGAGCAGGTCGTCGGTGGGGTGGCGGCGCTTGTGCCGGACCAGGTCGCCGAGATACCCGACGAGTGCGGCGCTGGCGTCGGCGACCTCATCGGGTGTCCGGTCCATGTCGACGACGAGTGCGGTCCGCTCCTGGAACGCCGCCCGGTCCCGGTAGGGCACTCCCAGCAGCTCGCAGATCACCAGCGACGGGATGGGCAGCGCGAAGGCGGGCACGAGATCGGCCGGTGGTCCCGTTTCGGCCATCGCGTCCAGGTGGTCGGCGGTGATCTCGGCGATCCGCGGTTCGAGCAGCCGCATCCGGCGCACGGTGAACCAGCCGGTGAGCAACCGCCGGTACCGGGTGTGCTCCGGCGCGTCCATCAGCGGGAACCAGCCGGGCCCTGCCGGTTGCCCGCGGCCGCCGGGGTTGCTGTCCCGGATCGGGGCGTGCCGCAGCTCGGGCCGGTGGCTGAACCGGGGGTCCGACAGCACCCGCCTGCTGGTGGCGTGCTCGCTGACCAGCCAGCCGGCATGGCCGTCCGGGTAGCGCATCGGGGACAGCGGCGGCAACCGCTGGTACTCGGCGGGCGGGTCGAACGGACAGCCGGCGGTCCGGGCGGTGGGCATGGCGATCGGCTCGGTGTCGGTCATGGCGGGCCTCCTCGGTAGGAGATTATGATAGTAGACTCCTAAATGATAGTAAGCAATCAAATAGAGGTGGACTGCCAGGAGTGCCATCCGGCGTTAGGCTGTGCCGGTGCCCGACCAAAACCAGCCCGCGAGTGGCCTGCGTGCCCGCAAGAAGGCCAGGACCAGGAACGAGATCCAGCGGCACGCCCTGCGGCTGTTCCGCGAACGGGGCTACGCCGCGACCACGGTCGAGCAGATCGCGGAGGCGGCCGAGGTCGCGCCCAGCACCGTGTTCCGGTACTTCCCGACGAAAGAGGATCTGGCCGACCTCACCGGCTACCACTCGCTGCTCGATGAGTTCACGAAGGCGTTCGGGGAGCAGCCGGCCGGGCTGAGCGTGGTCGAGGCGTTCCGCCGCGCGTTCCTGGCGGTCTTCGAAGACATGCCGCCGGACGAGTTCGCCGCGCGCCGTGAACGTGAGGTGCTCACCCTGACCGTGCCCGAACTGTGGGCGGCCAACCTCGGCAACCTCACCGGCGCCATGCGGCTGGTCACCGAGCTGGCCGCGAAACGGACCGGGCGCGACCCCGGGGACGTCGCCGTGCGGAACGTGGCGCGGACGGTGTGCGGGGTCGCGCTGGCGGTGTGGTTCGACTCGGGCACGCGGCCCGAGCTGGACGTGGTCGCCGAGCTGGACCAGGCCCTGGCCCAGCTGGAAGCGGGTCTATCCCTTTAGCCGGTGACGCCGCGCCACCGCAGGTACCGCTTGAAGCCGAGCGGCCGCACTCCGGCCGAGCTGTTGATCAGCCCCATCACGGCGCCGTTGTCCTGCAAGAGGTTGTCGACCACCTGCTGATGCGCCTGCTCGTCCGGCCACTGGGTGTAGTTGAGGATCCGGTGGCCGTCGAGGGCGACGTGGAAGTGCACGCCGAGGTCGGTGGTCGCGGGGGTGTCCGGCGCCTCGTCCAGCCTGCCGTCCACCAGCTGGTCGACCAGCCCGGTGGCGGCGGCCCTGTCCTCGGTTTCGAAGCCGACCACCACGATGGCCCCTGGCGGTTCGGCCGGGTCGTGCCGGCCGCCGCTGCGGTGCAGCCGGTACCGGGTGACGCCGTGCCGCTCGATTCCCGGCACCGCGTCGAGGATGCCCCGGACCCGCTCCGGCGGGTCGACGGCGGAGAACTTGTCGACCGCGTCCTCACCAGTCCACTGCGAGTAGTGCAGCAGGGTGGTGCCGTCGGTGCCGGCGTACACGGTGTAGCTGAGCAGGCCGTCCGGCCAGGGGGTGTGCTCCCAGGCGGTCATCGCGGCGTCCATCGCGTCGGTCTGCCGCCCGGCCGGCACGGTCCATTCGCTGGACAGCACCAGGCCGGCGTCGGGTCGGGTGATTTCGGGGAGGGTGTGCACGTGTTTCATGCCTTCGACGTTAGGAATCCGCGGGGACGGCTCGCATCAGTCGGCCGACGGTAATACCGGAACCCGGTCATCTGACTGATGCCCGGTGGTGGTGCCGGCTCCTAGCTTCGGTGCGAAGCGACCGAACGAACTACAGGAGCACGACATGACCGAACACCCGCTCACCCTGGCCGTGATCATCGGCAGCACCCGGAAGGGACGCTTCGGCCCGATCGTGGCGAACTGGTTCGCCGGCCAGGCCGGGCAGCGCGCGGACCTGGTGGTCGACGTGATCGACCTGGCCGAGGCGGGGCTGCCGGACGCGCTCGGCGGATTCGGCGACCCGCCAGGGCCCGAGGTGCGGGCGCTGTCGCCCCGGCTGGCCGCGGCGGACGCGTTCGTGGTGGTCACGCCCGAGTACAACCACAGCTTCCCGGCGTCGCTGAAGAGCGCGATCGATTGGCACCACGCAGAATGGCAGGCCAAGCCGGTCGGTTTCGTGGCCTACGGCGGAATGGCGGGTGGCCTGCGTGCGGTTGAGCACCTCCGGCCGGTTTTCGCCGAGGTGCACGCGATCACCGTCCGCGAGACGGTCAGCTTCCACAACGCCGGCGCGCTGTTCGACGCCGAGGGCCTGCCGATCGACCCGGACCCGAGCAACGCGGCCGCCAAGGCGCTGCTCGACCAGCTCACCTGGTGGGCGCACGCCGTCCGCGACGCCAAAGCCGTCCGCCCCTACGCCGGTTGAGCACTGCTCATACGTTCGGGTAGCGGTTACGCTGAATCGGTCTCCTCGGTGGCCATGTGGAGAAGGCAGAGTCCTGCGAGAGAGGTGTTGTCGTGGCACGGACGGGAAATCTCTTCGAGCGTTCCGAGATCGGTCGCCGTATCCGGACTGTTCGCCGTCGCCGAGGGATGAACCTCGACACCGCCGCGGGTTTGGCCGGGATATCGAAGTCGTATCTGTCGAAGATCGAGAACGGTCAGCGTGCGGTCGACCGGCGCGGTTTGCTGGACGACATCGCCGATGCGATCGGATGTTCGGTCGTTGATCTGACGGGCGAGCCCTATCCGCCTTCGGATGGGCCATCGGCTGCCGCCATCGGCACCATCCCGCCGATCGAACTGGCCCTGTTCGACTGTGATCTCGTCGATGTTCCCGACCAGCCGGCCAGGCCGGTGGATGAGCTGGCACGTCAGGTGCGTGCCGCGAACCTGCATCGTGACCGCACCCGATATGAGATCGCCGGACGCGAGCTTGGGGCCTTGCTGACGGAGCTACAGGTCACCGTGGCCACTGGAGATGAAGGGACGCAGCGGCAAGCCCTCGCTGTGCTGGTCGAGGCATGTCTGGTCGCCTACGAGATCACCAAGAATCTTGGCCACCCGCAATTGGCGGTGGAGGCCGCGCGGCGGGGACTCGATGCGGCACGGCGTCTCGACGATCCGCGCCTGCTGGGGTTCGCCCGCTGGTACCACGCCCTGTCGCTGATGCGGATGGGTGCGCGCCGGCGGGCATCGGCCACTCTCACCACGGCGACTGAAGAGCTGGCCGGGGCGGCGGATCCGGGTGCGGACGACACACTCGGCGCCGAGATGTACGGCCTTCTTCACCTCACGTCCGCGCTTGAGTCGGCTCGATCGAATCGACCGGATGCCGCCGAGGACCATCTCCGTGAAGCTCGCGCGATCGCGACGCGGATCGGCGAGCAGAACGGCTTACTTCAGCATTTCGGTCCCAGCAACGTCAGTGCGTGGACGGTTTCGATCGGGGTCGAACTCGGCCAGGGCGCCGCCGCCTATGAGCGTGCCCAGCGCGAGCCCGCCAACCTGGACGTGCTGGACAGCCCGAACCGGCGAGCCGCCTGGCATTACGATCTCGCCCGCGCGCTGGCTCAAGAGGACGGGGCTCGCGACTGGGACGCGGTCCGCCACCTCGACGCGGCAGAGCGGATCGCGCCTCAGCGTGTGCACCACGACCCCATCGCGCGCGAACTCCTCTTCGCGCTCGATGGCAGGGCACGCACGAAGGTCTGGGAGCTGAGCAGTCTGAAGAACCGGTTCGGTGTCGGCAAGGGTTGACAACTTGTCAACCGCTGCCGCTTGAACCGGTCTTAGCGTCACGTCCGACACAGGAGGTGACTGCTCGTGATGGGCACAGCGTCGCGGGGTGACGGGATTCAGTACCAGAACATCGATGGGGTGTGCCATCACCTGGCCAGGGTGGTGCACGGCCGGGACGGCACGGTGATCACGGCGATCTGCGGCAAAGTCGCAGACGCCAGGACGAACGACCTGATCGGCTCATCGCAGAGCCGTTGCCAACGGTGCATCGCGACTTCCGCGGTGCTCAGCAGGTCGGGACGGCGCGCGGTGGACACTCGTCCGGCGGGTTACCGGCCGATCAGGAAGGGCACGCGGCACCGCACGCGGCTCGACGCCGAGCCGCCTGCCGGGACGGTCGTGCACCTGCTGTGCGGCGGCTGGCACCGGGTGCGCCGCCGGGACAGGGCTCCGCACATCTACGACTGCCATGCCTGCGACGAGGTGGCCAACCAGTGAGCACCGACGCGTTGTCGCCCGCCGAAGAGCCGAGCGTGGCCGGCCTGCGGCCTGACCTGGGGCCGCCGCTCGCCGAGCCCAATGGCGCCGAATTCGTGTGGCTGATGGCCGAGCTGGTCCGGCTGCGCAACCGGCGCGGCCTCAGCCAGAAGGAGGTGGCCGGGCGAATGGGCGTCGACCCGGCCACGATCTGCCGCCTGGAGCAGGGCGTGCGCAGCGAGGTACGGGTGTCCCAGCTCCAGCGGTACGCCGGCACGATGGGCCTGCGGGTGGCCATGGTCATCACGGTCGCGGACTAGCTGGTCGTGCGCACAGCTGGCCAACACGCGCGCGCAGCTGGCCAACACGCGCGCGGTGGGTAGCCTGCGGGGGTGTTGTATGGGAGGGGCGAGGAGAAGGCCGAGGTGGAGCGGCTGATCGACGGGGCGCGGGCGGGGCGTAGCGGGGTGCTGGTGGTGCGCGGGGAGGCCGGCATCGGCAAGACGGTGCTCCTCGATCATGCGGCCGCGTCGGCGACCGGGCTGCGCGTGCTGACCGGCACCGGGATCGAGGCGGAGGTCGCGCTCCCGTTCGCCGGACTGCACCTGTTGTTCAACCGGCATTTCGACCGGATCGACGGGTTGCCGCCGGCGCAGGCGCGGGCTTTGCGCGGCGCGCTCGGGCTGGCCGTGGTGGACCCGGCCGCCGGGAGCGACCGGTTCCTGGTCGGCCTCGCCGTGCTGACCCTGCTCGCGGACGTGGCCGAGGAGCGCCCGCTGCTCTGCCTGGTGGACGACGCGCACTGGTTCGACCAGGCGTCCACGGACGCGCTGCTGTTCGCCGCCCGGCGGCTCGAGGCCGAGGGCGTGGTGCTGGTCTTCGCCGTCCGGGAGCCGCACGGGCCGGCGTTCCCGGCGACCGGGCTGCCCGAGCTTCGTCTGTCCTGTTTGGACACTGAAGCGGCGGAGGCGGTGCTCGCCGTGCACGGCGGCGGGCTGCCTCAGCACGAGAAGCGGCAGATCCTCGAACAGGCGAGGGGAAACCCGCTGGCTCTGCGGGAAATGGCGGTGGCGAGGCGGCAGAGCTTCACGCCGAGCCATCCGTACGGGGTGGCGGGGCTGCCCGTGCACAGCCGGATCCAGCAGTCCTTCGCGGACCGGGTTGCGGTACTTCCCGAGCGCACCCGCGACCTGCTGCTGGTCGCCGCCGCGGACGGTTCCTGCGACACCGGCAACGTGGTCAAGGCGGCCGAGCGGCTCGGTTCGTCAGCCGCGGACCTGCAGCTCGCGCAGGACCACGAGCTGCTGATGTTCAACGAGGGCTGCATCGGATTCGTGCATCCGCTGATCAGGGCGGCCGTCTACCAGGGCGCGCCGCTGGACCGGAAGCTGGCCGCGCACCAGGCGCTCGCCGACGTGCTGGACGAGCGGGCCGATGCCGGGCGGCGTGCCTGGCACCTGGCCGCGGGCAGCACCGGGCCGGACGAAGAGATCGCGGCCATGCTGGAGCGCACCGCCGAAGACGGCCGGGCCCACGGCGGGCACGCCGCCCCAGCCGCGGCGGCCTACCAGCAGGCGGCCGCGCTCAGCACCGGGCCCGCCGAGCGTGGCAGGCGACTGGCCGCCGCGGCGCGGGCCGCGGCCGAGTCCGGGCAGCTGGACTGGGCGGCGACACTGGCCGACCAGGCCGCAGGGCTGCTCACCGACCCGGTGGCGCTCGGCGAGGTCGCGCTGATCAGAGCGGCCGTCGCGGACGAGCGGGGCCGGCCGGCAGAAGCGCACGGGATACTGGCCGACGCGGCGGTGCCGGCCGCGGCGCGGGCACCGGAGACGGCGCGCCGGATGTTCTTCTCGGCGGTGGAAACCGCTTGGGCGGCAAGCGATCCGGCCGCGATCGAGCGGGCGGTGCGCGAGGCGGGACGGCTGGGCCTCGACCAGGACGGCCGGGTTCGCCGGCTGGCCGCCCTGCGCACCGGCGCGCCCGGTGCCCTGGACGCGCTGCGCGAACTGCTGGCCTCGGCCGGCGGACTTTCGGAGCCGCGGGACCGGGTCGCCGTGGCGGGCTGGCAGCTGCTGCGCGGTGCGGACCTCGCCGCGCACGAGCTGGCCGCCGGCGTGGTGCGGGCCGGCAGGGCGGGTGGCGCGCTGGGCGTGCTGCCGTCCGCGCTGGCCGTGCTCGCGGAGACCGAGCTGCACCTCGGGCGGCCGCACGACGCGCTGGCCGGTGCCACCGAAGGGCTGCGGCTCGCGAAGGAGATCGGGCAGCGGCAGCACGCCGGCCGCCTGTCCGGGGTGCTGGCGCGGCTGGCCGCGATCGAGGGCGCCGAGCGCCGGTGCGCCGAGCTGGCGGCGGACGCGGCCGCGGAAGGCGGCCCGGCCGGTGCGGTACGGGCTTGGCTCGCGCTCGGCCTGCTCGATCTCGGCCTCGGCAGGCACGAGGCCGTGCTGGGCAGGATGTCGGAGTACCACTCGGTTCCCGGCGGGCTGGAGGTGGCGGCCGGGCTGCCCGATCTGGTGGAGGCCGCGGTCCGGTCCGGGCGCGGCGACCTGGCCGAGGCGGCGACCGCGAGCTACCGGGACTGGTCGGTCCACAGTGGACAATCGTGGGCGGAGGCGGTGGCGCTGCGCTGCCAGGCGCTGCTCGTCGAAGACGCCGACGCACTGTTCACCGAGGCGCTCCGGGCGCACGGCCGGGACGGCACGCGGCCGTTCGAGCGGGCACGCACCGAGTTGCTCTACGGCGAATGGCTGCGCCGGGCGCGCCGCCGGACGGACGCCCGCGGCAGGCTCCGCTCGGCGGGGGAGACCTTCGAGCGGCTCGGCGCTACGCCGTGGGCGGAGCGGGCCGGCACCGAGCTGCGCGCCACCGGGGAGAGCCGGACCGCGCGGGAGCACGGGCCGGACCCGCTGGCCAGGCTCACCCCGCAGGAGCTGCAGGTGGTCCGGCTGGCCGCCACCGGGCTGAGCAACCGGGACATCGGCGCACAGCTCTTTCTCAGCCCCAGGACCGTGGGCTACCACCTGTACAAGGCGTACCCCAAGCTCGGCGTCGCCTCCCGCGCCGAGCTCACCCGCTTCGACCTCGCCGCCTGAGGGCAAATAGTCGGCTATTTGCCGGTTGGGCTGGGACCGGATCACCGGTGAGTTGGGAACGGTGCCTCTTGTCCAGGGGTCGCCCGTTGCCCGAACGTGGTGCACGGGCCGGTATCGCGCCGTTGCCCGCCGGAACGGAAAGGACCTCGCGGATGACCGTCGATGGCACCTGGAACCTCACCATCGCCACGCCGATCGGCCGGCACGACGTCGTACTCGAACTGTCCACAAAGGATGGCGTTCTGCAGGGCAGCGCGGAGAACGGGCCAGAGCGGGTGGTGCTGAACAACCCCGTGCTCAAGGGCAACCGGCTGACCTGGTCGCAGGTGGTGACCAAACCGGCCAAGCTGACCCTGAAGTTCGACGTGACCGTGGACGGGGACAGCATGACCGGCAGTTCGAAGGCCGGCCTGCTGCCCGGGTCCAAGGTCGTCGGCCAGCGCGTCTCCGCCTGACCCGTTCCGCCGCGGGCTATGTCACCCGGTGCAGGGTGACGACCGGCAGCACGCGGGTGGTGCCGGCCTGGTAGTCCGCGTAGCCGGGGGCGGCTTCGGCCGCCAGCGCGAAGAGCCGGTCGCGTTCCCCGGCGGGCGGGATGACCGCGGTGGCCGGGTAGGTCTCGGCGCCGAGCTCCACGGTGACCATCGGGTTGTGGCGAATGTTGTGGTACCAGCCAGGATTCGCCGGACCACCGCCCGCCGACGCGATAACCAGTGCCTGCCCGCCGACCTCCAGGTAGCCCAGTGGCACCGTGCGGGGCTTGCCGGTTTTCGCGCCGGTGGTGGTGAGCAGCACCAGGGTCGCGCCCTCGAACATGCCGCCCACTTTTCCGTTGTTCGCCCGGAACTCCGCGATGATCGCGCGTTGCAGTTCCAGGAATTCTTCGAGTACGAACTCTTTTTCTTTGGTCACAAGGAGATCCCTTGCTCCGCGGGCCTCCATGCCGACGACGTCCACCTGCCGCCGATACGCGATCCGCGGGAGCCATGAAACACGAGTCCCGTCGCCCGCGCAAGATCGCGGGAGCTGGCCGCAACCGGACACGGCGGCCCGGGACCCCTCCCGGCGGTGTTGGCTAGCCTCCTGGCCGTTCGTGGTGAAAGGGTGACTCGGATGCGGAACTCCAGGCAGGCGAAGGCCATGCTCACGATGCTGGGCGCCGCACTGGCGCTCGCCGGGTGCGGCTCCGGCGGTTCTGACGGTGCTGATGATGCCGCCGCGCCGGATGTTCCCGCCGCCCCGCCGAGCAGTGCCGCGCCGGTCGCGGCGGACGGCACGGACTTCACCGCCTGCACGGACGGGAACTGCGAGGTGCTGGTGTCCGCTCCGGCCGACATCCCGGTGGGCGGCCATGGCGGCGGGATCACGAAGCTGTCGGTGGTCACCTTGGACGCGGCCGGGCTCAGCTTCAAGACCGAGACGGATGGCGGCGGCGGTTCCGGTGAGCTCAAAGGCGGCTGCGTGCTCACGTTCTACAGCGGTGGCGGTGGATCGAGGTGCACCAGCGGCGGTGAGCCGACTGCACCGGAAGCGCAGACCGGGGTGCTCGCGATGCAACTGGTGAGCGCCACGGACAAGGGCGTGGTGGTCCGGCTGGTGGCGGGCCCGGACGGTCCGCCGCCGAGCTCACTGGTACCGCGGATCCCGCAAATCCCGTCCTGGTAACCGGTTCAGGGTGATACCTCCGTCTGCCTTCGCGATGCGGCGTAATCGGGGGCGACCTCCTGGTAGCGCTCGAGCCAGGAGGGCAGGGCCGTTCCGGCGAGATACGACTCCAGCCGGTCGAGGTAGGCGTGCGTGCCGGGGGTGAAGCCCTTCGCGTTGCGGACCCCCAGCCCGCGATGGGTGAAGGTGAGCACGGTGCTGTCGCCTTCGCGCGCCAGCTCGTACCGGACCACGCTGTCCCCGATGAGGGACTGGTACCACTCGTGTTCCAGCACGTGCGGCGGATCCCAGACCAGGATCCGGCCGGTCATCCGCTTCTGCTCGGCCGTCCCCGGCGGCTCCGACGGGACCATGTCGATGACGCCGCCGGCGCGGCCGTCGATGCTGGTTTCGCCGAACCAGGCGGCTCGCTGCGCCGGATCGGCGATGGCCGACCACACCGCTTCGACCGGATACGGCAGGTGCCGGACGAAGGTGAGGATCGCGCGCTCGCCGTCCAGCGTCAGCTCCCCGAGGCGATGGCTCACGACTTTCCTTCCCGCTTCGGGTGCGTGTTCGCCAGATGTTGTTCCAGCGCGCCGAGATGCCGGGCCCAGTAGCGGCGGTAGCGGCCGATCCACTCGTCGATCTCCAGCAGCCCGTCCGCGCGCAGCGCGTAGATCCGGCGCTGCCCGTCCGGGCGGACCTCGACCAGGTCGACCTCCCGCAGGATCCGCAGATGCCGGGACACCGCGGGCTGGGTCAGCCCGGGCAGCGTCGCGACCAGCTCACCCGCGGACCGTTCGCCCTCGGCGAGTGCGTCCAGCAGGGCCCGCCGGTTCGGTTCGGCGACGGCTTCGAACACGTCCATGGGAAAAGTATTGCCTCGGACGTATATAGCGTCAAGCTGATGCTCGGGCCTTCTCGTCCGCGGTCGACAGCCAGAAGTACAGCGGGGGCAGCACGAGTTCGATGACCGTCAGGGCGATCTGGAACCACTGCGGCCAGCCGTAGATCGCCAGTGACAGCAGCCGGCCGACCGCGCCGAGCAGGAAGATGCCGGTCAGCCACCGCACCACCTTCGAAGGGATCGGGGACTGCCTCGCCGTCCAGATCCAGGCCAGGCCGTAGCCGAGGAAGAGCGCCCCGTAGAACCGCTCCCGGCTGTCGACGGTCGCGCCGGCTGAACCCTCGCCGGGTACGGAGTCGATACCGAGGGCGAAGTGGAAGACGCCGATCGCCACGCAGGCGATCCCCATGGCCAGCGCGAGTCCCTTGAGAAGCCTGGCCATACCGGCCCCCTTCGCCTAGTAGACACATGTCTAGTAAGACGAACGTAGAACTGGTAGTAGACACCTGTCAAGTAGTGTGGGGATCGTGACCGCACGTCGAAGGCTCGACCCAGCCGAGCGCCGCAGCCAGCTGCTCGAAACCGGGGCTCGGCTGTTCGCCGCGAAGCCGTACGACGAGGTGTTCATGGAGGACGTCGCCCAGCGCGCCGGGGTTTCCCGCGCGCTGCTGTATCGCTATTTCCCCGGCAAGCGGGACCTTTTCGCCGCGATCTACCAGCAGGCCGCGGACCGGCTGCTGGCGATCACCCAGCTCGACCAGGCCGGCCCGCTGCTCGATCAGGTGGCAGCCGGGCTGGACGCGCATTTCGACTACTTCGTCGCGAACCGGAACACCGTGCTGGCGGCGAACCGGGTGCTCGCCGGCGACCCGATGATCCAGGCCATCATCACCGACGAGCTGGCCGAGCTGCGCCGGCGCGTGCTCGACGCGACCGGGCTCGAAGGCCGTCCCAGGGAACTGGCGTCGGTCGCGCTGATGGGCTGGCTGGTGTTCGTCCGGGTGGTCTGCGTGGACTGGCTGACCAACGAGGGTTTCTCCCGCGACGAACTGCGCGAGCTGTGCGTCGGCGCCCTGAGGGGAGCGCTTGGCGCGGTGGTGGACGCCGACCGGCTCCTCGATCCCGGTCGCCGGAACCGGTGACCAGGTGAGTGCTCAGGTGGTGGCCAGCAGGAAGTCTTCGCCGCTGGAAGGGCGGAGCCCGTCGGGCCGACCGGTGAAATAGCGCTCGGCCAGTGCGGTTCCCGGCACGTGCCGGGCATCTTCGAAGCCGCTGTCGATGGCCAGCGCCAGCATCTCCCGCGGGGTGTAGAAACTGATGAACGGCGTTCCGGCGGACTTGGCGCCGTTCTCGCTCGTCCGGAGTCCGGGACGGTCCGCGTCGTCGAGAAGTTCGGCCGGCAGCAGGAAGGTCATGGCCAGCGTCGAGCCCGCGGCGAGTCCGGCGAGCCGGCGCAGGGTGGCCGCGGTGGCGTCCTTCGTGAGGTACATGGTGACGCCGGTGGAGACCACGACCGCGGGCCGGTCCTGGTCGAAGCCGGCCGCGATCAGCCGTTCCCACCAGGACTGGCCGGTCTCGAAATCGACCGGCACCAGCCGCAGCCAGTCGGGGATGTGGTAACCGAGTTCGAGCAGACGCCGGCGCTTCCATGCCTGGGTGTCGGGCTGGTCGATCTCGAACACCCGGAGCCGGGCGGCGATCTCCGGCCTGCGCTGGGCGAAGGTGTCCAGGCCGGCGCCAAGGATGACGTACTGGCCGACCCCGACCCCGTCCGTGGCCTGCTCGGTGACCAGGTCCTCGACGAAGCGCGCGCGGGCCACGATGGCCGCCCGCAGATTCCTGGTGGCGTCCGGGTCCATGTCCTGGCGCTGACGCCAGCCCTCACCGGGGGCGGCGAGCCGCAGGCCGACTTCGTCTTCGAGCACGTGCGGCGGCGCGTCGACGCCGACGTGCATCGCCCGCCACAGGGCGACTCGCACCGCCGTGTTGTCCGGCGCACCGGTCTGTGCGGTCATTTCGCGGCCGGTGCCTGGAGGCTCCACAGGCGCCCGTCGGGGTCGCGGACGGTCATTTCCCGGGTGCCGTAGTGGGTGGGCTCGAACGGGGTGACGACCTCCACGGCGGCGTCGGGCCGGAACGCGTCGGCGTCCGGAACTTTCAGCACCATCCGGGTCTGGGGAGCACGGTCCTCGGGAACCTCGGCGATGAACACGTAGGGACCGTCGCCGTTTCGAAGCTGGCCGGAGTTGTGGTCGGTTTCGAATTCCAGCTTGAAACCCAGTGCCTGGAAGAACTTCGCGGCCTTGCCCCAGTTGTGGGTTTCCAGGAACACGGCCTCGATCCCTTCGGTGGTCACGTCAGGTCTCCTTTCCGGGCGGTTGCCGTTGGTCGTGGGTGTCGTCGAGGTAGGCGCGCAGTGCGTCTGCGACCAGCGCCGAGAGGGACGAGCCCGTCTCGATGGCGTGGTGCTTGACCTGCTTGATCAACCCGATCGGCAGGTACACGTTGAACTGCTTGACGTCCTCATCTCCCACGAGCTGATGCTAGCATACTAGCAACGGCGCCAGTGAAGGCGCCGCGCACACCACGAGAGCCCGGCCCGGACAACGATTACCAGTCGTACGTGTCCAGATTCGAGGACATCGAAGCCGCGCTCCAGTCCCGCCGTCAGTCGGGCTAGCCGAGTTTCATCGCGTGCCGTTAGCGTCCTCCGGATCTGCCTGTCTCGGACGGGACTGGATGAAGGGGAGAGAGGATGCGCGGGAACGCCAGGTGGGGCGGAGTCCTTGCCACGGTTGCGGGGTTGGCCATCGTCGTCGTGCCGTGCCCGGCCCAAGCGGCACCGGTCGCGGAGGATTCGCACGCGCTCACGCAGCGGAAGTTGGACGATCTGGTGGGCGGCTCGCCTGGGGCGCCGGGTGGCGAGGTGGTCGCCGGCGACCACCACCGCACGTGGCAGGTGACCTCCGGCACGACCGAGGTCGGCGCCCAGCGCACCTTCCAGCGTGCCGATCACGTGCAGATCGGCAGCTACACCAAGACCTTCGTGTCCACCGTGGTGCTGCAACTGGTCGCGGAGGGCCGGGTCCGACTGGACGCCCCGATCGAGCGGTATCTGCCCGGGCTGGTCGACGGCAACGGCTACGACGGCAACACGATCACCGTGCGCCAGATCCTGCAGCACACGTCCGGGATCGCCGATTACCTGACACCGCTGCCACACCACGGCGGGCTGTACAACCCACTGCTGCACCAGCGCACCTGGATGCCAGCGGAACTGGTGCGGGAGGCGCTGACCGAGCGGCCGCACTTCCCGCCGGGGACGCGGTGGGAGTACTCGAACACCAACTACACCATCGCGGGCATGCTGGTCGAGAAGGTCACCGGCCGCGGGGTCGGCGATGAGATCACCAACCGGATCATCCGCCCGCTCGGGCTCGCCCACACCTCCTACCCGGCCGCAGGGCACAAGGCCATGCCTGCCCCGCACGTCAACGGCTACATCGGGGTGCGCGCCCTCGGGGTGTGGATCGATGTCACCGAGGCGCTCAACGAACCCTCCTACATGGGCGCTGCCGGCAGCATGGTCTCCACCCCCGACGACATGACCGCCTTCGCGCAAGCGCTCGCCGATGGCAGGCTCCTGCCGCCGGCTGAGATGGCCGAGATGACCCGGTTCATGCCCATCACCGTGGACCAGAAGGCCGACGGCTACGGGCTCGGGCTTTACCAGCTCAGACTGTCCTGCGGCGGTGAGGCCATCGGGCATTACGGGGGTACCGCGGGATTCGGGGAGGTCACCATGGCCACCGCCGACGGCCGACACGCCACGGTCGTCGTCAACAGCCCCCTGCCCGCCCTCAACGCCGACATGACCACCGTCGTCGACGCCGCCCTCTGCGACACCCGGACATGATCTCCTCCGGCGAAGACGAGACGGGGTCGCGACGCGGTCAGGGCCGGGCGGCCCCGGCGTAGTCGTCGCCCTTGCGGTGGTAGGTGTGGATCTGGATCGCCTGGCCCTCGGTGGGCGCGTTGATCATCAGGCCGTTGCCGAGGTAGAGGCCGACGTGGTGGATCCGGGTGGCCGGGCTGCCGTAGAAGACCAGGTCGCCCAGCGCCGGCTCCTGCCCGCCCGGCACCGGCGGCAACGCGCGGAACTGGCTGTCCGCGGTGCGCGGCAGGGAAAGCCCGGCGCTGTCGTAGGAGGCCTTGGTCAGCCCGGAGCAGTCGAACCCGGCCGCGCCGCCGTCCGGGCCGTTGCCGCCCCAGACGTAGGGCAGGCCGAGCTGGTCCAGCGCGAACCGGGTGGCCATGGTGGCCGCGTTGCCCGCGTTCTGCGGCGCCAGTGAAAGCGCCGCGTAGAGCTGCGCGTTGCCGAGCACCTGCTGGCGGAACAGGTCGGAGTCGCGGTAGGTCTGGATCGCCTTCCACCAGCCGTTGCCGGCGGTGAGGTCACCCGTGGCGCAGAGCACCCGGCCCGCCGCGACGGAGGCGTCGTCGATGTCCTGGATGTTCGGCTCCGCGCTGCCCGGAATCGCGTCGCCGCCGCGTTTCCACTCCGCCGCGGAGAGCTGCATCGGCCCGCTGCGCTGTTCGGCGGCGGCCTCGCCGGCGGCACCCTGCAGCGGCACCGCGCCCAGCGGCTTTACCGCCTTGCCGTCCTCGGCCAGCTGCCCGCCACCGAACCGGCCGTGGTCCGAACCGGCCTTGCCAAGCCCGGCCAGCGTCACCCAGGACAGGTGACAGCCCGGCCGTTCGGTCCGCAGCACCAGCTCGCCGGTGGCGTAGCCGGCGAGCGCGCGGGCCGGAATGTCCAGCGGCCCGCTCATCCCGGCGGCCCAGGCGTCCAGCGCCTTGCGGCCCTCGTCCGGCGCTTCGGCCTGGACCGGAGCGCTGGCTTCGAGCACCGAGGGCCCGGCCGGCACCGAGCCGCCGCCGGCGGTGGGCACGTCCGGCACCGGGGCGGACTGCGCGACCGGCGCCGGTTCCTGGTCGCGGGTCAGCAGCCAGCCGGAGGTCACCAGCGCGCCGACCATGATGAGTGCGATCAGCGCGCGGCCGATCGCGCCGCGGACCCAGGTCCGGCCGGTGGGGGAGGTCGTCACCTCGTCAACATTAGGAGAAGGGCGTGCGCGGTCCACAAGTACACAACGAACACGAAAGCGGGAAAGTACGCTGCCTCAGTGGGCAGTGCCTCATTACGCTGAGCGGATGACCGAGATAGACGGCACCAGGCTGCGTGCGGAACTCGAGGCACCGGCGGGCCCGTACGACAACGTCAAGGTGGTGGCGAGCACCGGCTCCACCAATGCCGACCTGCGCGCGGCCGCCGCCGACGGTGCCGCGGACCGGACCGTGCTGATCGCCGCGGAGCAGACCGCAGGGGTGGGCCGGCGGGCGAGGCACTGGAGCTCGCCGAAGGACGCCGGCATCTACGTCAGCCTGCTGCTTCGGCCGCGTGAAGTGTCCTTCGCCGACGTGGGCTCGTTGTCCATCGTCGCCGGGCTGGCGGTGATGGACCTGGCCGCCGAACTCGGCGTGTACGCGGTGCTGAAGTGGCCGAACGACGTGCTGGCCGGGCCGGACGCGCGCAAGTGCGCCGGCATCCTGTCCGAAGCGGTGGCCTCCGAGGAACTCGCGGTGGTGCTCGGCATCGGGCTGAACCTGCGGCCCTCGCGCGAGCACGTGCCGCCGGGGCCAGGTGGGCTGCCCGCCACGTCACTTGGCGAAGAGGGCGCGAAGACCACCGACCGGACCGCGGTGTCCGCCCTGCTGCTGGCCGCGCTCGCCGACCGGGAGGCGCGCTGGCGGGCCGGTGGCGGCAACCTGGCCAAGGCCGGGATGCTGGACGACTACCGCAAGCACTGCGCGACCCTCGGCCAGCAGGTGAAGATCATGCTGCCGGACGGCGGGCAGCTGCACGGCACGGCCGCGGACGTGGACTCCTCCGGCCAGCTGCTGCTGGTCGGCCAGGACGGCAGGCCGCGGACCATCTTCGCCGGTGACGTTGTTCACCTGCGCACGGCCGACCAATAGCCGCGGGACGTGGGTCGCGAACCGCCGTCCGGCGGGATCGCCGGTACCGTAAGGCCGTCAGCTGACTCGAGTTCGGGGAGCGTCCGACGTGGCCTATCCAGACGATCTGCTCAGTTCAGGCGAGCAAGTCGTGGTGCACAGTCATCCGCATTTCAAGATGCTGGTCGCGCCGCTGCTAGTGCTGATCGTGGTGCTCGGCGGGGGCATCTGGCTGGCGCTGCTGGCCAGGGACCTGGACGCCCCGTGGAACCTGGTCTCGCTGATCGCCATCGGCGTGGTGGCCCTGCTGCTGATCGTGTGGCGGTTCCTGACGCCGCTGGTGCGCTGGCGCACCACGCACTTCATCGTCACCACGGACCGGATGATCTTCCGCGAGGGCGTGGTCAAGCGGACCGGCATCGACATCCCGATGTCCAGGATCAACAGCGTGCAGTTCGAGCACGGCCTGTTGGACCGGGTGTTCGGCTGCGGCACGCTGATCGTCGAGTCCGCCTCGGACGAGCCGCTGCGCTTCGACGACATCCCGAAGGTGGAGCGCGTGCACTCGATGATCTACCGCGAGGTCAACGACAACCCGTACGACGACTTCAAGCGCCAGGGTCACCCGGATCCCTACGGCCAGGACCCGGGCTACCCGCAGGGTCCGCCGCAGACCCCGCCGCCTGGTCCGGCACCGCGCGGTCGCGGGCGCCGCTGACGTGGGCGCGCGGGAAGTAGGGCTGCCGGACCGGGTGCCTGCCAGCTCCGGGCTGCCGCGGCGGGTGCGGATCTGGGAGGTCGGTCCGCGCGACGGGCTGCAGAACGAAGCGACCGTGGTGCCGCTCGAGGTGAAGCTGGAGTTCCTGGACCGGCTCGCGGACGCCGGGCTGGACACCCTGGAGGCGACCAGTTTCGTGCACCCGAAGTGGGTGCCGCAGCTGGCCGACGCCGAGCAGCTGCTGGCCGGGCTGAACCGGCGCGACGGGGTCCGGTACCCGGTGCTGGTGCCCAACCGGAAGGGCCTGGACCGCGCGCTGGCCGCCGGGGTCGGGCAGATCGCGGTGTTCGCCAGCGCCACCGAGACCTTCGCCAAGCGCAACCTGAACTCCGGGCTCGAGGAGCAGTTCGCCCTGTTCGAGCCGGTGCTCGCGGACGGGCTGGCGGCCGGGATGGAGATCCGCGGCTACCTGTCCATGTGCTTCGGCGACCCCTGGGAGGGCGCGGTACCGGCCGAGCAGGTGGTCGCGGCGGGTGTCCGGCTGCTGGAGCTGGGCTGCTTCCAGCTCTCCCTCGGCGACACGATCGGGGTGGCCACCCCCGGCCAGGTCGAGGCGCTGCTGGCCGCGTTCGGCGCGGCCGGGATCGAGCCGGATCGGCTCGCCGTGCACTTCCACGACACCTACGGCCAGGCGCTGTCGAACACCCTGGCCGCGCTGCGCTGCGGGGTGACCACGGTGGACTCCTCGGCCGGCGGCCTCGGCGGCTGCCCGTACGCGGAGTCGGCCACCGGCAACCTGGCCACCGAGGACCTGGTGTGGATGCTGGACGGCCTCGGCATCGAGCACGGCGCCGATCTGGACGCCCTGGTCGCCACCAGCGCCTGGATGGCGCAGCGCCTCGGCCGCCCCAGCCCTTCCCGCGTCGTCCGCGCCCTCACCGGCTCGTGAGTACTTTGTGTTGCCCCGGCAACACTTTTCACTCACGACGTCTGACCTGCGGAATTGCGGTGCTTATGTGGCGCTGACGGCCGGTCGGCCATTCTTTGCGTGATCGGTTCCGCACGGTGCGGAACCGACCCGGCCGGTTGTGCGTCAGAGGCAGAGCCGTCCGCTGTGGCTGTACCGCCGATGCTGGAGGAGAGTGCCGTGACCGAGCACCGGGCACAGGTTGCCGAGTTGCTGGCCGACTACCAGCGCAGCCGTGCGCAGCTGGCCTCGGTCCAGCGCGAGCTGGCCGCGATCACCGCCAGCGCGGAGAACGCGGACCGCACGGTGACCGCGACCGCCGGCCCGCGCGGCACGCTGACCGGACTGGTCATCGCCGAGGACGCCTACCGCCGGTACACCCCGGCCGAGTTGGCCGCGCAGATCGTGCGCACCGCCGGGGCGGCCGCGGTCAAGGCGCTCACCGGGGCCGGTGAGGTGCTCGCGCCGGTGCTGCCCGGCGGCACCGACCCGCAGGCGCTGCTGCTGGGCACGGGTGATCTTTCGGCGGACGAGATCGCGCCACCGCCGCCGAAGCCCGATCCTGATGACGACGTGAGCTTCGAGGAGCAGAGCTGGGTGGAGGAGCAGGAATGGCCGAAGCCCCGATGAGCGAACCGGGTTTCCAGGTCGATCAGGAGCGCCTCGCGTCCGGCGCCAAGGAGTTCGACGGGCTGGTGGAGCGGGCCGCGAAGATCGCCGCGGAGCTGGACCAGGCGCTGGACGGCGCGGCCGCGGCCTGGGGCTCGGACCAGGTCGGGCAGAGCTTCGCCGCGGCACACGGAGGCAAGGCCGAGGAGGCCGCCGAACGGCTGCGTGGTCTCGCGGGCGGGCTTTCCGGCGTCGGCGAGTCCTTCACCGCGGCCGCCGCCAAGTACCGGGCCGGCGAGTCCGACGCGACCGACACCGTCACCGGTACCGAGGGATAGGGGCGGGCATGGGTATCGACCTGCCCCAGGAGCTGGCGGACGTGGCGGCGAAGGCCGGGCTTTCCTGGCCGGAGGCCGACGAGGACGCGATGCGGGCACAGGCCACCGCGTGGCGCGAGGCACGGGAGCGACTGCTCGGCCTGACCGGTGACGCGGACGCGGGGGCCAGTACCGCCGTGTCGGCGATGTCCGGTCCGGCGGGGGAGGCGGCGGGCCGGCTCTGGTCCGGGTTCGCCGATCCGGACGACGGGCAGCTCAGCACGGCCGCGCGGGGTGCGGGTGAGGCGGCGGACCGGCTGGAGCACGCGGCCGAGCAGGTGGGCACGGCCAAGGTGGAGATGGTCCGCCAGCTGGTGGACGTGGCCAAGAACGCCGACGCGGCGGACGCCGCGGCTTCGGCGGGGCATCCGTCCGCGCTGCTCGGCCTGGACAGCGCGCTGCGCGGCGCCGGTGCCAACCTGACCGCGGTCACCGACGGGCTGGCCGGCGCGGTGGGCCCGGCCGCGGGTGCGCCGGTCGCCGCGGTGACCGAGCTGGTGAACCCGAACCCCGGCGCGCATACCGCGCAGGGCCAGTCCGGGCTGCTCAGCGCGGTCACCGGACTGCCAGCCGAAGTCGTGTCCACTGTGGATAACGTGGCCGCGCCGGTGGCGAAGGCAGCCGAGCCCGTGCTGTCCACGGTGGACAACGCCACCGGACCGGTGGTGCGAGCGGCCGAGCCGGTCCTGTCCACCGTCGACGACGTGGCCAGGCCGGTGGTGCGGGCAGCCGAGCCCGTTATGTCCACTGTGGACGAAGTGGTGGAGCGGGTGCCGGACCGGCTCGGTGACGCTTCGCCTGGCCATTTCACCGAAGCGCCACCGGGCCACCTCGGCGACACCGGTACCGCGCTGCGGCCGACCTGGGACGAGGGCACCGGGCCGATCCGGCTCGGCGGTCCGCCGGTTCCCGCGCAGTACGGCGGTTTCCTCGACGCCGGCGGCTTCGACGACGTGCCCACCCCGTCGGCCGGCCTGCCGCTCGGCCCGCCCGGTGGGGTGCCGACCCCCGCACACGGCACGACCAGCGCGTCCGGCTTCACCGACGCGGCCTTTTCCGCGCCGCCGTCCGCCGCGCCCGCGGGAGTGCCGCCACTGCAAGGGGTTCCGGCCGGGGGCGCACCGGCGATGGGCGCACCGCCGTTCGGCGGCCCGCCGGCGGGTTACGGCCCGCCGCCGGTCGCCGGGAGCCCGATGGCCCCGATGGCCCCGATGGCGCCGCAGGCCCCGGCCGCTCCGGTCGCCCCGCCGGTGCCAGGAGTCCAGGCGGGGTACGGCTCTGCGGCGCCGGCGCGGCAGACCGGCGTCCGCTGGGGCCCCGAGCAGCCCCCGGCCTACCCGGGTCCGCGCGCGGACCCGGCACCGCCGCGCCCGGCCCCGGCGCCTGCGCCGCCGCCCGCGCAGGCCGGAACACCGCGTCAGGAAAGGGAAAGCCTGGTCGCGCTCTTCCTCGTGCACATGTTCCCGATCGGCCACCTGCCGGTGGCCGCGGACCGTCCGCAACGGCAGCTGCCCGCCCCGTCCGCCGAGGTGGACTACGTGGTGGGCCTGCGTTTCGAGCCGCACGACCACCCGGAGTCCGCGCGGCTGGACAGCGCGGAGGCGCTGGCCAGGGTGCGGGACGGCTGGAGCAGGCTGGCCACCCCGCCCGCCGAGCCGCCGGCGGAGTTGATCGAGGGGCACGACCCGCTCGGTGGCCTGCACGAGCGGGACTGGGATCGGCGTTATCTCGGCGGGGTAAGGGCCTCGGTGCCGGAGTACGCGTGGCCGCCCGGGGAGCTCTACCCGGAAGGCGGCTATGAAGCGGGCGTTGCCGAGATGCTGGCCGAAGGGACGCTGCTGGACCGTTTCGGGGACGTCCGCGGCCGGGTGTTCGCCCCGGCGGGCACCCCGTTCGCGCAGCGTTCGCTGCCGCCGAGCCATCGGGAGGCCGGGTACCGGAAGTACCGGGTGCTGCGGGAAGTGCCGATGTGGCGCGCGATCTCGGCGGCCTGGTTCGGCCAGCCCGGCGGCGGGGTGCGTTACCGCGCGGTCTACACCGCCGACGAACTGGTGAGCATGGGCTACCTCGCCGACGTCACCTTCCCGACCGGATCGAACGCCGAAGAAGGGCCGCGATGAACATCGAAGCGCTGGTGCGCTGGCTGGAAGCGATCGGCGTGCCGAACGAGGTCGTCTCGATCGGGGCCGAGGCGGACAACGCGTGGTGCGTGCTGCGCACGGACTCGCCCGACGGCACCGAGAGTGCCGACGCCGTGGCCTGGGAGGTCTTCTGGCGCGAGCAGGGCAACCGGTACGACTGGGCGCGGTTCAGCAATGAGCAGGTCGCCTGCCACTACCTGTTCGGCAGGCTGGCCTGGTCGCAGGTCGCCCGCGGCGCCGTCGGCGTCCTCCCCAACTCCGTGCCCTGACTACTCGGGCGGGGTGAGGCGGAGTAGGGGGTTGATCGGGGAGGTGCCGTCGAAGGGGGCGGCCAGCTGGACCTCGGCGAGCGCGGTGAGCTCGGCCAGGGTGGACTCGATGGTCGCGGTGTACGGCTCCTTCATCGGCCATTTCCGGTCGGATGCCGGCTCGTCGAACCAGTTCCGCAACGCCTCCGGAATCCGGTAGGAGGTGGCGCCGGTGGTGTAGATCGCCGAGCGGCCCTTGGCCTGGTGGGCCAGTTTCCGGTACTGGCGCAGCGCGATCCGCAGCCGGATCCAGCGGTACCGGTCCGTCTGCGTGAACCCCGGCGCCTCGCCCTGCCCCTCGGTCGCGGTGAACCGCCGCTTGAGCTGCTCGCCGGCCTGGTGCCCGCGCAGCGCCAGCTCGGCGATGTCGCCGGGCCGCATGAACAGGTTGGTGCCGCCCTCGCCGTCGCCCTGGCGGACGTCCGCGATCCGGCCGCGGAACCCCGGCAGCTGGGACTGCATAGTGTCGCGCCAGCTCATGAACGTGTTCAGGATGAGGCCGACGAAACCGGTCGCCCCGCCGCACTCGGCCCAGTTCGTGACCGGCGGCGAAGAGTCCTGCGCGGGGATGTGGACCGCGTCCGCGTCGGAGACCTCGCCGTCCATCCGGCCGAGGTTGAGCCCGAAGGTGGGCCAGCGCGGCAGCAGCGTGTCGAAGAAGTGGATCGGGAAGTTGCTGGTGATCCCGCCGTCGGAGAACCAGTGCACCTTGCCGTTCTGGCACAGCGGCACGGCGCAGATCAGTCCCGGCAGCGACAGGCTCATCCGCGCGGCCAGCACCACCGGCATGTCCCACGGCTCCGGCAGCCAGTGCAGCGGTTCCCGCTCCTCCTGGTGCCGCGGGCAGATCTGTCCCGACTGCCTGGTCGCGGCCAGCTGGGCGACCACCCTGCCCGGCACGATGCCGGTCAGGCAGAGCTTGCAGAACTGCCAGTGGTCCACCCCGGTCGGCGCGGTCAGGAAGGGCAGCCGGTACGGCCTGCCGGCGGAGAGGTCGGTGGTCATCAGCGCGAGGTTGACCACCCGCCGCTCGTTGAGCTCGGCCAGCTCGCGGACGTCCTCCTCGGCCACGTCCCGGCCGCGCCAGAGCTGGCCGAAGGTGAGCGCTTCGCCGTACTCGCCGCCGGGTTCGTGGGGCCCCAGCCCGGCGAGGTCGTCGATCCGGTCGGCCAGCCAGGTCGCCAGCGGCGGCACCCCGGTAGACGCCGGCATCCCGGCTTGGCGGTCCAGCCAGGCCGGCTCGAACTCGGCCGAACCGGCCACGATGCCGAAGCGGAAGGACTCGCTCTTTTTCAGCAGCGGCAGGGTGACCGCGCCGTAGATGACCGCGACCACGGCGGGCACCGCGAAGGTGAGCACCAGCCAGCACAGCACGGTGAGCGCGCCGGCGACCAGCCAGCCCGGCCAGGAACCGGGAGCGTCCAGCACCCCCATCCCGATCAGGCCGAGCACCAGCGGCGTCAGCAGCACCAGTGACAACCTGCCCATGCTCGCCGCGGCGGCCCAGATCACCGCCGTCGCGGCGGCCACCGCCAGCACGGCGGCCGGGATGGCCAACGCGGCGATGGCACTGTTCCAGCGGTCCGGCGGCACCGCCCAGTTCAGCGCGAACGGCCCGGCCAGCCAGGTCACCAGCAACAGGATCAGCACGATCCTGGACAGCCAGCCGACCGCGCCGAACAGGGCGGCGACCACCGCGCCGATCGGGCCGCGCCCGGTGGTCTCCCGCCGCTGCATCAGCGCCGTCGCCAGCCGGTAGGCCCGGTGCAGCGAAGGATGCGGCTGGAACAGCTGGGCCAGCCGCCAGCTCCGGTCCCCGGTGCTCGGCGCCAGCCAGGCCACCAGCTGGGCCAGTCCGGCGAAACCGGGCCGGACGGCGGCACCGGACACCTGCGCCGGCTGCTCGGCGAACCGGCCGTGCTCGGCGGCCGCCGTCGCCGCCGCCGCGATGGCGCCCGCGGAGGCCCCGCCGACGTTGCGGAAGACGTAGTGCTCGGCGAGCGAGCAGACTGCCAGCGGGTAGATCACGCCGCTGGTGGTGCCGCCGCGCATGGTCAGGTCGCAGGAGCGGTTCGCGTACTGGTGGTAGCGCGCGGGGTCCTGCTGTCCCTCTTCCTCGGCGCGGCCCGGTGACCAGCGCAGCCAGTCCGTCCCGGAGTCCTTCGTGTACTTGTCCGGCTGATCCATCTCGAGGGCCAGCATGCGCTGAACGGGATCTTCGGCGGGTGCCATGGGGCCTCCAGCGAGCTGGGTGGGAAGCGAGCGAGCGTCACTATCCCAGAGCGCGGGGTGCCGCATCCCCGCGTCCACCAACTAGTTACCCGAACCCCTCCGGATGGAGCAGTCGCGGATCCGTGCCGGTCATTTTCCGGGCTCGCGCAGCAGTTCCAGCGCGGGGGAGTGCAGCAGGGAGTTGGCGGACAGCGCCGAGCCGCCGGTGAACCCGGGCCGGCCGTGGATGTCGCTGAACACCCCGCCGGCCTCGGTCACCAGCACCTGCGCCGCGGCCACGTCCCACGGGTTCACGATCGGCTCCGCGGCCAGGTCGATCGCGCCCTCGGCGACCAGGCAGTGCGACCAGAAGTCGCCGAACGCCCTGGTCTCCCAACAGGCGTCCACCAGCGCGAGGTAGCGCTCCCTGGAGTGGTGCTCGGCCCAGGAGCCGAGGTCCGTGGTGGACAGGTACGCGTCGGACAGCTCCGCCACCGCGGACACCGAGATCCGGCGCTCGCCCGCGTGGTCGCGCACCCAGGCCCCGTCGCCGTCCGACGCCCACCAGCGACGGCCGAGCAGCGGCGCGCTGATCATGCCGACCACCGGCTCGCCGCCGTCGACCAGGGCGATCAGGGTGGCCCACACCGGGACCCCGCGCAGGAAGCTCTTGGTGCCGTCGATCGGGTCCAGCACCCAGGCCCGGCCGGTGTCCGGCACCGAGCCGCCGCGTTCCTCGCCGGCCACCGTGTCCGCCGGCCGGTGCTCGCTCAGCAGCGCGCGAACGGCGTCCTCCACCGCGGTGTCCGCGTCGGTCACCGGCGTCCGGTCCGGCTTCCGCCGCACGGCCAGGTCCAGTGCGCCGAAACGCGCGGTGGTGATCTTGTCGGCGGCGTCCGCCAGCTGGGCGGCCAGGGTCAGATCGTTCGCGTATCCGGGCACGGTGACGATGTTTTCACGCCGGTGAGTCGTAGAGTTGGCCAGGTGAGCATGGTGCTACTGGCCGAGGACGATCCGGCGATCGCCGATCCGCTCTCCCGCGCGCTGCAGCGGGAGGGCTACGAGGTGAAGGTGGTCGGGGACGGCCCGTCGGTACTCGACGCGACCGCCGAACAGCGGGTCGACCTGCTGGTTCTCGATCTTGGACTGCCGGGGATGGACGGGCTCGAGGTGTGCCGGCGGCTGCGCGCCAGCGGCACCGAGCTGCCGGTGCTGATGCTCACCGCGCGCACCGACGAGGTGGACTTCGTGGTCGGCCTCGATGCTGGCGCCGACGACTACGTGGCCAAGCCGTTCCGGCTGGCCGAGCTGCTGGCCAGGATCCGCGCGCTGCTGCGCCGCCGGGTGCCCGAGGTGCTCGACGCCGGCGGGGTGCGGATGGACCTCGGGGCCAGGCTGGTGACCGTGGACGGCAGGGAGATCCAGCTGGCGAACAAGGAGTTCGAGCTGCTCCGGGTGCTGATGAGCCGGGCCGGCCAGGTGGTCAGCCGGGACGAGATCCTGGCCGAGGTGTGGAACGACCTGGAGTCCAAGACCTCCAAGACGCTGGACATGCACATGTCCTGGCTGCGCCGGAAGCTCGCGGTCGGCACCGACGGCAAGGCGGTGGTCGCGCACTCCGCGGACGGCGAGCGGCGGATCGCGACCGTGCGAGGGGTCGGGTTCCGGTTCAATGCCGAATAGGCCGAATAGGAGCGGATAGCAGCCGATGCGCCGTCGAATCCTGCTCGCCATCCTGCTGGCGGTCGCGGTCACCGGGGCCGCGCTGGGGATTCCGCTCGGCGTGGTGGCCTGGCTGCTGGTGGACAACCTGGCCAGGGAGACGCTGGCGTCGGACGCGCAGAAGATCGCCGCGTCGCTGGACAGCGACCTGGCCGAGAACAAGGTGCTGGACCTGGACCAGGTGCTGGTCGCGGTCCCGCCGGACGGCAGGCTCACCGTGCGTCGCCCGGAGGAGCCGCCGATGATCGCCGGGGTCGACCCCGGCACCGACCTGATCACCGAGACGGTGCCGATCGCCAGGCAGGGCACCGTGGAGCTGGCCATTCCGGCCGGGCCGCTGCGGGCAAGGCAGACCCAGGTCACCGTCGGGGTGGTGCTGCTGGTGGTGCTGTCCGTCGGCACCGGCACGGTGGTCGCCACGGTGACCGCGCGGCGGCTGGCGAAACCGCTGCGGCACGTGGCCGAACGGGCCGCGAAGCTCGGTGGCGGCGACTTCCGGCCGGACCCGAGCCGGTACGGAGTTGGCGAGTTGGACATGGTGGCCGAGGCGCTGGACGCCTCCGGCAGCGCGCTGGCCCAGCTCGTGCAGCGGGAACGGCAACTGGTCGGGGACGTCTCGCACCAGCTGCGCAGCAGGCTGACCGCGCTGCAGCTGCGGCTGGAGTCGCTGACCGTGGTCACCGACCCGGAGATCGCCGAGGACGCCAGGGCCGCGCAGGAGCAGGCCGACCGGCTCGCGGACGCGTTGGACGAACTGCTCGCCGCGGCCAGGGCGGCCAGCGAAGTCGGCGCCGAGCCGGTGGAGCTGGCCATGCTGATGGCCGAGATCGCCCAGGAATGGCGGCAGCTGCTGCGTTCGGAGGGCCGCAACCTCCGGCTGCGGGTGGCCGAAGGGCTGATGGCGCGGGTCACCCCGGCCCGGCTGCGCGAGGTGATCGGCGTGCTGCTGGACAACGCGAAGCGGCACGGCGCCGGCACGGTCACCCTGGCCGCCCGCCGCGGTGACGCGGACGCGACCGTGGTGGTGGAGGTCAGCGATACCGGCTCGGGCATTCCGGACGAACTGGCGCCGCACGTGTTCGAGCGCGGGTTCTCCGGCGGCGGCTCGACCGGGGTCGGGCTGGCGCTGGCCCGCGCGCTGGCCGAAGCGGACGGCGGACGGCTGGAGCTGTCCAGCAAACGGCCGGCGGTGTTCAGCCTCTTCCTCCGGGTGCCCCGGCCCGGCGATGTGGCGCACGTGCGCTGGCCAGCGGAGCGGGTGCCCCGGTAGCGCACCAAGGACTGCCCGATGGGGATTCCGCTGGTCACCCCGGATGGCCTACCTTTAGCGCATGAGCGGGAAGCGTGCCGAGATCCCGTCGTTTCGGTTCCGGCTTCCCGACCTGCCACTCGCCGGTGCGGCGACGGCCATCGGCAAGGTTTCGGTGACGGTGCGGCTGCGGCTGCGCGGAGTGCTCGACGTGTGGTCGGCCGACTCCGCCGGCGCGCTGACCATTTTGGACGGTCTCGTCGCGGGGATTTTCGTGCAGGGCGTCGATTCCGCGGAACCGCGGATCAGCTCGGCGGCACGGCACGAGTTCCGCCAGACCTGTGCGGACCGGGATGCCGGCGGCCTGTTCAGCTTCACCGGGACCTGCGCGGTGCGGTTCACCCGTGCCGACGATCTGGTCACCGGGGAACCCGAGTACCGGCTCGAGGTGCGGGCCGCGCGCACGCACGGCGACCCCGGCGACGACCTCGGGCACGAACTGGCCGCGCTCGGCGGCCTGAAGCTGGTCGGCAGCTCGATCTCGGCCGAGCAGTCCCTGCGCCGGCTGCTGAAACCGTCGTGAGTGAAAAGCGTTGCTGCAGCAACACTTTTCACTCACGACCTCCCCCTCACTCGGCCACCGGCACGCTCACCTCCAGTACGAAGGCGGCACGTGCCGGCATCCCGAGATTGGTCCACAGCGCCCCCGGCCCGGTCTCGGCCAGGTCCAGCCGGACCGGCTGCCCGCCGTCCGCGAACCCCGTGCCGAAGCAGTCCTTCGGCACGGTTTCGGTCCGCATCGCGGTGCGCAGCGCCTGGTCGAGCAGCCGGTGTTCGTCGTCCACCCTGGCCGCCCTGGCGGTGACCAGATAGCTCAGCCGGCAGCGCCGCACCCCGTCCTCGTCGGCATCGCGGTACAACCCGAACAGGAACAGGTCCACCGCGTCCGACGGGGTTTCGGTCTGCCAGGTCGGCTTCGGCGGGTCGAGCCGGACCGCCGCCCCCGGCGGCAGCTCCCGGCCGAGCAGCAGGCACAGCGCTTCGTTGACCTCGTTTATCACGGTCAGATCAGGCCTTCGCGCATCGCGTAGGCGACCGCGTGCGACCGGTTGCGCAGCTGGAACCGGTTGGTGATGTCGTGCAGGATGCTCTTCACCGTCCGCTGCGAGTAGCACAGCTGGTCGGCGATCTCCTGAGTGGACAGTCCGGCCGCGACCAGCCGGAGCACGTCGGTCTCGCGGCTGGTGATGCCGGCCAGGTGCAGCCCCCTCGGCTCCAGCACCTGGCGCTGCAGCCGCGACACCCGGCTGAGCAGCCTGCCGAGCAGGTCCGGCGGCAGCGCGCCCTCACCGGCCGCGGCCGCCTTGATCAGCCGGACCAGCACGTCCACCTTGGCGTCCGCGCGGCGGGCGACCGCGCACACCCCGTGCTCGATCGCGCCGAGCACCTCGTTGTCGTCCACCTCGCCGGCGACCAGCACGATCCTGGTGAAGCCCTGGCCCTGCAGGGAGCGCAGCTGCTGGGTCATCTCCTCGTCCAACCGGTCCGCGACCAGCAGCGCCACCGTGCCGGCGTTCGAAGCGTGCCCGCTCGCGGTGGTCTCGGCCGTTCCGCTGACCAGCCACACGTCGTCCCGCGTGCGCAGTGCCATGCAGACCCCGTCGCGCAGGATCGGGTCGGTGGCTCGGACGGTGACCGGTATCCGTGTCTGCCCCATCATTTGATTTGTCCCCTCTGTCCCCTAGAGGCCTCTCACAGTGCCCGAAAGGTTGTCCTAGGCGCATGGGACCCAGGTCCTGTTGTCACCCGACCCGGCCGCCCCCTCGGACGTCAGGGGTCGCTCGACTGGCTGCCCAAACCGGCGTCGCGGGCCCGGATGATGGCCTCCGACCTGTCCGCGACGCGCAGCTTGGCGAACACGCTGGAGATGTGGTTGCGCACGGTCTTCGGGCTCAGCGAGAGGGCCCTGGCGATCGTGGAGTTGCTCTGCCCGCGCGCGATCAGCACCAGCACCTCCCGCTCGCGGGCGGTCAGCTCCGGGAAGGCCAGGTTCTGGCTCGGCGTCGGATTGCTGAAGAACCCGAGCAGCCGCCCGGCGATCTCCGCGCCGAAGATGGCCTCGTGCCTGCCGACGGCCTGCACCGCGCGGATGATCTCGTCCGGGCCGGCGTCCTTGAGCAGATAGCCGCGGGCACCGGCGCGCATCGCGGCGAACACCGTCTCGTCCTCGTCGGACATGGTGAGCACCAGCACCCGGGTGTCCGGGCGCTCGGCCAGTATCCGGCTGGTCGCCTCCACCCCGCTGATGTCGGGCAGCTGCAGGTCCATCACCACCACGTCCGGGCAGAGCGCCGCGGTCGCGCTCACCGCGTTCGTGCCGCCCGCCGCTTCGCCGACCACCTCGATCTCGGGTTCGGCGCCGAGCATGGTGCACACCCCGAACCGGAACAGCGGGTGGTCGTCCACCACCAGCACCCGCAGCTTCCGCTCGCTCATGGGGCGTCCTCCGGCATCGGCAGGCTCGCGGACACCATGGTGCCGCCGCCGGCCAGCCGTTCGGCCCGGAACTCGCCGCCGAGCTCGGTGGCCCGTTCCCGCATCGAGCCGAGCCCGATGCCGGGGCCGGGGCATGGCCGGGACGGCAGGCCGATCCCGTCGTCGGTGATGGTGATCCGCAGGCCGTCCCCGGTCCGGAGTTCGACGGTGCAGGTGCGGGCCTCGGCGTGTTTGGTCACGTTGGTCAGTGCCTCACAGACGATCCGGTAGGCGGCGACGTCCACCGCCGGGGGCAGCGCGGGCAGTTCGGCCGGCGCGTCCAGCGTGAACTCGCACCCGGCTGGGTCGACCGCCTGGTTGAGTGTGCCGACATAGTCCTCGATCGCCGCCAGCAGCCCCAGTTTCTCCAGCACCGGCGGTCGAAGGCCGTGGGTCAGCCGCCGGATCTCGGTGATCGCCTCGCCCAGCGCCACCTGGAGCCGGGCGAGCAGCACCGACGCCGGCACCGCTTCGCCGAGGGTGCGTTGGGTCGCGTGCAGGCCGAGGGTGATCGCGGCCAGCGTGGTGCCGACCCCGTCGTGCAGCTCCCGCACCAGGCGGCGGCGTTCTTCTTCGCGGGCGGTCACCAGCCGGTCGCGGCTGCGCAGCAGGTCGGTGGTCAGCCGGGCGGTGTGCACCACGGTGCCGGCGTGCCGGGCGACCTCGGCCAGCATCGAGCGTTCCTTGCGGCGGAGCACCTCGCGCGGGCCGCGGCGGGCGATCACCAGCTGGCCGACCAGCTCGCCCTGGTAGCTGAGCGGGAGCCGGTGGCACAGCGGGGTGGGCGTGCCGTAGCTGGCGGCGCGCTCGGTGCCGGAGTTCCGGTCGAGTTCGATGGCCACATAAGGCAATCGCAGGGCGACGCCGATCGTTTCCACCACCGCCGGCAGTTGCTCCTCCGGGGTGTGGATGTTCTCCAGCCGTTGGGCCAGCGTTGACACCACCCGGTAGGGGTCGTTGCGTTCGCCGTACAGCTTGGTGTTGACCACCGCCTGCAGCCGGGCTCGCAGCGGCTGCACCGCCAGCGCCAGCACCGCGGCCGCGACGGCCTGCTGCCAAAGCTGGTCCAGCGGCGGGAAGAGCAGGCTCAGCAGGCTGACCACGCCGATGTAGACCCCGGCCAGCAGCACGGTGAGCGTGCCGTAGACCAGCGACCGGCCGAGCACCACCTCGATGTTCAGCGCGCGGTGGCGCAGGATGGCCACGGTCACCGCGAACGGCACCGGCAGGAAGGCCAGCGTCTGGTACTCCAGCGGAATCGGCGGCTCACCGGCCAGCGCGGTGGGCAGGATCCACACCGCGAGGTAGAGCGCGGCCCCGCCGCCGAGCGAACCGGCCAGCCAGCGCAGCCGACGGCGCAGCATCACGTCCCGGTACCGGACGTACTTGCCGATCAGCACCCCGGACACCAGGAACGGGTAGACGTACAGCGAGCCGATCGCCGGCGAGCCGAGCAGCGCCAGCCTGGCCAGCGGCTCGTCCACCACCAGCGACGCGTACCCGGCGATCACCGCGTAGAGCCCCACGGCGCCGAGGTAACCGGCGATCACCCAGCGCCGGTGCCGCTGTCGGTCGGTCACCTCGGGAAAGGCCAGCGCGAAGTGCAGCATGCCGCCCCAGAGCAGGGCAAAGCAGAACTCGCCGCCGTACCAGCGCAGGAACTGCCCGCCGGCGAAGAGGTCGAGCGCCTCCAGCTGGAAACAGCCGGAGGCGGCGATGGTGGCCACCCCGATCCCGGAGGCGAGGATGCCGGCGTGCGCGGCCGGGTCCCGCGGCCGGATCAGGAAGATCACCAGCGCGGTGCCCAGCAGCGCGAAGTTCACCAGCAGCGAAGGCCAGGCCCGGCCGAGGTTGCCGGCCAGGTCGTAGGTTCGCAGGGTGACCTCGACGGTCTGCCGTTGCTCGTCGCGCACGATCTCGTAGTGCAGCACGTCGCCGGCCCGGACCGGCTCGGCCAGGCGTCCCTGCGCCGGGACCACTCCGTTGACAGCGATCAGCCGGTCGCCTTCGCGCAGCGGCCCGCCGGGGACGGCGTCGCGGATGATGACCTGATCGGCGGCAACCGCGGTATCCCCGGCGTTCACCGCCGTGCCGTCGCTGGGCGCCGCCGCGCGCGAAACGATGGACCACCCGGCCACAGCCAGGAAGCCGATGGTGAGCACCAGGAAAAGGGTGGGCACCCGCCGCATGCCCCCCGATTTCAACACAAGATGAAGCATCCCGCACAGCGGTCGTCCAGCCCAGCCATTTCCCCTACTCGCTGGGCCCACCCCCACCCGAATGGCCTAACGCCCCAGTCCCTTAAGGCCACCATGAGGGCATCCAACGCCCCCATGGTGGCCTTAAGGGACAACTGATCAGCGGAAGAGGTGGGCGTGTTGGCGGGACCAGTCGGTGAAGGTGAGGGCAGGGCGGCCGAGGAGGGTGGTGACGGTGTCGAAGACAGTCCGATGGGCTTCCGGGGAGGAGCGCCGCATCTTGAACATGCCGTCGATCGCCGGGCCGGTCCAGCCCCATGATGCGAACCGCGCCCTGGTCACCTGCTCGGATTCGACCGCCAGCCGAAGCGGCCGCCCGACCGCTTCGGCCAGCACAGCCACCTGCTGCTCGGCGGACAGCGCCGCGCCGCCGGTCAGCTGGTAGGTCGCGCCGTGGTGCCCGTCGGTGGTGAGCACCTCGGCGGCGACCGCGGCGATGTCCCGGCAGTGAATCATCGCGGAGTCCGGCTCGCCCTCGGTCACGTAGGCGACGCCTTCCTCGCGCACGGACTTCAGCCAGGCGAACCGGTTGTCCATGAACGCGCCGGGCTGCAGGATCGTCCAGTGCGGGCCGGCGTTCCGGATGATCTCCTCGGACACCCGGTGCCCGCTCGAAATCGGGTCGGTGCCGCCGAAGTGCACGCCGGTGGTGGAGATCTTCACCAGCCGGGCGGCACCGGCGGCGGTCGCCGCGGCGGCCAGGTTCGCCTCCTGGGCGGGGCCGTCCCCGCCGTGCCCGGAGGTGAGCACGAAGACCGCGTCCACCCCCTTCAGCGCGGCGGGCAGGGTGGCCGGGTCGTCGAGGTCGCCGCGGACGACGTCCACCTCGGGGTCGAAGCGGGCCTTCGCCGGGTCGCGGGTGAGTGCCCGCACCGGCGCGCCCTTGGCGAGCAGCAGGGGGACCAGTTCACGGCCGATCTTGCCGGTGGCTCCGGTGACCAGAATCATTTGTTTTACTCCTTTGTGGACTTGAGGGTCATGCACTATCCAGTCGACGGGGGCCGCCCGGAGGGTGGCTCGCGGCGGCTGGATGCGGGCGACCCGCGGACGGTGGATGCGCCGGCGAGCGTGCATGACACTCATTGATGTGACTGTGATCAGTGGTGGGCGCGCAGCGGGATGTTCTTCAGTCCCAGCGCGATGAGCAGGCCGGCACCGAGCATCGGTGGCACGACGAGGAAAACGCCGTGCAGCGCGCCGGCATAGGCGTCCGGGCCGGGCTGCCCGGTGCCGAGGGCGCCGGTGAAGATCGACCCGAAGACCGAGATGCCCAGCGCGGTGCCGAGGGAACGGAGAAAGGTGATCGCTCCGGAGACCGCGCCGAGGTCGCCACGCGGGGCGGTGTTCTGCGCGGCCATGGTGAGCACCTGGAGGTTGAGCCCGGCGGCGAGGCCGAACAGGGTCAGGTAGCCGACCAGCACCGGCTCGGCCGTGTTTTCATCCACTGTGGACAAAAGCACGGCGGCAACGACGCCGAGCGCCATGCTGGCCACCGGGTACCAGCGGTAGCGGCCGGTGCGGGCGATGAGCCTGGCGCTGACCATCGAGGCCGCCACCACGCCGAACATCATCGGCGCCAGCAGCAGCCCGGTCCCGGTGGCGCCCGCCCCGGTGGCCGCCTGCACGAACAGCGCGAGGTAGTTCACCGAACCGAGGAAGACGAACCCGGCGATCACGCTGACCGCGACGGAAATGCTGAACGTGGCGTCACCGAACAGCCGCAGCGGCAGCACCGGCTCGGCGCTCGGCCAGCACGAACGCGCCGGTCAGCACGACGACCGCGGCACCGAGCCCGAGCACCACGGGTGAGTTCCACCCAAGGCGCGAGCCGGCCCATGCGGCGAGCAGGGTGGCGGCGGTGATGGCACCGCTGAGCAGGAACAGCCCGGCCCAGTCCAGTTTCGCGCGCCTTTCCCGGTGTTCGAGGTGCAGCAGTCGGGCGACCGCGAACACCGCGACCGCGCCGAGCGGCAGGTTGACCCCGAACACCGAGCGCCAGCCGAACAGGTCGGTCAGCACGCCACCGACCAACGGCCCGGCCAGTGCGGAAACCGCGAAGCAGAGGGAAAACCAGCCGTAGTACCGGGCCCCTTCCCGTGGTGTGAACAGCTCGCCGACGATCGCGAGCACCGAGACGAACAGCCCGCCGGCACCGGCGCCCTGCAGCACCCGGCAGGCGATCAGCACCGGCATCGACGGCGCGAGCGCGCAGGCCGCCGAACCGGCCAGGAAGAGCGCGATGGCCAGCAGGAACATCTTCTTCCGGCCGAACAGGTCGCCGAGCTTGCCGTACAGCGGGGTGCTCACGGTGCTGGCGATGAGGTAGCCGGTGGTGACCCAGGCGAACTCGGACAGCCCGCCGAGGTCGTCGACGACGCGGGGGAGCGCGGTGGCGACCACCTGCGCGTCCAGCATGGCGAGGAAAACGGCCAGCAGCAGGGCCGGCATCAGTGGTTTGACACGTGTTTTCGGAGCGGAGCGCGGCTCCGCGACAGGAATGGGCAAGACGAATCCAGGTTCTGGAGTGGGAATGCCTGGTCACCGATGGCGACCGGCAAGGGAAACCGGGGAGCACGCCGAACGGCGCGCTCCCGCCAAGACGGGAAGTTTCAGCCTGCGTCCGCGGCCGTGCGACGGCACTGCGGATGCGGCTCTCTCCGTCCGGTGATCACCTCTTCATTCGTCCCACTCGACCGGTTCGAACCCCGGCCGGCGTCTCGCGTCTCGCGCTTGAGAGGACGTCGCGGATTCGCGACGTCTAGTTGACCATAGACATCAATATGTCAAAGTGCAAGTACTTTAGCCGCGCTTCAGCGGCTGGATCTCCGCCTCGCCGTCCTCGTCCGGATCGATGGTGCGGCGGCGCTGCCCCAGCTCGTCCGGGAAGACCCACTTCTTCATGCCCCAGAACCGGAACACCATCGCGGCCAGCACGCCGATGATCGACCCGCTGGTGAAGTCGGCGACCTCCTGCACCAGCCTGGACACATGCGGCACCTCCAGGTGCAGCATGTATCGCGACGCGTACAACGGGATCAGGTTGACCACCACCGCCGCCCCGCTGACCAGGAAGAACAGCGCGGCCTCGTGGTGGCGCTCGCGGCCGCCGCGGGTGTTGAACGACCACTCGCGGTTGAGGATGTAGGAGACCACGCTGGCCACCACGATCGCGATGGCCTTCGCCGTGGTCGGTTTCTCCGACAGCACGGTCAGCTTCAGCAGGTACCAGACGCCATTGTCGACCACGAAAGTGGTGCCGCCGACAATCGCGAACTTCAGCAGCTCACGGTGCTTGAGCAGCACCGAGCGCAGCCGTTCCGGCGCATGCGACAACATGGATTCGACAATCGTCACGCGGTCGATTCTACGTAGCCGTTCCGGGTGCCGGGGCGAGGCCGCCTTCAACCTCTTGATTCAGTAGACGAACAGAGCAATCAGCCTTAACAAAACGAGCTCTTTGTCCTGTTTTCGCTGAAGTAGTCCGGAAAGTGTCAGGCGGCGCGATCCTCGGGCAGTGCGTCGGTCCCCGCCCGACGCCGGCCGCGTGGCGTGCGAACATCGGCTTGCGGGAAGACCCACTTGCGGAACCCCCACCAGCGGAACACGGTGCCCAGCAAAGTACCCAGGATGAAACTGCTCACATAGTCCGCGATCTCCTGGGTGAGCAGGCCGACCTCCGGCACGTGCAGTTGCAGCACGTAGCGCGAAATCGCCAGCGGCACCAGGTTCAGGCCCACCGCGATCGCGCTGATCAGGAAGAACAGCGCCGCTTCGTGCCGGCGCTGGCGGCCGCCCCTGGTGCGGAACGACCACTCCCGGGAAAGCACGTAGGAGAAGATGGTCGCCACCAGCACCGCGATGCCCAGCGCGGTCAGCGGCTGGCGGGAGAGCACGGTGAGCTTGAGCGCGTAGCCGACCACGTTGGTGACCACGAAGGCAAGGCCGCCGACCACCGCGAACCGGAGCAGTTCGTGGTGGGTGATCAGGAGCGCCTTCAGCCGCCTCGGCAGCAGCCTGAGCATCTTGTCCGTGACCGGCATACCGGCGGACGCTACCCGAGCCGGGTCAGAGCCAGGGCAGCAGCCAGCCCCGTGAAGTGGTCGTCGTGGTCACCGGCGGGGTGGTGGTCCGGTCGGCGGGCGGTACCTGGCCCGGTTCGCCGTCGTGGGTCGGCCGGGGCGGCTTGCCCGGGGTGCTGGACGGCGTCTTCGGCACGGTCGGCGTGGTCGGCTTCGTCGAGGTGGCCGGCGGGGTGAGCGTGGGCTTGCCCGGTCCAGGGGTCCGCGTGACGGTCGGCTCCGGGTCGTCGTCGCAGGCCCACCAGCAGTCGAAGTACACCGTGCGCGACTCGGTCGCCGAGCCGAGGGTGGCGGTCGCGGTGACCCCGGCATTGCGCTCCGGGCGCTGCTTCAGCTTCAGCCACAGCCGCAGGTGCTCGCCGGGTTCCAGCGCCTCGTTGCTGACGCAGGTGGTGCTGCCGGCGCCGAGGTCGCAGCTGGCCCGCCAGCCGCCGAGGATCAGCTCGGCCTGCCGGTTCAGGGTGAGCTCGACCGGTTTGGTGTTCGGCCCGCGGTTGCTCATGTCCACGCTGACCCAGGCGTTGCGGTCCCACGGGATCGCGGTGCTCCACAGCGTGCTGACGTGCAGGCCCAGCTCGTCCGGGGCTTCGCGGACCGCGACGTTCACCGAGATCGAGACCTTGACCAGGCTGCCCGAGGCGACCGAGCCGCGGACCACGCCCGGCTCGGCCGTGTTGTCGGCCCGTAGCCGGTAGGTCAGCACGGCGGTCTGGCCGGGTTCCAGGCCGGTGTCGGTCGCACAGCTCACGGTGCCGTCGCCGGCCGGGCAGTTCACCCGGATCGGCTCGTTGGCTGCCTGGGCCGCGAAGCCCTGCGGCGCACCGCCGCCGCCACCGGCGTTCACCGCGTGCACGCCGTTCGGCAGGTCGAGGGTGACCACCACCGGCTCCGACTTGCTGCCGCCCTCGTTGCGGACGGTGATCGGCAGGTCGACCGGGCTGCCGCCGGGCTGCAGCTCGATGCCCTCCGGTGGCGCCACCGCGGTCATCTTCGGCGGCGCCGGGCTCGGCGGTGTGGTGGTCGGTGGTGCCGGTGGTGCCGGTGGCGCCGGGGTCGGCGTTTCGGCCGGCGGGGGGACCTGCGGGGGCGGCGGGTTCACCGCCGGCGGTGGCGGTGGCGGAGGCGCGGGTGGGACGACCGGGGCCGGTGGGGCCGGTGGTGGCGGTTGTGCGGGTGGTGCCGCTGCGGGAGGGGGCGGCTGGACGGCCGCGGCCGGGATCTCCTGGTCACCGCCACCGGCGGCGAGGCCGACCGCGATCGCGGCGGCCATCGCGACCCCGGAGACGCCGACGGTGAGGAACTGGCGCGGCCCGGCGGCGGCCGCACCGGCGGCGGCCCCACCCGAGGTGCCCGCTGCGGCACCAGCGGCCGCGACGGTGACCGCGCCGGCCTTGGCGGCACCGGCGGTGGCCAGGTAGCCGAGTACCGCGCCGCCGAGCACCATCGGGCCGATGATCGCCCGGAGTGCGCCGTTGACGTCGGCCAGTTCGGCGGCCAGTGCCCGGCAGCGGTCGCATTCGTCGAGGTGGGTCTCCACCTGCGCGCGTTCCCGTTTGGACAGCCCGTCCCTCGTCCACGCGCCCAGCCGCTCGGCGGCGGCACGGCAGCGTTCGGCGGAGGTCTCCGCGAGATGCACCTGAAGATAAGCCTGCCGGAGACCCTCACGCGCCCGATAAGCCAACGCGGAGACACCGTTCGCGGTCAACCCGAGCAGCGGAGCGACCTCGGCCGGGGTCTGCCGCTCGATCTCGGTGTGCCAGAGCACCGCCTGCCACCGCTCGGGCAGCCGGGCGAACGCCTTCGCGGCCATGGTGCGCTCGAGACCGGCGACCGCGGTGTCGGAGAACGGTACGGTGAGCGCTTCGCCGGCGGTTCCGCCGACCATGGCCATGTCTTCGTTCAAATCGATCTTGCGGTCTTTACGCGTCTTGTCATACGCGGTGTGGCGCAAGGCCGTCAGCAAATACGCCCGAAAGGCTGAATCTGGGCCCTTACCACCACGCAGAGTGTCTAATACTTTGGCGAAAGCCTCGGAAACGAGGTCGTCCGCTTCGGCTTGTGACTTCGCCAGCTGCCTGGCCAGGTTGTAAGCCGAGTTGACGTGACGTTCGTAAAGCGTGCCGTAGGCGGCGATCGTTCCGGCGCGCACCGAGCTGATCAGCTCGGCGTCACTCTTGCCACTGAGATCGGCGGGAACGGTGGACACGGGTCTCCTCGGTTTACTGGGAAAGCGGCGGGGGTCTCCCTTCCCCGACACCTACCCTGACGTAGCGCGAGGAACAGTGTGACGGACACAGCGAGCAACGTCACCTTGTGGGCCTCCCGTTTACCCGGAGAGCGCAATGGGTTCACCCGCCTCCTGGGAAAACCTCCTTCCCAACCTCACGTCACGCGGACGGAGGTATGGCGTCCCTACCTCGAAAGTGATCAAACGCCGACCGAACGGAAAGGACGGTTGCGGAGTGGATGTGCCGGCCACCGGTGCGCCGTCCAGGGGTAGCTCGTCATGGGTCGATCGGGACGGCCGGCTGCGCGCCTTGCGGGCGCGCTGGCGAGCCGCCAGCCTGGCCTCGGGATGGCGGTTCCCCAGTGACTGGGCGCTGCCCGAGGTGGATCTGGTCTGCGTCGCGGTGCTTTCCGACGGCGGACCGGAGACCGCGCTGGCCGGCCTGGCGAGGGCGCGGGCCGCGGCCGGTGCCGGGCTCGCCGAGACGCTGACCGACCTCGCGGCACTGCACGCGGTGCTGGCCGACCCGGAAGCGGTGGACGGTTTCGTCGCGCCGGACGTGGACGCCACGCCGTCCCGGCTGCTCCGGGTGACCGCGGTGGCCTGGGCCGACGTGGCGATGGACCAGCTGTCCACCATCGAGGTCACCGATCCGCTGACCGGCCTGCCGACCGTCGCGTACCTGCGCACTAGGCTCGGCGAGCTGTACCGCCGCGCGCGGCGGCACGGAGGACGGCCGTCGGACGAGCACACCCTGCTGGTGGTCTCGATGGACCTGTCCAAGGTCGGTGGCTGGCCACGGCTGACCAGCATGATCCTGGCCGCGGACGCGCTGCGTGCGGTGTTCGACAGTGGCGAGAGCGTGGCGTCGATCGGGCCTTCCGCGGTGGCCGCGCTGGTGCCGAGGGACGGCGGGATCGCGGCCAACGCGGTGCTGCTGCGGCGCGAGCTGAACGACCGGCTTTCGGTGGACGCCCAGCTGCACGAGGTCGGCCAGCCGCGGATCAGGGTGATCCGGCTGCCGGACGACCACGATGCCGCGTGTGAGCTGCTGGGACGCCTCGGGCGGGCGTGATCGCGCGCCGGTGGGGGCTGTGCGGCCGGGTGCGGCGGGTTCGTGATTTCCTGATGGGGTGATTCAGCCCGCGCCCGCCGCCGAGCCAGCCGCCGACGGCGAGTCCCGTACGCGCGACGTGACACCACGCCTGGCGCTGCGCACTTCGCTGGTCAGGCTGTCCGTCCGGCCGCGATCGGTGCTGCTGCTGTCGCTGGTGCCGTTGCTCGCCGTGGTGTTCGGCGTCATCGGTTGGCTGGTCGACTGGCGGCTCGGGGTGGACAGCGCGGTGTACCGGGCCGGCGCGCTGACCCTGCTGCAGGGCGACCCGCTCTACGACAGCAACACCCTGGGCACCGAGCCGTGGTGGGCGTTGCTGCCGTTCACCTACCCGCCGACCGCCGCGCTGATGTTCACGCCGCTGGCGCTGATGCCGATCCAGGTCGCCTGGGGCGTGCTGACCGCGGTGTCCGTGCTGGCGATGGCGCTGGTGATCCGGATCGCGATCGGCTCGCTGCCGGCGCCGACCGAGGACGGCCCGCGCTGGTGGGCGTCGCCCGCCCGCTCGACGCTGGTGTTCTCGCTGGTCCTGCTGGGCCTGGAACCGGTGTGGCGGACCATCTTCCTCGGCCAGATCAACCTGATCCTGATGGCGCTGGTGGTGCTGGACGTGCTGGTGATCAGCGCGCGCGGTTCCCGCTGGGGAGGGGTGCTGGTGGGCGTGGCGGCGGCGGTGAAGCTGACGCCGCTGGTGTTCATCGGCCACCTGTTCGTCACCGGCAGGCGGAAGGAGGCGTTCCGCGCGCTGGGCACCTTCGCCGGGTTGCAGGGACTGATGTTCCTGATCATCCCGCACGACGCGTTCCGCTACTGGACCTTCACGCTGCCGGACACCGGCCGGATCGGGCCGCTGCACTGGGCCGGGAACCAGTCGCTGAACGGGCTGATGAACCGGCTCACCGACCTGGCGCCGTGGGCAGGCACCGCGGCGTACGGGCTCGGCGCGGTGCTCGCCATCCCGGCGCTCTGGCTGATGCTGAAGTTCCACCGCCGGGGGCAGGCGCTGGCCGCGCTGCTGGTGACCGCGTTCTGGATCCTGCTGGTCTCGCCGGTTTCCTGGTCGCACCACTGGGTGTGGGCGGTGCCGCTGATCGTGCTGCTGGTCTCGCGGCTGCCCAAGACCACCCCGGCCACCGCGTGGAAACGCTGGCTCGGCGCGACGGCGGTGATCGCGGTGTTCGTCAGCTGCGTGCTGCTCGCGCTGCCCAACGGTCGGAGCATCGAGCTGCACTGGGCGGTCTGGGAGTTCGTGCTGGGCAGTTCCTACATCCTGATGCCACTGGTGCTCGCCGCGGTGCTGGTGACCCGCTGGCTGCTTCGCCGCCGGGCCGCCCGAGCCAATCCACCGGCCGAGCATGTTGACGCGACCACGGGTTAACGCCGGCCTGTTGCCGGTCGTTCTGCTGGTCGGCGGCGCGCTGCTGTTCGGGGTGTTCGTCTGGCTGGTCGGCTGGCAGCTCGGCGCGGACAGCGCGGTGTACCGGGCCGGGGCGCTGACCTTCCTGCACGGCGATCCGCTGTACGACCCGGAGCGGCTGAGCACGCTGCCGTCCTGGGTGGCGCTGCCGTTCACCTACCCGCCGGCCGCCGCGCTGCTGTTCGTGCCGCTGACCGCGTTGCCGTCCGGGCTGACCTGGGGTGTGCTCGCGGCGGGCTCGGTGCTGTCGCTGGCCGTGGTGGTCCGGCTCGGCCTGCGACCCGCACCGGCCTCGTGGCGGCGCTGGCCGGTGGTGGCCGGGCTGACCGTGCTCGCGCTGGGCCTGGAGCCGGTCTGGAAGACGATCTTCCTCGGCCAGGTCAACCTGCTGCTGCTCGCCGCGCTGCTGCTGGACCTGCTGGTGGTCGGGGCTCGCGGTTCCCGCTGGGGAGGGGTGCTGGTGGGGGTGGCGGCGGCGGTGAAGCTGACGCCGTTGATCTTCGTGGTGCACCTGTTCCTGATCGGCCGCCGGGCGGACGCGGCCCGCGCGCTGGGCACCTTCGCCGTGCTGCAGGGCGTGATGTTCGCGGTGATGCCGCGCGACGCGATCCGCTACTGGACCGAGGCCGCCACCGATCCGGACCGGGTCGGCTCGGTGCACTGGATCTTCAACCAGTCGTTGAACGGCCTGCTCAACCGCGCCACCGAACTGGCGCCGTGGTCGTTGCCGGTGGCGCTGGCGATCGGCGCGGTGCTGGCGGTGCCGTCGATCTGGCTGGTGCGGCGGCTGCACGCGCGGGGCGAGGCGCTGGCGGCGGTGCTGGTGTCCGGGTTCCTCGCGCTGCTGATCTCCCCGGTCTCCTGGACGCATCACTGGGTGTGGGCGGTGCCGCTGATCGTGCTGCTTGCCGCGAAGGGCCGCTACTGGGCCGCGCTCGCGGTCACCGCGTTCTTCGGCAGCGCGTTCATCATGTTCGTGCCCAACGGCGGGGAGACCGAGTTCGGCTGGGGGCTCGGGTTCGGCGTGCTCGGCAACGGCTACGTGCTCGCCGCCGCGTTCGGCCTGCTCGCCGTGGCCGCCCTGGAGCTGCGAAAACGCGCCAAGCTAGTCTGAACGCGCTATGGATTCTCGTACCGGACTTCCCCTCGTCGGCATGGTGGGCGGCGGCCAGCTCGCCAGGATGACCCACCAGGCCGCCATCTCGCTCGGCCAGTCGCTGCGGGTGCTCGCCGCGGACGAAAACGACTCGGCCGGCCTGGTCGCCGGGCAGGTGGAGTACGGGCACCACACCGACCTGGACGCGCTGCGCTCGTTCGCGGCCGGGGTCGACGTGCTCACCTTCGACCACGAGCACGTGCCGGGTGAGCACCTGCTGACGTTGGCCTACGAGGGCGTCACGGTGCGTCCCGGCCCGGAAGCGCTGCTGTACGCGCAGGACAAGCTGGCGATGCGGAAGACGTTGTCCGGCATGGGTTTCCCCGGACCTGCCTACGTGGCTGTGTCCGAAGTGGACGATGTGCTGAAGTTCGGCGCCGAGCACGGCTGGCCGGTGGTGCTCAAGGCGGCGCGCGGCGGTTACGACGGCCGTGGCGTGTGGATGCTGGACTCCGACGCGGAAGCCCGCGCCACGGTGCCGGAGCTGCTCGCCGCCGGCACGCCGCTGCTGGTGGAGACCAAGGTCGAAATGCGCCGCGAGCTGTCCGCGCTGGTCGCCCGCTCGCCGTTCGGCCAGGGCGCCGCGTGGCCGGTGGTGGAGACCGTGCAGAGCGGCGGGATCAACACCGAGGTGCTCGCCCCGGCGCCGGGGCTGACCGCGGCGCAGGTGCACGAGGCGCAGGACCTCGCCCTGCGGGTGGCCGCGGAGCTGGGCGTGGTCGGGGTGCTTGCGGTGGAGCTGTTCGAGACCGAGCGGGGGCTGCTGGTCAACGAGCTGGCGATGCGCCCGCACAACTCCGGGCACTGGACCATGGACGGCGCCCGCACCTCGCAGTTCGAGCAGCACCTGCGGGCGGTGCTGGACTACCCGCTCGGCGCCACCGACTCGCTGGCCCCGGCCTGTGTGATGGCGAACGTGCTCGGCGCGCCGTCAACCCCGGAGATGGGCCCGGACGAGCGGCTGCACCACCTGTTCGCGCGATTCCCGGACGCGCGCGTGCACCTGTACGGCAAGGGGGAGCGGCCGGGCCGCAAGCTCGGCCACGTGAACATGCTCGGTGACGACCTGCCGGAGCTGCGCATTCGCGCCCGGCTGGCCGCGCACTGGCTCTCCCACGCCGTCTGGCCAGACGGCCACGAAATCCACTGACCGGCAAATAGCCGACTTCTTGCCCGTCGCCAAAGGGCAAAAAGCCGGCTATTTGCCCCCCGGAGACGTGAGGAGAAGCGAGTGAGTGAGCAGGCCGCGCCCCAGGTGGGTGTGATCATGGGCAGCGACTCGGACTGGCCGGTGCTGGAGGCCGCCGGGCAGGCGTTGGCCGAGTTCGACGTGCCCTACGAGGTCGGCGTGTACTCGGCGCACCGCACCCCGCGGCGCATGCTCGACTACGCGGCCTCGGCCGCCGAGCGCGGGCTCAAGGTGATCATCGCCGGCGCCGGCGGCGCGGCGCACCTGCCCGGCATGGTGGCCTCGGCGACCGTGCTGCCGGTGATCGGCGTGCCGGTGCCGCTGAAGTACCTGGACGGGATGGACTCGCTGCTGTCCATCGTGCAGATGCCCGCCGGGGTGCCGGTGGCCACCGTCTCCGTCGGTGGCGCCCGCAACGCCGGCCTGCTGGCGGTGCGCGTGCTGGCCGCCGGTGACGAGGAGCTGCGGCGGCGGATGGCGCGCTTCCAGGCCGACCTCGAACAGCTCGTGCTGGACAAGGACGCCGCCCTCCGCGCCCGCCTGACGTAATGCTCAGTCCAGCTGCTCGCGCAGCTCGCGTTTGAGGATCTTGCCCGCCGCCGAGACCGGCAGCCGCTCGACGAACCTCAGCTCGCGCAGCCGCTTGTAGGGCACCACGTTCTCGTTCACCACGGCCATCAACTCCGCTTCGGTCAGATCGTCCGCGTCCGGCGCCCGCACCACGAACGCGACCGGCAGCTCGCCGACCTCCTGGCTCGGCCTGCCGACCACCGCCGCGGCGGCCACTCCCGGCTGGTCGGTCAGCATCTCCTCCAGCTCGCGCGGGTAGACGTTGTAACCCTTGTACAGCAGCAGATCCTTCTTGCGATCCACAATGGACAAATAGCCGTCCTCGTCCAGCACGCCGATGTCGCCGGTGCGCAGCCAGCCGTCCACCAGCGTTTCCGCGGTCTCCTCCGGCCGGTTCAGATAGCCCCGCATCACCTGCGGGCCGCGCAGGCAGACCTCGCCCGGCTGGCCGGCCGGGAGCGGCTCGCCGCCGCCGCCGTCCGGCGGCATGATCCGGACCTCGGTGTCGAAGATCGGCAGCCCGACCGCACCGACCTTGCGCACACCGGACCGGAACACCGGCGACGAGACGGCGCCCATGGTCACCTCGGTCAGGCCGTAGCCCTCGCTGATCACCGCTGCCGGCAGCAGCAGGCGGAGCGCGTTGATCATCTCGTGCGCCATCGGCGCGGCGCCGGAGGTCACCACGCGCACCGAGGACAGGTCCCTGGCCCGGATGTCCGGGTCGGCGAGCAGGGCGGCGAACAGCGCCGGTGCCCCGGCCATGGTGGTGACCCGGAGCCGTTCGGCGTCGGCGAGGTAGGCGGGCGGCTGCAGCCGGTCGTGCAGCACCGTCGTCGCCCCGGTGAGCAGCGGCACGATCAGCGCGCCGACCGTGCCCATCGCGTGGAAGAAGGGGGTCAGGTTGATGGCGACCCCGGTGCCGAGCCGGATCGGCCATTCCTGCTCGTCGCCGACCTGGTTCAGCACCGGATTGCCGTCGGTGTCCAGCGCGGGCATCGAGCCGGAGGCCCAGCAGGCGTACTGGACGGCGTTGGTGACCACGTTCCGGTGCGTCAGCCGGACCCCCTTGGAGCGTCCGGTGGTGCCGCCGGTGTAGGCCACGTGCGCGAGGCTCTCGTGCGCGTCGAGGTCGATTTCGGGCCGTTCGCCGGGCAGGTCGGCGTGGAACCGTTCGAACTTGACCTGCCTTGGTGCCGGGGTGCCGGGGCCGTCGACCACGGTGAGCCGGAGCCCGCCGGGCAGCGCCGCGGGGTTGTGCGTGATCGCGGCGACCGCGCCGCAGTCGTTCAGCTGGGCGGCCAGCGCGGGTGGCGGCAGCAGCGGGTTCGCCGGGCTGAAGGTGGCCCCGGCCAGCGAGATGCCGTAGTAGGCGACCGGGTAGCCGAGGCCGTTCGGCAGGTGCACCGCGACCGTGTCGCCGGGGCCGATGCCGCGTGCGCCGAGCGCGTTGGCGAACCGGCAGGCCGCCGCGTAAAGCTCGGCGAAGCTGAGTCTGCGGTCACCGTGGGCGAAGGCGGTGCGATCGCCGTACCTGGCCGCGGCACCGGCCGCGATCGAGCCGACCGGAACGTCCGGATAGGTCAGTGTCTTCGGGGTCTTCGGGAATGTCGCCGAGAATCCACTGGTGAGCGCCATCACCGCACCGTACGAACAGTGCGGCCAAGGCCACAAGGACGAATCGAGTGAACGGCCGCTAACATCAAGAGAGATCCTGATCGCCGACGAGAGGTGACCCACGTGTCTGACGGCCCCGGGCTGTACCAGCTGGCCGAGGAGCACGAGGAGCTGCGAGCTGCCGTGCGCGCCCTGGCGGAGAAGGAGATCGCCCCGCACGCGGCCGAGGTCGACGAGCAGGAGCGCTACCCGGTCGAGGCGCGCGATGCGCTGGTCAAGGCCGGTTTCAACGCGGTGCACATCCCCGACGACTACGAGGGTCAGGGCGCCGACGCGATCGCCGCCTGCATCGTGATCGAGGAGGTGGCGCGGGTGGACGCGTCGGCCTCGCTGATTCCCGCGGTGAACAAGCTGGGCACCCAGCCGATCATTCTGTCCGGTTCGGAGCAGGTGAAGAAGCTGGTGCTGCCGTCGATCGCGTCCGGTGAGGCGTCCGCGTCCTACGCGCTGTCCGAGCGCGAGGCCGGTTCGGACACCGCGTCCATGCGCTGCCGTGCGCGGGCGGACGGCGACACCTGGGTGCTCAACGGCACCAAGTGCTGGATCACCAACGCGGGCGAGTCCACCTGGTACACCGTGATGGCGGTGACCGACCCGGACGCGGAGAAGAAGGCCAACGGCATCTCGGCGTTCGCGGTGCACAAGGACGACCCGGGCTTTTCGGTCGGGCCGAAGGAGAAGAAACTCGGCATCAAGGGCTCGCCGACTCGCGAGATCTACTTCGAGAACTGCGTCATCCCGGCGGACCGGATCATCGGCGAGCCCGGCACCGGCCTGAAGACCGCGCTGCGCACCCTCGACCACACCCGCCCCACCATCGGCGCACAGGCCCTCGGCATCGCACAGGGCGCGCTCGATGCCGCGCTCGCGTATGTCAAGGAGCGCAAGCAGTTCGGCAAGGCGATCGCCGAGTTCCAGGGCGTGCAGTTCATGCTCGCCGACATGGGCACCCAGATCGAGGCCGCCCGGCACCTGGTCTACGCCTCCGCCGCCGCCACCGAACGTGGTGACAAACGCGCCGGCTTCATGGCCTCCGCCGCCAAGTCCTACGCGTCGGATATCGCCATGTCCGTCACCACCGACGCCGTCCAGCTCTTCGGCGGTGCCGGCTACACCCGCGACTTCCCCGTCGAACGCATGATGCGCGACGCGAAGATCACGCAGATCTACGAAGGCACCAACCAGATCCAGCGCATGGTGATGGCCCGCGCCCTGCTCAAGGGCTGATTTGATCTTGACCCGGTAGTTCGGGCGGCTCTGGCTGCTCATGATCAGGCCGTCATCCGCCGCAGGCCGTCCGAACACCGAGTCGATCGCCAGCCGAGCCCGCTCGTGACTGGACGGCACCAGGTGCGTGTACGTCCGGATCGTGAACTCGGGACCGGGCAGATAGGCATCCATCGATGACTGCCATGGACAAGGGGCACCACAAGGACAGTTGTAGACGGCCGTCGACATGTCTGGTGCCACTGCAGCTCTTGTGGCAGGCCCGATCAGCGCTTGATTAATGGGGAAAATAATTGATCACCAACCCGCCAGCGTCCCCCTAGGTGTAGGAAGTGGCGCGGGATCGCCTCTAAAGAAATCCTTAGTCGATACCGCTCGTGAATCTCCTCTGCGATCGCTATCTGCGGTGAAGTTAGAAAGGAGAGAACTTCCTTGATGGTTTCCTTTGGGATCTCGCGGCTTAGAAGGTCGCGCAGTGATCTGCGGATAGCCGTGGTATCTAACCAGCCTACCCCGAATGAGTCCAGCTCTTCATCAGACATTGGTGACTCGGCTTCCCGTGAAAGAATCTCGACTATGCCTCGCATAGAGAGTGCCCAGTCCTCCTTTTCTTTCCACTTCGCCAGAAGATGCTCTCTTCGGCCTGTTGCCTGAATGGAAGGATCAAGAAGAGGGTCGAGTTCTTCGGGGGTCAGTGGAGTGTTCTCTTGCCGCCTGACCGCTTCCGCTAGGGTGTTGGTGGAAACTACTGCCACTCGCTCATCGTTGTCTAGGATGTCTAGCAATCTGCGTTCGAATCCAGGGCCAATGTAGAGAGTCGCTTCAGCGTCGTACTGTGCGCGATGGTCTGCAAGTGTTGCGGGCTTTGCCTGTTCTTCCGGAACTGTTCCACTGGCGGCGCTTTTTGTCTCCACTGTTAGCACGAGACCTAACTTGCCGGGTCGGGTAAGGACAGTGCCGTCGGGTTCTCCGTGTCCACCAATATGGGTTGCCGGAAATCCTAGGAAGACCAGGGCTTCAATAGCGGCGGCTTCCAGTTCTGCAGACATCTCGCTCATTCGAGCGGCGCGAGTCAGGTTATCAGCAATCTGATATGCCGACTTCTCGTGACGTTCGCCTTCTTGGCAGAAGTCGATTTCGACGGAATTCTTCGCCTTGCCTGGAGAGGGGGTATCTGAGGCTCGGTCCACCGATTCAATACATGGAACCGAATGATAGAATGCGATTCCTGGTTGTGTTGTCATGTAAAAATGGTTCGACACGTTAACAATCAGTCCGAGAGCTTCCAAGAGTGCCATCCGGGCGGTGAGTCCGCCACGTTTAAGGGGCTCGTAGCGGCCCTCCATCGAGTACTTGACGCACCTCTCAAGGACCTCCGCAAATGTTAATCTTCTGGAAATCTCAAGTTCTTTTATTATTTCACCGAAGTACCAAATATTGGCATGCGCTATGCGCGCAAGGTCAATTGGGTATGCACTCGCCGTCCAAGATAATCCCGCCGGAGTTGCAGCTATTTCTGTCGACGATACTCTTTCGAGCAAGCCAATTAATATTAGTGACCGGATTACCGTTTCGGCACTCATTGCGCTAGCGTTAAAGATAGTTGCCGATTTTGCCACAAGGGCCTCGTCGAAAGTTGGAGAGGCGCACGTTTCTATTATGGTTCGAAGAGCTTCAATTTGCCCGTTTCTTGTCTTAACTCTGGGGATGTAGAGACTTGCTGCTCGCGATCGAATTTCTGGATTTGTTTCGATCTTACTTATAAGGTCTTCAACCGCCCGGGGGGCGGGCTGCAGGTCCGCGGGAGACGCGACGTTGGCCTCAGGCTCGTGCACTGTGAGGCGGGCGAGGAATTGTCTTCCTTTGTCACTGAGGTGAACCTTGTGACTGTAGGATTTCACAAGGCCTGCAGCTTCCAGCCATTTGGTCCTGTTGTAGATTGGGCCGCTGGTTATCCAGCCAAAACTATACTTTTCGCATGCGATTTTAAGCAGGGCGGGGCTAGACATCGATTCTTTTGTTAGTTCATGAAGGAGTTCGCCAATGAATCGCACATGCGCATGGAAGATTGCGATCAGTTGCTCGGGATCTCTGTTGTTAAGCCAGGCTTTTCCATGGATTGACAGGTGTACCTCGGGTCCTTCTCGTAAGATTAACCCAGAATTGGCGATCGGGCCGATGGCGTTCCACAGGGCGACCTCGCTGCCTGGATCTGGCCAAGAAATTACTTCGTCTTTGCGGGTCCCGTTGCTGACTAACTCAAGAAGGCGTGCGAGGTTGTCAAGCATGTACGACCGGTCGCCCCTGAGGTATCCGAGGACTGGGTCTCGTTCGTTCCAAGGTAGCGGGTCGGGTAATTGGACTTTTGGTTTACTGCGAACGCTACGCGGCATGGTACGTAGGCTAGCTGACGCTCGATAGTGACTCTCCCATGCACAGCAAGTGCTCGGTTGTCTCCAACCTATCATCGGTCTGCCATTATTCGATCTTGATTGCGTGTCTGGCAGGCCACTGTTCGCGCCCGACTGAAGAAGTGAATTGACGGTCGTTGGGACGGTTGTCGTTTGGTGATCATGCTGCCTCCAGGCCATCATCAGCGGCAGCCCGTCCGAACACTGAGTCGATCGCCAGCCGAGCACGCTCGTGACTTGACGGCACCAGGTGCGTGTACGTCCGGAGCGTGAACCCGGCGTCCGAGTGCCCGAGGTACTCGGCCAGCTACTTGATCGAAACGCCCCGCGCCAGCAGCATCGAGGCGTAGAAGTGCCGCAAGGCGTGCATGCCGTCGATCTGGCTCCGGTACTCGATCCCGGCCTTGCGGAACGCGCCCTTCCACACCACCTTGGTGAACAGGTCGCCCGTGTACAGGCGACCCTCTTCGCCGGTCACCAGCAGGCGGACCGTCACCAGCTCGCCGTCCGGTTTGCGCCACGGCAGCGTGGTCGCGGTGGCCGGGAACCGATCCTCGTGATCGTCGATCTCGGCCAGCAGCGCGGGGGAGATCGGAGCCGTCCGCGTCTTCCCGCCCTTCGGCGGCGCGCGGCAGGCCCGTCACCTTGGCGGCCGTGCCCGAGGTCGACGCGGCCAACACCGGGCCTGCCGCTCCGCTCACGGCCCGGCAGGCCGCGCGGCACAGCCGCCCGAGGTTGGTCACCGGCGCGCCGCCGCAGGCGACCCGAACCTCCGGAGGCCAGCTACCAGCCGCGCCAGTACTCTCCGCCGGTCGCCAGGCTCCCCACCGCCCCGAACGCCGGATCGTTCAACGGCCGCTGCACCGCGTCAAGGCGGGAAAGCGTGCCTTGACCCGGCACAACGGCCGCGTGGGATGGCTGCGTATCGGAGCGATGGGGGAGGAGTGGTCGAGCAAGATCAGGCCGTCTCCAGGCCGTCAGAGGACGGGCACGGCCGAGAACGCGTGAGAACTGTCGAGAGGTGAATAAGCAGGTCAGCGGCCATTTTTGGCCAAGATCCGCAGGTGATCAAAAACTAGGGGAGAGATCACGCAGATCTACGAAGGCACCAACCAGATCCAGCGCATGGTGATGGCCCGCGCCCTGCTCAAGGGCTGAGCTTCCGCCGCGGTTCCGGCGATCGCGATGGACGGTCGCCCGAACTCTCCGCTACTCCCGCGCCCTTGCCCTAGCTGAAGACCACTGAGCGCAGCAGGAGCCGCTCTGAGCCGTGGCCGCCGTGGGGCCGGAGGGAGAAGTAGGCGTCCGATTCGCAGTCGCCATCCTTGAACACCACCGCCCGCTTGTCGGTGTTGTTGCGCGGGCGGAACGCGGACACGTCCCAGTCAGCGATCTCCGGGATTTCGATGCACTTCTTGCTGGGCGGATCGACCAGCGAACCGACCCGGATGTCTCCGTCCTTGTCGACGTAGCGGTAGCTGAACTCGCCCTCGGCCGCCGACGCGGTACCGGGGATGGTGAGGAACAGAGCAAAAGCGCTTGTCAGGGCGAGGAAAGCAGTACGCAGGCGCATGGGAACGCATCCTTTCGGTGGCGGCTTGGACAGCTAAAAGACTGCTCGCTTTCCGGCCTCGACAGGCCGATCCCACCCGTTCGCGCTGCGTTAGTCGCCGGTTCGGGTGGTCGCGCTCAAGCCCGGACGTGGAGTAAACGCGCCGCTTCCCGTGTTGTAGGACTCGTTACATCGACAGGGGAGGGGACGGGAGCCGATGAGCCTTCGTCAGTACGAGTACGCCCTGGCCGTTGCCGAGGAGGGCTCGGTGACGGCAGCGGCGGAGCTGCTGCGCGTCGCTCAACCGTCGGTGTCCCAGCAGATCCGCGGCCTGGAGCGGGAACTCGGCGTGAAACTGTTCGCCCGCACGCCGACCGGGCTGGTGCCCACCGTGGTCGGCCGCGCGTTCCTGCGGGAGGCGGAGGTCGCGGTGAGCGCGTCGCGGCGGGCGCGGGCGACGGCGCAGGCCGGTGCCGACGAACTGGTGGGCGAGTTGGTGGTCGCGGTGCAGCTGGGCTTTGGCACGCGGCAGCTGCCGGGCGCGCTGGGCGCCCTGCGTCGCCGCTTCCCGCGGCTGGAGGTCAGCGTCTTCGAGGAACCGAGCTCCGCCGAGCTGGAGCAGCTGGGGCGCCGGGGAGTGCTGGACCTCGCCCTGATGGCGGCGTGCGAGCAGTCCCCCGACGACGCCCACCACCTCGGCGACGAGGAGTTCGTCGTGGTGCTGGGCGCCGGGCACCGGCTGCTCGCCGCGGACCGGGTCGAGCTGCGCGACCTGGCGGGGGAGCCGTGGGTGAGGTTCGACCGCGACAGCGCGCTCGACGCCGTGCTGCTGAGCGTGCTGCGGGACAACGATCTCGCCCCGACCACGGCCGCCCGCGTGTCCCAGACCGCGACGGCCGCGCGCTGGGCCGCCAACGGGCTGGGGGTGACGCTCGTCCCGGCCTCCGCGGTGCCCCACGGTCACGAGCACCTCGTTCGTCCGGTGTTCCCGGTCGTGTCCCAGCCCGTCATCGCCGTGCTCCGCCAAGCCGCGGGCCCGGCGGAGACGGCCCTGCTCGAACTCCTGCGGCAGGAGACCTGGTCCGAGCTCGCTTTCCGCTAGACGATGGTGCCGCCGGCGTCGACGTGGATCGTGGTGCCGGTGATGTAGCTGGCACGAGGAGAAGCAAGGAAATAGATCGCCTCGGCGATCTCGCGTGCTTCGGCCGTCCGCTTGATCCCCAGACCTTTAGCCACGTCCTCGCCGCTCGCACCCCATTCGGCCCACTCGGCCAGTGCGCCTTCGCTGCGGGTCGGACCGGGAGCGACGCTGTTGACCCGTACGCCGCCATCGGCGAACTCCGCCGCCCAAGTGCGGGTCAGCGAGGCCAGCGCGGCTTTGGACGCTCCGTAGGCCGAGGCGCCGGGGAAGCCCTTGAACGCCGCGAGGGTGGTGACGTTGACGATGTTGCCATCGCCCTTCTCGAGCATGTGCGGCACGAGCGCGGCGACCAGGAAGTAGGCGCCGCGCACGTTCGTGTCGAAGATCCGTTCGTAGCCCTCCACGCTCTGTTCGACGGTGAGCGAGGCGGGGAAGGCGCCCGCGTTGTTGACCAGGATGTCGACCGGACCGCTCTGGCGGCTCAGTTCGGCGACCGAGTCCAAGTCGGCCAGGTCGGCGGGGATGAATCGGACCACGCCGTCGTCCTGCGCGGTGTGCACAGCGTTCTTGCCGCGCTGGACGTCGCGGCCGGTGATGACGACTTCGGCACCCGCGCGGGCCAGCAATCGAGCGGTTTCCAGGCCGATTCCGGAAGTGCCGCCGGTGACCAGCGCGATCTTGCCCTGCAATTCCATGCAGTGTGACCTTTCTTTTTGTTGAAACCGCAGTTCCGGAATTCCACCGGCGTCAACCCCGGTGGAATTCACCGCCGTCCACGACGAGACTGCTTCCGGTCAGCCAGCTCGCCCGTTCGGACAAGAGGAACAGCACCGCGTTGGCGATGTCGTCGGGCGCACCATCGCGTCCCAGCGGCACGGTGGGCACGGCGGTGTCGTCCTGGTCCGGCGCCGCGTACAGCTGCGTCCACTGCTCCCGTGTTGCTTCGCCGCCGGGGGTGGCGGTCCGACCGGGAGACACGGTGTTGACCCGGATTCCGAATGGGGCCAGCTCCAAGGCCAGTCCTCGGCTGTAGTTCTCCAGCGCCGCCTTCGCCGCCGTGTAGTGAAGGAACGGCGCTACCGGGGTGGGGACCGCGGCTGAGGAGATGTGCACGACCATCCCCGAATGCCGTTCCCGCATCCCCGGTGTCAGTGCCGAGTCCAGTCGCACCGCCGCCAGGAGGTTCAGGTCCAGCGCGTCCTGCCACTCCTCGTCGGGGATGGCCGAGCTGCCCTTGTGCGGTCGCGCCCCACCCGCGTTGTGGACCAGGATGTCCACCCCGCCGAACGTCTTCTGCGCGGTCGTGGCGAGCGCCTCCGCGCCGGCCCGTGTCCGCACGTCGGCCTCCACGAAGGTGGCCCCGGCCGGCACCGTGCTCAGCGCCGACCTGGCGGTCGTGAGCACCTCGGCGCCCGCGTCCAGGAGCTGGCGCACGACGGCCGCTCCGATTCCGCGAGAACCACCCGTGACCAGGGCCCGCTTTCCCGCGAGTTCTCGTGTTCCGGATCCGTTTTCGAACGTGGTCATGCCACCGTGCCTCTCGATTGCGTGTTCGTCCGCTTGTTTTCACGGTACGTCCGGAAAAGAACGAGAGGCAAAGACGAAATGTCAGCAGGTGCCATAGGGAATTCCTATGGCACCTGCGGAAGAGGGGGCACCTCCACTCCTGCAACGTCCGTGAAGGGCCCCTTGCCTACCTTGAACGTAGGTAAGGGCCCCTTCACGGACGCCCCCGACAAAGCTGGTGAAGGCAGCGTCAAGCAACCCTTGGGCTACAAGATTAATCTGGCGCGTGAGGCCAAGGGTTGGGTTTCGGACTTACTGGCAGCTACCGCAGCAGCCACAGCCAGGACCACTGCACGACGAACAGCAACTGCAGCCACCCATGCGAACCACCCATCCTTCCGGGAATACGACATTTTCGCGATTAATCGTAGACCGGCTGGCGGCTGGCACGTACCGCCTCCTGAGTGACATATGCGCATACCGCGATCCGACGGCCTCAGGTGCCCTCATGGCCACCTTGGGGGCGTTCGGTGCCGTCATGGTGGCCATGAGGGGGGTCGGCGGGAAGGGCGGGGGAAGGCCAGGGGTGGTCGACGGAGATGGTGGCGCGGGTGAGGAGGCCGGCGGCGCGCAGGAGCTCGGCGACGTCGGTGACGAGCGCGGCATAGCGGTCGGTCGGCAGGTCCGGCAGGTGGACAACGAACTCGCGGCTCATGGGTGTCACATTGCCGTGGTTCCGCGCGGAAACCGGCAGTCGTTCCCCGGTGAAAACATGATCTTGCCGTCGGTCGTAGCGTGGGCGGGGTGATTACCTGTGTGGTGACCTATCAGATCGACCCGGCCAAGATCAGCGTGTTCGAGGTGTTCGCGCGGACGTGGATGGGGCTGGTGGAGCGGCACGGCGGCGTGCACCACGGCTACTTCCTGCCCGGCGAAGGGGCGAGTGACGAAGCGCTCGCGTTGTTCAGTTTCGAGAGCCTGGCTGCGTACGAGGAGTACCGCGGGCTGTTCGGGGTGGACCCGGACTTCATCGCGGCGGACCGGATCAGGGACGACAGCGGCTGCGTGATCCGGTACACCCGAACCTTCATGAAGCCGCTGCTGCCCGACGACTGAACCCGCGGCGTGCCGCTCGTCACGCCACCAGCTGGTCTTTTACCTCGTTTTTAGCGAAGCCGGGCTACCGTCCCCGATGTTTGGTTGAATTTTCATCTATCGGGGAGCTGCGATGTTCGCAAGAGTGCAAGATGTGGTCCTGCTGGCTGGCCGGGTGGCGGTCGCCGTCGTGTTCATGGCGCACGGCCTGCAGAAGTGGAACGCGGGGCTGGACGCCACCTCGCAGATGATGGCCAGCACCGGCATGCCGCTGCCCACCGCGGCGGCGATCTTCGCGATGACCGTCGAGATCCTCGGCTCGGTCGCCTTCATCGCCGGCTTCCTGCTGCCGCTGGTCGGCCTCGGCTACCTGGTGGTCGCGCTCGGCGCCCTGCTGTCCGTGCACATCGACAACGGGCTCACCGCGCAGGGCGGCTACGAACTGGTACTCGTGCTGGCCTTCGCCGGACTGGCGCTCGGCTTCAACGGTGGCCGGCTCTCGCTTGACCACCTGCTGTTCTGGCGCAAGCGCGAGTCCCGCGCACTCGCCCAGCCGCAGCCCGCCTGACTCCCGCGCGTACGAGCCCAATGTGACGTTTGGTGTCTTCTATTGGCCAAACGTCACGTTGGGCCAGGTCAGGCGAGTAGGTCGACGCCCGCGCGTTCGGTGCTCCGGTGGCCGTCGAGCTTGGCCGGGTCGGGGTTGCTCACCTGCACCAGATGCGCCCCGGCGGTCAGCGGGGCGAGCAGGCCGGTGAGCACCCCCTCCGGCAAGTCCCATTCCACAGTGGACAGCACACGATCCCCTGGCGAGATGCCGGAACTCGCTGCCCTGGCGCGGGCTTCCGCCAGAACTTCGTCCACTGTGGAGGAAAGCAGGGCCGGGGTGTCGCCGGGTACCGGGAACAGCGGGCTGAACTCGTCACCGGAGAGCCTGGCTTCGGAGAGGTAGTCCAGCGCGCCGTCGGACGCCCGCGTGCTCAGCCCTCGGCCCATCGGGTCCAGCGATACCACGGCGGTGTCCGGCCCCTGTTCTTCCGTTGTGACGAAAGCGATCCGCGCCCCGGCGGCCTCGGGGACCACCTGCGCGCCGCACCACCAGGCGCCGAGCAGCACACCGGCGGTCTGCCAGTGCGCGGGCAGCCGCACGGCCACCTTGTCGCCCGGCTCCACATCGAACTCTTCGACCAGCCAGTTCGCCGTCTTGGCGGCCCAGTTCGCCATGGTCGCCACGGACAGCTCCACCCGGCTGCCGGTCGCGTCGTCGTAGTGCGTGATCAGTGGGCGGGCCCCGGATGCGGTCAGCAACGGGCGCAGCAGCTGTTCGGTGAGGCTCACGGCCCCGAATCTACCCGCCGCGCTAGTTCACGCAGGCCGGGCCGTCCTGCGCGAGCCTGGGCGCGCCGGCCGGACCGCCACCGGGACTGCCGCCACCGCCGCCCTGCACCTCGCCCCGGCCGACCTTGCTCTGCACGAACTGCCGGACCACCGACGGGTCGACCTCGACGATGCTCTGCCCGTCCGGGCTGCGCCCGCCCACGGTGACCACCGGGATGGTCTCGAACTGCACGTCCCCGGAGGCGATTCCCTTGGCCTGCTCGGCGAACTCCAGCGGGTCCAGCTGCTCGTCCAGCACGATCGAGCGACGGACCGCGTCGGTCAGCTGGTTCAGCATGGACGGGCTGGTCAGCGTGCCGGCGGAGAGCACCTTGTTCAGCGCGGAGGACAGGAACGCCTGCTGCCGCACGATCCGGTCCAGGTCGCCGCGCGGCAGGTTCTTGCGCTGCCGCACGAAGGACAGCGCCTCGCCGCCGGAGACGGTCTGCCGCCCGGCGCGGAAGTCGGCGCCGGAGTCCTTGTCCTCGGTGGCGTGCTTCAGGCACACCGGGACCCCGCCGAGCGCCTCGGTGAGCAGGTAGAAACCGAGCAGGTTCACCTCCGCGTAGTGGTCCACCCGGATCTGCGTGAAGTCCTGCACGGCCTGCACCAGCGCCCGGCGGCCGGCCTGGTCGGAGTCGCGCTCGACCTTGGCCGCGTCGCGTTCGCCGCCCCGGCGCTCCCGGTTGGCGGCGGCGATCTTGGCAGCCCCGTAGACCGAGTTGACCTTGCCCTGGCCACCATGGGGGACGTTCAGCCAGGTGTCCCGCGGCAGGGACAGGCCGACCGGCTTGCCGCCGTTCTTCGGGATGCGCAACACGATCAGGGTGTCCGTGTTGATCCCGGCCTTCTCCTCGGTGCGCAGCTCCTTGAGCACGTTCAGCGGCAACGGGTTGCCCTGCATGTCCGTCCTGGCGTCCGTGCCGACCAGCAGGATGTCGTTCGCGCCGTCGTCCGCGGGCGGGGCCGGGCGGCCGTCGTCGCCGCCGAGCAGCGCGTCGGTGGTGTGCACGTTGCTCTTGAACTGGTCGTAGGTCAGGTAGGCGTAGCCGGTCGCGGCCAGCGCGACCACCGAGAGCAGTGCGACGAGCACCTTGCCGGTGATGCGCCCGCCGGACTTCCCGGGCGCGGCGGGCGGCTCGGGCGCGCGGTGCCGCGGGTAAGGCGTCGGAGTCGGGCGTTTACCGTGCGTGAGAAGGGGGAGGTGCTGCTCGAAAGTGGGCGGACCGGCCTTGTCGGCCGCCGCTCCGGTACCGCTCGGTACCGCAGACTCGTCGAGTTCTTCCTGGTCACCGTCGAGTTCACCGGTGAGGGGACGGTCGACCTCGCGTTCCGCATCGTCGCCGCCTGACACCCTCGCCCACCTCCACGATCATTACCTGCCGTGGTCAAGATTAAGGCACCGGTCAGTTGACGCAGGGCACGCCACCGGCGGTGATCGGTTTCGCCGGTGGTTCGGCGGGCGTCGAGCTCGACGGGGGCGTGGTGGTCGAGCTGCTCGACCGCGGAACCTGCTGGTTCACCTGGCTCGGCGTGCCGTGGAAGTCCTTGCCGAGCAGCACCCGCAGATGCCCGGCGGCGACGTCGGCGTCCGGCTCGGTCTGCACCTTGCCGCCGAGCGCCTGCACGAGGGCCGCGGCGCCGGCTTCTTCGCCGGGAGCGTGCCGGACCACGCTGCTTGACCTTGTCGCCAGCTGTGCCGGCCCGCCGACCTTGAAACCCTTGCCCTGCAGCAGTTGCAGCGTGTTGTTGCCGATCCTGGAATCGCCGGTGGCGTTGAACAGCTCCACCGTGACGTCCTTGGCGGAGCCGGAGGCTTGTCCGCTCGGGGTCTGCCCGGTGCTCTGGGGCTGGCCGCCGTCGGTGACCAGCCCGGCGACGAAGCTCTGCACCTGCGCCGGGTCGACCCGCACCACGTCCGCGCCGCCGATGTTCGCCAGCCCCAGCACCGGGATGGTGCGGAACTCGACGTTGCCGCCGGTCAGCCCGCGCATCTGCTGGGCGAACTCCAGCAGGTCCCAGCCCGCGGAGAGCACCACGGACTTCTTCACCGCCTCGATCAGCTCACTGATCTTGATCGGGTTGGCCAGGACGTCCGGGGAGAGCACCCGGTTGGCCAGTCCGGAGAGGAACGCCTGCTGCCTGGCGATCCGGTCCAGGTCCCCGTTCGGCAGGTCGTAGCGCTGCCGGACGAAGGCCAGCGCCTGCACCCCCTGCACGGTCTGCTTGCCGGCGGGCAGGTCGATCCCGGACTTGCGCTCCTTGGCCGGGGCGTTCAGGCAGACGTCGATGCCGCCGATGGACTTCGTCACCTCGTAGAAGCTGGACAGGTTCACCTCGGCGTAGCGGTCGATCATGCCGGGCTTGCCGATGAACTGCTCGATGGTGGCGATCAGGTTCTTCCTGCCCGCGATCTTGGCCTGCTCGTCCACCTCTTTCAGGTCTGTTTCCCCCTGCTGCTGAAGGGTTTTCGAAGTGTCGTTGTAGGCGTAGACGTAGGCGCTGTTCAGCTTGTGCTTGCCGAACCCGCCGTTGATCTCCACGTAGGAGTCGCGGGGGAAGGAGAAGGCGACCGCTCGGCGGCCGTCCTGCGGGATGTGCATCAGGATCATGGTGTCGGTCTGCCGCTCGCCGTCTGCTTCGCCGGCGTGCAGCATGTCCAGCACCTCGCGGGGCAGCGAGTTGCCCTGGTTGTCGGTGCGGCTGTCCTGGCCGACCAGCAGGATGTCCACCGCGCCGTCCAGCGGCTTGGCCTGCACCTGCTGGCCGAACACGTCGGTGGTGGCAAGGCCCTCGTTGATGTCGCTGAGGAACATCCATCCGTAGCAGGTCAGCGCCAGTATGACGGCGGAGACCAGTGCGACAACGGTCTGGCCGCCGCGCAGCGCGAACACGGCGATACCGGATCGGCGCCGGGCACGGCGTCCCTTGACCGGTATCGGCGACCAGTCGGTCACGCGGCGCTCCTCCCAGCTTGGCCAGCTGCCCCCAGGCACACCAGTGGCACGACTCCACATTACTTGCCCGGCTGTAAGACGTACGTAGGCTGCCGAGGGTTGCCTGTAGTTTCTGGCAGACTGCGCGAGTCGGGACGAGGTGAAGGGCGGATCACATGCGCGTGCTGGTTACCGGGGGCGCGGGTTTCATCGGGTCGCATTATGTGCGGCAGATGTTGTCCGGCGCGTATCCGGCAATGGCCGAAGCCGAAGTAGTGGTGCTGGACAAACTCACCTACGCGGGCAACGAGCAGAACCTGGCTCCGGTGGCGGAAGATCCCCGTTTCCGATTCGTGCGCGGGGACATCTGCGATGCCGCGCAGGTGAACGAGGTGATGGCCGGGGTGGACCTGGTGGTGCACTTCGCCGCCGAGTCCCATGTGGACCGTTCGATCACCGGTGCCGCGGACTTCGTGCTCACCAACGTACTCGGCACCCAGATCCTGTTGCAGGCCGCGCTGCAGCACGAGGTCGGCAAGTTCGTGCACGTCTCGACGGACGAGGTGTACGGCACGATCGAGCAGGGCTCCTGGTCGGAGGGTCACCTGCTGGAGCCGAATTCGCCCTATGCGGCGACCAAGGCGTCCTCCGATCTGGTCGCTCGTTCCTTTTTCCGGACCTATGGGTTGCCGGTCTGCATTACCCGGTGTTCGAACAATTACGGTCCGTATCAGTTCCCGGAAAAAGTCATCCCACTCTTCGTGACCAATTTGCTGGACGGTCGCAAGGTGCCGTTGTATGGCGACGGCCTGAATGTTCGTGACTGGCTGCACGTGGATGATCACTGCCGGGGCATCCAGCTGGTCGCGGAAGGTGGCAGGGCCGGCGAGATCTACAACATCGGCGGTGGCACCGAGCTGACCAACCGCGAGCTGACCGAGCGGCTGCTGGCCGCGGTCGGCGCCGGCTGGGAGATGGTGGAGCCGGTGGCCGACCGCAAGGGGCACGACCGCCGCTACTCGGTGTCCATCGACAAGCTCGTGGCCGAGCTGGGCTACCGGCCGCAGGTGCCGTTCGAGCAGGGGCTCGCGGACACCGTGCGCTGGTATCGGGACAACCGCGGCTGGTGGGAGCCGCTGCGGGAGCGCGCCGCGCTGGCGGCCCGATGACCGGCCTGGCGCTGCTCGTATCCGGTGGCGGCGGCCAGCTCGGCGCCGATCTGGCCGCGCTGAACGGGCCGGAACTGGAAGTCGTCGCACCGGCGAGGGCCGAACTGGATCTGACCGAGACCGGCGCGGTGATCGAGGCGGTTACCGCGCTGGTGGAGCGCGCGGCGCGGGCCGGGCGACGGGCGGTGGTGGTGAACGCGGCCGCCTACACCGCGGTGGACGCGGCGGAAACCGATGAGGAGCGGGCGTTCGCGGTCAATGTGGACGGCCCGCGGGTGCTGGCCGCGGCCTGCTCGTCGCGCCGGGTGCCGCTGGTGCACGTGTCCACCGACTACGTCTTCCCAGGTGACGCCGCGCGCCCTTACCAGCCCGAAGACAAGCTCGGCCCGCGCAGCGCGTACGGCCGGACCAAGGCGGCTGGCGAGGACGCGGTGCTCGGCTCCGGCGCATCGGCCTGGCTGGTGCGCACCGCCTGGGTGTACGGCGAACGCGGCGGCAACTTCGTGAAGACCATCGCACGGCTGGAAAAAGAGCGCGAGACTGTGTCCGTTGTGGACGATCAGAGGGGTTCGCCGACCTGGTCCGCGGACCTGGCGGCTGGGCTGGCTGAGCTGGCAGGGCTGATCGCGGACGGCCGGGGGCCGGAGCGACGGATCCTGCACTGCACCGGCGGCGGTGAGACCACGTGGTTCTCCTTCGCGCGGGCCATCTTCGAAAAGCTCGGCGCGGACCCGGAGCGGGTGCGGCCCTGCGGTACCGACGAGTTCCCGCGCCCGGCGCCACGGCCGGCGTATTCGGTGCTGTCCAACGACTCCTGGACCGAAGCCGGGCTGACCGCGTTGCGGCCTTGGGACGACGCGCTTTCCGCCTTCTTCGAGCGCTACGGCGACCAGCTACGGTCGTGAGTGAAAAGTGTTGCCGGGGCAACACTTTTCACTCACGACCTCAGGCTAGGGCCATTCGGTAGGCGGAGATGGTGGCGTCTGCGCAGTGGCGCCAGGTGAAACCGGCCGCGTGCGCGCGCCTTGCCGCGGACGCGGAAGCCGCGTGCGGGCTGGACACCGCCTCGCGCAGGGACTCGACCAGCGCGTCCACGTCCAGGTAGGGCACCAGCGCGGCCAGCCCGCCGGAGACCTCGCGCAGGGCCGGGATGTCCGAGCACACCACCGGCACGTCGCAGGCCATCGCCTCCAGCACCGGCAGCCCGAAACCCTCGTCCCGCGACGGCAGCACCAGCGCGGCCGCACCGGCGACCACGCTCCGGAGGTCCACATCGGACAGATAGCCGAGGTGCCGCGCGCGGTCGGACTCCGGGAACGGGCCCGGGCCGGAGTAGCACAGCGGCGGCAGATCCGGCGCCGCGGCGTGCGCCTTGCCGAGCCAGTCGAGCCCCTTGCGTGGGCCCGCCGCGCCCACGAACAACAGGTACTCCTTCGGCAGCCCGAGCCGCTCGCGCAGCCCGTCGTTCGGCGGCCTGCCGGTGAACCAGCTCGGATCCACGCCGAGCGGGGTGACCACCACCTTCTCGCGCGCCACGGCGAGCCGTTCGGCCACCGCGTCGGCCACCGCCGCGGTCGGGGTGCAGATCACGTCCGCGCGCGCGGCGCCACGGCGGACCAGCTCCGGCAGCCCGCGGTCGCTCGGCGGCAGCTCGTCCGGGGCGTCCAGGAACGCGAGGTCGTGAATGGTCAGCACGCCGGCCGCGCGGACCATCCCGGGCAGCACGAAGTTGGTGCCGTGCACCACGTCGGTCGGCCCGGTGAACAGCTCGACCGGCGGGAAGGGCGAGCGCAGCCAGCAGGCCCGCAGCAGCCGCGCGGGGACCGGCACGCCACTGGCCCGCGCCCGGTGCGGCAGCACCTGCCGGAGCTTTCGCCAGCCCCGCAGGGTGAACGCCACCGCGCGCATGTCCACATCGGACCGTGAGGCGAGTTCTTCGGTGAGCGAGGCGGTGTAGCGGCCGATACCGGTGCGGGAGCCGAGCAGCGGGGTGCCGTCCAGCAGCACCCGGAGTGGCCGGTCAGCCATTCGCCCGTCCGCGCCTGGCCACCTTGACCACCCGGCCCGCGACCCGCCGGGCCAGCTCCTTCGGCCCGCCGTCGGCGAGGTACTCGCGCAGCAGCGCCACGTCGCGGCGGATCATTTCCTTGCCCCGCACCGGATCCGACACGGTCAGCGGCCCGGAACCCGGCAGCCGGTCGGCGGCAGGGCGCGGGTCGCGGCAGAACTCCACCAGCGGCGCCAGCGCGTTCGGCCAGGCGAACCGCTCGGCCACCGCGGCCATCCGCTGCCGGCAGCCCGCGACGAACTCGGCGTCGTACATCGAGCGTTCCAGCGCGTCCGCGAGGGCCTGGTCGTCCTCGGCGGGCACCACCACGCCGAGCCGCTCGTCGCGGACCAGGTCGGCGAACGCGTCCCCGTCGGTGGTCACGATCGGCAGCCCGGCCCACAGGTAGTCGAGCACCCTGGTGCGGAACGCGAAGGTGGTCTCCACGTGCTCGAAATGCGTGGTCACCCCGCAGTCGGCGTCCAGCAGCCAGTTCTGCCGCTCCTCGTAGGGCACCCAGTGCTCGTTGAAGAAGACGTGCTTGCCGGTCAGGCCGAGCCGTTCGGACAACTGCATGGTGCGGGCGCCGATGTCCATCTCGGCGACCTCGGGATTCGGGTGCCGCATGCCGAGGAACACCAGCCGCACGTCACCGTGGCGGGCCCGCAGCCGGTCGATCGCGCGGATCAGCGTCAGCGGATCGAACCAGCTGTACACCCCGCCGGCCCAGAGCACCACGTGGTCGGTCTCACCGATGCCGAGCGTGGCGCGCAGGCCGGGCCCGGTGCGCGCCGGCGCGGACGGGGAAAGGCCGAAGGGGACGACCGCGAGCAGCGACTGGGTGGTCGGGTCGGCGTCGTAGAGCTGGGGCGAAAGGCGGCCGAGCGCGGTCAGGTGGCCGAGCCAGAACAGCCGCTGCCGCTCGGACGCGCAGAGAAAGAAGTCCCCGCGCTCCAGCTGCGCGTCCAGCACCTTGGTGACGCCGATCAGGTCGGCGGACCGCACGTCGTCCGGCTTGCCCTTGCTCTGTTCGAGCACTTCCAGGTGCATCGGGTCGTACAGGTCGCAGACCACGATCTTGTGCGCGTGCTCCTTCTTCAGCGCGGGCGCCAGCTCCAGCACGTGGCCCTGCAGGATCACGATGTCGGCCCACTCGATCGGCTCGCCCAGCGTGCGCCGGGTGGCCGCGCTCACCGCGAACGGCGCCGGCGGCGGGTCGGCGATCGGGTTCACCGTGACCAGCCGGACCTCGTGCTCGCCGGCCAGCACGGACGCGATGTTCCAGGCCCGGATCGCGGGACCGGCCATCCGCTCGGTGATCGAGTCACCGGTTACCACCAGCACCTTGCGGCGATGCCCGAACAGCCCGTCGATGCCGAAGGCCTCGACCAGGATGTCGTGCGCCTCCAGGTACCGCGGCAACGGGTACGCGGGCTCCAAAGCCTTGCGCATCAACGGGATCAGGTCCGCGTCGGTGCGCACCCTGGCGGCCTGCTCGACCGCCCGCGACTCGGCGAGCGATGGCATCAGCTCGACGAACTGGTCGATCGCCAGCATCCCGGCCAGCGTGGTCCGCGGCACCTCGACCGGCTCGGTCTCCACCGGCCCGACCCCGCGCTCGAGGTCGAGCTGCCCGGCGTCGAGCTCCCCGCGCGCGGTGGCCCGGCGGACGGCCAGCGCGAGCGCCGCCGGCAGCGCCTTGGCCAGCGACTCGTCGGACAGGTTCTTGTACATTGCGGCAAGCGCGTTGCGCTCCAGCAGGAAGGTCTCGCGGCCGGTCTCCGGAGCGTCCACTTCGGACATCGTCGCGTGGTGCCGGTGGTAGGCGATCGACGACGGCAGGTAGCGGACCCGCCAGCCGCGCAGGTTCAGCCGCCAGCCGAGGTCCACGTCCTCGTAGAACATGAAGAACCGCTCGTCGAACCCGCCGAGCTCGGCGAACGCCCCGGCACGCACGAACATCGCCGAGCCGGTGCCGAAGAGCACGTCCTTGGCGACCTCGTGCTCACCTGGCGCCACCTCGGCCAGCGGCTGCCCGGCGTGTCGCTTGTAACCCATGCCGAACCAGGTCAGCCCGGCGTCCACGAAGTCGGTGCCGGTGCCGTCCCAGTCCAGCACCTTGCTGGCCACCGCGGCCACCCGCGGGTCGGCGGCCAGCTCCGCGACGGCCGCGCGGGCCCAGCCGGGGTCGGGGCGGGCGTCGTTGTTCAGGAAGGCCAGCACGCTGCCGCCGGCCTGCTTGGCGCCGAGGTTGCAACCACCGGCGAAGCCCAGGTTGGCGGCCGATTCGATGAGCTCCACCCCGGGGGCGGCGGCTTTGATCCTGGCCACGTCGTCCCCGCCGGAAGCGTTGTCCACGCAGAGCACTTCGAGCCGCGGGTAGTCCAGCTCCGAGGTCAGCGCGCGCAGGCAGGTGATGGTGTCCTCGGCGCCGCGGTAGTTGACCACGATCACCGAGACCAGTGGCAGCGCCTGTTCCCCCTGGCTCACGCGCGCTCCTTCCGGTTCCGCCGTTTGGGGGCAGAGCCTAACGGCCTGCCCAGGCGCGCCAGACCTCGCCTCGGCCCTGCGTGGAGCGCCGGGCGACGGCCCGCCGGGCGCGGAGTGCGGCTGGTAGCCGGACGATCACCTCGCCCAGCACGCGCAGCCGGAGGGTGAACCGGAAGTTCGGCGCGCCGGGCACGCCGCGCCGCAGCGGCAGCAGCGCGGTGAGTGCCGCGAACCTGGCCAGTTCGGTGCTGGCGACGGTGGCCGGGGCGCAGCGGAGCAGCATCAGCAGCCGGTTGCGTTCGTTCCACCGGTGGAACGAACGCGAGCCCGGCCGAGTGCTCGCGCCGTGCAGGTGCCGGACCCTGGCCGGTTCCACGGTGCGCACCGACCAGCCCGCCAGCCGCAGCCGCCAGGCGGTGTCGGTGTCCTCGTAGTAGCAGAAGAACTCGGCCGGCACTCCGCCCGCGGCGCGCAGCGCGTCCGTGCGCAGCAGGGCGGCGCCGCCGCAGAAGCCGAAGGTCTCTCCTGATACGCGCACGTCGGCGCCGTGGCCGTCCGCGGTCAGCCGGACCCCGAGCGACTGCGGGGAGCCGTCCGGATACTCCAGCCGGGAGCCGGCCGCAGCCGTGCCCGGGGCGGCGCGCAGCGCGTCCTCCAGCGTGCCGAGCCAGTCCGGTTCCGGTGCGGCGTCGTCGTTCAGCCAGGCGACCAGCGGTGTGTCCACAAGGGATAAAGCGGCGTGCAGCGCGCCGGCATAGCCGGTGTTGCGGGGAAGCCGGTGCACCCGTGGCGCGCTGGGATGGGCGGCGAGCAGTTCGGCGGTACCGTCGTCGGAAGCGTTGTCGATCACCAATGTCCGATGTGGACGGTCTTGGGCGGCGAGCGCGTCCAGGCACGCTGCCACGTGCTCCGCACCGCGCCAGGTGACCACGACCACGGTGGTATCGGCCATGACGGCACAATAGTGGCCGTGCCGGAACTGGTGGTCATCGCCGAGCAGCTGCTCGCCCCCGTGCCCGGTGGTACGGGCCGCTACACCGCCGAACTGCTGCGCGCGCTGGCCGCCACCGCCCCGCACGGCTGGACCGTGACCAGCGCGGTCGCCCGGCACGGTGACCTGGCCGCGGCCCGGATCGAGGGGGTCGCCGGGCCGAGGGTGCTGCCGCTGCCGAGGCGGGCGCTGACGCTGGCCTGGCAGGCCGGGGTGCCGCTGTGGCCCGGCGGCGACGCGGTGCACGCGCCAACCCCGCTCGCGCCGCCGAAGGCCCCGCGCGGCCGCACGCTGTCGGTGACCGTGCACGACACCGTGCCCTGGACCCACCCGGAGACGCTGACCCCGCGCGGGGTCAGCTGGCATCGGGCGATGATCACCCGCGCCGCCCGGTGCGCGGACGGGTTGCTGGTGCCGACCAGGGCCGTCGCCGACGAGCTAGCCGGGTACGTGCGCGCTTCGGCGCCCGTGCGGGTGGCCGGGCACGGGGTCGCGGAGGTGTTCACGGCACCCGTACCGGCGATGGAGCTGCCGGAAAGGTACGTACTGGCGGTCGGCACGATCGAGCCGCGCAAGGGCATCGACGTGCTGATCGAGGCCGTCGGACGGCTGGACGGTGTCCCGCTGCTGCTCGCCGGGCAGCCGGGCTGGGGTGGTCTGGACCCGCTCGCGCTGGCTCGCGCGCACGGTGCCGACGTCCGCTTGCTCGGCCGGCTGACCGACGGGGAACTGGCCGCCACCCTGCACGGGGCGAGCGTGCTGGCCGCGCCCAGCCTGGCCGAGGGGTTCGGGCTGCCGGTGCTGGAGGCGATGGCGGCCGGGGTGCCGGTGGTGCATTCGGACGCCCCAGCGCTGGCCGAGGTCGCCGGGGGAGCGGGGATCATGGTCCCCCGGCGGGACCCGGTGGCGCTGGCCACGGCGTTGTCCGAGGTCATCGGCTCGCCGGCGCGCTCGGCCGAGCTGGTCGAAGCCGGTCTGGCACGGGCCGCGGAGTTCTCTTGGGCAAGGTCCGCTGCGGCGGTGTGGCGCATTCATCAGCCGGAGGTGAAATCTGACTGAGAACTGTCGAAGTCTGGATACCGCCTCGGGTAAGTTGTGCGACGCGCCCGGCCGAAGGCATCGTGAACGCGGCTGCGGGTCGCTGACCTGCACGGGCCGGGATTGCCTCGGAAAGTCTCGACCCGTAGACGCGTTCGTCGATCGCGCGTCCTGAGGGAGCTGAGTTTGTTGATTCCTGACCAACTCTGCTCCGAACGGTCGTACGCTGCTCGCGTGGGATCCGAACCCAGCGTGCTGATCGACGCGACCGCCGTGCCGGCGGATCGTGGTGGGGTCGGGCGCTACGTGGACTCGCTGGTCGCCGCGCTGGACGCGGACGGCGCGCGGATCGCGGTGGTCTGCCAGCCACGGGACGCCCGGCTCTACGACCAGCTCGCGCCGCGTTCGCGGGTGGTGCCGACCGTGCAGTCCACCGCCACCAGGACCGCCAGGCTGACCTGGGAGCAGACCACGCTGCCGATGATGGCGCGACGGCTCGGGGTGGACGTGGTGCACTCGCCGCACTACACGATGCCGCTGGCCAGCCCGGCCGCTTCGGTGGTCACCCTGCACGACGCGACCTTCTTCACCGACGCCGTGCTGCACTCGTCGGTGAAGGCCCGGTTCTTCCGCGCCTGGACGGTCACCGCGCTGCGGCGGGCGTCGCTGTGCGTGGTGCCCAGCGTGGCGACCGCGAACGAGCTGGCCAAGGTCGTCCGGGTGCGCAACGCCGGGGTGGAGATCATCGAGCACGGGGTGGACGTGGACCGGTTCCACCCGCCGACCCCGCAGGAGGTGCGGGCCGCGCGGGACGCGGTCGGCCTCGGCAGCACCCCATACGTGGCTTTTCTCGGCGCGCTGGAGCCGCGCAAGAACGTGCCCGCGCTGATCCGCGGCTTCGCCAGGGCGGTGGCCGACCGGCCGAACCCGCCGGCGCTGGTGCTAGCCGGCCAGCCGGGCTGGGACACGCAGGTGGAGAAGGCGCTGGACGCGGTGCCGCACCGGCTGCGCGTGATCAGGGCCGGCTACCTGCCGTTCGGCACCCTGGCCGGTTTCCTCGGCGGCGCCGAGCTGGTCGCCTACCCGAGCCTCGGCGAGGGGTTCGGGCTGCCGGTGCTGGAGGCGATGGCGGCCGGGGCCTGCGTGCTGACCACCCGGCGGCTCTCGCTGCCCGAGGTGGGCGGGGACGCGGTCGCCTACTGCGGAGTGGGCGCCGGTGACGTGGCCGCCGCGCTGGGCGAGCTGCTCGACGACCCGGCCCGGCGGTCCGCGCTGGCCGCGGCCGCGCAACGCCGGGCGAAGGAGTTCTCCTGGTCCACCAGCGCCGAGCGGCACCGCACCGCCTACGGCCTCGCCCTCACCCGGCACCGCGCCCGCCGCTCGTGAGTGAAAAGTGTTGCCCCAACAACACTTTTCACTCACGACCTTGAGCGGGTAGGTTGTGGGGTGCCGCCGCCAGCGACCCGTGGGGAGTTTGGCGATGAGGCGAATCCTGCTGGTTTGCTCGCTTGTGCTGGGCGGGGTGCTGGTGCACGGACCGGCCGCGGCGGCCGTCACCAGGGTGGACAGCCTGCCCGAGCTGCAGGCCGCGCTGGACGCGGCCAAGGCCGGTGACCGGATCGAGCTCGCGGACGGCAGCTACCAGGCGAGTGGGGCGATCACGATCCGCCGGTCCGGCACCACTTCGGCGCCGATCACGGTGACCGCGGCGAACGTGGGCAAGGCCGAGATCCGCGGTTCCACCGGGTTCGCCTTTTCCGGCGGAGTGCATGACGTGGTGCTCGCCGGGTTCGGTCTCCGGCACGGCGGCTCGCTTTCGGTGCCGGCCAGCGCGCACCACCTCCAGATCACCCGGAACACCGTGCAGCTCAGCGGCGACGGCAACTGGCTCACGGTCAACGGAAATGACGTGCAGATCGACCACAACACATTCCAGAACCGCGGCAGCGCCGGCGTTTTCCTGCAGATCTCCGGGCCGGACGAGGACGTGGCCAAGCGGTCCTGGATCCACCACAACTACTTCTACAACCACACCTTCGGCGGCGCCAACGGCGGCGAGTCGATCCGGCTCGGCTACAGCCACAAGCAGTCCTATTCGGCGAAGGCGGTGGTGGAGCACAATCTCTTCGAGAAGGCCGACGGCGACTCGGAAGCGATTTCGGTGAAGGCTTCGGACAACGTGGTGCGGTACAACACGATTCGCGACAGCCGCGGATTCATTGTGCTGCGGCACGGAAACCGGACCACGGTCGAGGGCAACCTGCTCTACGGCGCGTCCGGGATCCGCTTCCACGGCAACGACCACCGGATCATCAACAACTACGTGGCCGCGACCGCGGGCCGGGGGATCGTCTTCGGTTCCGGCAGCGAGGCGGACAGCGGCCCGGACAGCAAGGAGCACGACCGGCCGGACCGGGTCACCGTCGCGTTCAACACGGTGCTCGGCACCAGCGCGGTGATCGACAGCGACGGCGGCGAGTTCAAGCCAAAGGACTGCGTGCTGGCGAACAACATCCTCGTCGGCCGCTCCGGCAAGCTGGTGGACATGGTCGGCGGGGCGACGGTGCGGTACGAGGGCAACATCGCCTGGGGCGCCGAGGCCGGGATGCCAGCCGACGGGCACCGGGCGGTGGACCCGAAGCTGGTGACGGATTCGGCCGGACTGTCACGCCTGGCCGCGGGCAGCCCGGCCGTCGACACGGCGGCCGGCAGCTACCCGTACCTGACCGCGGACTTCGACCCGCACCCCAGGACGGGCAAGCTCGACGTGGGCGCGGACGAGTTCGGCGGCACCGTCGCCAGGAAGCCGCTGACCAAGGCGGACGTGGGGCCGGCCGCGCCCTGAGCGAGTAGCGCTCGGTAGCCAGGGCACAATGTCTTGTCGTGACGGAGCCAGCACACTACGGCGACAAGATCGGCATTGTCGTCGTGACCTATTTCCCCGGTGAGACCCTGGAGGGTTTTCTCGACTCGCTCGAGAAGGCGACCACGCGCGAGGTGCGGGTGGTGCTCGCGGACAACGCCTCCGCCGACGGCGTCCCGGAGAAGGCCGCTGAGCGTCGGGAGAACGTGCACCTGCTCTCGATCGGCGAGAACCTGGGTTACGGCGGCGGCGCCAACCGCGGCGTCGCCGAGCTCGGCGACGAGTACGGCTGGATCGTGATCGCCAACGCCGACCTGGAATGGGAGCCCGGCTCGCTGGACGCCCTGCTCGAGGTCGCGGGGCGGTGGCCACGGGGCGGCGCGTTCGGCCCGCTGATCAAGGAGCCCGACGGCACGGTGTACCCGTCCGCCCGGCTGCTGCCGTCACTCGGCCGTGGGATCGGGCACGCGGCGTTCGGCAAGGTCTGGCCGGGCAACCCGTGGACCCGCGAGTACCGGCAGGAGCGGGCCACCCCGGTCGAGCGGGTGTCCGGCTGGCTCTCCGGCTCGGTCCAGCTGCTGCGCCGCGAGGCGTGGGACTCGGTGGACGGCTTCGACACCCGGTACTTCATGTACTTCGAGGACGTGGACCTCGGCGACCGGATCGGCCGCGCCGGCTGGCAGAACGTGTACGCGCCCTCGGCCGCGGTGATGCACATCGGCGGGCACTCCACCGCACGCGCACCGGCGAAGATGCTCGCCGCGCACCACGCCAGCGCCTACCGCTACCTGGCCGACCGGCACCAGGGCCCGCTGTGGAAGCCGGTGCTGGCCGCCGTCAAACTCGGCCTCGCCCTGCGCCTCAAACTCGAAACCCGCCGCAAGTAGCGCGCCCTTAAGACCACCATGAGGGCGTTGGACGCCCCTATGGTGGCCTTAAGGGACTTGGGCTAGATGCCGTCCAGGCGGCGGGAAAGGTTGGAGCGGCCGGAGCTGGTCTGCTTGGTGGTCGGGATCAGCCCGTCGATCCGCTCTTCACGGACCTCGGCGGCGGGCACCGGCCGGGGCGGCTGCACCGGCAGCGGCTTGGTCACCGGGTTCCCCGAAGATTCGGCGCCGGGCTGCTCGAGCCGGTTGGTCGGCTGCGACGACGCCAGGTGGTGATCGTCGTTCTCCTCGATCAGCTTGGCCGGCAGCTGCGCGGTGGTGTCCGGGTCCTGGCTGCGGTCGATCTCGGCGACCACGGCTCTGGCGATCTGCTGCGTGTTGGACGCGTCCATCGGCGAGGTCGCGTTATCCGGAGTGACCACGAAAGCACCGCGCGCCCGTGCCCGAGAAAGCAGAGCGTCCGCCCGATCGCGGGGGTCCATCCCCTAGGCCTCCCGACTCGACCCGAGGCCCTCTTGGACGAGGGCACCCTCTGTGCTGTCTAGGGTAGGCCCTCAGGGCCGTTGCCGTCAGTGTTTCACACGGTTTGTCGCTCACCGGTGGGTCTCACCGGCCGGATGGAAGGATCTTGGCATGGCGTCCGATCTCGGCGTCGACGCGGTGGTACTCGTCGGCGGTAAGGGCACCCGGCTGCGCCCGCTGACGCTGTCCGCGCCGAAGCCCATGCTGCCGACTGCCGGCGTGCCGTTCCTCAGTCATCTGCTGTCCCGGATCCGCGACGCCGGGATCCGGCACGTGGTGCTCGGCACCTCGTACCGGGCCGAGGTGTTCGAGGAGTACTTCGGCGACGGTTCGAAGCTGGACCTCGAGCTGGAATACGTGGTGGAGGACGTCCCGCTGGACACCGCGGGTGCGATCCGCAACGTGGCGGGCAGGCTGCGCGCGGAACACGCGCTGATCTTCAACGGCGACATCCTCTCCGGCGCCGACCTCGGCGCACTGGTCCAGACCCATCGGGACGCGGCGGCGGACGTCACCCTGCACCTGCAGCGGGTGGCCGATCCCAGCCGGTTCGGCTCGGTGCCCACCGACGAAACCGGGCGGGTGCTGGAGTTCCTGGAGAAGACGCCGAACCCGCCCACCGACCAGATCAACGCCGGTTGTTACGTGTTCCGCCGCTCGGTGATCGAGTCCATTCCGGCCGGACGACCGGTTTCGGTGGAGCGGGAGACCTTCCCCGGGCTGCTGGCCGCCGGGGCGCACATCCACGGTTTCGTGGACGACTCGTACTGGCTGGACGTCGGCACCCCGGAGGCGTTCGTGCGCGGGTCCGCGGACCTGGTGCGCGGGCTGGCACCGACCTCCGCGCTGCCCGGCGAGGTGGGCGACTCGCTGGTGCTGGGCGGGGCGCTGTGCGGCGCCGGGGCTTCGGTGACCGGCGGTGCCACCCTGGGTAAGGGCTGCACGGTCGGGCCGCGGGCCGAGGTGGCGGGCTCGGTGCTGTTCGACGGCGCCACCGTCGGCGAGGACGCGGTGGTCGAGCGCTCGGTGCTCGGCGCCGGTGCTGAGGTAGGCGCGGGCGCGGTGCTGCGCGGGGTGGTGCTCGGGGACGGCGCCAAGGTCGGCGCGGGCTGCGAACTGACCGACGGGGCCAGGGTCTGGCCGGGGGCCGAGCTGCCGGACGGTTCGATCCGGTTCTCCAGCGACGCTTGATGTTCTGGCGCCCGCCGTATCCACTCGACCTCGCCGCGGTGCTGGCGCCGCACCAGCGCGGCCGGGGCGACCCGTGCCTGAAGCAGGACGATCGCGGGGTGGCGTGGCTGGCCGGCAACACCGCGGACGGGCCTGGCACGCTCGCCGTCCGGGGCGTCGGCGGTACCGTTGCCGAGGTCGAGGCGCAGGCGTGGGGACCGGGTGCGCAGCGGATGCTGGACGGGCTGCCCGCACTGCTCGGCGCTGAGGACGACGACGGCGGCTTCATCTCGCACCACGACGCGGTCGCGGCCGCCCGGCGGGGCATGCCGGGGCTGCGGATCGGGGCCAGCGGCCGGGTCTGGGACGCGCTGATGCCTGCGGTGCTGGAGCAGAAGGTGACCGGGATCGAGGCCAGGCGGTCCTGGCGTGAGCTGTGCCGGTGGTACGGCGAGCCGGCGCCGGGCCCGGTGCCGGCCGGGCTGCGGGTGCCGCCGTCCCCGCGCGCCATTATGTCCATTGTGGACTGGAAGTGGCATCGCGCCGGGGTTGATCTCAGCCGCCGGAAGGCGCTGGTCTTCGCCGCGCAGGTGGCGCACCGGCTGGAACGGGCCGTCGAGCTTGGCGGCGCCGAGGGGCGTGCGCTGCTGCGGAAGGTGCCCGGGATCGGCGTGTGGACCGCGGCCGAGGTGGCGCAGCGCGCCTGGGGCGACCCGGACGCGGTCAGCTTCGGCGACTTCCACATCCCGGCCATCGTCGGGCACGCCCTGGTCGGCGAGCCGCTGGACGACGCCGGCCTGCAGGAGGTGCTGGCGCCCTACGCGCCGCAGCGCCAGCGGGTGGTCCGCTACCTCGAAGCCGCCGGCTACTCCCGTCCCCGCTTCGGCCCCCGCTACGCCGTCCGCGACTACCGCGCCATGTAAGGGCAAATAGCCGACTTTTTGCCCTCAGCGGTCCAGGGCAGCGCGGACGATGGTGAGCGCCTCTTCGGTGGATAGTCCGAGGCGGCGGGCGATCGCGGCGTACTCGACGGCGGCCTGCTGGGCACGACGGCGGCTCTCGTCGCCCGAGGCGCCGACGAAACTGCCGGCCCGGCCCCTCGTCTCGATCAGCCCGGCCTCCTCCAGCTCCCGGTAGGCGCGGGCGATGGTGTTCGGCGCGATGCCGAGGTCGGCGGCCAGCTTGCGCACGGTGGGCAGCTTGGCGCCGACCGGCAGCGAACCGTCGTTGATCCGGCCTGCCAGGCCGGCGCGCACCTGTTCGTACGGCGGTACCGGGGAGGTGCTGTCCACGCTGACGATCACCGGACCACGGTAATCCCGATCGTGCGCGAGCTGCTACGGCCGGTGGGTGGCGGCGGCGAAGAGCTCGTTGAGGTCCTCCGAGCCGGCCGGCAGCGCGCCAAGCGGCCACCAGCGGAGATCCTCGGACTCGTCGCTGCGCACCGGTTCCGCGCCGCGCGGCGCCCGCACCACGAAACGCACGTCGAAGTGCCTGGTCGGCACGCCGAGCGAGCAGGTGATCGGGTGCACGTCCAGGTGGACCGGCTCCGGCTCGATGGTCAGCCCGCTCAGCCCGGACTCCTCGCCGGCCTCCCGCAGCGCCGCCTCGGCCAGCGTGCCGTCCTCCGGCTCGCAGTGCCCGCCGAGCTGCAGCCAGCGCCCGACCCGCGGGTGCAGGGTGAGCAGCACCCGCTCGCCGTCGGCGTCGAGCACCACCGCCGACGCGGTCAGATGCCCCGCTTCGCAGGAGCGCGTGCAGGAGTCCTCCCGCGCCGACAGGAAGCCGAGGAACGCCTGGCGCAGCGACTCCTGCGCGGCCGTGTCCGGCCGCCATTTGTCCAGAGTGGACAGTGCTTCTTCGTGCAAACTCACAGCTCTAGCAACCCCTCACCTAGTTCGCGCGGCGGTCGCGGCTGCGGCGGGCCGTCCACCGGATGGCCGATGGCCACCGCGCCCAGCGGCTGCCAGCCCGCGTCAAGGCCCAGCGTCCCGCGCACCACGTCCGCGGCGAAGATGGTGGAGCCGATCCAGCAGGAGCCGATCTCCTCCGCGGCCAGCGCCACCAGCAGGCCCTGCACCGCGGCACCGGCGGCGACCGTGAACATGGTGTGCTCGCAGGCGTTGCGCCGCGCGTCCGGATAGGTGTGCGCGCCCTCGGGCACCAGGAACGGGATAACCACCTCCGGCGCGTCGAACAGGATGTCGCCGCGGCTGAGCCGCTTGGCGATCTGCGCCTCGGTGAACTCGTCGCCGGCCAGGTCGGCCCGCCAGTCCTCGCGCATCGCTTCCAGCAGCTTGCGCCGCAGGCCCGGCTCGCGCAGCCAGACGAACCGCACCGGCCGGGTGTGGTGCGGCGCGGGCGCGGTGAGCGCGGCACCGATCGCGCGGCGCAGCACCTCGGGGTCGACCGGCTCGGCGCTGAACCGGCGGACCGAGCGGCGGGTGAGCACCGCCTCCCGGCGGCCCTGCGCGATCGCCTCGGTGGTGCCGAGCCGGAACAGGTCCTCGTCCACCGGACGGACCAGGTCCTTCGCCGTGGCCTGCGAGTCCACAAGGGACAGACCGCGGACGATCGCAACCGGGTTGCCGCCGAGTTTGCCCTTGACCAGGTCGGCCGCCGCGGCCAGCTCGTCCGCGATCGCCACCTCGGTGACCGCCAGCTCGTTGCCCTGTACGTCCACCTCACCGGCGTAGGAGTGCAGCACCTCGACCCCGCTGGCGCCGATCGCGGCGTCGGTCTGGCCGACCCGCCACGCGCGGCCCATTGTGTCGGTGATGACCACCGCGACCTCCACCCCGAGCCGCTCGCGCAGGCCGTTGCGCAGGGCGAGTGCGCTGGCGTCCGGGTCGGCGGGCAGCAGCGCCACCTCGTTGGTGGCCACGTTGGAGGCGTCCACCCCGGCCGCGGCCTGCACGATGCCGAGCCGGTTCTGGGTGATCGCGGTACGGCCGATCCTGGCGATCACCCGGACCGACTCCTCCTCGATCAGCTTCCGCCGCGCCGCGTCCCTCGCCTCGGGATCGGCGGGCACGGTGACCAGCCTGCCCTCGATCTTGGACACCACCTTGCTGGTCACCACCACCACGTCGCCGGAGCGCAGCCAGCGGGCCGCGTCCGCGATCGCGCCGGTCAGGTCGTCGCCGGGCCGGAACTCGGGCAGTCCTTCCACCGGCAGGATCTCCAGCCGGCTCGCCGCGTGATCAGTCAAGGTCCACTCCGGAAAGGTGCAGTGCCGCGCGCGCCATCGCCGCCGTTGCGTCCACATCGGACATGACCAGCGGGACCGCCCGCACGGCGACCCCCGGTACGTCCACGGACTCGCCGGAGGACACCAGCCAGCCGTCCAGCAGGCCCTCGTCGGAGGTCTGCCGCGAGCCGTAGTGCCGCCCGACCGCCTCCGCGGAGGTCTCCACGCCGATCGCGGTCAGGCAGGCGTCGGCCATGCCGCGCAAGGGTTTGCCGCCGATGATCGGGGAGATGCCGACCACGCCGGCACCGGTCTTGCGCAGGGCGTCCCGCACCCCCGGCACGGACAGCACGGTGCCAACCGACACCACCGGGTTGGACGGCGCGAACAGCACCGCGTCCGCCTCGCCGATCGCGTCCAGCACCCCCGGCCCCGGCGAGGACTCGTCCGCGCCGACCGGCACGATCGAGTGCGCCGGCAGCTCCGCCCGGTAGCGCACCCACCATTCCTGGAAGTGCAGCGCCTTGCGCTGCCCCTGTTCATCCGGGTCGTCCACCACCACGTGCGTCTCCACCCGGTCGTCCGACATCGGCAGCAGCCGGACCCCCGGCCGCCACCTGGCGCAGAGCGCCTCGGTGACCGCGGAGAGCGGATACCCGGCCCGCAGCATCCTGGACCGGATCAGGTGGGTGGCGATGTCCTTGTCGCCGAGGCCGAACCAGCTCGGCTCGGCGTCGTAGGCCGCCAGCTCCTCCTTCACCGTCCAGGTCTCCCCGGCATGTCCCCAGCCGCGGGCGGTGTCGATGCCGCCGCCCAGGGTGTACATGCAGGTGTCCAGGTCGGGGCAGATCCGCAGGCCGTGCAGCCAGACGTCGTCCCCGGTGTTCACCAAAGCGGTGATTTCATGCTCCGCCCCGTCTTCGGCTTCCCCGATCGGGGGCAGGCCGAGCGCGGCCTTCACGCCGAGCAGGAACCGGGCGCCGCCCACTCCGCCGACTATCACGACAACCTTCACAGTGTCGGATCCTCGCACGCGTCGGTGGGTGCGGGCACCCAGTATCGGTACCGGTGATGTTCGGTGAAGCCCAGTCCGGCGTACAGCGCCAAAGCCGAGCCGTTGTCCACCGCGACCTGCAACACGCACGCCGTCGCGCCGCGTGACCGGCCCCAGGTGCCGGCCGCGTTCATCAGCAGCGTGGCCAGGCCACGGCGCCGGAAGTCCGGATGCACCGCCAGCCTGCTGATGTGTAGCAGGTCGGCGGCTATCGCGGCCCGCACCACACCCGCGGTGACGCCGTCCACCACGGCGACCCCGTAGCCGATCTCACCGGTGGTGAGCACGTGGCGTTCCGCTGCCGTGGGCGTCGCGGTGCCCGCGGTCAGCTCCCACCAGCCGGGAGTGGGTTCGTCGAGCACGGTGACGCCGGGTGAGTCCGCCTCGCCGGGCCGGCCGAGCAGCACGCTCACCAGGTGCCCGGCGGCGTGCCCGGTGTTCGGCACCCAGCCGGCGGCCTGGATCTCCCGTTCGGTCCCGCTGCCCGAGAGCACCTGGACCACCGGCGGAATGTGGTTCCTGTGGGCGAATTCACAAACCAGGCGCAGCGCCTCGGGCACGGCGACGCCGGGATCGCCGACGGCCAGCGCACTGTTGGCACGGCCGGTGAAGCCGTCCGCGGCGCGCAGCCGCCAGTCTCCGATCTTGTCCTCGACCAGTGCCGGCCAGGCGTCCGCGCAGGCTCGTTCGATCGTCTCGCTGGAGTGCACGACTACATTGTGCCCAGAGGGACCGGACACGGAGGGCCGATGAGCATCGCACGCAAGGACGACCGGCACAACGAGGACCTGGTCGGCGAAATCGCGGACAACTTCAACCGCGCGCTCAGCGCCAAACAGGGCGAGGACGGCGAACCGCAGTCCCAGCGGCCACGCTTCGTGGTCACCGGTGACAAGCGCACGCCGCCCCCGAAGCGGGCCAAAAATCCCGAGACCCCGCGTCAGAATCCCAGTGATCAGGGCCGCGAGTAGCTCCCATACTGGGGGTATGCTCCGGTTAGAACACTGGGGAAGAGGGTTTTCGCGCTGGCTTAGCGGCCCACATTAAGGGTTGCCTAACCGCTCGTTGCCCGCCAAGGCCGCGTAATGTCCGCAAGCGCGGACAACGGACGAAAAGCAGGAGTGCGCAGTGACCTACGTGATCGCCGAGCCCTGCGTCGATGTGCTCGACAAGGCGTGCATCGACGAATGCCCCGTCGATTGCATCTACGAGGGCGACCGGATGCTGTACATCCACCCCGACGAGTGCGTCGACTGTGGTGCCTGCGAGCCGGTCTGCCCGGTGGAGGCCATCTACTACGAGGACGACGTGCCCGACGAGTGGTCGAAGTACACCAAGGCCAACGTCGACTTCTTCGATGAGCTCGGCTCGCCGGGTGGCGCGTCCAAGGTGGGCAAGACCAGCCACGACCCGGGGTTCATCAAGGAACTGCCGCCGCAGGGCGAATGAGCCGGGTTCGCCTGCCAGACTTCCCCTGGGACGCCCTCGCCGAGTACGGCTCCAAGGCCAAAGCGCATCCCGACGGAATCGTCGACCTGTCGATCGGCACCCCGGTCGACCCGGTGCCTGCCGGTATCCGGGACGCGCTGGCCTCGGTCTCCGACCTTCCCGGCTACCCGGCCACGCACGGCACCCCGGCGCTGCGCAGCGCAGCGATCGACGCGCTGCGCCGACGGCACGGTATCGACGGCATCGACCCGGCGGCGGTGCTGCCCACCATCGGCTCCAAGGAACTGGTCGCCTGGCTGCCGCGGTTGCTCGGCTTCGGCCCCGGCGACACCGTGGTCATTCCCGAACTGGCCTATCCGACCTACGAGGTCGGGGTGCTGATGGCCGGCGCGCAGGTGCTGCGCGCGGACGGGCTGACCGCGCTTGGCCCGCAGCGCCCGGCGATGATCTGGCTGAACTCGCCGTCCAACCCGACCGGCCGGATGCTCGGCGTCGAGCACCTGCGCAAGGTGGTCGAGTGGGCCCGTGAGCGGGACGTGATCGTCGCCTCCGACGAGTGCTATCTGGCGCTGGGCTGGGAAGGCGAGCCGCTGTCGCTGCTGCATCCGTCGGTGCACGGTGGGCGGCTGGACAACCTGCTGGCCGTGCACTCGCTGTCCAAGTCGGCGAACCTGGCCAGCTACCGGGCCGGTTTCGTGACCGGCGACCCGGAGCTGGTGGCCGGCCTGCTCGCGGCGCGCAAGCACGCCGGCATGATCGTGCCGCGCCCGGTGCAGGAGGCGATGGTCGCCGCGCTGACCGACGACGAGGCGCTGGCCGCCCAGCGGGAGCGTTACGCGCGGCGCCGGACGGTGTTGCGGAAAGCGTTGCTGGACAGCGGTTTTCGGATCGACCATTCGGAGGCCGGGCTGTACCTGTGGGCCACCCGCGACGAAGATGCCTGGGCCACCGTGGACTGGCTCGCCGGCCTCGGCATCCTGGCCGCGCCGGGCACCTTCTACGGCCCGTCGGGCAAACAGCACGTGCGGATCGCGCTGACCGCGACCGACGAGCGCGTGCAGGCGGCGGCCGACCGGCTGGCTCAGTAGTCCCGGCCGGTCAGCCCGCGGTAGACGAACCGGGTCAGCGTTTCGATCGCCGCTTCGTCGGACAGCTCGGTCAGGGCCGGGTTGCCGCCGAGCATCCGCTGCTGCATGAACTGCTCCACCACCCCGTACATCATGGTGAGCGCCGCGCCCGGCTCGCCGGGCAGGCGTAGCCCGGCCCTGGAGATGTAGTCGAGGTGGCCGGCGACGTCGGCTTGTTCGGTGGCGCCGAAGCGGACCAGTTTGCGGCCGAACTCCTCGTTCACCATCGCGGCCTGCCGCAGCGCGAGCATGACCGCCGCGTTCTCCCGGTAGAACAGCCAGTAGCCGCGGATGTGCCAGCGGACCGCGGCCGGGTCGGTGAAGTCGGGGTTGTGCTCGGTGTCCGTGGCGGAGACCGTCTCGTCCGCGGCGGCGGACAGATCGGCCAGCAGCGCCTCGAGCAGCTCTTCCTTGCCCGCGAAGTGGTTGTAGAACGACCCGGCCGCGCGGCCAGCCGACGTGGTGATGTCGGTGATCTTGGTGTTCAGGTAGCCCCGCTCGGCGAACAGCCGTTTGGCGGCCTCCTTGAGGGCCACCTCCGTCTCCGCGGCCTGTTCCTTGCGCCCCATCCCCGCCTCCTTGACGGGCACGCTAGCAGCGCGCATGATGAACTTAAATTCACTGAATCAAAATTCACCCAAGGGGAGACGATGGACATCGACGTGCTGATCGCGGGAGCGGGACCGACCGGGCTGACCCTGGCGATCGACCTGGCCAGGCGGGGAATCGGGGTGCGGATCGTGGAGCGCGCCGACACGTACTTCGCCGGGTCGCGCGGGGACGGGCTGCAACCGCGCACGCTGGAGGTTTTCGACGATCTCGGCGTGGTCGACGAGGTGCTGGCGGCCGGGATGGCGCCGGTGCCGATGCGGGTTCACGTCGGCGGGGAAGTGGTCGGCGAGCGGCGGATGAGCCCGGTCGCCGAGCCTTCCCCGTCGCGGCCGTACCCGAGCCCGTGGATGCTCGGCCAGTCCAGGACCGAGGCGATCCTGCGCGACCGGCTGGCCTGCTTCGGCGTCACCGTCGAGCTGGGTACCGAGCTGACCGGGTTCGACCAGGACGCCGACGGGGTGACCGCGACCCTGAACGGCGCCGAGACCGTGCGCTCCCAGTACCTGGTCGGCGCGGACGGCGGTCGCAGCCTCGTGCGCAAGTCGCTCGGCATCGCCTTCGAAGGCAGCACCGACGAGTCGATCCGGATGCTGCTCGGCGACGTGCGGGCGGACCGGCTCGACCACTCGGTGGGCCACTGGTTCGCCGCCGCGGACGACCCGATGGCCGGGATCGCGATGACCCCGCTGTCCGGTGGCCGGTCCTTCCAGTTCGGCGCGCCGCTGGCGGCCGACCGCGAGCCGTCGCTGGCCACCTTGCAGGAGCTGTTCGACCGGCTGGCCGGTCCGGCAGCGGTGCCGCTGACCGAGCTGACCTGGTCGACCGTGTGGCGGCCGAACGTCCGGCTGGCCGAGCGGTTCCGGGACGGCCGGGTGTTCCTGGCCGGTGACGCGGCGCATGTGCACCCGCCGACCGGCGGCCAGGGCCTGAACACCGGGGTGCAGGACGCCTACAACCTGGGCTGGAAGCTGGCGGACGGCTCGCCGGAGCTGCTGGACAGCTACCAGCGCGAGCGGCGGGCGGTGGCCGAGCGGGTGCTCGGGATCAGCTCGGAGCTGCTGCGCAAGTACACCGAGGGCGACCCGGACGCGCACGAGCGCGGCGAGAACACCCGGCAGCTGGACGTCGGCTACCGCGCCGAAGGGGAGACGTCACCTGTGCTCGCCGCCGGCGATCGCGCCCCGGACGCGCCGCTCAAGGACCCTCGCGGCGGCGACCTCCGCCTGTTCGACCTGTTCCGCGGCCCGCACGGCGCGGTGCTCGATTTCGGCGGCCGGTCCGGGCTGACCGGGGAGCACGTGCACACCGTGCTGCGCCCCGGTAGTTCGTCCACTGTGGACACTGTGGGCGCTTATCTGGACGTCGACGGCCACGCCTTCGAGGCATACGGCGTCACCGGCTCCGCCGTTTTCCACATCCGCCCCGACTCCTACGTCGGCTCCCGCTCCTGATCACGCCGCCACCCAAATCGCTCCGCCCCCAAGCGCGCGAGCCCAACGTGACGTTTGGCTCGTTCTATTGGCCAAACGTCACGTTGGGCCTGTCCGGTTTGGGGCTGGTGGGGCAGGAGTTGGGGCTGTGGAGAAGGATCACAGGAAGGGGGCGGCGGCGGAGTGCACGGCGTCCAGGGTGTCCGGCCAGACGGCGCGGGCGTGCGTGCGGCGGGTCAGCTCGCGTTCCGCGATCCGGCCGGCGATGAAGGCGACGGCCGGGTCCTGGCCTTCGAGCAGGCCCCGCATCCGGTCCGCGGCGACCACCGCGTCCTGGTGGTCGCCGAGCACGGTCTGCAGCTCCTTCGTGGCCCTGATCAGCGCTTTGAGCTGCTCAGACTGCTTCTTCTTCGCGGCAGAGCCGGCCAGTTCGGTGGCGTAGCGCAAACGTTTGCCATGGATCCGCAGTGCGTGCAGGTCGTCGTCCGGCGGGTTGGCGGGCAGCGCGGCGGCCGCCTTGCGGAGCTTCCGGTACGGCTTGCGCAGGCCGGTCACCAGATCGCCCGCTCCCGCTGGCGCGGGGGCGGCCGCCGGGTCGCCTGTGTCGGAGACCGCGGGCTCGTGCTCCGGCGTCCGCGCCAGCTGGGCGGCGGACTGCAGCAGGGTCGCGTACCGCGCGCTGCCGAGCACCCTGTTCAGCCGGCGTTTCGCGGTCGCCCGCTCGGCGACGAACAGCTGGACCAGCCGGCTCGCGGCCGGCTGGTCCACAGCTTCGAAGGTGGCCACCGTCTCGCGCAGGTGCCCGATCAGCACGTCGTAGTCGCGCACCTCGCCCAGCGCCGCGCCGAGCCATTTCAGGTCCGCGCGCACTCCCTCGGCGGTGCCGCCGAGCAGGTCGCCGGAGAGTTTGAGCACGCTGCGCATCCGCCGCACCGCGACCCGCATCTGGTGCAGATCCTCGGGGTCGGCGCCGGAACGGGTGCCGGGCTCGTACGCCAGCAACGCACGCACCTGCGCGTCCAGCTTCGCCCGCAGGTGGCTGACCGGCGGGTCCTTCGGCTTGGCGGACGCGGGCTCTTCGGACAGACCCAGTTCACCTGGTGTCCTCATGGTGGGGGCTCCAGTGTTCACCGAATCGATACTAGGTGACCCGCGACCCTCGATGATCAGCCATTCGCATGGCGATCCGCGCGCATTCAGTCGTTGGCGTGCAGTGCGGCGTTGAGCTCGATGCCCGCTCCGCTGCGGGAGACCACCTCGACCTGCCCGCTGGTGGAGTTGCGCCGGAACATCGCGCCGGAGATCCCGGAGACGTCCCGTGCCTTGATCGTCTTCCCGTCCAGCACGACCTTGGTGCCGGCGGTGACGTAAAGGCCGGCCTCGACCACCGAGTCGTCGCCGAGCGAGATGCCGATGCCGCCGTTCGCGCCGATCAGGCAGCGCTCGCCGATGGAGATGACCTCCTTGCCGCCGCCGGAGAGGGTGCCCATGATGGACGCGCCGCCGCCGACGTCGCTGCCGTCACCGACCACCACGCCGGCCGAGATCCGGCCCTCGACCATGGACGCGCCGAGCGTGCCGGCGTTGAAGTTCACGAAGCCCTCGTGCATCACGGTGGTGCCGCTGGCCAGGTGCGCGCCGAGCCGGGCGCGGTCCGCGTCGGCGATGCGCACCCCGCTGGGCAGCACGTAGTCCACCATCCGGGGGAACTTGTCCACCCCGTAGACGGTCACGTTGCCGCGGGCGCGCAGCCGTAGCCGGGTCGCCTCGAAACCCTCCACCGGGCAAGGCCCGTGATTTGTCCAGACCACGTTGGCCAGCAGCCCGAACATGCCGTCCAGGTTCTGCTTGTTCGGCTGGATCAGCCGGTGCGAAAGCAGGTGCAGCCGCAGGTAGATGTCGTGCGCGTCGGCGGGCGCGTCGGCGAGCGTGCCGATCGTGGTGCGCACCGCGACGACGTCGACCCCGCGTGCCTGGTCCTGGCCGAGCAGCGGGGTGACCGAGTCGCCGAGCACTTCGGCGGCCTGCTCCGCGGTGAGTCGCTCGGTGCCGCCGGTGCCAGGCCCGGTCAGCTTCGGTTGCGGGAACCAGGTGTCCAGCACCGTGCCGTCGACCGTGATCGTGGCCAGCCCGACCGCGGTCGCGCCGGTCTGCTCGGGGGCGGGGCTCTCGGAGTTGGGGTTCTGCTCGCTCACGGCGACAACCTAACTCAGCCGCCGGCGACCTGCTTGGACAGTTCGGTCTTGATCCCGCTCACACTGCTGGCGATGTCGACCAGCGCCTGCGAGCAGGGCCCGGTGCCGGGTTCGGTGGCGTTGTTGCAGCTCTGGTCGCGGTAGGCGCTGATCGCCTTGTCCAGCCGGTCGGCGTGACCGGCCATCTCGGGACGCTTCGTGCCGGCCATCCCGTGCGCCTGCCGGCTGGTGCCGGCGAGCTGGGTGACGTATTTCTCACAGCCCTTGGGGGCGACCGCGGAGGGCGTGGTGAAGCAGGTGTCCGTGCGCTGCGCGTTCAGTTTGACCAGCAGGTCCTGCGGCCCGAGATCGGGCTGCGGGCTGGACGGCCCCGGCGGCGCCCCGCTGCCGCAGCCGGCGAGGAGAAGGAGCAGAGCCGCTGTGGTCAGAGCACGTCGGGTAAGCACGTTCTCACCGTACGCACGACAACTCCGGCCGGGTACCGTCGCCCGTATGCTCGCTCTCGACCTGCACGTGGACCCCGTTGACCTGACCGCCGCGCTGGTGGACATCGAAAGCGTTTCCGGCGCGGAGGCCGCGCTCGCGGGCGCCGTGCAGGCCGCGCTCACCGCGCAGGCCGGGCACCTGGAGATCGTCCGCAACGGGGATGCCGTGCTGGCGCGGACCAATCTGGGCCGCCCGACCAGGGTCGTCTTCGCCGGGCACCTGGACACCGTGCCGGTGAACGCGAACCTGCCGCTGCGCCGCACCGGCGCCGGGCCGGACGAGGTGCTGCACGGCCTCGGCACGGTGGACATGAAGGGCGGCGACGCGGTGTTCCTGCACCTCGCCGCGACCGTGCTGGAGCCGCGGCACGACCTGACTTTCGTGTTCTACGACAACGAAGAAGTCGAGGCAGCGCGCAACGGTCTCGGCCGGATCGAGCGCGAGCTGCCCGAGTGGCTGGCCGGTGACCTGGCGATCGTCGGTGAGCCGTCGAACGCGGTGATCGAAGCGGGTTGCCAGGGCACCATGCGGGTGGAGCTGCGCACGAACGGGAAGCGCGCGCACACCGCGCGGGGGTGGATGGGGGAGAACGCCATCCACGCGCTCGGTGAACCGCTGCGGAGGCTCGCGGAGTACCAGGCGCGGGTGGTCGACATCGACGGCCTGACCTACCGCGAGGGCCTGCAGGCGGTGCGCATCGGCGGCGGCGTGGCCGGCAACGTGGTGCCCGATGAGGCAGTGCTCGCGGTGAACCACCGCTTCGCCCCCGACCGCACTCCGGAGCAGGCGGAAACCCATCTGCGCGAGGTGTTCGACGGCTTCGAACTGTCCGTTGTGGACCTTTCGCCGGGTGCCCTGCCCGGCCTCGCCGCACCCGCCGCCGCCGAACTCGTCACCGCCGCGGGTGGCACCGCCGCGGCCAAGCTCGGCTGGACGGACGTGGCCAGGTTCGCCGCACTCGGCATGCCCGCGGTCAACTTCGGCCCCGGCGACCCGACCCTCGCGCACACCCAGCAGGAACACGTCTCCGCCGCCGACATCACCCGCGTCACCAACATCCTCACCACCTTCCTCCTCCCCTAACCCCCTAGCCCGGCAAATAGCCGACTTTTTGCCCTTATGGCGGCGACGCGAGAGGGGCAAAAAGTCGGCTATTTGCCTGTCGGGGGGCGGTTTAGTGGGGAGCTGCGCCGAGGGAGAGGAGGCCGTCGCGGAGAAGATCCGCCGCGTCGTCGAGACGTCCCTGCGTACGAAGCAGTCCGCCGGCCAGTTCGAGCGCGTTGGCGAGGGTTTCGCGGGCGTCCAGTTGGACGGCCAGGTCGATCGCGGCCCGCAAATGCTTCTCCGCCTTGGGGAACTCGCCGCGCGCGGACGCGAGGGCGCCGAGTTCGTAGCGGACGGCGGCGGCCAGCGGGTCGTCGGCCGGGATCTCGCGCAGCGCTTCGGCGAGCAGGTCCGCGGCCGCGTGGTGCGCGCCGAGTTCGCGGTTGACCTCGGCCAGCTGCACGGTGACGGCCCGGTCCGCCGGGGCGACGTCCCGCGCGGTGAGCAGGTCGGTGAGCGCGCCGCGCGGGTCGCCGGTGCGACGCCGTGCCCTGGCGCGGGCTTCGAGGCAGCGGGCCAGCGCCGGACGCAGGGCCCGCTCGTGCAGCGCGTCGATGGCCTGTGCGGCGGCAACGGCGGCCTGGCCGACCGCGCCGGCAGCCAGCTGGGTGCGGCACAGGCTCAGGTAGTGCCCGGTGAGTTCGGTGAGACCGGTGGAGTCGAGCCTGGCGACGCCGAGCGCGAGTGCCGCGTACTCGCCCGCGCGTTCGAGGTTGCCGAGCCGGAGCTGGCCGTCGGCGAGGTGCGCCCGCAGCGAGAGCAGCGTGCCGGGGTCGGGATAGCCGTCGCGCACCAACTCGTCGTGACAGGCTTGGAGCAGATGCACCGCGTAGTGCGGCTCACCGGCTTCGATCAGCAGCGCGGCCCGGCTCGGCACGGCCAGCGCGCGGTTCAGCGCGGTGTCCCCGGCCAGCGCGGATTCGGCTTCCTTGACGTAACGCGCCCGGTCGTCGCCGGTGGCGAGGCCGGCCAGCCAGAGCCTGGCCAGCCCGGACTGTCGCGCCTGGCCGAGCCGGTCGGCCTCCGCGAGCACCGCGCGCAACCGGTCCTCAGCGCCTTCGACGCCGCCCAGCACGCCCTGGGCGGCTTCGGCCAGCGTGAGGTCGAGCCACACCACCTGCCGGGGTGAACGACCCGTGCGCAACTCGTTGGGATCGAGGCCGAGCCGGTCGGCGAAATGCGCCACCGCGTCTCCCGACGGCATCCGCCTGCCACTCTCCACAGAGGACACATAGGCGGCGGTGTAGTGCGGCTCGGCCAGCGCCCGCTGGGTCAGCTCGCGCTCGGTGCGCAGCCTGCGCAGCCGGGCGCCGACCGGCTCCCGTGCGGGGCTCGAACTCAGCTCCCGCACGGGACGCCTCCGCTATACCGTGATGTTCCAGGTATCGAGGGTGCCGGTGTCCTGCGAGTAGGCGTCATAGACCACCAGTGTCCATGACCCGCCCGCGGCCTCGCCGGTGACCGGCACCGAGTAGGTCCGGGTGCCAAGGTCGGTGCACGGCAGGGACCCGGTCGCCTTCACCGAGTAGGACCGGTTCGACGGTGACTGCAGCGAGATGCGCAGGTCCTCCGAACAGGTGTGCGTGCCGGTGACGGTCAGCTTCACCGGGCTCACCGCGTCGCCGGTCGCGGTGGAGGTGACGGTGCTGCGCACGGTGCCGAGGTCGGTGATCGGGTAGTCGGTGTCGTTGGCGAAGGTCCGGATGCTCGCGGTGCCGACGGTGAGCGTGTACTGCGCGGTGTGGTCGACGTTCACCCCGTCACCGACCACGGTGATCTGGCTGGTGCCCTCCGGAGTGGTGCTCGACGTGGCGATGGTCAGCGTCGAGGCGCCGCCGGACTGCACCGAGGCCGGGCTGAACGACGCGGTGGCGCCGGCCGGCAGCCCGGTCGCGGCCAGCGCGACCGCCTGTGCGCTGCCCTGCGTGGTCTGCGTGTTCACCGCGACGGTCGTTGACTGTCCTGGTTGGACACTGCCGGAGGACGGGCTCAGCGCCAGTGAGAAGTCGTTGCCCTGGGTGGCAGCGACGGCCAGTTTCCACACCGCGTAGGCGATCGCGTCGCTGTTGCGGTCCAGCGGGGTGTCCGCGACGTTCGAGGTGGTGTCGCAGGAGCGGTGGTAGCAGTTGTCGTAGGCCGCGCCGGCGGTGCCGCCCCACTTCTGCTGCTGGCTGGACGACTTGATCGCGCCGGCGCCGGTGGCGAGGCCGCCGACCGGGATGCCCGCGCTCTTGAACGACGCGTGGTCGGACCGCCCGTCGCCTTCGCTGTCGCCCTCGGTCGGCACGTTGATGGACCGGAAGTACTCGTCGAAGACCGCCTTCACCGAAGATACGTCGTCGTAGACGAAATGGCCCCAGTTGCGTGAACCGATCATGTCGAAGTTCAGGTAGGTCTTGATCTTCGTGCGTTCCGCGGCTGGCAGGCTGCTCACGTAGTAGCGGGACCCGCGCAGGCCGGACTCTTCATCAGCCCACCAGCCGAACC